>NZ_JARDYK010000003.1:0-258235 GCF_029069195.1 Acetobacter fabarum
CTGGCTATGACATTGTTGGGAAAGCAAAAGCAGACCACGCATGAAAAAAGAGGGGTAAATAAGAGGGAGATGTGAAAGTGCAGTGGCCGCAGTCGCCTCATGCCGGACATTCACAAAAGTTACCTCCTTAGCTTTGAAGCGGACACTCATTCCATGTAAAAGCACTTAGGAGTCGATACAGCACCGCGATGTTGTGCGCTTCGACAAACCCAATGATTTAAAGGAGGATAACTTGAACAACCGTCTCTTCGTTGGAGTTCTTGGCAATCGAAACTCGGGCAAATCAACCACGTGGAACACATTGTTCGGTGCGACAGTAAGAACCGGTCAAAATACTCGAACTCTGGTTCTTTATGGCGGCGAATGCGTTGAGGTATTTTTAATTAGCGGATCTCCCGAAGAGCGACAACTTTATGCAGGAGATATTCTCGAGAACCAAAAATGCCGCATCATACTGTGCTCGATCCAATACACAGAGACAGTGCGTCAAACGCTCAACTATGTAGTCGACAATCAATTCGACATTTTTGTGCAATGGTTGAATCCAGGTCACTCTGATACGGGCGAGAGTTATGACCGTCTAGGTCTCCTTCCGTGGCTCATCGGGCATGAAGCATCCATCTCCATGCGTGACGGCAAAGGACTGCCGAAGAACCGTACTGAGGAGCTTCGTCAATTCATATACGGTTGGGCTAAGGCGCGAAGCCTCACATTTCAATGTCCCTGACGGCATGCTCCCAGAATGCGCTGAAAGCTGCCATTCCGTTCCCTCCTATCCCCCTGTCTGCTCAAGGGAACCAGAACAGACAGGCGGCCACCGCCTCATGTTGGTCGTTTGATCAGGTTGCAAGGTTTACCGAAACCGGACAAAGCTTTAGTTATTTTTCTCTGTTTACGTTTGCTGAGAAGCCCTTCACAATGATCTTACTGAACTTTCCGGACATTTGCCATTAACTATAGGAAGTGTTGAATGCACAAGAAAATCACTATGATTTTTAGTGTTTTATATTCTTCATCAATCGAATATAAATCGTGCATTTATTAGAAACAAATAATATTTACTTCTATTCCAAAAATCGAGTTGCATGATGCTGTCTCCATTCCATTCTTTCCACACAAAACGCCTCACTAGTCGGTTGAACGAACTTCAAAAAGTATTTTCACCGGAAATTATGGAGCGTGTATGGAAAAATTACATAAGGCCTGGGCTTCGAGATCAGGAAATACCAGATCTACATGACTATAATGATTTCCATTGGAATAGAAAAGAAATATTCTCACGCCTTTGCAATGCGCTATACTCTGGAAATTATATTTCTCAGCGATCAGTGCCAGTTCGCATTGAAAAGAAGCTTGGCGTAACAAGGACGTTGGTATTGCCAACTGTTAATGATTGCTTGATTTTGCAGTGTATTGTGGAAAATATTTTGCCTATTGCTCTAAAAAAACAACCATCAAAGAACTCGTTTTTTAGCAGAAGCCATGGATTTGCTCAGGCTGATATTTCCTTTGAACGAGATTATATTTGGTTTCGTCAATGGAGAAAATTTTCGGATATGAGATTAGAAATTTCTAGTAGTCATCAGTTTGTTTGCGTGACCGATATTGCTAACTATTTCGATAACATTGACTACTCGCATTTACGAAACATTATTTCAGATCTTCATAGCACGGGGGAAGTCACTCTTGATATTTTATTTTTAGTTCTTGATAGAATTAGCTGGCGTCCAGATTATCTTCCATCATCTAATCGCAGTCTCCCTCAAGTAAATTTCGATGCTCCACGTCTTCTCAGTCATGTCTATCTTTACGAAGTCGACGCTTTCTTAAAGACAGTAACGAACAATTGCTTTGTTAGGTGGGTTGACGACATAACCGCAACCACGAACTCAGTTTCTGAGGGTAAATGCCTCCTCAGAGACTTGGATCAAATGCTGCAAACACGGGGATTGAGATTAAATTCTGGCAAAACCAAAATACTATCCGCTAAACAAGCTAGAAAATTCTTCTACGCACAGGAAAATAAGTTCTTAGACAAAGTAAAAGATGACTTTGCCAAGCTTCCTCTTGGTGGGAAACGAAGAAAAAATTTATTAATAAAAGTACAGCGGGAATTTGACAAATTTCAGGGGATAGAACCTACAGGACAGTGGGAGAAGGTGGCAAAGCGGTATTTGAGCCATTTTGCATCTATAAGCGATAACTACGGGCTTAAATTTGCAAAAAGCAGATTGTCGTCAGATCCAGGACTGCGTGATAGCATTTTACGGTATTTCAGTGAACTCGGACCGAGGCGAGACAGATTTAACAGCATAGCAACATATCTGACCGGTTCAGATATTCTGGACGACGCGTCCATCATGTTCGCAGCTAAAGTTCTTACTGACTGGCATGTTACTCCAAATAGCGTGTTACATAGAGATATCCGTTCTTTAGCTGAACAATTGGCTTCCTCCCAATATGTGTGTCGCAACCCTTTTTTCTTAATGGCCGCTTTGTGGCTAATGAGTAAATATGGTCTGCGACGCCACATTCTTCAGGTGATTGAGCAGACATCAAATATTTGGACACATTCTGAGTTCCTTGCTCGACAAGTTGCTTCCACATACGGCAAATTTCGAGGTCACAAAGAAGGAGAGGCAATGAAGGCTATGATCGTTTCGTTAGGATTCGAAACAGCTTGTTCAGTTTTTGTGTCGTTTAAGAATATGACTCTAGGTCCATTGATTAAGCCGGAAGTTCGCCTTTATGTTCTAAATGGACAAAACAAGAGCACCTACTCAATACAACGCTTTTTGGTTTGCCTTTACATTTTAACTGCATCGAACATAAATCCGTTAGCGCGTCAAAAGCTAAAAAATGATGTTCTCTTATATGTAAATGATCCTTTATATGTTCGTGTAATAAAAAGCATAAAAATATAGTCTCATATTTTATTATAATTTTCTCTCTGGAATCCGGTGTCGGAAATTTTTCGTCAATTAACATAACGAATAGAAGTTTTCTACTTTGGCATCTTCACAACAGACCGTCCGATTCCCCCCCAAAGCTGCCGTTTACGTCATCTGCCAGGCGTGAAGTGTATGAAAGGCGGATAGGTGAGAGCCTCAACAACCCGTTGCAGGTTCTTCACCTCAATGCCTGACATATAGTTTGTTGTTCCCTGTGAGCGATGCGTTGCTTCATGCCCCAGCAGCGCATCAATCCAGAGTTCGCGGATATCGTTCTCCTGATTGCGCAGCTTGGTGGAGGCAAGGTGGCGGAAGGAATGGAAGGTCACATCTTCTGGAATGCCTATACGGCGTTTGAATTTCGAGAAGGCCTGTGCAAACTCGTTCCCTCTGACCCCGTGTGGTGCGATTGTCAGCTCATCAAACAAGTAGAGTCCTGAGCTTTTGAACGTCAGGATTCCGGCTTCAAGCAGTTTGCTGTGTATCGGGACAATGCGTGTGCCTGCGGCAGTCTTGGGCGACCAGTTGCGCTGCTTGCCGTTCACAATCTCGGTGTGAGGCTGGATGTGGAAGCAGGGGATGCCGTCGATAATCTCGACGTCCTTGTTACGCAGGTTGCAGATTTCACCCAGACGCATCCCTGTATAAAGGGCTGTCTGGATAATCCCCTGATATGTGCGCTCGGATGTTACCCGACTTGTCCACGGTGCGGATAAGAGCTGTTGCAATTCCTGCTCCGACCATGCGCGACGCTCGATTTTCTTGGTGATGTCGAACTTCCAGCCTTCAAAGGGATTGCGGGCGGCGTAGTCGCGCTGGACTAAGTGTCGCCACAAGGCGGACATGCGGGAGAAATGGTTTTTGACGGTCTTGCCCGACACGGTGTCAAGCTCGAACTCTTCTGCCTGTGCAACGGCCTCCCGGATAGGTGGGGTTGATTTCCCTTTGCCGTGGTGAGCCGGGAGTCCTGAAAGCAGGTCACGAAACTCGCCTGCAATCTTCCCTGTGACATCGGCAACTGGCATGTCCCCGAATGCTTCGGTGAACAGGGCAACGGAGTTGGTTGTTCCCTTGATTGTGTCAATGCTCTTGGTCTGATCGGAGAATACGAAGCGTTCAGCCATTTCTGACAATCTGGGGCGCGTATCACGCTTCTGAGCAAGCTTTTTGGTGGCTTTTGTGGCAGGTGTCAGAGGCTTCGTGTCTTCAACGATTTCTGGTTGTGCAGTGGTGCTGACATTGGTGATAATACTGGTCAGGTTTGCAATCTGGTCACGCAACCCCTGTTTTTCAGTATCGCTGACCTTGGTGTCGACAAGGATATCGGTGCTTAATCTGCTCAGACGGTGCAGAAGATCATTCATGGCGGGAGTGACACGCTCGAAAAAATCTTCGGTCTGCTTCACAAGGGTGAGTTTCTCGTAAAGATGACGGGCTTCATCGGCCTTGCGGCGTGATTGTGCAGCGGCGCGTTCAACGTCACGCAGGTCTTCATGTTCGGCGATGATCTTCTTCTGAAGGGCAATCAGTTCCTTCAGTTCGGCTTTGGTTGGTTCGGGTGCGGCATCCTTGGCCTTATTGAACAACTCGCCGATCCTTCCATAAAGCAGCCCTGCGCGTTCGCGCGCTATCACTTTATTGCTGGTTTTCAGCGCAAGGGAAAACTCTTTCCGACCTAGTATGGCCTGGATGTTGCGTGGCACGGCACGCCTGAAATAATACCTCGTCCCCATGACCCGTAGCATCCCGCACTCTCATCCCGCACGTTCAAGCTGCTGGCAAACTTATGGGTAAAAAATTACCGTCACAGTTCCGGAACCAATAAATCCTTCTAAATCAAGGATTTATGGTGCGAACTGCGGGACTCGAACAGCAACAGTCCCGCAGTCGTTTAAATAACATATTGATATTAAAGACTTTTATAATCCTGTCGTGAAGAAGAATGTAGAAGGGTTATGTAGAAAATCAACCCCCTTTATAGAGTATCTTCAAGGTCGGTTTGGCGATTATCCTGAAACGCTACTTTTTCTTCGCTGTTCACGATTTCCCAGATGGTTGAACGTGATGCAGAAAACTGACGAGAGAGTTTTGTGTAACTGTCTCCGAGCGTGTGAAGTCTTTTAATTAAGGCTTTGTCCTTGGCATTAAATCGCTCTTTTCTGCCAAGTCTCACACCATCACGCTTGGCCTTTGCAAGCCCTGCATTAACCCTCTGCTTGATGTTCTCTCGCTCCAACTCAGCAACCCCGGCCAAGATTGTGCAAAGGAATCTACCAAGAGAACCACTTGTGTCTATTCCTTCCATGATACTGCGAACAGCAACACCTTTGCTTTTTAGGTCTTCGAGCAAATTAAATAGGTGAATTGTAGAACGTCCAAGCCTGTCTAATTTCCATATAACCAGAGTGTCACCATCTTTTAAAAGAGGGAGCATCTTATCCAAAGCAGGACGCGAGGTTTTTGCCCCGCTGGCCTTATCTGTGAATATTTCAGAGCATCCAGCCCCTTTTAAAGCGTCCACCTGCATACCTTCATTTTGGTCGCTAGTGCTTACACGTGCATATCCATAAATCATTAGAACTGTTCCAAAAAAGTTTTGTCTAGTTCTATCAATTCCTGAACATATTCAGGAGAAACATAATCGGCCTTAAAATTAAAGCTACTCATGCCCCTAGGTATTGTTTTCTTGGCATCGTCAAGAACCACGCTACAAGCTTTTTTAATGTCTTCTTCTGTTACGTCTTTTGTCTCAATGCCGATGTCTCTAAATGCTTTCAAAGCTAATTTTTTAACGTCAATCTGCCACTTTCGAACAGCTTCAGGGCTTGCCTCTCCTGAACTCAAAGAAACAATCGAGAATGTAAAAGCCAATTCTCTGTCTACAGTCGGCAACGCTGATGTAATTACTGATAACATTATAATTTTCTCCTTAAATCGTTATTTTCCTTCTATGATTTTCCGAACAGAATAAAAGAACAACAAGCCCCTTTTTGTTCCGTCCATTTTTCAATATTAGCACAATGTTCGGAAAATTACAATTAAAAGAACACTTTTTATTTATAATTATATGTTTTATTTTCTTTTGTGGCGTTTGACATAAATATTGACTTCATTCTAATTATGCTTTCTTTTATCCTAAATGTTTCTGCGATTTTCTCTTTAATTTCTTTGTCGATTAGAAGGTTTTGGCACACTTGGATAATATTTTCTTGAATATCTTCTTTTGTGTATTTCTGTGAATTTGAATGTTTCAAGATATTTGATAGTTCTCTTTTTAAATATTCGTCGTCTAATTCTCTAATATATTGATAAGGATATAAGTTTATTATCTCCTGAGACATGAAATCACCTTTCTCTTTAAGAATATGGAGAAAATCTTGAAATGTATTATTATTCGTTATTCCGTGTAGTTTTTCGAACTCTATCATATTCTCGAATGTTCTTTGGTAGTGATACATACAAGAAAATCTCAATGTATTTTTCTGTTCATGTGTGAGTTTTTTCCATGTGTAAAAAAGTAAGGGTGGTTTTACGTTTGGTTTGATAATCTCAGACTTTTTGTTGCTTATCTTTGAAAATTTGAACAATCGAGAAAAGCAATTATACATCATATTCAGGATATTTGTGTCATATGTTCGATTAGAAGAATTATAATAATATTTTTGATATTCTATATTTCTATAAGCATTTCTAATCCTGTTATAATCTTCTTCTCGTTGTTTTTTGAGTATTTCTTTTAGTTTATTTATATAATTATCGTCAATAATTTTCACGTGGCTATCATCATATATTTTAATATTTCTGAGAATTTTATTTGCTTTTATTTCTTCATGTTTTGCATATCTTTTTCTATTTTGTTGACTGTTCTCAAGAGATGCGATTGTGTGGTTATGATTTGGTTTTGTTGTATCTGTATCGTTTCCAATAGCTCCTGAATCATCTCTAGCGGAGATGGGCCTTCTGTCTCTTGAAGCATTTCTATTATGTTCGATGTGTCCTGTTTGATTTCTGAAATTTGATTGTTCATTTTCTAACTCCTTATATTGTTTGGCGAATAATTCTTTTTTCATGCCAATTAAACGATTAGCAGAACCAAGAAGCACGCCATTTTTTTCTATGATGTAAGTGTTTGCTTTGTCTCCCGGCTTCAACGTGTAGCCTTGCTCGGAAAGCCCTGCCTGAAAGGCTTTAAGGCTATCAGATGCTTGCCATAGGGTTTTTATGGCTTGTTTCTCTTTAGGTAGGTTTATGCCTTTCTTTTCGGCTGTTCTTTGCTGGTTAACTGTATGTGCTTGATGTGTTCGTTCCAGAGCTATCAGGGGCTTAACACGTTCTGCATATGCTGTTTTTCCTTCGTCTATTAGCTGATGATATACGGCTTTATTGTGTTGTCCTTGCACTATTTCATGCCCGAATGTGATTTCGCAAATTCGAGCAATTTTCTCGTTTCGAGCAAAACTATTTTTTGTGTCGAGTGCTTTACGTTGTGTAGGTTGATAATGTGGAACAATGAGATGGTAATGTTTGTCTGATGCTGTTGTATCAGCGCGTTTTTTAGTGTGTTCAATGAGAGTTATGTCATCAGGATTAAACTTATATTCCTGTGCTAATTTATTGATTGTCTCGCGCAATTGCTCATTTGTTAATTTTTCTTTTGGTGATATTTTGAAGTGATGAAAACCATATTTTAGACGGTTATTTTTTGCTTGTCGCATAGCGTCTTTCATTTGAAAGTGGCTACCTTCCAGCACGTCTATATGTTCGTTTTTATCGCCGTAAAAAATATGATTTGCTGTTTTATCAGCACCGGAAGAAACCTTAATGGCTTTCGTTTGTATTATCATCTTTCTTCCTTTCTGTTCTTTGAACAGAAGGTTTTACGAGTGCGATTTTTTTATCTGTTTTGTTTATGAGCTTTTCGAGATTATCTAATTGCTCATTAAGTAAATCTTCTTGTGTCGCGTGAGAATGAAACGCAACAGGTTCTTTTATCTGATTAAAATATTTTGCTAATTGATTAAGATTATTTCCGGTTTTAGAAAGCTCTAATCGGATGCTCTCTAATTCTGTAGCAACTGATTTTCCTGCGTTTCCTGTGCTTTCCGCTTCATACATCAGCGCACGTAACCAAGTGCCAAGGGCTAAACCTTTGGATTGAGAGAAGGCTAAAAATCGTAATTTTTCGTCTGGTGATAATTTAAAGTTATAATTCTGTCTTTTCATATCGTATCCTTTTTATTTTATTTCTGTATCCTTATTTGGGTTCCACAGGGCGAAGCCCTTGGCCGGGTGGTAGTTGTGCAATACGTAGTATGCACTGCTACCATGCCTGGCTATTATTATAACTACATTGATATGCAAACGACAAAGAAATCATAGAAACCGATTTTAAGAAGGCTGGAAGGGTATGTAATGCGTGTTTGGTATCCAACCTAGTTTTATATCGTTCATACCCTTCTGTGGCTTCCTGTGGCTTTTTTCGGATATATTCAGTTTATTGTCTTTTATGATTTTCTGTTATCTGTTGATTATAGCCAGGCATGGTTACGGTAAATACTGCGTATTTCCTCCACCACTCTGGCAAAGGGGTAAACCCCTGTTGAACCCCTGAAACGGTGGTGGTATTCCAGAGTAATAATGTTTTGTTTTTGTAAGATAATGATGTAACATAATTTTGTCTCCTGAGATAATTTTAAAATAATAACTGTATTCAAAAATGCGGATTTTTGATTATAAAAACTTTCCTTCACCTCTAAAAAAGGTGGGGGAATGTAGGACAAATAATTTAATCTTTCTTTTTTAGTTATATATGTATTTTCCTGGGTATCCCTTTGGAGAGTAAGCCAAACTACCTTTTTCGGACTGGTTGATTTTTTGGAAAATAATTTCTTAATTTCCTGTGAATTCATTTTTTGTAAGTTCCATTTTCTGGAATTAATTTTTTTCGATAACTTTGTGAAAGCCCCTAATTCGGCAAGTGCTGTAAACAATTTTTTTGATTTGATAAGATGATTTATTTTTAAATCTCTCTTGATATTATCAAGTATTCCTAATCTCTGGTATCTTTCAAAGTCTATCTCAGAAAAATCTTTTTTATATATCCTGTCGTATTCTTTAATGATTTTGTTGATACCGTAAAATGAAATTTCGGAATGAGATATTAAGTTACTTTCCTTGGTCTGGTGATTATTTTTAAACTCAATCTTATTGATATATCCTAAAACAAACTGGTTCGTCTCGCGGATAACTTTTTGGAATGATAACTCATTTTTGTTAATCTCATTCTTAAAGTAAGATTGTGTAATTTCTCTGATTTTTTCAATATCTTCGTTGAAGCAGAACATTACGGTATGTAAGTGATATATGTTATTTTTTGTAAGTTCTAATGACTTGATACCAAAGTTTATGATGTTCTTTTTTTCCAGAAATTTACGAATATAATTAAATCTGTTGTTTAACTCATTCTTAGATAAACTCTTGTTATCGTTATTATTTTCACACGTTAAGGTAAGGAACAAAGGAACCATACCAACTGTTAGAGCATAGTGATTTAAGCAGGTTGATAAGAACAAGTTCCTGTTGTGGTTTTGGTATTTTTTATATTCGTTTGAGTTATTAACAAAAAATATTGGTTTGTTGTTAATATTTTTCTTGATATTTTCTGTATATGTGGCTATCATAATCTTAACAACTCCTTATCTTTTTTGATTCCTTCTACTTGCCGGTGTCTGGAAAACTTAAATTGGTATGGTAATTTAAAATTTTATCTTAAATTAAGGTATCCTTCTGGATACCTTTTTTATTGTATTATAATTATTAGAAAATTTACAAGAATTATATAATTTCTTTTTTATTATTGATTACAATTTTTATTGTATTTAGAAGTCTAGAGTTGAACTCATCTATGATGGAAGGAAGGCGTAAATTAATTTTATCTTCATTTCCATAAAATAGTTTTCTATTAACATAATTTTCAAATCGTCCATTTTTTATATCTGGGAAGAGTATAAAGCGTTCTACGATTACGCCACTGACATAACGCTCATAACCTTTTGGCCGAATATCTATAATACCATCGTGGATAATATGATTCCTGATCGTTTCAATTGTTTTGATAAAATCACAATCTTCAAATAAAGTATCTTTTCTGTTATTAATACTCAAACGTTTTTTTTCACCAAATAGCTTATTTTTTGAATACATTTTATTATATTTACTGAAGTCATTTGGAATATTATCCAGCTCAAAGCATATTTTCACTACGTAATCGAGAATACTATATAAGCGAATGAAAATAAAATTAACATATGACATTAGTTTTGTTATGTCTGCTGAGCATGTAAAACGCACACTATCTATATGATTGCAATTGTCAAAAAAAGGACCACTATTGAGTAAATGGTAAAACTCTCCACAAATATTTTTCACCTCTATATGACATGTCAATAAAGACTGTATTAGAAAATCACAATCATACAAATATAAAAATCTATATATTTCTGGAATATTTTTGAAGTTATTTATAATTAATTCTAGCATATTTTTTGATACCGGTGACTCAGAATTAAGTCCACTATCAGATACGAAAGGAGGAATTTTCTTGCAAATGGTATTGTAATCAATGTCTTTCATTATGCAATCTTGAAATAAATAATATAATGAGATTATCTCATCATTTATTTCATCATTAATCTTGTTATTATTTATAGTCCATCCATTTATTATATCATAATAGTAGAATGTATCTTTGGGTGGTGTATCTGATGGAATCCCATGTAGGGTAAGAAACTTTTTTTTAATATCTGTCTCCAAGTGTTTTTTCTTTCTTTTTAGGGAGAGGTATCTTAGGATGCGTTTAAACATATATCTTTACTTTCTTTGAAAATATATTTTCTACATTCCAGAAGCTTGGATATTGAACTGATTCAGCGACTTTAAGAAGATTGATAACATCAACGTCATCGAAATAAACAGTGTTACCGACTGATTTGTTGTTTCCTTCATGACCAAGGAAATCGTCAATCCAAGACTCTCTTAAACCACCTTCACCATGTTCATGAATGTTCCTGAGTTTAGTGGATACGTTATGACGGAAGGAATGGAACACTACGCTCTTGCCAATTCCTAAGTGTGTTTTGAATTTCGAGAAATCTCGTTGGAAGTGAGCAGAGCGTTTTTTGTCTTTTCCAGAGAATTGCAGGTCATGGAAAATATAGTGTCTTCCTTGGTTAGTGGCTCTTTGAGCAAGGTCTAAAAGTCCAGCCTTTTGTAATGCTTTGCAGATAGGGACAACGCGACTACCTGCTTCGGTTTTGGCGCTCCATTCTGTCCAAGGTTGATTTTTTAGGGCTGGGTGGTCTTGCACGATAATGCAAGGAACACCTTGGATTTCCTTAATGTCCTGTGGTCTAAGCCTACAGATTTCCTCTAATCGCATACCTGTGTAAGACGCAATTCCGACAATCATATTGGCTGTTTTGTTACTGACTGTTCCGAATTGCCAAGTCTGTCCAGCAATCGTTTTTAAGTCATTATCAGACCAGCGCACACGTTTGGTTTTTGCTTTGGTATCGAATTGCCAACCACCAGTGAAAATATTTTTATCTACTAAATCGCGTAGAAGAAAATACTTAAAAAGCCCTGATAATCTTGTGAAATGGTTTTTCACTGATTTACCAGAAACACGGGGCAAGTTTTTCTTGTTAGCTACTGCGACAAACTCTTGAATGGTTCGTGTGTCGTTTCGTTGTTTTCCGTAGGTTTCTGGTAGCTGTTCCATCAACGATTTAAATAGTCCTGCGTCTTCTCCTGTGTAGTCGCGTAGTGGTTTATTGCCACATACTTCTAAGAACCTTTTAAAGGTGGCTCTGTAGCCATCAATAACGGACTGTTTGACGTTAGTTTTGGTTTCAAGGAAGGTTTCGGAAGCCTGTGAAAATAAGGGCGAAGGCTTTGCTTGTGGTGGCTTTAGGAAAGCCTGCATTTCATTAATTTGGTTTCGAAGTGCGTTTAAAGACTTGTCTGTTGGTTCTTGCTTTTGAAGTTTAGAAAAAGTTTTTTTCAGCAGTTGAACGCCTCGTTCAGCTACGTTTTGTGTTTTTTCCAACTGCTCAAGGCTTTGAAGGGATTCAATGGAATGTCTGAGTTTTTGGTGTTCGTATTGTTGCTTTAGAAGTGAAATTTGATTGTGATAATCTTCGATAAGAAGATGGAACAGTTCCCGCGTGTCTTCTGGGAGTTCATCGTTAATAAAGGCTTCGTTCTCATTTAGTTCTGTTTTGATGTGAGACACTGAACGGAACAGCCTTTCTGTTTGGGCATAAACTGCACAAGCATATGGTTTTGCTGTTTCTCTTTTGGAAGTGCCAAGGGAGAGCCATAGTTCGTTTTTGCCAATCACATCACGGATATGTGAAGGGACACGTCTGCGGAAATGGTAACCCGAAGGTAAACGAATCAACACAAGGAAGCCTCTGTGTGTAGAAGCCTTGTGTAGAAGACAAGGCTCTTATGGTAATGGAGAGACCATAAAAGCCAATAAAATCAATGGGTTATTGTGGTGCGAACTGCGGGACTCGAACCCGCACGCCCATACGGGCTGGAGATTTTAAGTCTCCTGCGTCTACCATTCCGCCAAGTTCGCATATGCTGTGTATGGCCTATGGGCTGTTCTTTAGCATGCTTCAGCTATTGCGCAAATCTTCGGTTCACCTCGCTTGCAAAAGGAGTGGTCCTTTCTGGCGGAGCCATGTTTCGGCCTGTGTTTTATGTGGTGTAATACTGTTCACGCATTGCCAGAAGAGTGGGCCGTGGTTCATGTGGCGGAGGTGGCTCAGTTCGTGGGCAATCAGGTAGTGTCGTACCAGTTCCGGAGCCATGATGACACGCCAGGAGAGCATGAGCCGACCTGTGGAGGTGCAGCTTCCCCAGCGGCTTGAAGTGTCTCGTATATCCACTCTGCTCGGATGCAGGCCAGTGTGCAGGGCCATTGCCTGCACTTCTCTTTTTAATACAGTGGCCGCATGATTCCGCAGGAAATCAGTCACGCGCCTGTTCATAAAAGCCATATCTCCACTGACCATAAGGCAGTTGTTTTCAAGCCATGCCCCTCCCAACCGGTTGCGGGAGTGGACAATCAGATATGGTTTTCCTTCAATCAGAATTGTACTGTTAGCTGAAAAAGACGGTGCATTTTCAAGTTTTTTGAGACGATCACTAATCCATCCATGGTTTTTCTGGACAAATGCGAGTGCCTGGGCAGAGGAGCAGCCTTGTGGAATGGTAACGACAAGCTTTTGCTCATGCGCTGCAATCCGTAAGGCAAGACGCCTTGCCCGTAAGGAATGTTTCCAGATGACCTGTAAAGGCTCCTGAGCGGAAATGTTAATTTCCGTCGGAAGTTGCTGCAGGCTCTGCAGGCCAGTCAACAATGTAATCCTCCAGTGCTCCTGCGCGTCTTTCGCTAATACAGCGCCCGGCGGCAGATGCGCCGGAGGTGATGACTGTGTTGGGGTCCCCCGTGATCAGTGGGTGCCATGCTGGCAGGTCGTGTCCGTCAGACAGTCGCTTGTACGCACAGTCTGGGGGGAGCCAGTCCAGAGCAGGGATCATGGCGGGGGTTAAGGTCACGCAGTCCTGTACCTTGCGGTGACGTTTGGGATAGTCTGTGCACTGGCAGGTTTTTACGTCCAGAAGCCTGCAGGCGACAGATGTATAGTGGAGTTCCTCCGTGTCATCATCACGGAGTTTGTGCAGGCAGCATCGACCGCAGCCATCGCATAGAGATTCCCATTGTTCGGTTGTCATGTCCGCAAGAGGAGTAGTTTTCCAAAAAGGAGCAGAAGGTGAGGATGTCATTGTATGATGCTAAAGAACAGTGAGAGAAAAAGACTATTACTGACAGCACTTTTCAGGAGTGGCCACCAGAAAAGACGGAGCCTTGCTTTCCGGTCCGCGCCAAGTTCCTGTGCTGTGGCAGACCAGTCACGCTGCATGGTTCTTATGGGCAAGGATAACGGAAACAAAAGCAGAGGAAGAAGGCAAAGACCCTGCAAGAATGGTGTAGTTGCCGAATGGAGAAAAAAAGGCAGCGCCATGGACAGGACAGTACAGGGAAACAGAAAAAACAGTAAGACTGCGTAAAGCCATTGCTCAACACGCAGGAGAATACTCAGCCCTAGAAGCAGGGCGGTAGCCACCAGACTTGTCATGGCGATCAGCAGGCCATGGAAGCATGTTGTATCGATGCTGACTAAGCTCCAGTAATACGGAATCATGCGTGATGCATCCATTGTTGGAAGCGGTCGCTCAGGGTTTCCAGATTGGCTTCCCAGAAGGTGTCGTCTACCGTAATGGCGGGTGGGATACGACCGGGGCGTGGGGTCAGGGCGTTCAGTTCCGTTATGGAGGGGAGGGAGGGCCAGGCGTTGGCAAACGCCTGTTGTTGTGCCGCCTGCTCCAGCCAGGATACAAAAGCCAGAGCAGCGGGGTTGCGTGCAGCGGCTGCGAGTACCCCCCAACCGTATTGAACCAGAAAGCGCTGCTGCCAATGCAGGCCAAAACGCTGGCGGTCTGGCCCGGGTGCGCCCAGAATTTCCCCAGTTGGAATACAGCCCATAAGAGCGCCTCCTGAGGTCAGGATATGTCCGGCTTCTTCCGGTGTGGACCACCAGACAATATAGGGCCTTACCTGCTCAAGTTTGAGAAAAGCGCGATCAACCCCTTTTGACGTGGCCAGAACAGTATAGAGCGCATTGGCTGGTACGCCGTCGGCCAGCAAGGCGATTTCCAGCGTCATGCGTGGGTCACGGCGAAGGCTGCGGCGGCCGGGATGGCGCGCAACATCCCAGAAATCGGGCCAGCCGGGCTCTGTGTCAAATCTGGCGCGGTCCCATGCCATGGCGTAATCTATGGCGGCGGAGGGCTGGCCACAATTGCTTAGGGAGCTGTCCGTCTGATGGCGTGACAGGAGCTTGAGGTTACAGCCGATGCGCAGGCTGCTGCTTTCCATCATGGCTGCGGCCAAGGGGCGGCGTGTCTGCTTTATAACGTGTTCCAGATCGCTGATCTGCCCGTTCCAGCCGTGGGGTACAATGGTCTGGTGGGTGAGTTGCTCATAGGGTTTGAAGAGGATTTTGCTCTGTATTCCGGAAATTTTTCCAGAAAAGGTCAGAATATGCAGGCTTTTGGCTGCTCTGGTCTGTGGGATGGGGTGCCGGGCCATGGCCGAGGCAGGGAGCAGGGGTGTCAGACAGCCCAGCCCGGCCAGCAATGCGCGACGGCGCGATAAGGCACCAAGAAAAGGAACCTGCCCCTGTTCCTGGGAGGACACTGCCTGCCTGTCGGGTGTGTTCAGGAAAGGGAGAGAGAACAGGGTAAACCTCATGCGTCGTTATTATTGGCCAGTGTTGTCAGCCTAAATCTAGCTGGTTTTTTTATCCATCGGAAAGGCTGTTGCATTCCGTGTTTGCCAGGCCAGCAGGGCGGGGCGGCCGACATTTAACTCGCGCTGTGTGTGTACGGGGGGGCGGTTAACGGTTATTTCCGTTCCGTCCCGCAGGCGCATGCGCAGGATAATGGTGTGACCAAGATGGTGGGCGGAGACAAGGGTGCATGGCAGGTCACCAGCTTCGGCACCATTATCAGTCTCTACCTGCCGGGGAAAGAGAACGGAAAGCCGGTCGGGCAGAATACAGATGCTCGCCAGATCATGCTCCGCCAGATCTCCATCGGCCATTGCCTCGACCGTTTCGCCTGATGGTAGCCGGAGTTCGGCCACATCATCCTCAAGGCGCAGAACCTTGCCGGTCAGAATATTGGCGTCTCCCAGCGCCAGCGCCACGGCGGGGGAGGCAGGGCGGTTAAGCAGGGTGGGGGCATCCGCCACCTGTAGTAAATGCCCCTGATCAAGCACACCCACAGTGTTGGCGGCCATGAAGGCTTCGGTCCTGTCAGAAGTGAGGAACAGGGATGTCAGACCAATGGCCTGACGGAGTCGTTCCAGAAACGCCAGAGAGCGTTTTGCCGCCTGTGCGGGCATGTCTTTCAAAGGCTGGTTGAGTACGAGCAGATCGGGGGAGGTAATCAGTGCGCGCGCCAGTGCTACGCGAAAAACCTGCTCTGTGGAAAGTGTAGGGGGCAAGAGCGTGCGCACCGCATCCAGCCCTGTCAGGGCCAGGACCTCATCACGTCTGCGGCTGATTTCTGCGGGGGAGAGCAGGCCCGTAGCGCGGAGGGGGAACAGAATGTTGTCCATCACGCTCAGATGGTCGAACAGAGGTGCGTGCACCCCCGCCGTAGCAATCCCACGATGTCCCTGCGGTCGATGGCTGACGTTCACCCCATATATACATATCTGCCCCGATACCGGGCGGCGTCCGGCCAGAGCTTCGGTCAGGGCGTTCAGGTCATGTGTGGTGGAGTCGATTCCCAGCAGAGCCATGCAGCAGCCGGAATTCAGACGTAAGGCAAGTGGGGGGGCTTTGGGTAGGACAGTAAAATCCGTAAGCGCCAAAGCCGGGAGTGAGCCATGCGCTGGCGGCATGCAACTATGTCCTTTTTTATGAGTTATGTAAGGTGTTGTAATTTAAAACGGTAAAGTCAACGAGGTTTGTTTCATGTCATCAGATAAAATCAAAGACGTTAAGCTGGCAGGCGAAGCCGCAGCCGATACCGCGCGTGAGGAACTGGAGGCAGTAAAAGCCCACATTGAACGCTTGGTCACACAACATATTGTTCCCGCACTGGGCCGTGCAGGCGGCAAGGCGGGCGATCTGACGGAACAGGCAGTTGCCAACGCCCGCGAACTGGCCGATCATACACGCAACGATCTTGCAAAGCGTACAGGCAGCCGTTCGTCCTGGTTGTCCATTGCCATTTCCGGCGTGGTAGGGTTTATCATCGGGCGCATGTCTCGCTGACGCTTTGCGCGTCATCTGAACGAAGGTAGCTCCAGAGCCCATGCGCATCTTTGATCTTGGTAAATCCGCCCTATCTGCCCAGTCCTCCCTGATGCAGCAGATGGCCATCCGCTACGGTCGTCAGGCCGCTTTTTTGATCATGGCTGCGGTGTTTGGCCTTTTTGCCCTGATCACAGGGCATGGTCTGCTCTGGATTCTCCTTGTGTTCGTTGGCCACTTCGGGCCGGTTGGCGCATCCTTCACCGTTTTCGGGCTGGATGTGCTGGCCGCCCTTGTGTGCGTGATGTTTGGCCGACGTTCCTACCTGACAACGGAGGAAGTGGAAGCCCGGATCATGCGCGACCGCTGCATGACCCAGATGCGCGACTCCGTAACCATGGCTGCGGTTACAGCCACAGTTGCAACAGCCGTTGGTCGTGGTGGTACCCGCAAGGTGTGGGATATTATGCGCGGTAAAAAGGACTGAATCTGTCCAGTCTAGGTTAAGCCATAGGTTCCATTCCAAATTTGCATTGGCGCGCTGGATTATTTCTGTAAATGATGGCGTCAGTCTTTTGTGAGTGTGCAAATTTTTTGCATGCTCGCCAGTGTGAGCAGTGAATGGAAGTTGAGCATAATCCTGTTGTGGACAACGAGACCCGCCGGTCATTCGGTTACCGGCTGGCTCGGCTTGCGTCCATGTGGCGGCGGGAAATTGACGCCGATCTGCGGGTGTTCGGCCTGACCGATGCCACGTGGCGGCCTATTTATTATCTCAATTTTTCATCCTCATCCATGCGTCAGACCGATCTGGCCCGTTCCCTCTCGCTCGAAGCGCCTTCTCTGGTGCGGCTTCTGGATGTGCTGGAAAAACGCGGCTACGTCGTGCGTGAGACGGATGAGGAAGACAGGCGTTCCAAGCTTGTCAGCATCACGTCGGAGGGCAGGCAGGTGGCGGCACTGGTCAGTCGTGTGGCGGATCAGGTTACAGCCCGGCTTATGGCTGGCGTGTCCGACCCGGAGCTGGAACAGTGCTGTGGCATTCTGGACCGGGTGGAGCAGGCTGCTCAGGCCCATAAAGACAGTGTCGATGCTGAAAAAAGGGACGCACGGTAATGCTGGTGTCCAGGGCGGTGTCATGCTGACGGAATTTAATCTCTTTGGTGTCTTTATGGCGCCAATTGTTGTGTATGCGCTGGCGGCCCTCCCACTGACCATGTGTATCCGGTTTGCGTTGTGGTGGAGTGGCCTTTTAGGCTGGTTCTGGCATATCGCGCTGTTTGAAGTTTCGCTTTACGTCTGCATTCTCTGTCTGCTGATCCTCTACGTCTGACCTGAAAAGGCTTTTGAGTCTCTGCAATGCCCCTTCTGCGCACCCTGATACGAGTTGTTCTGACCTTGGCGGTCGTCTCTCTTGCGATTGTTCTGGGGATCACTCTCTGGAACGTCTACATGATCGCCCCCTGGACCCGCGATGGGCGTGTGCGTGTTTACGTGGTCGACGTGGCTCCCGAAGTTTCTGGCACCGTGGTGCAGATTCCGGTGGTGGATAACCAGTTCGTCCATAAGGGCGACCCGCTCTTTGTGCTTGATCCGGTCCGCTTCCGTCTGGCTATCCGCGAGGCACAGGCCCGCCTTGATGGCGCATTGGAAGACCTGAAGCTCAAACGCAACGATGCCAAACGCCGTATGGGTCTGGATGGCATCGTGTCGGCTGAAGAACAGGAAGTGTTCAACTCCAACGTGGCAACCCAGATTGCTGCGGTCGACGCCGCCCGCGCCGCGCTGGATGTGGCCAAGCTGAACCTGCAACGTTCGGTTCTGTATTCTCCCGTTAATGGTTATGTCACCAACCTGAACCTGCGGGTGGGGGATTACGCAGCGGCCAGCCAGGCGCGTATGGCGGTGATCGACGCTGACTCCTACTGGGTTTATGGGTATTTTGAAGAAACCAAGATGTGGGGCGTGCATGTGGGGGATGTCGCCCGCGTCAAACTCATGGGGTACAAGCCAATCCTCACCGGGCATGTGATCAGCATTGCGCGTGGTATTAATGATACCAACGGCACGCCGGACAAGCTGGGCCTTCAGGATGTGAACCCGATCTTTACGTGGGTTCGTCTGGCCCAGCGTATTCCGGTGCGTATCCATCTTGATCATGTGCCCGACAGCGTCACTCTGGCAGCGGGTATGACAGCCACGGTCAGTGTGGGGCCAGAGCCAACCGGGCGCAGGGGTAAGCTGACCACCTGGCTGCAAGATCATCTCTGAGCGTGGGCCAAGGATGAAGCGCATGAAGGCTCGTCGTCGCTTTGGGTTATGTGCCGCAACAGGCATGTTGCTCTCCGCCTGTACCGTTGGGCCCAATTACCAGCCTGACCGTATGAAGTTGCCTGCCCAGTTCAAGGAGGCAGCGGAAGAACATGTTGCCACCCCTGAAGAGATCGAGCGTACAAACAAGGAAATGGTCGAGTGGTGGGCCCTGTTCAAGGACCCCCTTCTCTCCCAGCTTGTGCAGGACGCTATAAAAGGGAACTACGACCTTCAGATTGCAGGGCAGCGTATTCTGGCCGAACGTGCCATGCGTGACCGTTCCGCTGCGCAGTGGTATCCGCAGATGGACGCCAATATGGGAGGCGGGGATGTCCGCTACTCCCTGAATATTGATAACTGGCCACTCCGTCCGGGTAATCCTGCAAACCGGCCAGAAGCTTCCATGCTGACCTACGGTGCTACCGCATCGTGGGAACTGGACATGTTCGGGCGTATCCGGCGCGACGTGCAGGCCCGTGAACACGCGGTTGAAGCTACGATCGAAGCCCGCCGCGCGGTGCTGATGGGGCTTTTGTCCGAGCTGGCATCGGATTACATGCTGCTGCGTGTGACGCAGTTGCAGATTCAGATTGCCACGGACAACATTCGCGTTGCCAAGGACGCCGTGGACCTGACCAACAAGCTCTATCTGGAAGGGGTGGGTAACACCCTGCAGATCGCGCAGGCTCAGGCGGAACTGGATGCCCAGATCGCTGCGCGTGAACCGCTTAAAACCCGTGTCTCTCAGGTCACGCACGCCATAGCGGTACTGCTGGGCAAAATGCCGGGTGAACTGGAAGACGAGCTTAAGCAGCAGCGCCCGCTTCCCGTTGTGCCGGAATTTCCGGCGGTGCTGCCCTCTGTGGTGATTGCCAACCGCCCGGATGTGCGTATGGCGGAGCGGCGTTATGCGGTGGCCACGGCCCAGATTGGTGTTGCGGTCGCCAATCTGTACCCCCATTTTGTGGTGCCTCTGACCTTCAACCCCAATGCTTCGGCCATGTATCAGGCGTTTCAGGTCAATGCCATGAGCTGGCAGTTCCTGCTTATGGCCAGCCTGCCGCTGATGCACGGTGGCAAAATGACATCCGAAGTCCGTGCAACGCAGGCTTCGGCCGAGGCGGCACGCCTGACATATCGACAGACAGTTCTGACGGCCTTCAAGGAAGTCGAAGACTCCATGGCAGCCTGGCATGATGATATTGAATATGCCGAGCAACTGCACAAGGCGGCGGAAGATAGCGCTACCGCCAGTGATCGTGCCCGTAAACTGTACAGTGCGGGGCTGGTGGGCTTTCTGGAAGTGCTGACAACTGAACGCACTACATTGAACGCGCAGAACATGGAGGCTCTGGCCCGCCTTGAACGCCTGCGTGATGCAGTGAACCTTTACACGGCTCTCGGTGCGGGGTGGAAAGGTGTGGCTTTAACCAGCTCCACGCTGCCTGTTTCGCTCGAAACCCAGAACATTCTGGCAAAAGCTTTCTCGCAGTAACGCTGTCTGCCTCAGTTTTGCGTGGTGTGGGCTGCAAGCTGCTGGAATGAGGGGCGGATTGCCTGCCCGTGTAAAAAACGTAGCATGGCTTTGCGTGCCAGCCCTGCATCCCGCCCCAGAGAGATCAACCCGGTAATCTGGGAAGGGTGGCGCAGTAAGGAGCGCAGGAGCAGGCCGATTTGCAGCCCGCCATCGGGGGATAGAACGCAGGCCGTAACGGGCGGGAGGGAGCGTGTAGCCGGGTCGCATATAACACGCAGCACGGCAAAGGGCAGGTCTGCTTCGTGGGCTACACGGGCTAGAAAGCCGCTTTCCATATCCAGCGAGGCGCATTGTGTGCTGGCAAACAGCTCGGCCTTGTGCTGGGCCTGCAACACAACCTGATCGCTATGGAGGAGAGACCCACTGATAACCCCCGCATGCTCCTCGCCCAGAATATGGCGTAAGGTCGGATCACAGGGCCAGACCTTGCCCCACGCCTGAACAGCGCTGGGAATAACAATGGTTCCGGGGGGCAGGGTCGGGTCCAGACCTGCTGCAAGCCCGAAGGATAACAGGCAGTCTGCTCCACATGCTGCAAGCCGGTTGGCCTCGCGCTGCGCACCAGCGCTTGTGGCACCACTCGCGGCAATGGCCGCATGGGGGAACACACCCCGGATCAACTGTGCTTCCGCTTTAAGCCCGACCAGAATGCCAGGGCGTGTTGGAGCGCAATGCGTAGTGGTTGATTGTGTCATGGATCAGAACCCAAGCCTTGAGGGACACGAAAAGACAATCGGATGAAGCGGCGGAATGGCTTCGGCCAGTGGGCAGGTTTTTGAGCCATCACAAACAGCATATGTGGTTGCCGAAAACATTCTGGCGCCCGGCCCGTGCTGAGCCGCAGAATAACGGCCGCAGCCCTTGTGCGTTCAGGATGGTGTTTTAAAACCCAGCGCATGAACGGCCCGCAGGCCCGAGCGCATGGCTCCTTCCAGAGTTGCGGGGAGGCCGGTATTGGTCCAGTCCCCCGCCAGTGCCAGATTAATCAGAGGAGTGGCCGAGCCTGGTCTGCGGCGGTTCTGTTCCGGGGTTGCGGCAAAGGTTGCACGCTTTTCCCATACAATGCGCTGGGCATCAGGAGTGGGGGGGAGGGGCTGTTCCAGCACCGCATCACAGGCGCTGCGGAGTTCGGACCAGATGGTACGAGCCAGTTCCTCGTGGTCATGTCTGGCGTAACGGTTGGCCGCGCTGACGGTAACAGACAGGATATTCCCACGCAGGAACACCCATTCCGTCACCCCGCCAATAACCCCCATAAAACCGCATTGGGCAAAAGAGCCGACAGGGCGTGGTGCCTCTGCCAGACGGAAGTGCAGGTTAAGAATACTCTCAAATGCGTTGGGCGTGATCAGCCCTGCCATGTGCGGGCTCAGGAGCCCTTCGGCAACCGGTGCCGTGGTGGCGACAATGACGCTATCGTGCCCGGACAGGGTCATACTATCCTGCGCGGTATGGAGCGTGGTCACACGGCCTTTGGCGACATCCAGCCCCGTGATACGGGTTTGTGTGCGGATCTCGGCGTTCATGGACGTCAGATAGGTCACAGCAGGGTCTACAAGAGATTCGGAAAGACCATCACGTGCAAACCAGGGCACGCAGGCATGCCCCCCCAGCGAGAGCGATTCCCGCACCACCGCGCCAAGCAGTGCCGCGCTGCCCGTATCGCTCAGGGTGTTCAGGGCGGAGATGGAAAAAGGCTCAAGCAGCCTGCGGGTGAAGGCGCCGGGCAGCAGGCAGTCGGCCACGGTTGTCTGGCCGTCTGCGCGGATCAGGCGGTACAGGCTTTGCAGCTCGGGCAGACGCATGTCCGGCACGCGGCGGTGGGGCTGGAAAACCCATAAGGGGAGGCGCCCACGGGACAAATCCAGTGTCCAGCGGGCATCCTCGGCCAGATCAACAAACGGGAAAATCGGTTTGCCCGGCCCGCTCAGCGTATCCAGCGCTCCCGTTATGCCAAGGTAGCGGAACACCGTGCTATTGGCAGAAAGGAGCAGGTGGTTGCCATTATCTATGCGGCAGTCCAGATGCCGGTCATGGTAGGAGCGGGCCCGCCCGCCACATGTCCGCCCGGCTTCATGCACGATAACGCGCATGCCGGTGCCCGCGACTTCCACCGCTGCCGCAAGGCCAGCCATGCCACCGCCAATAATATGCAAAGTACCAGACATGCCGCGTTTTGCCGTTATTTCAGGACGTGTAGGAAAGGGCAAACCACCGGGCTTTGCCAATAAGGGAGGTGTGGGGGCGTTTGCGCAGCACGTCTGCCCCCCAGCCGCGTTTGCACAGGGCTTTGAGAATGGACTCGTAGCTCGCCCCCATAATGCGGGCCGGGAGCATGGAACGAGGCTGGCAGACCTTCATGGTAGCGAAAGCGGTGCGGAAGTGGTCCTGCGCACGGGCGGCCATAACGCGGGCGACCAGTTCCAGCCCCGGGGCAGACAGGGCTTTGATCGGGTCTTTGGGCACATCAAAGCGTTCGAGCAGGTCAGCAGGCAGGTACAGCCGCCCGCGTACTGCATCTTCAGGAATGTCACGCAGGATGTTGGTGATCTGCAGGGCCCGACCCAGATGGAAGGCCACGAGGTCACCTTTTTCTGAACTGTCGCCAAAAATACGGACAGACAGGCGGCCTACGGCTGAGGCTACGCGGTCGCAATACAGGTCCAGCGTTTTTTCGTCCGGGGCAACAATGGCGGTCTGCGTGTCCATCAGCATGCCATCAATCACGGCGTCAAAGTCAGCCTGCTGAAGAGAGAAAAAGTTGATGGTGGCAAGCAGAACCTTGTCCAGAGGTTCGGTCGGGAGGATGGCCCGCTCCGCAAAAAGCGCGGCAATACGATGGTGCCAGTCTTCCAGACCTTTGGTCCGTTCGTCCAGCGGGGCCGTGCCGTCCGCAATATCGTCCACTACGCGGCAGAAGGCGTAAATGGCATACATGCCGTAACGCCGCATGGGGGGGAGAATGCGCATGCCAGCGGCAAAGGAGGTGCCAGCCTGTTTAACGGTGCTTTCCACCCAGGCAAGATCAGCGGGATCGCATCCGAGCGGGGTCGGTTTATCGTGCATCTGGATGTTTACGGCTGTCACGCGCTTTTCACCTGTTATTCGTCAAGATTGAAGAGAACGGGTCTCTTTTTACAGAACTTTTACCGTTCGGGAAGGTCATGCCCATGCCCGCAGGGCCGCAATGACTGCATGCATGGCGTCTGTCCGGTGCAGGGCGACCCGCCCGGCCAGCGGGTCTTCACGGCGCAGGCGCTGTGTCAGGCGGTGGGCAAGGTCTACAATGGCCGCGCATTCCATACGGAAACGCCGGCCCTTAATATAGGCAGGCAGGGCGCTGGCCTGACGGTTAAGGGCATCCACCCCGTCCAGCAGGGTGTTGAACACCCTGCGCATGGCAGGGCTGGTCTGGCCTGCCAGCAGGTCCTGGGCGGAGGTGCCGGCACGCTGCATCAGTTCGGTGGGCATGTAGCAGCGTTTGAGCCGTTGCAGGTCTTTGGCGCAATCCTGCAGGTGGTTCAGAATCTGCAGCGAGGTGCACAGCGCGTCCGATGGGTCAAAGGCGGCCGGGTCTTCCCCGTGCAGGCAGATCAGGTAGCGCCCGACCGGGTTGGCGGAGTATTTGCAGTAGAGCAGCAGGTCATCCCATGTGTGGTACTCATGACCACGTGAATCATCACGGAAGGCGATCAGCAGGTCTGTTGCCGTCTCGAACGGCACATTGGTCTGCAGGATCGAAGCCCGTAACCGTGCGGCGCTAAGTGCATCAGCCCGGTTAATGGCGCTGCGCTGGCCGAGGAGTACCTCTTCCATGGCGTTCAGACGGGTAATCTTGTCTTCGGGGGGGAGGGTCTCGCAGTCTGCTATGTCATCAATAACGCGGGCATAGGCGTAATAGGCATGCACATGCGGGCGCAGTTTGCGGCTGAGAAGGAGGGAGCCGACGGGAAAATTCTCGTCAGACGCACCCTTGCCGGATGAAACGTCAGCTTTTCCCCAGATGCGTGTATCGTCAGTCATGCCATGCCGTGTTCAAAAAAGGGACCCCAAGGGAGCTTGGTGTTTACATGAGGCAGCCTGCCATGCCTATCCCTTAATGCCGGAGGGCGGATGGCGGAAAAATTCTATCGACCGGGGATGTGTATGTTCTGCCCCGCCTCGGGGGGGCTGGCCCGACCATTGTTGGGAATAACCCCGGTATAGGCGCGGTTCTTCCACACTACACCGTGACCACGGTGGTGGTTGAGGGCGGAGCCAATGGTGGCGGCGGTATAAAAAGCAGCAATCAGTGGCAAGCCCAGAGCCCAGAGGGGGGAAAGCTGAAAACGCCTGAGAGTGGGTAAAAAGGACAGGGTAGAGGCAAGCCACACCCCGGTTCCAATCCATTGTGCGGCCCCGTGGGCGCAAAGAGCCAGCGCAACGGGGGCCACCCAGACGACCAGCATCGCCAGAACGGTCAGAACCAGCAACAGGGGAGAAAAATTGAGCTGCACGTAAGCCGTGCGCGTAATCATGCGCCAGATATCGGCAGCGGACGGGTAGGGGCGAATGGAACGTGCAAGGCAGGAATGACCCAGATAGAGCCGCCCCCCGGCCTGCTTGACGCATGAGGCCAGTGTGCAGTCATCGATCAGAGCGCCCTTTAACGCCTCGATCCCCCCGATCTGGCGGAGCATGTCGCGCCGGATCAGGATGGAGCCCCCCGCAGCTCCAGCGGTTTTATCCTTGGGATTGTTGACCTTGGCAAAGGGGTAAAGCAGCGTAAAAAAGAAGACAAAGGCAGGCACCAGTGCGCGCTCGGCCAATGTGACGCACTGAAGCTCCACCATTTCGGAAACCATGTGCAGCCGGTCGGCCTGTGCTTTGGCGACAAGGGTGGAAATATGGGCAGGGTCGTGAATAATGTCGGCATCGGTCAGGAACAGGTAGCCGCTGCCATGCGGGTTCAGTCGCTCCGCCTCGTGCACACCCTGCGCCACGGCCCATAATTTGCCGCTCCAGCCTGCTTCGGGGCTTGCGCCATCCAGCACGCTCAGCCGGTTATGGGTATCGGGCAGGGCTCTGGCCAGCGCCCCCGTGCCATCGGTGCTGCGGTCATTGACCAGAATGACCGAGAGTGCGCCGGGGTAGTCCTGTTGCAGCAGTGAGCCAAGTGCCGCTGCAATAGACTCCGCCTCATCACGGGCGGGTACAACCACAGTGACATCGGGGGCGATACCGGCATGTGCGTCTGCCATGCTGGCGGGTTGGAGTATGGGGCCCGCTTGCCAGAAGTGCCCGTGGCAGAAAATAAGGCCCATCCAGATTATGGCGCATAGAACAGCCAGAACCACCAGAATCATGATGGACCGTCCCTTATTTCAGCATGCCGTTATTGCGGAACCATGTAATGGCGTCTTCCACCGCCATGCGGGCCGGGCGTGGAGCGTAACCCAGTTCGCTCATGGCTTTTGCGGATGAGAAGAACATTTTCTTGCGGGACATGGCGAGCATCTCCCGCGTGACGCGGGGCGAGAAACCAAAAGCGCGGGACAGCCATTCGGACACAACGGCCACCGGCCAGATGACCTCCTGCGGCAGGCTGATCCTCGGTGGGGGCACATGCGCTATTTCGGACACCATGGCGAACAGGTCGCGCAGCAGATAGTTCTCGCCGCCCAGAATGTATTTTTCGCCAATTCGGCCCCGTTCAAGGGCCAGAGCATGGCCTTCTGCCACGTCATCCACATGCACGATGTTAACGCCCGTATCCACGTAAGCGGGCATGCGGCCAGCCGCGCAGTCCAGGATCATCTGGCCTGTGGGGGTGGGTTTGATGTCGCGCGGGCCAACGGGGGTGGAGGGGTTAACAATAACCGCGGGCAGATTCTGGTCGCGCACAAGGCGCAGCACTTCCTGCTCGGCGCGGTATTTGGAGCGTTTGTAAATGCCAATAACGGCGTGTTCTTCTACCGGCGTATTCTCGTCCGCAATGGTGCCATCGCCAATCAGGCCAAGGGCCGCCACAGAGGAACAGTACACAATGCGTTCCACACCTGCCTGCTGGGCGGCCAGCATAAGCAGGCGGGTGCCCTCCACGTTGGCGGTCATCATGGGGGCGGGGTCAGGCACCCACAGGCGGTAGTCGGCCGCAACATGAAAAACATACCGGCAGCCTTTGACCGCGCGCGCAAATGTGTTCGGCTGCGACAGGTCGCCTTCCACCAGTTCGGCTGGAATATCGGCAATATTGCTACGGTCGCTTCCTTCTCGCACCATAAGGCGCAGGGAGTGGCCACGTTCCAGCAGTGTGCGAGCCACGGCGGAACCGACAAAACCAGTTGCGCCGGTTACGAGCGTATGAGCAGTCATGAAGAATGCGCTCCCGGTAGAGGACTAAAAGAAAAACAGGTGTTGGGCATTAATCCCAAACGGCTGGTCTGTTTCTTTATCCTGACACCCGAGGTGGCGCCAGACCCCGTGGTAGTGTAAGGGGGCGGAACATTCACACATGCGCCCGGTTGGGCTTCTGGCGTGCCCATGGGCGTGACGGAGCCGCGAGCGTAACAGGCGGACAGAGCTGAGGCCTTGAAGAAGCTTACGGTTTTTCTCACTTTTCTTGGACTCGTGGTCGTTACGGCAGCAATGGCGTGGAGCGGTTTCGATTCTGTTTTACGTGCTGTTATGCGTATTGGTCTGGGCGGCTTTCTGCTTATGGTATGCTGCCAGCTGGCCGTGGATGGCCTGCTGGGTATGGCCTGGCATGCTGCTTTTCCAGAAATTGGGTATGTGCGTCTTCTGCTGGCCCGTATGGTGCGTGACGCCGCGGCAACATGCCTGCCGTTTTCGCAGGTTGGGGGCATTGTCATTGGTGTTCGCGCCACCTGTTCGGGCCATGGGATGCACCGCGCCACCGACCGGGAGGTGGAACTGCCCGAGGCCGCCTGCGCCAACCTTGTGGATATTACAACCGAGGTCATGGGGCAGGTGGCTTTTGTGCTGCTGGCCGTGGGCTGTCTTGTCGCACACCAGCGCTCCAGCCCGTTTGTGGTGCCAGTCGTCGGGGGCACCCTGTTCCTGATCGCGGGGACCGCAGGCTTCATCTGGACCCAGACGCATGGTGGCAACCTGTTCCGCAAATTCGGGGGGATGTTTACCCGCAGTCTGGCCTCCCAGTGGCGGGATAGTATTCTGGCCGGTGCGGATAACCTGCAAGAACGCATGGAAGCTGCCTGGAGCCGCCCGTGGCATATCTGTCGTTCGGCCAGCTATCACCTGCTTGGCTGGCTGGGTGGTGCTGGTATGTTGTGGCTGACGGCGCGTTTTTTGGGCGCGCACCTGACTTTTCCCGGCGCTGTGGCGGTGGAGGGGGTAACCTGCGCCATTATGTCTGTCGGATTTTTGGTCCCTGGCAGTCTGGGGGTGCAGGAAGGGGCCTATATGGCGCTGGGTCATGCATTTGGCATAGACCCGTCCCTGTCTCTTGGTATTTCCCTGCTTCGCCGCGGGCGGGAAATTACGATCGGTATTCCCGTTCTGCTGCTGTGGCAGTTTATGGAAATGCGTGGTCTGCGCCAGAATGCGCCCCAGCAGCCCGCTTCGGTCAAAAGCGAGGGCATGGGGTATTCAGCCTCTTCCAATACAATCAAGGATAGCTGAGCCGTGGCTGAAGAGCATCTTCAGGTCGTGTTTGATACGCTTGTTGTGGTGGGGCCGGGCCTTATCGGCTCCTCTGTGCTGCGCCGTGCCAGGGCGCATGGCCATCTGGCCCGCAGGCTGATTGCGGTTGATAACAGTGCCGATGTCTGCGCGCGGGTGATGGAACTGGGGCTGGCGGATGAGGCCACAACAGATGCCGCCGCTGCGGCCGCACAGGCGGACTGTGTTATGCTGTGTGTGCCGGTTGGGGCCATGGGGCCTGTTGCCGCACAGGTTATTCCCGCCATGAAGTCAGGTGCGGTGCTGACCGATGTGGGGTCCACCAAGGTGTCGGTCACCGAGGCCATTATACCCAGCCTGCGGGCTGATGTGCCCTATGTGCCAGCACATCCCATGGCGGGCACGGAGTTTTCCGGCCCGGATGCAGGGTTGGTGAATCTGTTTGAAAATCGCTGGTGCCTGCTGACCCCGCTGGAAGCCACAACGCCAGAATCCCTGCAGCAGATTCGCGAATTATGGACACGCTGCGGCGCACGCCTGCGGGAAATGACCCCTGCCCACCATGACCGTGTATGCGCCATTGTGAGCCACCTGCCACACCTGCTGGCCTTTACCATCTGTGGTACAGCCGATGATCTGGCGGAGGAAACACGTTCCGAGGTGCTGGACCTAGCCGCCTCGGGTTTCCGGGATTTCACGCGGATTGCGGCGTCTGATCCCGTCATGTGGCGCGATATTTTTCTGGCCAACCGTGAGGCCCTGCTGGAAATGCTGGGGCGTTTTATGGAAGATGCACAAGCCATGGCACGCGCGATCCGCTGGGGGGACGCGGATTATATTGTGAATAAAATCGAGCGTGGCCGCGCGATCCGTAAAAGCCTGATCGAAAACCGGCAGGCCTGAGTCTGCTCAGGTTGGCTGACCAAAAGCCTTGATGCGCAGGGAGTCGAAGCGTTTGTGGCTTCTGTCCAGCATGGGGTTGAGGGTCGTGGCTTTTTGCCATGCTTTAAGTGCGGCCTGACCATCGTTCAGGTGTTCTTCCACACTGGCCAGCAGGCTCCAGCTCTGGGCGTCCTCTGCGTCTCGCATCAGGGCTTCCCCCAAGTCTGCCACAGCGCCCTTCAGATTGCCCGCAACAAAACGCATCTGGGCACGAGTGCGCCACAGAATGGCCTGATCGGGCTGAAGAGCAAGCGCGTCCCCCATATCATCCACCGCATCATCCGGTTTTTCTGATGTCAGGTCTTTTTCCGCCCGATGGACCAGAAGTTGCGTGGTGGGAGAAAGGTGCGACGCCCGCAAGGCTTCAAGCCTGTCTTGCAGGGTATGGGCGTCTTCAGGTGTTGGAGCTTGGGCGAGTTGCTTGACCAGCAGGGAAATCTGTCCCGCAGTGGTGCCAGTGTGGGTTGCCGGAGCCGGAGCGGTCAGGGGGGCAGGTTTGGTTTGGGGCTCTGCATCTGCCCATACAGCAGAGACAGCCGTGATACCCAGGGCCATGGACAGGCCAAAAAACAAAAACCCGTTCCTTCGGCATCCGAGGGAACGGGTTTTATGCATGATCTTCATGATAAGCTTGCCCGTAAGGGCCAGACCAACCATAAATCAGCCCTGACGGGCTTTCATGCGGGGGTTCTTTTTGTTGATGACGTAAACCCGGCCACGACGACGGACCACACGGCAGTCTTTGTCGCGCACCTTGGCTGACTTCAGGCTATTTCTGATTTTCATGGCCCGTATTCTCCGCCGATGCTGCTCAATGCATGAATAAGTTGGCTCGGCACATACCGGCCTCGTGCGTCTGAGTCAATATTCCGCGCATTTTTCTTGCGGATTTTGCCGTCTACAGCGCATTTTGTCATATGGAGGCAGGCGGATTTACCTCTTGCGCATTACTCGGGCCCCTTATGCGGAGTCCAGTGTGAGTGTGAGCAGTGTGCTGGCCAGAGTGGAAAAATCGGCTGTACGGGGGGAACGTGGCCGCCAGGCCAGACCAATGGTGCGCCACGCTGCGCCATCGGCAAGGGGGCGTGCGGCAATTTTACGGTTTTTAAGAATACCTCCGTTAATGGCCAGAGCCGGCATAATGGCGATTCCCAGACCCAGTTCCACCATTTCTGCCATGCTGTGGAGGGACATGGCGGTAAAGGTGGGTTCGCTCTCCCCTTCTGCTCCACTACGACTGGGGCTTTGGCGGCAGATGGCCAGTGTCTGCTCGCGCAGGCAATGCCCGTCTTCCATCATGACCATATTGTACTCGGATAACCGCTCCACGGGCACGCTTTCCAGCGCGGCAAAGGGGTGGCCCGTGGGCATGATCACATAAAAGGGGTCCTGCCACAGAGGATGGGTTTCCGTGCCATCACACAGGCAGGGCATGGCCAGTACCAGCATGTCCAGTTGCCCAAGGGAGAGCTTTTCCAGCAGGTGTTCGGTGGTGTCTTCTGTCAGGGATAAAAGCAGGCGGGGGAAGTGCTCGCGCAGGATATGCACCGTGCGGGGGATAAGGAACGGGCCAATGGTGGGAATAACCCCGAGTCGTAATGGGCCGGTCAATGGCGTACGGGCGGCTGCGGCCAGTTGGGGAACGGCCTCCAGCGCAGCCAGTGCCTGCCGGGCTTTGAGTGCGATCTCGTGCCCCAGTGGGGTAAAAACCACTTTCTTGCCCACGGTGCGGTCCAGCAATGGGGTATCCAGCTGGCGCTCCAGCGTCATAATCCCTGCTGACAGGGTGGACTGGGTTACGGCACAGGCCGCTGCGGCCCGGCCAAAATGACGCAGTTCGGAAAGGGCGATCAGGTAACGGAGCTGCTGTGCGGAGGGGAGGGGAAGCATGGTCAAGTCCTGCCTGAAAACCAGAGAATGGTTAATCGATACCTTCAATTGTTCTTACATAAAATATTCATTGGATTAAATGAAAAAGGCGGGCCATACATACCTGCACCGCCTGATCCAGTCTGAAGCAGGGTCAGGCACAGTGCCAGAAACAAGGAGCAAACATATGCTGACCGTTGGCGATAAGTTTCCCAGCTTTGATCTGACCTCCGTTCCGGGTGGCCCGGAAGGCCTGAAGGGCGAATTCGTTCAGATTTCCGACAAATCCGATGCCGGTAAGTGGAAAGTGGTGTTCTTCTGGCCGAAGGACTTCACCTTTGTCTGCCCGACCGAAATCGTGGCTTTTGGCAAGATGTCCAAGGACTTCGCAGACCGTGATGCGGTTGTGTATGGTGTGTCCATCGACAGCGAGTTCGTGCACCTGAACTGGCGCCTGCATCACGCTGATCTGAAGGATCTGCCGATTCCGATGCTGGCTGACATCAAGCGCGAACTGACCGAAGGTACGGGCGTGATGGCAAAGGACGCGGGCGTTGCCCTGCGTGCTACCTTCATTGTCGATCCGCAGGGTGTGATCCGTCATGTATCCGTCAACGACCTGTCTGTTGGTCGTAACCCGCAGGAAATCCTGCGTGTTCTTGACGGTCTGCAGAGCGATGAACTGTGCCCGTGCAACTGGAAAAAGGGCGAAGACTTTATCAAAGTCTGAGTCTGACGCACGGCCCGGTCCGCTTTTGCGGGCCGGGGGTGGTTGTGGTGGAATACCTGTGTATTCTGCTGCAACCCCTACTCTTCTATCAGGGCTGTATGGCCCGCTCCCAGCCAGTTTGTGGCTGCGCTCATGTGCTCCAGCTTTCACGCGCTGGTCAGGCACAGATTTTTCCAAAATAAATCATGACGGAAAAAAGCCATGTCTATAGATGCACTCAAAGACCGGATTCCCGATTACGCCAAGGATCTGCGCCTGAATCTGGGGTCTCTGGCAAGCGACATTACCCTGACCCCACAGCAGCTTGGCGGTACTTTTATCGCATCCGCCCTTGCCGCGCGGAATGATGATGTGACGCGTGAGATTGTTGCCCAGTTCCGTGATACGTTGTCCGGGCAGGCGCTGGCTGCCGCACAGTCTGCCAATGCTGTCATGGGCATGAATAATATCTATTACCGCTTTGTGCATATGGCAGGTGGCGAATACGCCAAAATGCCCGCACAACTGCGTATGAGTGTTATTGGTAATCCCGGTGTGGAAAAAGCCGATTTTGAGCTGTGGTGTCTGGCTGTCTCCATTATCAACGGGTGCGACCTGTGCGTGACCAGCCATGAAAAAATTGTGCGCGATGCGTTGGGGACTGCCGCGGTGCAGACTGCCGCACGGATTGCCGCAACAGTGCATGCGGTTGCCGTAACATTGCAGGGCGCGGACGCTTTGCAGCAGTAAGTGCTGCCCGACGTAAGGGAAAGTAGAAAAACCGGTCGTTCCAACGGCCGGTCGGAGGTTTTTTGGGAAAGCGCAAGAGGGCTCTCGGCGCCACTTTCTGATACGATAAATTTGTAAAGGAAAGTGGCGCGAGTGACGGGGCTCGAACCCGCGACCTCCGGCGTGACAGGCCGGCGCTCTAACCAACTGAGCTACACCCGCATTTTCCAACGCTCAGCAGTTGTGTGCGTTGGTATGTGGCGCTTTATAACGATGTTTTTTTCTTTGGCAACAGACATTTCATAAAAAAATGCAAAGAAATGCATTTTTGCCCGAGCCATTTTGTGCGGGAGTATGAAATGGGTTGCTCAAGGGTCGTTTTAACCAAAACGGTAGCCCGAGAGCGCCTTGCCAAGGACCGTATCGCTGTAAATCTGCTGGCCGTAATCCTGCCCAGCGGCACCTGCCGCCACCATAAGCGGGAGCAGATGCTCCTCGCGGGGGTGGCACAGGCGTGCGCCGGGGGCCTGTGCCCAGTGGATCAGTTGCATGGTGCGCTCTGCCGGTGGCGCGCAGACGCTACGGGTCAGCCACGCATCAAATGCTTTTGCAGGCGGGTTGGTCGTGGGGGAACCGTTCATGAAGTGGGTCAGGTTATGGTAGCTCAGACCCGTGCCTACGATCAGCACGTTTTCTGCTCGCAGGGGTGCCAGTGCCGCGCCAATGGCCAAGTGCTCGGCCGGGTCCAGCGCCTTTTGCAAGGACAACTCCACAATGGGAATATCGGCTTGGGGAAAAGCCAGCATGAACGGGATGAACACACCGTGGTCAAACCCCCGTTCGGTATTTTCGGCACTGGTAAAGCCTGCCTTCTCCAGCAAGGCCCGCATGCGTGCCGCCAGCGCCGGGTTGCCGGGGGCTGGGTATTGCAGCGTGTAGGTATGGGCAGGAAAACCATAATAATCGTAGATCAGGCCCGGTTCTGCTCCGGACATGAGTGTGGGAACCTGCTCCTCCCAATGGCCGGAGACCACGGCAATGGCCGCTGGTTTTTGTGGAAGTGTGGCGCTTAACCCGCGCAAAAAAGCAGCCATATGGTCCCATGTCTGTGGCCAGTCCATAAAGAAGCATGGGCCACCCCCATGGGGGATGAACAGAGTTGGCTGTTTGGGGAGCGTTGTGGCAGCAGTGGCAGGCATGAACATCACCATGACAGAATGAAAAGGTGGGAGGTGCTGTTCAGAGCGTGGCGCAAAACGGGCAGGCTGATAATCAGCACTATACGAAAGATATTGCACACTCAGGGTGTGATGCCGGGCGTGGAAATACGCCTGAGCAGGCATGGCGCACCGTAGCGGCCATGCCCGTCGCAGATAAGGGGAATATGCGTCTTATTTGACTTTTGCGGCTTCCAGAGCCTTGAGAATGAAGTTCCCGGCTTCTTCCTTGGTGCCCCAGCCGGTCACTTTAACCCACTTGCCTTTTTCAAGGTCCTTGTAGCGGGTAAAAAAGTGCTCAATAGCCTTGATCGTGATTTCGGGCAGGTCATCCGTAGTTTCAACTTTGGAGAACTCGGGGTGCACCTTGTCGTGCGGGACGCAGATGATTTTTTCGTCCTGCCCGGATTCGTCTTCCATCTTCAGCACGCCAATGGGGCGAGCCCGGATAACGCTGCCCGGCACCACGTTTGTGGGGGTCAGGACCAGAGCATCCGTGGGGTCGCCATCGGCTGCGAGCGTGTTGGGGATAAAGCCGTACGCCGTGGGGTAGGCCATGGGCGTGAACAGGAAGCGGTCAACGAACAGAGCGCCGCTTTCCTTGTCAATTTCGTATTTGACAGAGGAACCCTGCGGGATTTCAATAACAACGTTAATGTCGAACGGCACGTCCTTGCCGGGAGAAAGTTTGGAAACGTCCATGAACACTGCTCCAACCGAATAAATAAAGGGAATGCAGCAGACCCTATCCGCCCGCCTGCGGCTTGCCAAGAGCCGGATTTTAAACGGGCGATATATGGATTTTCCTGTTCCAGACCCTTGCCAAACGGCGCTGGTTGCGTAATCAGATACTCGCCTGCGCGCCCGTAGCTCAATTGGTTAGAGCAGGCCGCTCATAACGGCTTGGTTGCGGGTTCAAGTCCTGCCGGGCGCAGGCTGTTCCAGCCTGCAGCGCTGCCTGTAACCGCTTGATTTTTTCAGTTCATTCCGCATAACGGGAGTTCATCATCATGGCATCCTATCAATACGTCTATGTGATGAAGGATCTTACAAAATCCTATCCCGGCGGGCGCGAAGTCTTTAAGGGGATCACCCTGTCCTTCGTTCCGGGTGCCAAAATTGGTATTCTGGGCGTTAACGGTGCGGGTAAGTCGACCCTGCTCAAGATCATGGCGGGGATTGATAAGGAATACGGCGGAGAGGCCTGGGCGTCTGAAGGCGTGCGTGTCGGTTATCTGGAACAGGAACCCCAGCTCGACCCCAAGCTGACCGTGGGCGAAAATGTTGCTCTGGGCTTTGGCGACCTGAAAAAGGCAGTAGATCGTTTTAACGAGATTTCTGCCCGTTTTGCCGAGCCCATGGAAGACGACGAAATGAACGCCCTGCTGGCCGAACAGGCCGAATTGCAGGAAAAAATTGACGCAGGGGACGGTTGGGAACTGGACCGCAAGCTGGAAATCGCGCTGGATGCCCTGCGCTGCCCGCCTGCGGACAGTTCGGTGGAAAAACTCTCCGGGGGTGAGTGCCGTCGTGTGGCCCTGTGCCGTCTTCTGCTGGAAAAACCCGACCTGCTGCTGCTTGACGAACCAACCAACCATCTGGACGCAGAAAGCGTTGCATGGCTGGAAAAAACCCTGCGTGATTACGATGGCACGGTTATGGTCATTACCCATGACCGTTACTTCCTGGATAACGTGACCAACTGGATTTTGGAAATCGAGCGCGGTCGTGGCATTCCGTTTGAAGGCAATTACTCCTCCTGGCTTGAACAGAAGCGCAAGCGCCTGTCGCAGGAGGAAAAGGAAGAAAGTTCCCGCCAGCGTGCCCTTGCTGCCGAGCAGGAGTGGATTAACGCCAGCCCCAAGGCCCGCCAGAGCAAAAGCAAGGCCCGTATTGCCAAATACGAGGAAATGCTGGCCGCCAGTGCTGAGCGCGTGGGTGGTGTGGCCGATATTGTCATCCCCCCCGGTCCCCGCCTTGGCGGTACGGTGATCGAGGCTGACAACCTGAGCAAAGGGTTTGGTGACCGGCTGTTGATTGATAACCTGAACTTCAAACTGCCACCTGGCGGGATTGTGGGGGTTATCGGGCCGAACGGTGCGGGGAAGTCCACCTTGTTCAAAATGATCATCGGGCAGGACAAGCCGGATTCGGGTGACCTGAAAATCGGCGAGACCGTGAAGCTCGGTTACGTTGACCAGTCGCGTGATGACCTGTCCCCCGATAAAACCGTGTGGGAAGAAATTTCTGGCGGGACGGATGTCATCTATCTGGGCAAGCGGGCCGTACCATCGCGCGCTTATGTGGGGGCCTTCAACTTCAAAGGTTCTGACCAGCAGAAAAAAGTCGGCGTTCTTTCAGGCGGGGAGCGTAACCGCGTGCATCTGGCCAAGATGCTCCGGCAGGAAAGCAACGTGATCCTGCTTGACGAACCGACCAACGATCTGGACGTGGACACCCTGCGTGCGCTTGAAGAAGCTCTGGCCGAATTTGCTGGTTGTGCCGTGGTTATCTCCCATGACCGCTGGTTCCTCGACCGTCTGGCTACGCATATTCTGGCGTTTGAAGGTGATTCCCACGTCGAGTGGTTTGAAGGTAACTTTCAGGCTTATGAAGAAGACAAGCGCCGCCGTCTTGGCCCGGATGCGACTGAACCTGGCCGCATCCATTATAAACCGCTTGCCCGATAAGGGCATGTCTGTGCGAAGGCTCCCTCGTGGAGCCTTCCTCTGTTACGGGGGCTGAGCGGTGGATTTACGCTCGGTCCGTACGCCCCGCCTGCTTCTTCAGCCCGTTACATGGCGGGATATGGAAGATATGGCACGCCTGAAGGCCGATGGCGGTGCTTTTGGTCAGATGCTGGGAGGTGTTTGCACCCGCCAGCAGGCCGAGCGTGAGATGGCGGATGACATTGCTTTTTGGGCCTGTCATCGCGTTGGTATTTTTACCATTCATGAAAATAACCAGTTTGTTGGCATGACGGGAATCCACGACCGGCCAGATGGACGCGGGTTCGGGTTGCGTTTTGCCCTGTTTGCCAGCGCAAGGAGGCGCGGTATTGCGCGTGAGGCCGCCAATGCCGCTCTTAACTTTGCGCATGACGCAGGTTTGCACCGGGTTATTGCCGTGGCATCGGAGAGCAATGTGGCGTCCCGTACCATTCTGGGCAGTATCGGGATGCATGTCTGCGAGACATTTGCCAGAAATGGGCAGACGATGATGGTGTATGAAAGCAAGCGGGCATAAAAAAGGCACCCTGATGGGTGCCTTTCTGCCAGACCGGCGGCTATGCCGCCAGATCGGGTTTGATCGGTTTAGTTGGCGGCCTGGTTGTGCCGGTCCAACTGCTTTTGCAGGGCAGAAAGCAGTGCTGTCACGCTGCCGCCATTCCGGGCGATAAAGGAGGAGTAGTCGTTGCGTTGCGTCAGACGCAGGCTGGCACCTTCCCCAATAACATCCACAACCTGAGGCTGCCCGTTATCGTAACCAACAACCCACTGCATGGAGGCGGGGGGCTGCTGCGGGCGCGTCAGAATGGCGTTTACGGAGTCTTCATTACCGATTCTGCTGACATCACCAATGGTAAAGCTGACACCGCGGTATTCACCCAGCTTGTCGGTAATGGCGTTGACCAGCACTTCATGAAAAAGGGCCAGGTAATGCTGCCGCTGTTCGGGGGTGGCAATTTTCCAGTAACGACCAAGGCAGTAGCGGCCAATACCATCAATATCCACGTTCTTCTGAACCAGAGGAAGAACCTTGGTTTTCTTTTCAGGCAGGGGAACGGGGCTGTTTACAATAGTAACAAGCTGCGTACCAAAATCCTGAATGAACTGTTTGGCGTTATCCGCTGCACGGGCAGGCAGGGCAAACAGTCCGCTGGCGCATGTCAGGGCCAGAGTGGCAAGAACAATACGACGACCAGAAAGGAGTTTCATGTTTGCGCTACCTTTTTGTTGTTAGTTATTGATACCAGTCTGGCACGGTGGCGCGGCGGTCATTTTTAATGGCCTCGGCCTGTGCTCTCCGCTGCTGCTGGTAAGCGCTGCGAATGGTGGCGTATGGGTCCAGGGCATCGCGCTGAAGGGCATCCAGATCTTCCAGATGCTCGGAGCGGCCATGCACAACGCCCATCATGTTATAGGCCCAGTTGAAACTGACAAGCCCATAACCGCGTGGCACGTAATCCCAGGGGGAAAGTCCCTGATCAATGCCGTAACCAATACCATCGCGGAAGGAGGATGGCCCCATGGGCAGGAACAGATAAGGCCCGGAGGAAATGCCCCAGTTGGCCATGGTCAGACCTGCATCGTTGTCATGGTGGGGAAAGCCCGCCATTTTGGCAACGTCAATCAGCCCGCCAACGCCTGCGGTCATGTTAATGCACCAGCGCACGAACGAGTCCCCCGCGCGGCGCGGCTTGCCTGCTCCAACGTCGTTAAAGAAGACGGAGGGTTCGTTCATGGTCGTGATCATGTTGCCAAGCGAGTTGCGTACGGGGCGGGGCACGGCCCACACATAGGCTTTGGCAACCGGGCGGAGAGCCCATTTATCGAACTTCATGGTCATGTTGAACATTTTACGGTTCAACGGTTCATACGGGTCGTTCGCGGCCTTGTACTCGGCCAGAGCGTCCGGGTCCGTGGGAACGGGGGCTTTAATGGCGCTACACCCGGTTGCGCCGAGCAGCACCAGACCAAGGCAGAGTGTTCCCAGACGGAAACGGCGATGTACCGAGGAACCTTCCCGCGCCTGATCGTGCTGATCCTGTGCGCGAGGGCGGAGCCATGAGCCGTTCCGTCCTGAAATCATTGCCACCTTTACCTTTGCCTTGTGACGTCCGCATGGCCTGCCGGGCAGACCTGTTTATTGCTGCCTTCTCTACCATGAGAAACGCAGGGTGCAATGGCAGGGCTTCTCTGCGTAGAGGGCAGGGGACAAAAATAGCCCTTTGCAAGTTACCTTTTTGCCGGGAAAAACTGATTTTTGCAATCTCTGTTGCCATAAAGTCGCACATCCTGCTCGGGATGTGATGGACACAGGGAATCCGGCGCTACAATCCGCGCTCACGTTTGATTATGTCCCATGCGGCGTTGATTCTGGATATGCGGACCGAGGCAACCTGCACCTCCTCGGGGCTGGCGTTGCGTGCGGCCATGACGTCGGGATGGTACTGCCGGACAAGTTTTTTCCAGTGTGCTCGCAGTTCTTCGTTGGAGAGGGACGCGCTGACTCCCATAATGGTATAGGCGTCATCTTCCCCCATGGCCGCGCGGGCACGGCCTTGCTCGGCTCGTTCCCACGCTCCGCGCCCCAGACCAAACAGGGCATGCACACGTTTGAGAAAACGCAGCTCTTCTGGAGCAAGAGGTTCATCCACCGCCAGATCGGCGCGGGCAATGGCAAAGAGAACCCCCATCAGCTCTTCCAGCGGGGGTTTGTCTTTGCTGTAGGCCTGCCCGAGTTCACGGGCAAAGGCTTCGTAATCGTCTGTTCTCTGGCGGGCCATGTCAAACAGGCGACCAATATCGCGCATGTTCTCGTCGGGCACACGGAAGCGGGTCTTGAAGGCGTTGATCTCCCGCCGGTTAACCGGTGCATCGCATTTGGCCAGTTTGGCGCACAGAATAACGCAGGTCAGCCCGTAAAGCTGGTCTTTTTTACCCAGTGTGGCGGCCAGTTTGGCGGCTACAAAGGCCGCCGCCCCGTTGGGGTCCGGGCGCGCGCGGGCAGCCCATCGGTCGCTCCAGCCAACAGCGGGTGGTTGCAGCAATGTGCCGCTGTCCGCGGCATGGCCTAAAGCCGTGCCCAACGCTGCACCTAGTGGACCGCCAACGGCAAAGCCGGTTACGCCACCAAATATTTTGCCCCATATTGCCATAAGGGTCTTTTATCATGTTCCGGGACGGAACCCTAGCCTGTGCCGGGTGGACGCCAAGGCTTGGCAGCAATGTGCCACTAGCGCATTGGCATGCAAATGCATCTGAAAGGACTAAAATATGCAGACAGCAGTACCCTCCGGGCAGATTCCTGTGCCGCCGACTGTTGCCCTGATTGGTGCAGGGGCGGTCGGGCTTGTTATGGCCGCAGCCTTTGCCCGTGCAGGGTGGGGTGTGTGGGTCTGCGGTGCGCGTAACCCGTTTGCACGGCTCCACGTGCAGGAGGCTGGGCAGGGGGCTGAATATCCGGTCCGGCATGTCCGCAGTCCAGCCGGGCTTGGGCCGTGCACAGTGGCTGTGGTGGCGGTCAAGGCGTATCAGACAGGCGATGTGGCGCACTGGATTGCCGCATTCAATCGACCGGATGCGCGTATTCTGGTTGTGCAGAACGGTCTGGAGCACCGTGAGCGGATTGCTGCCTGTGCGCCTGCGGCCGTAGCACTGCCTGCCATTGCCTATTTTAATGCCGAGCGGTCGGCCCCCGGGAGTTCGGTCCTGCGCCGAATCGGATCGGCTGATCTGTGCCTCCCCGCGGATGCACCCGTGCAGGACGTGGCCGCAGCTTTACAGGCGGGGGGACTGCGGGTTGTGCTGACAGCGGATATGGTGAGTGCAATCTGGACCAAACTGCTGGCCAACAGTGCCGCCAACCCGCTGACCGCCCTGTGCGGCAGGCGCACAGGGGTCATGCGTGACCCGGCCTGTGCGGCCAATGCCCGGCAGATCATGACTGAAGTGGTGCGGGTCGGGCAGGCTGAAGGCGCCGCACTCACGGCGCACCACGTGGAGGAGGCCATGACATGGCTCCAGAGCGTGCCGCCAGAGAGCGCAACATCCATGTTGCAGGACCGGCAGGCAGGTCGCCCGCTGGAATATGATGCCATAACCGGGGCCATTGTGCGCGCAGCAGACCGGCATGGTCTGGATGTGCCGCTTAATCGCTTTGTTCTGGGTCTGTTATCCGCCATAAAACCCATGCAGCCCTCATAAGCAGGCCATCGCCAGTTTTGGGCAAATCTGTGGGAAACGACCTTTTTACCCCCTTCCCTTCGGAACGGGTTGCTCTTTGCGGGGAGTGTGAGGGGTTAGGATGGGTCTTTTAAACTCTGGATATCCGTGTGCTGTTGCAGCCATTCCACAGCATGGACCCGCAGGGCGGAGGCAAGGGACTGGTCGGGTGCGCGGGTTGCGTCTACCTGTGTTACCAGTTGGACCAGGGTGATATTCTGGTGGGCAATCATGCGCTCCAGCACGGACCAGAAGGCAGGCTCCAGTGCGACACTTGTGTCATGTCCGGCCAGTATCAGGCTGCGTTTGCGCAAATATCTGCTCATGCCGGGGGGCTTTCAAGCTGTATAATGGCCCAGTCTGCGGCGTCGCGCACAACCGGGTCGGGGTCTGTGGTCAGGGCGCGGGCATGGGGGAGCAGATGCACCCTGCCGGAATTGCCTATGGCAACCAGCACATTGCGGATAAAGCGGTTGCGTCCGATCCGCTTGATGGGGGAGCCTGAAAACAGGGTTCTGAACGCCGCATCGTCAAGCTGGCTCAGGGCTGCCAGTTCGGGAGCCATCAGATCTGCCCTTGGCTGAAGTTTGATGGTGCTGGCCGTTTTGGCAAACCTGTTCCACGGGCACACGGCCAGACAATCGTCACATCCGTAAATATGAGTGCCCATCAGGGGGCGCAGGGCCAGAGGTATGGGGCCTGCGTGTTCTATGGTCAGGTAGGAAATGCATCGCCGTGCGTCCATCTGGTAGGGGGCTGGAAAAGCCTGTGTGGGGCAGGCATCCAGGCAGCGGATGCAACTGCCACATCCGCCGCCAGAGGGGGAGGAGGCTGGCAGGTCGAGCGTTGTGTAGATTTCGCCCAGAAACAGCCAGCTCCCATGCTGGCGGGAGACAAGGTTGGTATGCTTGCCCTGCCACCCCAGCCCGGCATTGTGCGCCAGAGGTTTTTCGGCCACGGGGGCTGTGTCTACAAAAACCTTGACTTCCGGAGTGGCGGGGTGGCTCAGCCTGCCCTCGCGCACTACAAACTGGGCCAGATGTTTGAGCATGCCCTTGACGACATCATGGTAATCCCTGTGGCGGGCATAGACGGAAATATTGCCACAGTCGGGGTTTTGCAGGGTGGCCAGCGCATCGCCCTCCGGAGCGTAGGACAGGCCAAGGGCAATAACCGTACGGGCCGCAGGCCATAGGGCCGTGGGCTGGCTGCGCTGCTCCGTCCGTTCGGCCAGCCAGTCCATTTCGCCATGGTATCCGTTTGCCAGAAAATCCTGCAAACGTATCCGTGCCTCCGGCCCCAGTGTGGCCGGGCAGAAGCCAATGGCGTCAAACCCCAGTTCCAGCGCCTTGTCGCGTATGCGCGCGCTCAGGCGACTGCCCGGATGTACCGCGCCAGTCGCGGGGGCGGAGGGTGTGGCCTCTGTCATGCGTGAAGGGCTGGCCAAAAGAGTGAGGTCAGGGGGATGCGCGCCTTAGGGAATGGGTGGAATATGGGGTTGTGGCATGTCATCTTCCGTCCAGTCCTGTGCAGCCCATTCGCTGCGCATGCGGGCTGCTGTGGTCTCCAGATTTTTGTCCATAATGGCCTGACGGATCTGGCGCATGAGCCGCTGGTAATAGGCAATATTATGCCATGTCAGCAGCATGGGGCCTAAAATTTCGTTCGCGCGGAAGAGGTGGTGCAGATAGGCGCGGCTGTGGCGTGTGCAGGCCAGACAGTCACAATGAGGGGAAATGGGGCGGGCATCCGTGGCATGGCGGGCATTGCGCAGGTTAAGCGTGCCCCGCTCGGTGTAGGCGCGCGCGGTGCGGCCTGCACGGGTGGGCATAACGCAGTCAAACATATCCACCCCGCGCTGCACGCTGCCCAGCAGGTCATCTGGCGTACCAACCCCCATAAGGTAGCGTGGCTTGTCCTGCGGCATAAGCGGAGTTGTGGTGTCCAGCGTTGCAAACATGAGAGCCTGCCCCTCGCCCACGGCAAGGCCGCCGATAGCATAGCCTTCAAATCCGATATCGGTCAGGGCTTTCACGCTTTCGGCGCGCAGGTCGGTTTCCGTGCCACCCTGCACAATACCAAACTGCCCATAGCCTGTGCGCTGTACATAGGCCTCGCGCGAGCGGGCGGCCCAGCGCATGGACAGGCGCATGGACGCGGCAATGGCTTCGGGTGGGGCTGGCAGGGCCGGGCATTCGTCAAAACACATGGTGATGGTGGCATCCAGATCATGCTGGATGCCGGTCGAACTTTCTGGCGTCAGCCGGTGTTCGGAGCCATCAATATGGGAGCGGAAGGTGACACCGTCCTGGTCCAGCCGCCGCAGTGCCCCGAGTGACATGACCTGAAAGCCCCCCGAATCGGTCAGGATCGGGCCGGGCCAGTCCATAAAGCGGTGTAGCCCCCCCAGCGCCCGCACCCGCGCAGCGCCGGGGCGGAGCATAAGGTGGTAGGTGTTGCCCAGTACAATGCCCGCACCGGTGGCGCGCACGGCGTCCATGGTCATGGCCTTGACCGTGCCCACCGTGCCTACGGGCATGAAGGTGGGCGTAGCCACGGGACCGTGGGCTGTGTGCAGCATGCCTGCGCGGGCTGCACCATCGGTGCTTTCACACGTCCAGTGGAAACGGCTCATCGGTTGGTCCTTGCTGGATGGAACGGGGGAGGAGTTTAACAGGTATGGATGCTGCTTGCGCATTTAAGCAGGCAGGCATCGCCGTAGGAATAAAAACGGTAGCCGGTGTTGAGCGCATGGGCATAAACCGCCTTTGCCCGCTCCTGCCCTGCAAAGGCGCAGACCAGCATGAACAGCGTCGAGCGTGGCAGATGGAAGTTGGTCATCAGTACATCCACCGCCCGGAAACGGTAGCCGGGACGGATGAAAATAGCGGTCTCCCCCGCAAAGGGGTGCACAATGCCGTGCTCGTCGGTCGCACTTTCCAAAAGGCGCAGGGTGGTGGTGCCAATGGCGATAATGCGCCCGCCCGCAGCCCTTGTTGCGTTAATGCGCTTAGCTGTTTGCGGGGTGATCACCCCGTGTTCGGAGTGCATGTGATGGTGGGCAATATCATCCGCGCGCACGGGCAGGAATGTGCCTGCCCCCACATGCAGCGTCAAGGTGCACCGCTCGGCCCCTGTGGCGTCCACTGCGTCCAGCAGGTCTGGCGTAAAGTGCAGCCCGGCGGTGGGGGCCGCCACCGCTCCTTTGTAACGTTCAAAAATTGTGGCGTAGTCTTGACTGTCCTGCGCTGTAGGGCCGTTGGGTCGGTGGATATAGGGCGGGAGCGCCAGAGCCCCTGCGGTTTGCAAAAACGTGTCAAACGTATCGCCTTCGCATGAGAAGCGCAGGTTGGCCCCTCCACCGGATTCAAGGGCCATTACCTGCGCGGTCTGGTCCGAATGGGGGAAGGTGAGCGTATCACCTTCCCTGAGCCTGCGGGCGTTGCGTACCAGAACATGCCATGTGCCATCGGGACGGATCTGGTCGAGAGTAATGCCAATTCTGGCTTCCCCCCGCAGGGCGTGCAGCTGCGCCCGGATCACTGCGGTATTATTGGCCACCAGCAGGTCGCCCCTGCGCAGCAGGGTGGGCAGGTCGCGCACGTGGCGGTCTGCCAGTGTGTGCGGGGCTGTCGCATCCAGCAGGCGTGCGGATTCACGCGGGCGGGCAGGCTCCTGCGCGATCAGGGATTCGGGGAGGTGAAAGTCAAAATCTTCGGTGCGGTTGCTCATGGTGTGCCGGGTTTACGCAATAGGGCAGCGCAATGCCAGAGGGAAAGGGGAGGCCGAGGGGCTTGCGCTGATGGCCGCACAGGGCCAGATTTTACCCCACGCAGCCAGAACACTCCCAGTCTGGCGCACAGTTTATGATTTAAGGAGACGTTCCAGCATGTCCTATGCTCTGCTTGATGCCGCCCGCGTGGCCAAGGCTTCTGGTGTTTCGCTTGGTGTTCTCAAAACCAGTGCTGAAACATCCGAAGCTCATGTCCGCAAGGTGGTCATGATTGAACGGATTGAGGCACTGGCCGCTGCCGCCGCCGACTCCGGCGAACGCGTGACCCTGACATCCGAAGAGTTCTGGCTGATCAGCAAGAACTGGTAAGGGGAGCCTCCGGTATGGCATTTGTTCTGACAAGTCCGGCTTTTGCCAATGGGGACGTTCTGCCTCAGGCTCAGGTTTATAATGGTATGGGCCAGAGCGGACAGAACCTCTCTCCCCCTTTGCAGTGGCATGGCGCACCGCAGGGGACCAGAAGCTTTGTGGTCACGGTCTATGACCCAGATGCCCCCACCGGCTCGGGCTGGTGGCACTGGGTTGTGGTGAACGTGCCTCCAGCCGTAACATCCCTGCCTCAGGGGGCAGGCTCGGGCAAAGCTGATCTGCCCGATGGGGCCATGCAGGTCCGTACGGATTTTGGGGTGCCCGGTTATGGCGGGGCCGCGCCGCCAGCAGGGCGGGTGCACCGTTATGTGTTTACGGTCTATGCGCTGGATGTGCCCGCACTGGACGTAACACCGGATGCAAGCCCCGCTCTGGTCGGGTTTATGGTGCACCATCATCAGCTAGGCTCCGCCAGCCTGACTGCCCTGTACGGCAGGTAACCCTTGTAATGGCTGGCCCGTCTGTTGCGGGCTGGCCAGTCAGGCTTTGGGCGGGGTTGGTTTTGTGGTTCTGCGGGGCGTGTGCACCGCCAGATCATGCAGGACATCCGCCTGCGAGACCAGCATCGTACTGGCGGTAACGTTCCCGGCTGGCATGACCAGAATATCCGGCCCTTCGTTAAGGAACCGGACAGACAGGTCGTTCCACCGGGGGAGAATGAAGTGGCGCAGCACTTGTGCCAGTGCGCAGCGGTCCATGGCGGTATGGGCTATGCTGCGGGGTGTATAAACGGTGTTCAGGTAATCATTCATGAATGCGGCAATGGCTGGCAGGCGTTCGGGTTCGCCAAAATAGGCGGTCTCTGTGGCAATGCTCCACGGCGTGCCGCTGTTCTGGCGACCATTGTGGTCGAACAAGGCCAGATTAAACCCGTAAGAGGCGGTATTTTTGAGAGTGCGCAGCAACGTGGCCGTATTGGCGGGAAAATACCCCGCGCAGTCTCCCGTAAGTACCGGGCAGCGGAAGCGGGCCACAATGTCTGGTAGAATCAGGTAGCGCAATGCGGGTTCAAGGGCTGTGTCCTGCCCCGTAGCGGGGCCGTAGCCAAAGCTCAGGCGCAGACTGGTGGCGTAGTGTTCCAGCCAGTCGGCAATGGTGCGTAAAAAGGCCAGCTGTTCGGCATTGGGGTTGGCAACGCCAATGCAAAGCTGCACGGGTCCTATGGAACGATCCTGCCGGTACGCCTGAAGCAGGGACAGGATAAGGCCGGGCAGAAGGTGGAAGTGCGTACTGTCGCACGCAAAAACCAGACACAGGGCCGGGGGCACCTCCGCCGTGCCAAACTGCCACTCCCAGCGTGAAACACCTGTGCGGTCGGGTACGGCGCGGCTGGTAAGCTGGCGACATTCCTGCGCTCCCAGCCAGGAAAAAATGCCAGCATTCTCCGGTGCTGGCATGGCCCCTTCCTGTAAAGCCAGACGACGGGCAATGGCGTAATGGGCATCAGCCTCCGCCATAAGTCCGGTCAGCCAGCTTGTGTGGCCCATGGCTGTTTCGGTCCACCAGCTCAGGCCGTTCAGGCGGGCCTCGGTTTCCAGCAGGCGCAGGTCTTGGGTGGTGTTGAGTCGCTGGCAGGCGTTTTCGAACAGCATGGCGTAAACCTGACGGATGTCCGGGCCGTTGCAGGTGGCCAGCCGCATGGGCACCAGAAGGGTATCAAACCGTTCGTCAAAACCGGGTAGATCATGCTCGTACAGCATGTCAGGGATCAGGAGCAGTGCGTCTTCGCCTTGCCGCAGGCGGGTCAGGAGTGCGGGTAACGTGTCTGAAAAATCCTGTCTGGGGTAGCGTTCACGCAGGGCAAGGGCCAGCAGGTCGGCTGCACGGGCGTGGTCGTGCAGGCGCAGGGCTATAAGGGCCTGCAACCACACCAGATCGGCTATCTGGGCAAGGGACTGGGCATAGGCGGCAAACTGTGCGCCCAGTTCTCCCTGTCCGAACTGGCAACATAGCTGGGCCAGAACAATACATGGAGCAAGGGCCGAGGGGGTGATGCTGAGTTCAAGCACCTGTTCGCGCACGTTATCCACCGTGGCCCAGGGGCTGAGTGCGCGGCGGAATGCTCCGATCTCCAGCAGATCGGTCACGTTTTCGATCAGGTTTTCCAAGGTGGGGGAAGGGCATACCCGGAATGTGACCCGCTGGGGGGCCGCATGGGTCCACAGGGTCAGCGTATCGGCCCGTATTTCGGCCTGTAACTGCTCCACGGGCCATGTGTGTGAGCCAAGGCGCAGTTCATGGCCGGTGCAGGTGGGTTGGCCCGCAAAAGTGTGTCCATCATGCCATGTGCTGCGCAGTAGGGTGCGGAGCAGGCCCGCGCTTTCGGGGGAGAGGAGCAGAAAATGTTCCCATGTGGCGCACAGGGGAACAACGTCAAACCGGTCAGGGCTTCGGCTGGAAAGATACGCATTGCCAGCCCTGAGCGCGACCAGAGGGCGTTTATGGGGCAGGCCTTCCAGAGGCTGGGCGCGCACAAAGGCCCCGCCGGGGGTGAGTGTGTTGTGCTGTATGTCCAGCACAACAGGTGCGGTTGTGCGGCTTGTGCCCATTGTGGGGCAGAGCGGGTGCAGGCGCTGGCCGGTAAAGCCAACCAGAGCGCCATGAAAGGAGAGAAGATAAAACGCCATGCCCTACCCCGTTGGTAATAGCGGCCTACCCGGTGCCACACATGTTAAACGCCTGTCTGTATTAAACGTCCGTCTGTAACAGTGTTCTGTCGCAGTGTGCCTGTTCAGGCCACGGCTTCAAGCAGAGCGGGCAGGTAGTGTTCGAGCTTAACGCGCACGGGCATAAGGTAGGCTGATCCTTTGTCCTGCCCCAGTTCCCGCAGGACAGTCCGGGCAAAGGTTATGTTGGATTCAAGCGTTGTGGAAAAATCCTTGGGGAACACAATATGGTTTGTGGTTTCCCAGTATGAGCGTGAGCGCGGGCCAATAACGGGGGACAGGCCCCAGAACACCTTCTCGCCCCACAACCAGTCGCGGCACAGGTCGAACAGCTTGTAGTCAAACACCGGCTGGGTAAAAAAACCGCAGGCTCCGGCTTCTTTTTTGCGGGCGATGTCCTCCAGTTCCTTCCACGGCGCACGGCGGTAGGGGTCGAAGGCGGCATAAACACTCAGGTGTGGCGCTTCCTTGCGGTAGCGGCGGATAATGCTTTCCGTGCTGTTGGGGTATGTGCGCATGGACAGGTCGGCCGGAGGATCCCCATGTATGACCAGAATTTCCTCCAGCCCTTCCTGCTCGGCTCCGGGCAGGGGGGCGTGGGGAGCAATGTCTATGGCGCGGATATGCGGAATAACACGGGGGAAGACCGGGCGCAGCTGGGCTGCGGCATCCCAGCTGCGCAGGGGAAAGCGCATGAGGTCGGGCACATTGAGCGTATCGGCCGCGGGAAAAACCGTCTGAACGGTTTTGACGTCCTGCTCCAGAGATTCGGCGGAGCGGGGGATCAGTTCAACGCACAGGCGGTTCAGACTCATTCGGTTTTTCCCTCGATCTGCATCCGGGCTGCTGTGAGTGTGTTTTTGAGCAGGCAGGCAATGGTCATGGGGCCAACGCCCCCCGGCACGGGTGTAATGCGCCGGGCAACCTTTACGGCCTCGTCAAACGCCACGTCCCCCACAAGACGGCTTTTACCGTTTGCAGTCTGGGTGCGGGTAATGCCCACGTCAATAACCGTGGCGCCGTGTTTGATCCAGTCCCCCCGCACCAGCTCGCGGCAGCCGGTTGCCACGACCAGAATATCCGCTTCGCGGGCAAGGGCTGCCGTATCACGCGTGTGAATATGAGCTATGGTGACCGTGCAGCCTTCTGCCAGCAGCAGAAGCGCCATGGGTTTGCCCACAAGGTTGGATGCACCAATAACCACGGCATGCTGGCCCTTCATGTCCCCCAGCTGGTCGCGCAGCAGCATCAGGCAGCCCAGAGGTGTGCAGGGCACAATGCCGGGCAGGTTTACGGCCAGACGGCCTGCGTTGACCTCGCCCAGACCATCCACATCTTTTTCGGGCAGAATGGCGTTGGTAATGCGGCGTGCATCCAGCCCGTTAGGTAGGGGGAGCTGCACCAGAATGCCATGAATTTCCGGGTCGCTGTTCAGCCGCCCGATCAGGGTCAGCAGTTCGGCTTCGGACGTGGTTTCAGGCAGCATGTGCATAAAGGAGCGCATGCCAGCATGGTGTGTCTGGATCGCCTTGTTTTTAACGTACACCTCGCTTGCCGGGTCGTTGCCAACCAGAATAACAGCCAGTCCGGGAGTTACGCCGTGCTGGTCGTGGAAGGCCAGAACATCCTCACGGATCTGCTGGCGCACGGTTGCGGCAAAAGCCTTGCCATCAATCAGGCTGGCCTGATGTTCGGAGGGAAGGGTGTGGGATGTGCTCATCAGTTCTGTGCCGGTCCGGTTGCGTAAACAGGTGGGAAAAGAGTCAGGCGGGCATACGCAAAAAAATGCCTGCCGACAATGTTTTCAACCCTTCCACGCCTGCTTTGCCCAAGGTCCGGGAAGGGGCTGGGCGTCAGGGGGTCTGGGGCGGGTGGTCCTGCCGGTAAGGTGTTAGCGTGCTCAGGGTCTGTGTTTCAGCCAGTATGGCCGGGCGTTCAGCCTGCAAAAAACGGTCCACCGCGTTGCGCAGGCCGGGACTTTGCAGCCAGTGGGCGGAATGGGTGAGGGTCGGCTGGTAGCCGCGCTGGATCTTGTGCTCCCCCTGCGCTCCGGCCTCCACCCGTTGCAGGCCGTGGGCTATGGCAAAATCTATGGCACGGTAATAGCAGAGTTCAAAATGCAGGAAGGGCCAGTTGCCCTCGCACCCCCAGTTGCGGCCATAGAGCGTATGGGTGCCCATCAGGTTCAGAGCCGCGGCCACGGGGGTTGTGCCGTTGCGGGCCAGCATCAGCACAACCCGCTCGCCCAGACGTTGCGCCATAAGAGGGAAAAATTCAGCGCTCAGGTAAGCGCTGCCCCATTTGCGGTCGATCGTGTTGCGGTAAAACTGGTAAAATACCTGCCAGTCCGCCTGTGTGATGCTGCCCCCCTGCAGGGTTTCAAATGTCAGACCCGCCGCGTTGGCGTCACGCCGTTCGCGTTTGATGCTCTTGCGTTTGCGGGCGGAAAGGGTGGCCAGAAAATCGTCAAACGTTGCATAGCCCCTGTTATGCCAGTGGTATTGCAGGCCCAGACGGGGCAGCCAGCCCTGCTGGTGCAGGGCCGTGCTTTCCGCTTCGGTGCAGAAGGTCACATGGGCGGAGGATAGCCCCGTATCCGCACAGATCTGGCGCAGCGCATCAGCCATGACGGCGATGGTCTGCGGTGGGGCATTGGGGTGGAGGAGCAGTCTGGGGCCGGGTACGGGGGTAAAGGGGACGGCAATCTGGAGCTTGGGGTAGTAGCGCCCGCCTGCGGCTTCAAACGCGCGGGCCCAGCCCTGGTCAAAGACGTATTCGCCCCATGAATGGCCTTTAAGGTAGGCAGGGCAGACAGCGGCCAGTTGTCCATCGGGGCTATGCAGGCACACATGCCGTGGCACCCATCCGCTCTGTTGCCCGGTAGAGCCGCTGTCTTCCAGCGCGCTTAAAAACGCATGGCTGACAAAGGGGTTGTCCGGCCCTGCGCATTGTGTCCATTCCGTAGCGGGAATGTCATGCATGCTGTTGTGCAGGGTAACGGACCAGTCAGCCATGAGTTTTTTCCCGCTTGGTCAGGCGATTTCGAACAGGCCTTCCACTTCCACCGGAGCATCCAGCGGCAGGGAGGGCACGCCAACGGTGGAGCGGGCGTGGCGTCCGGCATCCCCAAAGACGGCAACGGCCAGATCAGACGCCCCGTTCATGACGGAGGCATGGGCCGTAAAATCTGGCGTGCAGGCGATAAAACCGCCCAGACGCACCACGCGCTTGACGCGGGAGAGGTCCCCCACAGCCGCTTTGACCTGTGCGATCACGTTGATCATGCTGTAACGTGCCGCTTCCACTGCTGTTTCCACGCTCACGGCGTCACCCAGCTTGCCGGTGGCGAACAGCTTGCCATTGTGCAGCGGTAACTGGCCCGAAACCACAAGGAGCGAGCCTGTCTGCACACAGGCGACATAATTGGCCACGGGGGCTGCGGGTGTGGGCAGGTCAAGACCCAGCTCGGCCAGACGGGATTGGGGAGTGCTCATGGCGTTGTGTTCCGTTCCTTGTAAAAAACCGGAGCCTAGCAGACCAGACGCAGGTTGCGCCGTGGGCGTGTGGGCTGCGTATCATCTTCTTCGGGCAGGTCCAGCGGGAGCAGCGGGTCCGGTTCGGATGTGCTGTCCTGATGGGGGCCATCGGGCAGGCGTCTGTCCAGATAGGTGTCGGACAGGGCCCTGAATGCGTAGTCCAGCATGGAAGTGGCGTAGGAGGCAACCGCATCGCCTTCCACCGTGCCAGCCGGGCCAAAGCAGGAATAGGCAAAGTTTTCCACATAGGCCTCCAGCGGTGCGCCGTATTGCAGGCCAATGCTGACGGCATCTCCAAAGCTTTCCATCAGCCCGCGCACCATACCACTTTCACGCGTAGGGGTCAGGGACAGCTCACCCAGTGTGCCGTCCTCATACTCCCCTGTGCGCATGAACAGGCGGTGCCCGCCGATGGTGGTTTTTTGCGTAAAGCCGCCATGCCGCGCGGGTAAAATCCGCCGCATGCCCCGTTCGAGCCTGAGTTTTACAGGGGTGGGCAAGGTTTCGGGGCGGGCAGGCATGCGGTCTGCAAAGCCGGTAAGCGCGCGGTACATGGCCAGGTGCGCCTTGGGGCCGGGCTGGGGGAGCACCGTCTCGCCCGCAAGGGCTGCCGCCAGTGCGGTTTCCACCGTAAAGCCGCGTGTGTCCAGCCGTTGCCGGGTGCTGTCGGCCAGTCGTCCATCGGGCCGGAGCATGGAAAAAACAGGGGCCAGACCACACGCTTCCACCCCAAGCAGGCCATCTACGGGGTTGGGGGTGGAAAAGCCTGTTTCAATCGGTGCCAGGGGCGCATCGGTTTCCACCGCGGCTTCGTTCCAGACCGCGCGCAGGGTCTCACCCAGCCCGGGCAGAACAGTGCGCACAGGCGGCAGGGGCAGGGACTCCGGGCCACGGCCCGCATGGGCGGTCAGGGTGGCCAGTGCCGTAATGGCGCAGGCGGCGGCGCGGCCGTCTTCGCTATCATAGTCCAGACCCACACCGGCCAGACAGGCATCCATGTTGGTCAGCAGGATGTCTCCTGCTGTTATGGCCTGCATGGGGGGGGCGTCTGTGCCTGCGGAGGAGGTGGGCACAAACAGGTCGGGCAACAGCAGGTCGCCATTGCGCTGGTCAGCCATGTTGCGCGCCGTCTGGCGCAGTACCGCGCAGATCAGCTTGAGTGCTGCAACAAAGGTACGCGCGGCAAACCCTTCTCCGGGGGAGACAAAGGCCGCCAGATTGACCACAAACCCCGCCGGGCGGTCAAACGCGCAGTGCCACACGGCTTCCACCGGGGCGGCCTGACGCGTCAGCAGCAGCCATACCAGCGAGCGGGAGGAAGCCTCGTCCAGCGCAAGGGCCGTAATCCAGCGCGATGCAAGTGTAGGCAGGTCGAGCGGGCCGTCGCCCGGAATAAGCTGGGCAAGTGCGGACGCGGCATCCACATCCCACTCTGCGGGCAGCGTTACGGGGCGGAGCGGTGCATCCGGGTCTGCTGCGGCGTCCAGTGTGCTCATCAGCACACCGTTCCAATGGCGTCTGGCTGTTGTCATGAGTGGCATGTTACCGCTGCATGTGCCTGCTGCGTAACCCGACAAAACACGTCCGGCACGCCGTTATCACCCTGCAAAATGAGGATATGGGGGATAACTTTTGTCTTATCCCGCTCGCGCGCGGTTGATCGGAGAGTTTGTGATAAAACATGGACCACAGGGCATGTGGAGTCCTATCATCCCTCCATGGCAAATTTCGGAACATGGCTGCATACGCGCCGGAAGGGTCGGCTGTTTGGCAAGGATGCCGATGGCCGCTGTTATTACGAATCAACCGGTCCGGCCCGCAAGGGTGGGGGCACGGAGCGCCCCGAGCGCTGGGTGATCTACCTGAAAGGGGAGGACGCCTCCGCCGTGCCGCCGGAATGGTGGGGCTGGCTACACCATACTCTTGACGCCCCGATTGCCGAAGCGGAGCGTAAGCCGTGGCAACTGCCCCACCAGCCTAATATGACCGGCACCGCACAGGCCTACCACCCGCAGGGCAGCCTGTACGCAACGGGCCAGCACCCGCCCGCAACCGGTGATTATGAAGCATGGACGCCCGAGGGTGTTCCCAAGGCGTGATTTGCGGCACATTCCCTGCTAGAGTGATTTGTCTTAGCAGGGAGTGTACGGAGTTCATGGCATCGGCAATGGTGGAAAAATCACGGCGCAGTCTGGCGGAGCTTCTGACTGGTGCTGCCGTGCTGACGGTTCTGGCAGGGATGCTGGTCGCAGCAGTGATCGGCGAAGGCCGCAAGACAGATACGGTTGGCTACCAGCTCGGGGCCGATTTCTCGCATGTTGACGGGTTGAGTGTAGGCTCGGACGTAAGGCTGGCCGGGGTAACGGTTGGTACCGTGCAGAGCGAGAGTGTAAACCCGCAGACGTTCAGGGCGCATGTGGTGTTTACCGTGCGTCCGGACATTCATCTCTCGGCGGATACGGCGGCAATCATTACCAGCGACAGCCTGCTTGGTGGCAAATACATTGCGCTCTCCCCCGGCGGGGATGACAAAACCCTGCCCGCAGGCGGCACCATCAGCCAGACACAGGGTTCGATCAGTCTGGAACAGCTTCTGAGCAAATTCATTTTCTCCGTGACCGATACCCTGACCCGCGCCAACAAGGACGCAGCAGGTGGGCGGAATGACGGTAACGGCGCCAATCCGCCCTGAAACAGACATAAAAACGGTTTAGCAAGACGAATATGATTGAGGCAGACACAATGACGGTGTTGCGCATATGGCCGCAAGAAGACGGGCAACCCGTTACGTGCCAGGAGAAACTGCGGATGCTGGAAGAAAACTGGCAGGAAGTGCAGCAGGTTCTGGCCGATGCGTTTGAGGATGCGGTGCTCATGGGGGTCAGTGAACAGGTTATGCGTGAGCGTCTGGTGGAACTCGTTGCTTCTCTTCCTTCCCCCAAGATGGTGCGGGCATGATGTTGCAGGTCCGGGGGCGGTATGCCCGTTTGCTGGCAACGGGTCTGCTTGGGCTTGTTGGGTATGGCGGTGCTGCCTGCGCCACAGGCACGCCGCTTGCCGCTCCCGCTGTTTATCCGGCTGGCACATGGCAGGGTAAGGGCACGGCCGTTGTGCGTGTTCTGGACCGGTTGGACGCCCATGTGGAGGTGGTGTCCGTACCGGTTGGGGGCGAGGCCATACATTATAAAAATCTGGATATTCTGGCCCGCCGCTGCCTCCAGCGCCCACCAACCCGGGCGCCCGATGCCGCAGCCTGGCTGGAAATACAGGACACACATCCCGGAGGGGCCACTTTTAAAGGCTGGATGCTGGCCGCCGAGCCGGGGATCGGGGTGCTGGAAAGTTCGGTTTATGATGTGCGGATGGTCAAATGCGCAGGGGATGACATGGAGCCGTTCCTGCCAGCCCTGCCCAAGCCCTTACCCCCTCCACCTTTGCCAGAGGCCGCCCCTGTTGATGACGGTACAGGCAAGGCTCAGGGCGTGCAAATCCAGCCTGCCCACCAGCCAGTTTCGCCGGGCCTCGTAGCGCCACCTGTCGCTCCGCATCCTGCTTCGCCGAATAATGCCAATCCGTTCCAGCCGGATAACGATGGGGCATATTGAAGGCTGCGGATTAAAAATCATACCCATTGCGTAGCGCAATACACGGCATGCGGGTTTTGCCCAGCGCTGCGAACAGACAATAAAGAGGTGCGTTGTGTTTGGTTCCTCCTTTGCGCAGGATAGCCGCTTTAAAATACCCCCCCTGAGCCAGACCGCTTTTTTGCTGGATTTTGATGGGACGCTGGTGGACATAGCCCCAACGCCCGAAGCCGTGGTGGTGCCCCCTGATTTGCTGGAAACCCTCAGCCGCCTGCGTGCTGCCTGCGGAGATGCGCTGGCAGTTATTTCTGGCCGTCCGATTGACCAGATTGATCAGTTTCTGGGTGACGTTCCGTTTGCGGTTGCAGGTGAACATGGTGTTACCATCCGTCGTCGGCCCGGTGGTCCTGTTGAGCGTGCCGTGCTGCCTGGCATGCCGCCGCGCTGGCTGATGCAGGCATCAGACCTGCTGGCGACGCTGCCGGGTACACGGCTTGAGCATAAACAGGGTGGCTTTGTGCTGCATTACCGCGCAGCCCCCGAAAAAGCGGAAATATTGCGCCAGACAGCCGAACGCTGGGTTAGGGAATCCGATGGAGCCTTTACGCTTCAGCCAGCAAAAATGGCATGGGAAATCCGCCCGACCGGGGTGGACAAAGGCTATGCTGTTTCGCTGCTGATGGAAACGGCACCCTTTATCGGGCGTAAACCTGTTTTTGTGGGAGACGACGTAACGGACGAGGACGGTATGGCCGCAGTCCACCGTATGGGCGGGATTTTCTTCCGCATCCCTGCGGATTTTCCAACACCGGCGGTGTTGAGGGCCTGGCTGGCGTCCCTTGTCGCGGGAAAGGGGTGAAGCATGCAGAGGCTGGTCATTGTTTCCAACAGGGTACCAGCAGTACGCGACCGCAAACAGCCAGCAGGAGGTCTGGCTGTGGCACTCAGGGCGGCTGTTCAGGACCACCCCTGTCTGTGGTTTGGATGGTCTGGTCAGCAGATCGGTGGAGACGGCGCAGACAGAGCGCTCGGCGTGGATACGGTCGGTCACGTAACCTACGCCACCATAGGGCTGACCCATAAGGAATATAACGGGTTTTATCAGGGATATTCCAACGGTATCCTGTGGCCCCTGTGCCATTACCGGGCAGGGCTCATGAACTATAATCGGCACGACCAGCAGATTTATGCCAGCGTGAACACCCTGTTCGCCACCAGACTGGCCCCCATGCTTGAACCTGACGATATGGTCTGGGTGCATGATTACCATCTGTTCCCGCTGGGCAAAGCTCTACGTGATTTAAAAGTCAAAGCGCGGATTGGCTTTTTTCTGCATATTCCTTTCCCGCCGTGGAGCCTGATGCGCGCCTTGCCAGAAGCTTCGGCTCTGATGCGCGCCCTGCGTGCCTATGATGTGATTGGCGTGCAGACCGAAGATGACGCGCGGAATATGAATGAGGCCTTCGTGGTTCTGGGTATTCCCGCCAAGGCCCGCGTTTTTCCCATAGGCATTGACCCGGACAGTTTTTCAGCCTGTGCGCGTGAAGGGCAGACCCTGCCACAGGTGCAGCGCCTGCATCAGGACCTGCGCGGTTTGCCGCTGATTATTGGCGTGGACCGCATGGATTACTCCAAAGGCCTGCTGGAGCGGCTGCGTGGGTATGATACGTTCCTCAGGCGCTATCCTGAGTACAGGGGCAAGGTCACATATCTCCAGATCACGCCGGTTTCACGCGGGAGTGTGCCTGAATACCAGAGCCTGCGTGCCGAACTGGACCAGATTGTGGGGCATATTAATGGCGCTTATGGTGCGTTTGACTGGACCCCTGTGCGCTACCTGACCCACCCGCTCCCGCGTGAGCTGCTGGCAGCTTTTTTCCAGTTGTCCACTGCGGCACTTGTGACCCCCCTGCGCGACGGGATGAATCTTGTGGCCAAGGAATATGTGGCCGCCCAGATTCCGGATAACCCCGGCACGCTTATTTTGTCCCGTTTTGCCGGGGCTGCTGCGGATATGGAGGACGCCCTGCTGGTCAACCCGCATGATTCGGATGAGATTGCGGCTGCCCTGCACAAGGCGTTAAGTATGTCCTCTTCCGAACGGCGGGTGCGCTGGGAGCGTCTGCGGGCAGAAGTATGGCGGGTGACGGCTGCAAGCTGGGCGCGGTCGTTTATTGCGGCGATGTCAGAGGTAAGAATGGTATGAAAAAAAACTTGCGGCAGAGCACGGTTGCGTTTTTTGTGATTCTGGCTGGTTTTGCCGCACTTGGCGTTGCCTGGTGGACGCAGCATGGGCTTGGAATCATGCCGTGTGAGCTATGCCTGTGGGAGCGCTGGCCCTGGCGGGTGCTGATTGTGCTGGGAATTATGGCCGCCATTCTACCACTCCGTCTGGGGCGTGGTGTTTTGTGGCTATGTGTGCCTGTTCTGCTTGTGGCGGAAGGGCTTGCAATCTGCCATGCGGGTGTTGAGTGGCAGTGGTGGCCAAGTCCATTCCCCGCCTGCCATGCGGCCCATGTTGTGGGGCACACACTGGCTGAGCGCTGGGCCTCCATGCCGCTGGTGCCGTCCAAGCCGTGCGATGCGCCTACGTACCTGATTCCCGGCTTGCCCGTTTCCATGGCGGTCATGGGGGCTGTGTTCGCACTTGTTGTGCTTGCAGGGGTGTGTACGGGCATGGCACGGATCAGGAAAAGCCGCTGGATTTAATATTATTGCAGATTTGTGTCTGAAAGTTTGTTGTAGTGGTCTTATGTTTTTCATGAGTGTTTGAAAATGACTTTTACCAGAAGCAGATATCTGGTTCTGGCGGTATGGAGCAGAGACTGGTCTGAAGAATGGGTTTTCAGGAGGGTGCCTGTGCCTGCATGATGGTCTGTGCAATTGTGTGCAGGCGTGCGTTGGCTTTTGGGCCAAGCTGACTGATTTCCTCATAGCTGAACCACCGCACGTCCTGTGCGTCATCCCCTGCAATGGGGATGGTCAGGGCAGGTTGTGGCTCGGTGCAGAGTACGGCGAGAATAAGGTAGTGAAACGCCAGTGTGCCATCGGGCGCGTAATGGATGCTATCAAAAACATCCACCAGAGATGTTGCATGTGCCTGTAAGGATGTTTCTTCCAAAAGTTCCCGTTCTGCGGCGCGGAAAAAGGTTTCTCCTCCCTCCACCTTCCCGCCGGGGAAGCCCCATAAGCCTGCATCGGGAGCATTGGCGCGCTGGACAAGCAGAAAATCGCAGCCACGGCGTACAATAGCCAGTACACCAGCACGGGGGAATACAGGAAAAGGGTGAGCATTCATGGCCCTGTAGTCTATGGGGGTGTGCAGGCAGGTCAACCCATCTTTGCTGTAAAATACTGCATCTCTATCCGGATACGGTGTTTAATGGGTAAGGTGTGGCAATGGTGCCGTAAGCGGCCTGTTGGAGCAGAACATAATTCAGGGAGAGTAAACGTGACGGCGGAATTTATAAAAATTGAAGGTATTCCCAAACCGGCTTCGCGTATTGCCTTGGGCACATGGGCCATGGGTGGTTTCATGTGGGGTGGGCCTGATGATGCCAATGCTGCAAAAACAATAGATAAAGCACTCGATGTTGGCATAAACCTGATTGATACGGCACCGGTCTATGGGTTTGGCCATTCGGAGGAAATTCTGGGCAAGGCGCTGGAAGGGCGGCGTGACCGGGTGGTACTGGCGACCAAGGTGGGGCTGGACTGGCAGGATGGCCACGTGTTCCGCGATAGTAGAAAAGCACGGATTGAAGAAGAACTGGACGCATCGCTCAAACGGTTGCGTACGGACCATATTGATCTTTATCAGGTGCACTGGCCAGACCCCAGAACCCCGTTTGAAGAAACCGCACGCGCACTGGAAAAAAGCGTGCAGGGTGGCAAGGTTCGTGCGCTTGGGCTGAGCAACTTCTCGCCCGAACAGATGGATGAATTTCGGAAGTTCGCACCGGTTGCGGCCATTCAGCCACCCTATAACCTGTTTGAAAGGGAGATTGAAAAAGACATTCTTCCTTATGCCATAAGCAATAATCTGGCTGTGCTGGCATATGGTCCGCTTTGTCGGGGGCTTTTGTCTGGTAAAATGGCAGCAGATCATGTGTTTATGGGGGATGACCTGCGCAAGGTGGACCCCAAGTTCCAGCAGCCTCGTTTTGCCCAGTATCTGAACGCGGTGGAAGGGCTTAAAACCATTGCGCAGCAACATGGTAAAAGCCTGCTCGCCCTGGCTATTCGCTGGGTGCTGGACCGAGGGCCCACCATTGCCCTGTGGGGGGCCAGAAAGCCCGAGCAGATTACTGGTGTGCAGGATGCTTTTGGCTGGACACTCAGCAAGGACGATATGGCTGCCATTGATGCCATTGTGGACAAAACCATTACCGACCCGGTGGGGCCGGAATTTATGGCGCCACCCGCCCGGTCGTAAAACCTGAACTGTGCCTCTTGCGCAGGGCCGTACCTGACTGCTCCCTTGCATAGGGGAGCAGAGTTGCCCATCTTGTGGGCATGGGTGCTTCATCTTCTTCCGCCGTGCCGTCCGCGCGTGGCAAAAAACGGGCTTCTCTGAGCGAGCGGGCTGCAAGCCTGCCGCCTGTTACCTTTGTGCCGGAGCAGCAGGCGCCCCGCCCGCGCCTGCGCCGGATGGAGGTTGTCTCCGAGTACGAACCGGCAGGGGACCAGCCACAGGCGATCAAGGAACTTGTCGCCGGGGTGGAAGGGCGGGAGCGCGATCAGGTCCTGCTCGGCGTGACCGGTTCGGGCAAAACCTTCAGCATGGCCAAGGTTATCGAGGCGACCCAGAAGCCCACCCTTATTCTGGCACCCAACAAAACACTGGCCGCACAGCTTTATGGGGAAATGAAGCAGTTCTTCCCTAATAATGCCGTGGAGTATTTTGTCAGTTATTACGACTATTACCAGCCCGAAGCCTACGTGCCGCGTTCTGATACGTATATTGAAAAAGACAGCCAGATTAACGAGCAGATTGACCGCATGCGGCATGCAGCTACACAGGCGCTGCTTGAGCGCAATGATGTGATTATTGTTGCTTCTGTCTCATGTATTTACGGTATTGGCTCGGTCGAGACTTACTCCCGCATGGTGGTGAAGCTGGAACTGGGGGGCGAGATTGACCGCGACAAGCTGATCAAAAGTCTGGTGGAGTTGCAATACCGCCGGAATGATGCGGCCTTTGCGCGTGGTGCGTTCCGTGTGCGGGGGGAAAGTGTGGATATTTTCCCTGTCCAGAATGAAGACAGGGCCTGGCGTATTTCCCTTTTTGGTGACGAGGTGGACGGCATCATAGAGTTTGACCCGCTCACAGGTGACAAAACGGCTGATCTGCAGGAAATCACCATTTACGCCAACAGCCATTACGTGACGCCGCGCCCTACGCTTAATCAGGCCATAAAAGGCATAAAGCACGAACTGCGTACCCGGCTGGATGAGTTTACCCGTGCCGGTAAACTGCTGGAGGCCGAAAGGCTGGACCAGCGTACCACGTTTGATCTGGAAATGATGGAAACGACAGGTGTGTGCAAGGGGATCGAGAATTACTCACGCTACCTGTCCGGGCGTAAACCGGGTGACCCGCCGCCAACCCTGTTTGAATACCTGCCCGAAGACGCGTTGCTGATTGTGGATGAAAGCCATGTGACCGTGCCCCAGATTGGCGGTATGGAGCGGGGGGATTTTGCGCGTAAATCCATTTTGTCCGATTTCGGGTTTCGGCTGCCTTCCTGTCTGGATAATCGGCCGCTTAATTTTGCAGAGTGGGACAAGTTCCGCCCCCAGACCGTTTTTGTCAGCGCCACACCCGGCCCGTGGGAAATGGAGCGCACTGGCGGTGTGTTTGCAGAGCAGGTTATTCGTCCCACAGGCCTGATCGACCCTGTAACGGTTATCCGCCCAGTGGAACATCAGGTTGATGACCTGCTGGCCGAATGTCGTGAAACCATAGCCAGAGGCAGTCGTGTGCTGGTAACCACCCTGACCAAGCGCATGGCCGAAGACCTGACCGATTACATGAACGAGGCTGGCATTCGGGTGCGTTATCTCCATTCTGATGTGGATACGCTGGAGAGGATCGAAATTATCCGCGACCTGCGTATTGGCGCGTTTGATGTGCTGATCGGCATTAACCTGCTGCGTGAAGGGCTGGATATTCCCGAATGTGCGCTTGTGGCCATTCTGGACGCGGATAAGGAGGGCTTTTTGCGCTCCCGCACATCGCTTATCCAGACCATAGGCCGCGCTGCGCGTAACGTGGATGGGCGCGTGCTGCTGTATGCCGATAAAATGACCGACTCCCTGACCTACGCCGTGGAGGAAACCGCACGCCGCAGGGAAAAGCAGATGGCCTGGAACGTCGCACATGGTATTACGCCGCAGAGTGTGCGCAAGCATATTGGTGATATTGTTGGCTCCGTGTTCGAGCAGGATTACGTAACTGTCGCCCCTGATGAAGAGACCGGAGTGGCAGAATTTGTGGGGCAGAACCTGAGCACGACCATTGCCGGGCTGGAAAAGCGGATGCGTGATGCCGCAGCCGAGCTGGAGTTTGAAACGGCAGGTCGCCTGCGTGATGAAATTAAAAGGCTGGAAGCCCTGCAACTCGGGCTGGACGTACCTCCCCCATCCAAAGCCGGGGCGGGGCGCAAGGCGGCAGGCAAAGGGCAGGTCCCGCGCCCTTTGGGGCCGGGGGGTGGAGGGTATGAGCCAAAACCCGGAAAGGGCCGCAGTCAACGGCGCTCATAACGACTGGCTCTTGTTTATGCCGCGCAACCCTTCTACCGTTTCGGTGGTTAACAGGTTCACTTTTGCGGACAACAGGGTATGACCACGTCAGAATCCACCATCCGGCCCGATTATGCGGCATTAACGCAGGCTCCTGTCTGCGCGGAACCATTTACACACATTATGGTGCCGCACTTTATTCGTCAGGACGACTTGCCCAGACTGTTCTCCAGTCTGCCTGCCATTCATTCGGGTGGGTCTTTTCCTCCGCAATCGCTCAGGCTTGCCCCTGTGATGCAGGCGCTGGTGCGGGAGATGGAAGGTCCGGAGATGCGGCGGATCATTGCCCACAAGCTGGGTCTTGATCTGGATACAGCCCCTTCCATGCTGACCATTCGTGGTCGCACGCGGGAGAAGGATGGCCGCATCCATACGGATTCTCTGGCCAAGCGTGTGACCATTCTGCTCTATCTGAACCCCACCGGCTCGCACTGGGAAAAGCAGGAGGGCTGCCTGCGCCTGCTGCGTGGCCCGCATGATATTGAGGATTATGCAAAGGAAGTGCAGCCCGTGGATGGTACACTGCTCATCTTCCCCAACGGGCCGACCACATGGCACGGGCATAAACGGTTTGTGGGGGAACGTTATACCATTCAGCTTAATTACATGACGGAAGACGCCAAGGCCCGCTCCGAACTGCGGCGGCACAAGCTGTCTGCCTTTGCCAAAAAACTGCCTTTGCCTGTTATGGGGTACTAGGTATTTTTCCTTTACCGTTTTTCACAGGACACAGGATTTTTCATGATTTTCCGTAAAATGACCATCTCCCGTGCGCGCGGTGTTGCTTTGGTTACAGGGCTGGCTTTGTGTGGCAGTGCGCTCTCGCCCGTTGGTGCGTTTGCGCAGGCGGCACCCCCTTCCATGCCATCGGAACTGGTGCCGCCATCTCTGAGCAGTGCTCAGGTCGTACGGGCTACCCTACCCAACGGCTTGCGGGTTGTGATTGTGCCCAACAAGCTGGCGCCGGTGGTCACGACGGAAATCAACTATCTGGTTGGATCGGCAGAAACGCCAAAGAGTTTTCCCGGCACGGCGCATGCGCTGGAACATATGATGTTCCGTGGCAGCAAGGGGCTGGACAAGGACCAGCTTGCCGCTGTGGGTACACGCCTTGGCGGAAGCTATAATGCGGACACGACTGAAGATGTAACCCAGTATTTTTACACAGCACAGGCACGCGACCTGCCTGTGCTGCTCAAGATTGAAGCCCTGCGCATGAACGGGCTGACCCTGTCCGAGGCAGACTGGAGCAAGGAGCGGGGCGCTATTGAGCAGGAAGTCTCGCGCGATCTGTCCAGTCCTGCCTATCGTTACCTTGAGCAGTTGCAGGCTATTTTGTTTGCGGGCACACCTTACGAGCATGATGCGCTGGGTACGCGCCCATCGTTTGATAAAACAAAAGCTGCTGACCTGCGTGCGTTTTACGCAAAATGGTACGCGCCCAACAACGCCATTCTGGTCATTGTGGGGGATGTAAACCCGGTCACTGCCCTGGAACAGGTGGAAGAGGCGTTTGGCAATGTTCCACGTAAAACATTGCCAGCACGGCACAAGGTTTCTCCCGTACCGCCACCGGCCAAAACGCTCACACTGGCAACGGACTACCCTGTAGGGTTTGCAACGCTTGCCTTCCCCATGCCCGGCTCTTCTGCTGCGGATTACGCTACGGCGGATATTCTGTCCGATGTGCTGGCCAGCCAGCGCGGTGCATTGTACGATCTTGTGCCACAGGGCAAGGCGCTTTTTGCCGGGTTTGAATACGCCCCTAAAAAAGAAGCAGGGTTCGGGCTTGCCCTTGCGGCTTTCCCCAAAGGCGGGGATGCAGCCAAGACCATGGCGGACATGCGGGGTGTGCTGGAAGCCATTCGCAAGAATGGTGTTCCGGCTGATCTGGTGGAAGCGGCCAAACGACGCGAGATTGCACAAATGCAGTTTGCGGCTAATTCGGTTAGCGGGCTGGCCTCTACCTGGTCCACTGCACTGGCTTTTCAGAAGCTGGATGCGCCGGGGGATCTGGTTTTTGCGTACCAGGCTGTAACGCCAGAGGCCGTGAACAAACTGGCTGCTACCCTGCTTGACCCGGCCCATGCGGTTTCTGCCGTACTCACGCCGGAAAGTTCGGGTAATCCTGTGTCGGGCAAAGGGTTTGGTGGGGCTGAGTCCTTTGCGTCCTCCCCCGATAAACCGGTCAAGCTGCCAGAGTGGGCCGAAAAAGCCCTGCTCAAGCTGGACAGGCCAGAACCAGCGCCCCAGCCTTATGTGAGCGCCCTGTCCAACGGGATCAGGCTGATTGTCTGGCCAGCTCATGTCAGCCATACCATTCAGGTGAGCGGGCAGGTCCGGCAGACGCCCTCCCTCCAGCAGCCCGCAGGGCAGGATGGGGTGCATGACGTAACCGAGGCTCTGTTCTCCTACGGGACCACGCGGTATGACCGGCTGGCCTTCCAGAAAGCGCTGGACGACATTCCTGCATGGGAAAGTGCGGGGAGCAGCTTTTCCCTACAGGTTCTGACACCTGATTTTGCAAAAGGTGTTGCCCTGCTGGCCGATAATGAGCTGCACCCGGCCTTTGCGGACAAGGATTTTCAGGTTGTACGCCAGCAGACGGCGCAGGCACAGGCAGGGGAACTGCTCTCGCCCGACCATCTGTTCAGCCGGGCCGTAAAAATGGCTGTGCTGCCACCCAAAGACCCTATTTTGCGTGAGGCCACGCCACAGTCCATCATGAGCGTCACGCGTGATGATGTGCAGGCCTACTATAAAAAAGTCTGGCGGCCAGACAGAACAACCATTGTTGTCACCGGGGATGTATCCCCCGAACAAGCGCAGGCTGTTCTGGAGCAGGCTTTTGGAAGCTGGAGAGCCGATGGCCCCGCGCCCGATATTGACCTGCCAGCAGTCCCGCTGAACAAGGCGTCCCACGCGCAGGTGCCTGATAAGAGCAGTGTGCAGGATGAAGTGGTTCTGGCTGAAACACTGGGTCTGACCGCAGCCCAGCCAGACCACTTCATGCTTCAGTTGGGGAATGAGGTGCTTGGGGGGGGGCTGTTCTCTTCCCGCCTGTACCGCGACCTGCGGGTTAAAACCGGTTATGTTTACACAGTGGGGAGTGCGTTTGAGTGGGGACGCACCCGTGGCCTGTACACGGTCAATTATGGTGCAGACCCCGATAAGGTAGGCAAGGCACAGGCTGCTGCGGTGCGTGATATCAAAGCCATGCAGTCGGCCCCCCCTTCGGATGATGAAATGGCTCTGGCCAAGGCGTCACTGCTGCGGAGCATCCCTCTTGCCCGCGCCAGTCTGGACAGGATTGCAGCCCAGTACCTGCACCTGACCGATCTGGGTCTGCCACTGGATAATGCGGACCGTGGGGCGCTGGCTTATTACAACGCAACCGGCGCAGATGTGCAGGCAGCATTCCGCAAGTGGATCCGCCCGGATGATCTGGCATCTATTGTTAAGGGTCCAGCCCCGTCTTTGTAAAAATATTAGAATATACAGGCGTTTTATGCAGGCGGCGGAAAGTTTTCTTTCCGCCGTTTTGTTTTGTAAGGTACTGGAAACTAGAAAACGCTGTTAAACGCGACCTGGGGCGAGACATTAAGACCCGTGTTGTGGCCCGCAAAATAAGTGGACACACCCGCGATAACCCCAAAGCGGGGGGACCAGTTATACTCAATGGCAGGAGCAATCTGCCAGTCACCAGAGGGCGAGGCTACGGTGTTAACCGTTTTGCCAGTAGCCGTTGTACCCCGCAAATGGGAGCCGTTGGACCAGTCCCGCGCCAGATCAAGAGCCAGAACCCACCTCTGGCTCATGCAGAATTCGAGCGAAAAACCACTCTCACCATACATGCCCGGCTGTGCCCGGCCTTTAAAACCTGCGGCTGTTCCATAACTGGTAATGTCGTGCAGGTGTGCAGTTGTGACCGCACGCCGGAAAGTGCTCCATACTCGCAACCGCAGTTCATGCTGGCCGGGCAGGGTGTAGGTGGATTGTTCTGTCAACGCCAGACGAAAGGTATAGGTGCCAGCACCCACACCATCCTGCGCGCGACCCAGCCTGTTATAATCTCCCGTAGGCATGGCCATGCCCGCAAAAACACTAAGGGCGGGTATGTAGCGTTTGGGGTCTGCATCCACATAACGCCACATCAGGTCCACGGGCAGATCGCCAAATTTTAAACCGCTGCTGGTGTTGTTCCCCTTTTTCCAGCGGTACTCGATAACGGGCGTAAGCTGGATACTGATGGCATCCGTAATCGCGTATTTATACAGCGTAAAATTACTGACGGCTTTTTGTCTTGGATGTAGCGGCTGGCTGGCACCATTGCTGTTAAACTGCCCAACCGGCTGGCTGTAGGTCATGTAAGGTTCCCACGCGATCATGCCTTTTTTGGTCATGGCCCCGGAGGGGGAGATAAGAGAGCCGGTGTACCATTGGGGTTTTGGCTCCTGCGCGTTCTGGTCCTGTGTGGCTGCGGTGCCGCTTGCATCCGCCGCCCAGACGGGGCTGGCAGCCACGGCAAGGGCTGGCACGCCCAGTGAGGCGGGTAAAAGCCAGTGTATGGAGCCATACAGGCAGGTACGGGCCAGAAGCTGCTTGGCTCGCTGCGCCAGAAATATACGCATGGGGGCGAGGGAGTCCGCTGTCATATTCCTGCCCGACGAGCCTGCAAGCGCCTGCCGCGCTTTGCGCCTGTGTGCTGTTTTGACTGCGCCAGTGGGGGCGGAACTGGAAAACGGAGAGGGGGGCGCAGTCATTCAGCCAACCTTATCAGGAATACTGTTTTGTAATGGAACTGTATCGGTTGCCCTGAATTGTCGCGGGTGTAAAGATGCTTACGGGATCAAAATTAGTGTATCGTCTGGGCATCTGCCTTTGGAGTTTTTCTGGTAATCTTTGTGTATCCGCAGTTTTTAAGGATTTTCCTTATGTTTCTGGAAAATTGACTTTCAGGATATTTTGGAATCAAAACAATTTCCGTATTGTACTGTCTGTTGTTCACATGGCAGTGGATTACGCTGCAAAGGCCCCCTTATGGCAGCAGAGAAAGCTGGCGGTCTGCGGCGGGATGCCCCGGTACACTCAGCCCGGCAAGCGATATGCCCAAAAGCCGAACGGGTTTGGCAAGGGGGAACAGGGGGGCGAGAAGTCTGCCCCCGGCATCTCGCAAGGTGGCTTCGCTTTTGATGGGGTGGGGGCAGGACTGGCTGCGCGTCAGTTGTGTAAAATCCGAATGGCGGAGTTTGAGTGTGACCGTGCGGCCGCTGATCTCACGCTTCAGGCAGGCAGCCCAGACCTGTGTTACAAGCTTATCCATGGCGTGTTCCAGCTCGGGAGCGGTATGCAAGTCCTGTAAAAAAGTTGTTTCTTTTCCAAGGGATTTTCTGGGTCTGTTGGGCTCTACCGGTCTGTTATCCATGCCGCGGGCAATGTCGTGGTAAAATGTGGCGGCCTTGCCAAAATGGTGTCTGAGAATATCCAGAGGACAGGCGCGCAGGTCTGCTCCGGTATGGATGCCCAGACTGTTCATGCGCCGGGCTGTGGCTGGCCCAACACCGTGGAAGGTGCCAACCGGCAGCGGGGCCACAAAAGCCTCCCCCGTGCCCGGTGGAATAACAAACAGGCCATTGGGTTTGCGGTAATCCGATGCCAGTTTGGCAAGGAACTTGTTGTAAGATACTCCGGCAGAAGCGGTCAGCCCGGTCTGTTCAAAAATACAGCCCCGGATTTCTTCAGCAATGGCGGTAGCGGACGCACGGCGGAGTATGGGGTGGGTGATGTCCAGATAAGCCTCATCCAGTGAGAGAGGCTGAATAAGGGACGTATAGCGGGCAAAAATGGCGTGAATCTGCGCCGATACAGCCCTGTAGGCATCAAACCGTGGCGGAACAAAAACCAGTTCGGGGCATTTGCGCCGTGCAATAAGGGACGGCATGGCGGAGCGCACGCCAAATTTGCGAGCTTCATAACTGGCGGCGGCCACAACGCCACGTTCCTGGCAATGGCCTACGGCGACCGGTCGCCCTTTAAGGGCCGGGGTGTCGCGTTGTTCGACCGAGGCATAAAATGCATCCATGTCGATGTGGATAATGCGGCGTATGGGCGTAGGCATTGCCCGGCCATTATGGCATGAACAGCAATGAAATGGAACAGAAAGAGAACGGTTGTTGCGATCTTACTTCCGCCTGTCTGTCTGGTCAGGGTGTCCCAGACCTGCTTAGCCCGGGTTATGCTGTGCAAAATTGCGGAGTGGCGGTGCATAACGCCACGAGTGGGCGACGCTCATATCCAGATCATGCCACCGCGCGACCGAAAGAGCCGCCGTTGCGGGGTAGGAGGCCCGGCTTATGCGCGGCATGGTCACAGGTTGCTGCAAAGGGCGTGCCGCATGGTGGGAGAGCCAGTAGCCCGCTCCCGCAAGGCATGCGCCCAGAGTTGTCAGGGCTGCCACCATGCGCTGGCGCAGGCGCGCAAAGGGGAGCAGGGGTCTTAGCAGGGTCTGCATGTCCGTTTCCCGCTCGTTCTGTGCGGCTTCAGTGGCGAGCAGCAGATTATATTCGGTTTCGGTTACGGCCAGCGTGCTGCCTGCGCAAATATCCAGAGCGGGCATTTCGTGTGCGGCCATATCTGTCAGCGCATCCTGAAAAGCCTGGGAGACGGCCATGAACTCCTGCCGGAAGCAGGGTAGGAACAGGCTACCCGATGCACCGGGTGCGGCCCCGCAGGGTGCTGGCGCGCCAGCAAGGCGGCGGATGGTCCACAGGGTCAGCCGTTCACTTGCGGCAAGGTCGGTAAGATACACGGGTGTATGCTGCATGGCGTGATCCGGAGGCAATGCCCCCCTCCCTAACTATCGGTCATGGAGGATCATTAAATGAGAATTACTCTTAATTGCAAGTAAAACTTTGGGCAATAATCGTGTGCTCATGGCGCTGGTTTTTTCTCTTTCCTTAGGAGGCAGCTTGGGGCAGTACAAAGGGCATGTCAGTGCTAGCATCCCTCTCCCTGCCGCTTGTGCGCAAACTTGACCCCGAAAAAGCGCATGAGCTTGCCATAGATGCCCTTACGCTGGGCATTTCCGTCCCGTTCAAACGCCCCGAGGATGACCCGGCTCTTGCCACGCGCGCGCTGGGTATGCGTTTTTCCAACCCCATTGGCATAGCCGCCGGGTTTGACAAGAACGCCCGCGTGCTGCGTCCGCTTGCCCGTCTGGGCTTCGGGTTTGTCGAGGCCGGGACCGTGACCCCCCTTCCGCAGCCGGGCAACCCCAGGCCGCGCCTGTTCCGGCTGGAGGAGGATCGGGCGGTCATCAACCGCATGGGGTTCAATAATCAGGGGATAGACCGTTTTGCCGTGCGTCTTGCACGCCTGACCCGGCCGCTGCCATCCGGTCGGGCCGGAGGCGCGGGCGTGCCGGTGGGGGCCAATATTGGCATCAACAAAACCGGTGCGGACCCCGAGCGCGATTATCCGGCCCTTGTGGCGCGGGTCAAACCGTATGTGAATTACATTGTGCTCAATGTCTCTTCCCCCAATACGCCGGGTTTGCGCGGGTTGCAGGATGCGGCAAGGCTCAGGGGCATTCTGGACGCCATTGCAGCGCGCCACCCCGAGCACCCGCCTCTGCTGGTCAAGCTGGCTCCGGATCTGGAAGATGATGCCATTGCTCCAATTGTGGAGGCTGCGATACAGGGTGGTGTGCAGGGGTTGATCATTAACAACACCACACTTGCGCGTCCCGACAGCCTGCGCAGTCCATATAAAGGCGAATCCGGTGGTCTTTCCGGTCGTCCACTGGTGGTCCGCTCGACCGAGATGCTGCGCCTTGTCGCCAGTATTGCGGCAGGCCGTCTGGCTCTTGTTTCCTGCGGGGGGATAGAGAGCGGGCAGGATATTCTGGATCGGATCCGCCTTGGGGCTGATCTGGTGCAGGTTTACACGGCCTTTGCCTATGAGGGGCCAGCCCTTATCGCCCGTCTCAAGCGGGAGATGCTCCAGACCATGCGCGCAGAAGGCATAGAAGCGCTTGATGATGTGCGCGGAGTGGACCTGTGAGCGTTACAAAAGACTGCCCACTCCCCCAGATTGCCGGGCTGGAAGCGCTGGCCGACCGGTATGATGGATACATCATAGACCTGTGGGGCACCGTGCATGATGGCGTAAACCCCTATCCCGGTGCTCTGGAATGTCTGCGAGCGCTCCATAAAGCAGGCAAGCGGGTTGTCATGCTCTCCAATGCGCCCCGGCCCGCTGCGGTGATCGCGACCCAACTGGAAGGGTTTGGTGTGGACCGAGCCCTTTACAACGGGGTCATGACCAGTGGGCAGGAGACTCATCGCCAGATGAAGGAGAAGACAGACCCATGGTTTGCCCGCCTTGGCCACAGGGTGCTTCATATTGGCGGTGTGCATGATCTGGGGTTGTACGAGGGACTGAACACCCAGCGCGTAACAGATGTGGAACAGGCCGATTTTGTGATGAACACAGGGCCGGACCTGGAGCGGGGCGTTGCAACGCTGGAGCCTTACCTGCCTGAACTGCGTGCCTGCCTTGCCCGCAATCTGCCCATGATCTGCGCCAACCCCGACAAGGTGGTGGTCAAGGGTGGTACCCGGCAGATCTGTGCTGGCGCTCTGGCTGCGTTTTATGCCGAACAGGGTGGGGATGTCCGCTGGATTGGCAAGCCCTATCCCGGTGTGTATCAGCCCGTGTTTGACATGCTGGACGTGCCTCGCGCGCGTATTCTGGCTATTGGGGATGCGCTGGGGACAGATATCAAGGGGGCTGCCGCCGTGGGTGTGGATAGCTTGTGGATTCTGGGCGGTATTCATCAGGAAATGATCGGGAATGACATGGCTCTGGCCACGGCAGAGGCTCAGGCGGCGGGTCTGCGGCCAGTGGCAGCGGTGCACAGGCTGGTGTGGTAGCGTCCGTGCAGCCAGCGGTCGGGTGTGGCGCGTTTATTCTGCGCGATGGATGTCTGCTGCTGATCCGGCGTATCAGGGCACCAGAGGCCGGGTGCTGGGGTTTGCCCGGCGGCAAGGTCGATCTGTTTGAAACCGCAGCACAGGCTGCCATGCGTGAAGTGCAGGAAGAGGTGGGGCTGGAACTGCAATCCGGCCCCCTGTTATGTGTGGTGGACCAGATTGACCGTGCTGCAGGCACGCATTGGGTAGCCCCGGTTTACAGGACAGGCCCGGTGCGGGGGGAGCCTCGGTTGTGCGAGCCGCATAAACACGATGGTCTGGGATGGTTTGCCCTGCACGCCCTGCCACATCCGTTAACCACCGCCACGCAGGTTGCCGTGCAGGCGTTTAACGCTCTGGTGGAGTAGGCTTTGCCATCAGTCAGCCGCATTGTGCGGAGGGTGGTGGTGGTTTTTGCTCCTGTTGGTTATTCAGCGGTTCAGAAGTCTGGCATGGTCTGGGCCAGCAGTCCCCCCTGACGCAGCGGGGCCAGACGGCGGGCCAGACCTGTTGCATCGTCCGTTTCCACCATAATGCCGCAGATTGTGGCATCACCTTCGGATGGCTGGAGCCGCTCGCCGGGCATTTTGCGCACAAAGCGCGCAACGGCTGGTTCCTTGGTCATGCCGATCACGCTGTTATAGTCCCCGCACATGCCAGCATCGGTCTGGAAGGCAGTTCCAGCGGCCAGAATCCGGTGGTCTGCGGTGGGGGTATGGGTATGGGTGCCCACAACAAGGGATACCCTGCCATCCAGCATATGGCCAAAAGCCCATTTTTCGCTTGTGGCTTCGGCATGAATATCCACCACAATGGCATGCACCGTGGCACCCATGCGGTGTTTGCCCAGCAATTCGTTGGTACAGCGGAATGGGTCGTCCAGCGGGTCCATGAACAGCCGCCCCATAACATTGACAACCAGCGCCTTGCGGCCATCGGTCAGAGCCACCACTACACTCCCTTGCCCCGGAGTGGCAGGCGGATAGTTGAGCGGGCGGATAATGCGGGGTTCGCCATCAATATGGCCGATCAGGTCGCGGCGGTCCCATGCGTGGTTGCCAAGAGTAATCACGTCCACGCCGCTTTGCAGCAGGGTTGTGGCAATGGCGGGGGACAGGCCAAAGCCGTGGCTGGCGTTTTCCGCATTGACCACCACAAGGTCCAGCCCCAGCTGCGCGCGCAGGCTACTCAGGCGGGAGAGAACGCCATCACGTCCGGTGCGGCCGACAATATCGCCCAAAAACAGAATTCTCACGCGTGAATCTTCCGCGCGGTGCAGGAGTGCGGGTTAGCCAAAACGAATAACCTCCTTTTCAGTTACAATACAGTTCAGGGGCTGGTCATGGGGACCACGGGGGAGGTGCGGCACCTCCTGTGTGGAGGGAGCATAGCCTATACTTGCAACATGGGGCAGGGCGGCAAGTGTGCGGTCGTAATAACCGCCGCCGTAGCCAAGCCGGTTTCCCCCGCGGTCAAACCCCAGCAGGGGAACCAGCACAAGTGCTGGCTCCATAATCGGGCCATCGGGATGATGTGTGCCAAAACGGCCTGCCAGCATGGTGGATTCGGGCTGCCATTGGCGAAAAACAAGCGGGGAACCACGCGCCGGTGTCTGAGGGAGCACAACGGTTTTGCCAGCTTGCGCCAGAGCAAGGCAGAGCGGGCGCAGGTCCACCTCGTGCGGGAGGGGCCATACGCAGGCAATGGGGCCGGTGCTGGCGTGCAGCAAAGGTTTGAGCCGGTGGATAATCCCCGCATCGCGCGCATTGTCGCGCGTACGCATGGCCGCAATGCACTGAACCCGCAGGGCTTTTTTGCGCTGCACAATATCAGGCGGGTCATTGCATGGAGGGGAAATGTGCGGAGCCACCATGGACCGTGGGTCTTTCAACCTCCAGGACCTGCTAGTGCAGGTGGGCGCCGGGTAATGTGACCAGGGCCACAACAGAGCCAGCTCCCTAGGAAGTGCTTATCGGCCCAGGGGATGACTTGCCTCACGCGTCGGGCAGCCCCGCACCTTCTATGTAGGCGCGCTCCATCTCCTCTGCAAGAGATTCCGCAGTCTCGGCCAGATCGGCCAGACGGGCGTTGGTCAGGGCCAGCTCCGCCCGCAGGCGTTCTGCATCCAGCGCGGCCAGTACCGTGCTCTCTGGCACACGGTTGCCCGAGAGGTCCTGAATTTCGTCCGCCATCAGCAGTGCGGCAAGCACCAGCACGCGGCCTTCGCCGCTGAATCCCAGATTGCGGACCTGTTGCACACGGCGCTCAACCTGATGGGCCATGGCCTGAACGTGACGTTCCTGACCATTTTCGCACCCGACAGTATAGCTGTGGCCGTTAATATTGACTGAAACAAGCGCCATGAGTTCAGTTCCCTTCCTCATGCCGGAGCGGGCCGTGACCGGGTGTGTCCTGGCCTGCCTGGTCCAGAATGTCCCGCACGCGCAGGATCAGCGCATCTATGTTGGCCAGCAGTTCCTGCCGGTTGGTTTCGGGGCGGTTCTGTTTTGTCTGCTGCTGCTTGTCAAGAGCAAAGGAAATGCGCTGCAACGCACGGTCCAGACGGGTAATGGACTCTTCCGCAGGTCTTGCGCGGGTGTGTATGCTGGCATAGCTGTTGCCTTGGGGTGAGTGCGGCTCCACGTCTTGATCCTGCATTCCTTTTCCCTTCTCTTGGGGTAAGGAATCACCTGCAAAAGCGATTGCGTCAAGCATGCTCACGGAAAACAGGCCATTTTTATCATCTTCTTCCGCGGGTATCCGCTATGTGTGTGTGCACGACCGTGCTGGTGCGCATATGGCTTTGCGTGCGGCGGACATGGCGGAGTATGGTAGCTGCGTTGGCCTGATCTCTCCTCCCGGTGCGGTGGCATACATGGGTATTGGCTGGTGGCATGCCCTGATGAATGAGGCGGCAGAATCGGCCCAGCGGGATTTTGTCCATGTGCTTGATTGTGACAGTAATCCTGCGGGTGCGCTCATGGCGTTGCGTTATGGCCAGCAAACTGCCATTCTGCGCCCGCAAAACCCACAATATGAGACAATCCGGGCCTTGTATGCACAGAAAAAAGCGATGCTTCTGCCACAACGCCCGCCATCATTTAACCTTATCATGCCGTTAAGTGCCATATCGTCTCTTGTCGGGTATTTCGCCCACGGTTATTGCCAACACCAGCATCCGGAAAATAATGTGCCGGACACAAGGCAAAAGAAGGACTGTTCCCCATGACGCTTACCCCGAAGGTTAAGGCTATTCTCAACCAGTATGAGAGCGATAACCCCGGTACAAAGACGAATCTGGCTCGTCTGCTCAATGCAGGCAAGCTGGGTGGAACCGGCAAAATGGTTATTCTACCGGTGGATCAGGGGTTTGAGCATGGTCCGGCCCGCTCTTTCGCAGCCAATCCGGCTGCCTATGACCCGCATTACCACTTTCAGCTTGCGATCGAAGCCGGGCTGAGCGGCTATGCAGCGCCTCTGGGCATGCTCGAATGCGGGGCGGCGACTTTTGCGGGCGAAATTCCGCTTATTCTCAAGTGCAACAGTTCCAACAGCCTTGCGACCGAAAAAGATCAGGCCGTGACCGGCACCGTGGCGGATGCGCTGCGTCTGGGCTGCGCGGGTATTGGTTTTACCATTTACCCCGGTTCTGAATACTGCTTCGACCAGATGGAAGAACTGCGGGAACTGGCGGCTGAAGCCAAGTCCGTAGGGCTGGCCGTGATCGTATGGAGCTACCCGCGTGGCCCGCTGCTGGACAAGAAGGCCGAAACAGCGGTGGACGTATGCGCGTACGCCGCCCATATGGCCGCTCTGTGCGGTGCCCACATCATCAAGGTCAAACCTCCGACCGATGTTGTCGCGCTTGATGCCTGCAAGCCTGTGTATGAAAAGAACAAGGTCGATGTGGCAACACTTGCCGCACGTATCAACCATGTTGTGCAGTCCAGCTTTGCTGGCCGCCGGATTGTCATCTTCTCTGGTGGTGAACACACCGGTACGGACAATCTGCTGGCCACCATTCAGGGTATTCATGATGGTGGTGGGTTTGGTTCCATTATCGGCCGTAACGTGTTCCAGCGCCCCAAGGCTGAAGCGCTGGCCCTGCTCGACCAGATTATCACCATCTTCAAGAACTGAGCCATATCAGATGCGCATCGTGCGGAAAGGATAGTCGCAGTGTCGGAACTTTATCTTGTGACGCCTGCACTCTTGCATGCCGATGCGTTTTTGCCTGTGCTGGAGCAGCGTCTGGCCACCTGCCAGCCAGCAGCTTTGCTGCTGCGTCTGGCGGATGGCATGGCTCCTGCTGCGGCCATAGCCCTGATCGGGGCTATTCGCCCGCTTGTCCAGCATAAGGGGATTGCCCTTATGCTGGAAAATGCACCCGAACTGGCTGTGCAGACCGGATGCGATGGGGTCCATCTTTCCCTATCCTATACTGCGGCCAGTGTGCGTGATGTACGGTGCCAGATTGGTGATGCACTGCAACTTGGTGTTGCCGTAGGCAGCAGCCGTGATGGTGCCATGCGCGCGGGGGAGGAGGGAGCGGATTATGTCTGCTTTGCCCCGGATGCCGCCCGGAACGTGGAGGCCACGCAGGCTGTTCTGGCGCTGGCCCAGTGGTGGTGCATGATGATGGAACTGCCCGCCGTAGCGTGTGCCGAAACACCCGAAGATGCCCGCGCGCTGGCCGGATGTGATACGGATTTTGTCATGCCCGATACAAGCTGGTGGGATAATCCCACCCTGTGGGCCCTTTAGGTCCAGGCAGCCAGTATCCCTGCGCCGTATAACGGCAGGGGGCAGCCTCTTAAGGGATGTCAGGGTGCCGTGTCGCCTGCACCGCTGGGGGCAGAACCAGCGTGCGCGTAAAATACAGTATACCGTTGGATTGCGGAATTCCCATGACCCATAGCGGGCTGTTTTGCCCATGGGGTGGGCCTACCATGATCTGCTCGGTTTGTGTGTCCAGCCAGACAGTCAGTGCCTGTCCACTCAGGGTGGGGAGCGACAGGCTGTGGTCCCGCGCCGCGGTAAGGGCTGCGCGTAAGGTCTTGTGAGGCCATTTTCCGGTGACAATCGTATAGCCTAGCAGGGTGCGCACCTTGCTGGAGTTGGCTGGGTCCAGAAGTGGGCTGCCATTTTGCGCATTATAGGTTTCCAGCGCTGCATTGGGCAGGGCGAACACTGTAAAAGGCCCCGCCTGCTGCAAGGTAGGGAACAGGCCGCTCCTGTCCAGAAGGTGCGTATAGTCGGCCAGTTCTATGGAACTGCGTAGGGTGTCTGACAGGGGGCGGTCGCAGAATGCGGGCGTTTGCGGGTTGCTGTAGGCAACGGCGCTATCAATTGGATTGTTCTGCCCCGAGGTTGGAGCGCCCGATGTGCTACGACGCTCCTGTGTATATGTGCGCGTGCCCGAGACGGTTGGCATCAGATACGCGCAGGTGGAGATTGGCGTTAGGTATGTGTCCTGTCGGACGGGGTGCTGCTCGCATCCGCCCAGCAGGAACATGCCCGCCAGCGTCAGTGCCGGGGGAGCAAGACGCCCATACCAGCGGTGTGGTGCATGGCGTGGGGCGTGGGTACGCAGATGGGCCTCCCGGGCATTCATGGCGTTAAATGGTACAGGCTGGTCGGGAGGCATGGCAGATGGGGGTGGTCTAGCAGCCGTCACCCCGCATTGTCCAACTGACAACAAGGCCTTTTACCAGTTCAAAATTGGTCTGGCAGCTATAGGTGTAAGCGGTGCCCATGCCGCCGCCCCAGCCGCCATAACCCCAGCCGCCGTAGCCCCAGCCACCATAACCGCCCCAGCCGTCACCCCAGCCAGGGCCATAACCCCAGCCAGGGCCCATGGGCATGGTGGTGTAGTCGGTCTGCTGTGTGATGTAGGCAAGAAAAGTGTGGTCTCCCGTGGTGAACTGGCGTGTCGGTACACCAAAGGTGCGGATAACATCCACGGTTGGCTGCCCGATCATGGAATCAAGCTTACGCCGTTGCTCCGCACTGGGAACCTGGCAGGCGGCAAGGGCTAGAAGCCCGATCAGTAAAAATCTGTTTGCGTATGTCATGGCACCGACTTGCCCCTTGGTGGAATATGCCTGCGGTATGCATTGTACGAGTGGAAGATTAAGCAAAAACACCTGTTAAGGCTAAATGTTGCAGACTAATCCTGTAACCACAAGACATCCTGTATCTGGCGTGCGCCACTGGCCAGCATGACCAGCCGGTCAAACCCCAGCGCAATGCCTGAACAGGGGGGCATGTGGGGCAGGGCGTGGAGCAGTTTTTCGTCCATTGGCCATGTGGGGTGGGTGGGGTAGAGCTGCTGGCGCTCGGCCCTGTCATGGGTAAAGCGCTGGCGTTGCTCTACAGGGTCTGTCAGTTCTTCAAACGCATTGGCCAGTTCCATGCCTGCGGCGTAAAGCTCAAACCGCAGGGCCACACGTGGGTCGGTGGGGTCCTTGCGGGCCAGTGCTGCCTGGCTTGCGGGCCAGTGCGTTAAAAACGTGGGGCGGGTCTGGCCAATGGCTGGTTCGATTCGATCAAGCAATAAGCGGAAAAACAGGTCTTCCCACTGTTCATCGTTACGTAAGGTGCAGCCTGCCGCATTGGCCAGTGCCTGCGCATTGCCTTGGGTTGGAAGCAGATCAACTCCTGCATGGCGGCGGAATGCATCTTCCATGCGCAGCCGTTCAAAGGGTTGGCTCAGGTCCAGCGTGCAGGTATTGCGGTGCACAACAGGGGGCAGAACGGCCTTGAGCAGTGCTTCTGTTTCGTCCATCAGGCTGCTCAGGGGCATGCCGGGCTGGTACCATTCCAGCATGGTAAATTCAGGGGCATGGGTTCCGCTGGCTTCACCATTGCGCCAGACACGGGCAAACTGGAACAGCGCCAGCCCGGTGGCGGCGATAATCCGCTTCATGGCGAATTCGGGGCTGGTGTGCAAAAACAGGGTCTGGCGCTGTCCATCGGGGGTTTGCCGCTCGGTCTGGAAGGGGAGCAGATGCACTTCCTCCCCCGGTACGGGCACGGCGCAAGGGGTTTCCACCTCCACGCAGCCACGGGATTCCAAAAACGCGCGCACACCCCGCATGGTCAGGTTGCGGCGGATTAAAAATGGCAGCCGGTCGCGAATACGCTCAGGGTCCGGACCACCAAAGGGCAGATGAGATGTTGCAGACACAGACATGACCAGAGTAGAGCCGGTACATGTCTACCCCGGTCAAGCCCCCTTTTGTAACCAGCCGAACGCTGCGCACTCCAGATGAACTGATTGCAGCCGGTATGGCCACGCCCGCGCAAAAAGCGGACCTGCAGGCCATTGCCCGGCAGTATGCCACGGCCATACCGCCAGCTTTTGCTGAGCTGATGCATAGTCTGGATGATCCGATTGGCATGCAGGTTATACCCACCACGCACGAACTGGTGGTCACCCCGGAGGAGCGCTCCGACCCTATTGGAGATAACGCGCTCTCTCCCGTGCCTGGCATTGTGCACCGTTACGCGGACCGTGCCTTGCTTAAACCCCTGCTGGTGTGCCCGTTATACTGCCGCTTTTGTTTCCGGCGGGAGCATGTGGGGCCAGATGGCGGTGTGCTGGATGATCAGGCCCTGAGCCGGGCTCTGGACTGGCTGCGCACGCATGAGCAGATCCGCGAGGTCATTCTGACCGGGGGGGACCCGCTCATGCTTTCGCCCCGGCGGCTGGGGGAGATTGTGCAGGCACTCTCTGGCATGGCGCATGTGACCACCATTCGGGTGCATACGCGCGTGCCAGTGGCCGCACCCGAACGTGTGACAGATGCATTGCTGGATGCGCTGGAAACGGACAAGGCCATGTGGATGGCCGTACACATCAACCATGCGCGGGAAATGGCTCCCCCCGCGCGGAGCTGCCTGCGCCGCATTGCCCGGCGCGGCATACCGCTGCTAGGGCAGTCGGTACTGCTGCGTGGTGTGAATGACAGCGAGGAGGCGCTTGAAGCCCTGTTCCGCACCATGGTGGAAAACCGCATGCGCCCGTACTACCTCCACCAGCTCGATCCCGCGCCGGGTACGGCCCATTTTCATGTGCCGGTCGCGCAGGGCCAGCGCCTGCTTGCTGGCCTGCGGGGGCGTGTTACCGGGCTTGCCTGGCCTATTTACGTGCTGGATATTCCCGGCGGGTACGGCAAGGTTCCTCTGGGGCCTGATTATATTACAGGCGAGCGGCAGGTGCGCGACCCTCAGGGCAGCATCCATAATCTGGACCGCCTGTAGACACTGTGGAGGGGAAGGTTACTCCCCTATGGCAGATCCGCCGGGGTGGCGGTGGTCGGCCGCCCCATAAAAACGTGCAGGCCCGTGGCTGTTCAGGCCGGGGCCACCAACCAGAATCCCTTCGGGAATACCCCATGGTGCATGCAGGATAAAGCTGTAGCCTTCCTGTTCCAGTGTTTGCTGTACCTGCGGGGTCAGAGTGTTTGCCTCTACCTCCACACTTTGTGGCATCCACTGCTCGTGCAGGCGGGGTAGGTCTATGGCCTGCTGGATGTTCAGTCCGTAATCCACCACACCCAGAATAACAGAGAGCACAATGGTGGGAATGCGCGACCCGCCGGGGCTGCCAATGACCATGACCGGCCTGTTATCGCGCGAGATAATGGTGGGCGCCATGGAGGACAGGGGTGTTTTACCTGGTGCAATGGCATTGGCCGTGCTGCCGGGAATGCCAAACATGTTCAGCGCTCCGGGTTTGATGGAAAAATCATCCATTTCATCATTCATGATGATCCCGGTTTCCCCCCCCATGACCTTGGCACCAAACCAGCCGTTAAGTGTGTAGGTGGTGGAAATGGCAAAGCCGTTCTGGTCGATAACCGAAAACTGGGTGGTTTCGGGTTTTTCGGGCGTGGCTACACCTGCGCGCAGGTCGGCGGAGGGAATGGCCCTGTCGGGGGGAATATGTGCGCGTATGCTGGCAATATAGGCAGGGTCCAGCAGGCTGCCGACCGGGTTATGGACAAAAGCCGGATCACCCAGATCCCGCCGGTCGGAATAGGCATGGCGCATGGCCTCTATCTCACGCTGGAGAGCAGGGGCTGAGTGCAGGCCGAGAGCGTGCATGTCATACCCGGCCAGAATTTCCAGCATTTCGCACAGGGCTATGCCGCCAGCACTGGGGGGCGGGGCTGTTTCCACCAGCAATCCACGGTAGGCGCAGCTTATGGGGGGGAGTTCGCGGGGCTGGTAATGTTCAAAATCCCGGGCCTGCAGGATGCCGCCATGGGCTTTGGATTGTGCCAGGATACTGGCGGCAATTGGCCCTTTGTAGAATGCGTCTGCCCCGTCATGTGCGATCAGTTCGAGTGAGTGCGCCAGATTTTTCTGCACCAGCCTGTCACCGGGCTGGAAGGGGGAACCATCGGGGCGCAGGAAAATCTTGCGGGCATAGGGATCCTGCGCCAGTGCTGCGGTGGAGGTGTTCAGGAGCTGCACATCTCCTTCTGCCAGCACAAATCCCTCGCGGGCGAGCTGAATGGCGGGAGCCATGACCACTTTGCGGGGCAGGTGACCCCAGCGTTCATGCACGGCTTCCAGCCCGGCTACAGTGCCAGGCACGGCCACGGCCTTCCACCCCAGAACAGACAGATCGGGAATAACATTGCCCTTGCCATCCAAAAACATATCCGGCGTGGCAGCCAGGGGTGCTTTTTCCCGAAAATCGAAAAAAATCGCAGGCTGGCCCGGTGGGCGTAGCATCATAAATCCGCCGCCGCCCAGATTGCCCGCAGCCGGGTATACGACAGCCAGCGCATACCCCATGGCCACGGCGGCATCGGCCGCATTGCCCCCCTTGGCCAGAATGTGGGCTCCCACTTCCGAGGCCAGCCTCTGGGCGGAAACCACCATGCCGTGCTGCCCGGCCACAGGGGTGGCAACGGATGCTGCAGTCGATAGTGCTGCTCCATAAGCCAGTGGGTCAGCCCGTGGTGCTGCGAGGGCGGGCAGCACTGTAAGGCCAGCGCCCAGACAACAGACCCCCCGCACCACATAACGCGCAACACGGGAGAACAGCGTGGTGGGGGCGGTCTGCATGGAGCTTATCCTTCGGTTGGGTAGGGTGGGCAGTCGTATCCTGCGGGGGAGCGGGTAAAAATTTCATACCCGGTCTGGGTTACGGCCAGCATATGCTCAAACTGCGCGGACAGGGAGCGGTCGCGTGTGACGGCGGTCCACCCGTCTTCAAGAATTTTCACTTCAGGTTTGCCAATGTTGAGCATGGGTTCAATGGTAAATACCATGCCTGCCTTCAGCTTCATGCCTTCGCCGGGGCGACCGTAATGCAGGACATTGGGTTCGGCATGGAAAACCTGCCCGATCCCGTGACCGCAAAAATCCTCCACAATGGAGTAGCGGTGTTTTTCAGCGTGGCTCTGAATGGCGTAGCCAATGTCGCCCAGAGTGGCACCGGGGCGCACGACCTCGATACCACGCATCAGGCATTCGTAAGTGGTGGTGATCAGCTTGGCGGCTTTGATGGACACCTTTCCCACGGCGTACATACGGCTGGTATCTCCAAACCAGCCGTTCAGCTTGGGGGTGACGTCGATATTGACAATATCGCCCTCAACCAGCGGTCGGTCACCCGGAATGCCATGGCACACAACATGATTGACCGAAATACAGCACGACTTGGGGTAGCCACGGTAGTTCAGCGGGCCGGGGGTGGCGCCATGTTCAAGCGTGTAGGCATGAATTATGCGGTCCAGTTCGCCCGTGGTTACGCCGGGTTTGACGTAAGGCGTAATCATGTCCAGCGTAGCTGCGGCCAACTGGCCAGCCGCACGCAGGTGCTTGAAGTCTTCTTCGGTATGGAGAACGATTCCGCCTCTGCCCGCCATTCTGCACTTCCTCATCGTTGTTGATGCTTTTTAGAAAGCCGCAAGATGAAGAGTGCAGACCACAAAGGCAACCCGCTTTGGTTACAACAGGCCGCCTAAATGGTCATAAAATGCTCAGGTCCGGTTGTGGGCGGTCGTGTGGCGGACCATGCCGGGGGTGGCGATGGTATGAACCTTTGCGCCGATTACCGTAGTGTGGTGACCGTGGCTGACATTGGTAATGGCTGCGTGGCGGCGGTGTGTAGTAGGGGCTTCCGCCACTTCAAGTGGTGTGTGCCTGTGGTTGGCAGCCGCCATGATCAGCGCTCCACGGTGGTTGCGGTGGCGCTGGCTGCTGGAGGCCTGTGCTACAATAAGCGGGCGGGCGACGGGGGCCACACCTTCGGCGTCAAAACCGTGATCAAGCTGGTTGGCCATGACCAGAGAACGCTGGGTGTTGCTGGACGCGCCCATAACAACGCCGACCAGGCGGACATTGTCGCGCAGGGCAGAGGTCACAAGGTTGCGCCCGGCTTCCTGCGTGTATCCCGTCTTCATGCCGTCTGCCCCGGCATAGACTTTGAGCATGGGGTTATGGTTGGGAATGTAACGTCCATGGAAGCGGAATGCCGGAGTGGCGAAATAGTGGTAATATTCCGGAAAATCAGCAATCAGGCGGCGGCCAAGGGTGGCCAGGTCCCGCGCGGTTGTCATCTGGTCCGGGTCTGGCAGGCCGGATGCGTTGCGGAACTGGGTTCTGGACATGCCCATGGCTTGGGCCTGCTGGGTCATCATGGCGGCGAACTGGGGTTCACTTCCGCCGCCGATCAACTCACCCAGAGCGCAGGCGGCATCATTGGCGGACTTGGTGACCAGTGCAAGCACGGCCTGTTCAACAGTCAGGTGAGTGCCGGGAACCAGCCCGAGCTTGGAAGGCTCCATTGTGGAAGCATGAATGGAGACCGGCACGGACTGGGTAAGGGATATGCTCCCCGCACGCAGTGCGTTGAAGGTCATGTACAGCGTCATCAGTTTTGTCAGACTGGCCGGGTAGCGCCGCAGGTCCGGATCGGTCTGGGAAAGGACAGCGCCGGTTTTGGCATCCATGACAATGGAACTGATCTGTCCGGCATACTGGGCGTGGGCATGACTGGCCGTGGTGAAGGCAGCAAGCGTTACGCCAGCAAAAAGGCCTGTCCATTTGCGCAAACGCAGGGATTTTGTACTGCCAGATGCCAGTCTGTTGTGTTCTGCTGTCTGCCGTAACGCCGGTTTGTCTGCCACTGCTACCCCCACCTGTGCCGTATGGAGCACTATTCCGCCTACTGTCAGGAATCGCAAGAGCATGGCGGCAAAAAACTGGAACTCTGGCGCCGGGAATTCAGATAAGCAGCCCCGGCTCCTGTTCTGCCATATTGTGTTCGTCTGTGGCATAAATATGGCGAGCTGGTTCCATATTGGGCATGCGCGCCAGCTATTCTGTCATTCCGCTCTCTTTTATTGTACTTTGGCTTTGCCAATATGGTGGTAAGGAACACCACTCGTTTTTCACCCAGCCTCGGGAGTTTGGTTGCCATGGCCTCGTTTCATTTTCCTGTTCTGCATACAGGCAACGGGCCGTCGCGGCGTGATGGGGGAATGGATTCGGACCGGGATGATGTGGAAATTGGTGTGGTGGTGCGGGCCAAGCCTAAAACCCGCAAACCCGCCATGTACAAGGTGCTCATGCTCAACGACGACTACACCCCTATGGAGTTTGTGGTGTACGTCCTTGAACGCTTTTTTCAGAAAAACCGTGAAGAAGCGACGGACATCATGCTTAACGTCCATCGCAAGGGTGTGGGGGTCTGTGGCGTGTTTACGTACGAGGTGGCGGAGACCAAGGTCTCCCAGGTTATGGATCTGGCACGTCAGAACCAGCACCCTTTGCAGTGCACCATAGAGAAAGACTGATACCAGCACGCCCGCCGCTTTTGTGAACACTGCCTGAGTGCGGGAGTGCTCTTGTGGCATTTGGCGTGCGCGCGTGGTCAGGCCCGCGCCATTGGGTTGGCAGACCCGCTTCCGGCTAGAAAATGCGGCTTTGCTGATGTGGCGCCCATAATTTCTGCAATTGGGCTGGTGTGGTAAAAAGCGCGAAAAACAAGCGTTTTCACCAGAGATGAGAACGAAAAATGCGTGAACATGCGTTTTTTGTGTGGTTATGACTCGCATTTCTTGCCGAAGCAGCCAAATATGTTTGCAGGGCACCCGATCATGGTCCCGTGGTTGTTTTACCGTGGTCGGAAAGTCCGGGGAAAGGAGCGTCTCGTCATGTTGTCACGCAATCTTGAGCAGACGCTGCATCGGGCGCTTATTCTGGCCGGGGAACGGCATCATGAATATGCCACGCTAGAGCATCTGCTTCTTGCCCTGGTTGATGATGCGGATGCCGTAACGGTGTTCCGCGCCTGTGGAGTTGATCTGGACCGGTTGCGGACAGACCTGACAGGTTTTCTCGACAAGGACCTCGCAGGTCTGGCGTCTGAGCGCCCGACTGAGCCCAAACCTACTGCCGCGTTCCAGCGCGTTATCCAGCGGGCGGCCATTCATGTGCAGTCCACCGGGCGTGATGAGGTCACAGGTGCCAATGTGTTGGTCGCCCTGTTTGCCGAGCGTGAAAGCCATGCGGTGTATTTCCTGCAATTGCAGGACATGACCCGTCTGGATGCAGTGAACTTTCTCTCCCACGGGATTGCCAAAGCCCCCGACCGCGCTACCCGGCGTCCGGTTGCAAGCAGCAATACAGGTGCGGAAAAAGGGGAAGAGCCCGAACGGGCCGAAACCAAAGCACAGAAAAATCAGGATGCGCTGTCCACCTACTGCGTCAATCTGAACGACAAGGCGCTGGCCGGTAAGGTTGACCCGCTGATCGGGCGGGATACCGAAATTGAACGCACGATCCAGATTCTGTGCCGGCGCACCAAAAATAATCCGCTATATGTTGGTGACCCCGGTGTGGGCAAAACCGCTATTGCGGAAGGGCTTGCCCGCCGGATTGTGGAAGGCAGCGTGCCCGAAGTGCTGCTTAAATCCACCATCTATTCGCTGGATATGGGCGCATTGCTGGCTGGCACCCGCTACCGTGGCGATTTTGAGGAACGCCTCAAAGCCGTTGTAACGGAACTGGATCAGGACCCGCACGCCATTCTGTTTATTGATGAAATCCATACCGTTATCGGTGCGGGTGCAACATCGGGCGGGGCCATGGATGCGTCCAATCTGCTCAAACCTGCTCTGGCGGCTGGCACGCTGCGGTGCATAGGCTCGACCACCTACAAGGAGTTCCGCCAGCACTTTGAAAAAGATCGTGCTCTTGTCCGGCGGTTCCAGAAAATTGATGTGCCCGAACCCAGCATTGATGACGCGGTCAAGATCCTGCGCGGCCTGAAGGGGAGCTACGAAAAACACCACAAGGTCCGCTACACGGAAGAAGCCATTCGTGGGGCTGTGGAACTCTCCGCACGCTACATTCATGACCGTAAACTGCCAGACAAGGCGATTGACGTGATTGATGAGGTCGGGGCATCGCGTATGCTCCAGCCTGAAGGTCGCCGCCGCAAGACGGTTAACCTGAAGGATGTGGAAGACATTATTGCCCGTATTGCCCGCATTCCACCCAAAAGCATTTCTGCCGATGACAAGGAAGTGCTGCGTTCTCTGGAACGTGACCTCAAAGGCATGGTGTTCGGGCAGGATCAGGCGATCGATGCACTTTCTGCCGCCATCAAACTGGCGCGTGCGGGTTTGCGTGACCCAGAAAAGCCGATTGGCAACTATCTGTTCTCCGGCCCGACCGGGGTTGGTAAAACCGAAGTCGCCCGCCAGCTTGCCAGTGCACTGGGCATTGAACTGATCCGCTTTGATATGTCTGAATACATGGAGCGGCACTCCATCTCCCGCCTGCTGGGTGCGCCTCCGGGGTATGTCGGGTTTGATCAGGGCGGTCTGCTGACCGATTCCATCGACCAGCACCCTCATGCCGTGCTGCTGCTGGATGAGATCGAAAAAGCCCATCCCGACCTGTATAACGTGCTGCTACAGGTTATGGATAATGGTCGCCTGACAGACCATAACGGTAAAACGGTCGATTTCAGGAATGTTATCCTGATCATGACCACTAATGCCGGTGCGTCCGATATGAGCAAGGAAGCCGTGGGCTTTGGCCGCAAGGTGCGCGAAGGCGAGGATGAAGAGGCGATCAAGCGCCTGTTTACTCCCGAGTTCCGCAACAGGCTGGATGCGGTTATTCCGTTCGCACATCTGACGCAGGAGATTGTCGGGCAGGTTGTTGAAAAGTTTGTGTTGCAGCTTGAAGCGCAACTGGCTGATCGGCACGTGACCATCGAACTATCTTCGGCGGCCAAGGAGTGGCTGGCGGAAAAAGGATATGACCGCCTGTATGGTGCTCGTCCGCTGGGCCGGGTTATTCAGGAATCCATCAAGAAACCTCTGGCTGAGGAGCTGCTGTTCGGGCGTCTGGCCAAAGGGGGGGCGGTTAAGATCGGCCTCAAGAATGGTGAACTGGCGTTTGATATTGTGGAGAGCAACGCCAACGCTGCTTCCAGCTCCGGTGAGGATGAACGCGGGAGCGAAAAGGAAGAGGAAGCCGCCGACTAGTTTTATGCAGAATTTGTAAAATATGTGTGGCTGGCCAGTTTTTTCTGGCCAGCCATTTTTTGTTCAGTCGTATTTTGTGCCGTTGACAATAACGTAGCCCGGAATACCCCATGAGCGGCCAGTGCCCCGGTGTGTCCAGTCCACGCCCTGCTGGCGTGCGGAATCATAATAATACCGGCCGACCACTTCGACCTTGTCGCCCTTGGCGACCCATGGCCAGGCAGGGGTGTGCATTTCGTCCAGATTGGTCACAATGCGGATGGAAATATTGGGTGCGACCGTTATGTAGAAATAGCCATGCCGACCACTGCGGGTCTGTCTGGCTGTTCTGGAAAGGGCCAGAACAGTCCCGCAAATGTGCACAGCGGCATCTGTTTTTGGGCCACCGTTTTCAAACGTCTGCTGCTTGTGCAGAAAATCCTGATTGTCGCATGTGGCGGACACGGAGGCAGGTTGGTCTGCATCCGCATGTCTGTGCCGAGCCTGTGCCGGGGTGTTCAGGGTGGGCAAGGCCAGCCCGACGCATAAGGCCAGCAGAGGCATGCGACGTGTCAAATGGAGCATGGGAATCCTTGTGAGTGCTCAACGGGTTTGTCTGACTGTGTTCATGACCGGGCGGCAACTCTGTGTCAAATGCACGTGATTGGAGTGGAATAGATTAATAATCAGGAGTTTACAGGCTTTAACAATTTCGGCAGAACAGAAGGATACAGTATATTCTGCTGTTGTTATGGCGAGGGTGGTTGTGTGTCCCATTGCGCCATATTGTTTCGATTCCGGATTGAAAGACATATCCCGCATGCAAGACGATATTCTAAAACTTGCTTACGAAGTCTCTCAGATGACGCGGGAAAAAATTCATCTGATTGCTTCAGTCATGAACGAAGCCAAGTTTCTTGCCATCAACACACGCATCGAAGCTGCGCGGGTTGGGCAGGCTGGTGCGGCTTTTGGCCTGCTGGCAGATGAAATGGGGCGGATTTCCACTCGTATTGTGGGTATTGCCTCAGAATTGCGGAGCGCAACGGACAGCAGTACCGAGCGCCTGTTAAAAGCAGGGAATGATCTGCTGTTGCGTGGCAGGGGAGAGCGCCTGACGGATCTGGCGCTGAATATCGTGGACCTGATTGACCGCAATCTGTACGAGCGTTCGTGCGACGTAAGGTGGTGGGCAACCGATAGTGCTGTCGTGCAGGCGCTGGAGAGCGGCACTCCCCAAGCCTACCAGTATGCTGCGCAGCGTTTGGCAACGATTTTAAAATCCTACACTGTGTACCTCGATCTTTTTATTGTCGACGCCAAAGGCAGGGTTGTGGCCTGTGGCCGTCCGCAAACACATCGTGTTCTGGAAGGGAGCGATATGTCGGGCGAGGCATGGTTTACAAAAGCCATGCGCACGCAAAGCGGGGAGGAGTATGCGGTCGCAGACGTAAACCGTGTGCAGGCGCTCAATAACGAACAGGCCGCCATTTACAGCACCGCCATCCGTGCAGGTGGGGAGGCACGCGGGCAGGCGCTGGGTGTTCTGGGTATTGCGTTTGACTGGGCGCCGCAGGCCGAAACCATTGTCAAGGGTGTGCGCCTGTCCGATGTGGAACGGGAGCAGACGCGCGTGATGCTGGTGGATACCCATAAGCGTATTATTGCATCATCTGATGGTAGTGGCGTGTCCGATGAGTATTATAAGTTCACACCACAGGCGGAACGTGGCTACTACGTCAACGGAGACAGGCTGATCGCTTATGCCCACACTCCGGGGTACGAGACCTACAAAGGTCTGGGCTGGTACGGGGTGCTGGAAACGACCCTGTAGAACAAAAGGTTTTTATAAGGGAGCCTCCCGTTTCTCAATAATCCTCTCCCGTTGGGGCGACAGACTCCAACGGGAGAGGTGTTTCAGGGTTTTTCCTGCAACAGGCGTGTGCGGTAGTCATCAAGCTGGTGCATCACGTCGGGGTTGGGTTGGGGGGTGACCTGCCGCAAATTATGCAAGGCCCGGATAATGGTGCCAATCACCACAAGACGCGCATACCACTTGTGGTTGGCAGGTACGATAATCCAGGGGGCATGCGCGCGGGCGGTCTGGGTAATGGCGTCCTGGTAAGCAGTTGCGTAATCATCCCAGTATTCGCGCTCATGCAGGTCGGAGGGTGAGAATTTCCAGCGTTTTTCAGGAATATCCAGTCGGGCCAGCAGGCGTTCGCGCTGCTCCTCGCGCGAGATGTTCAGGAAGAATTTGAGTACAATTGTGCCCTGTCTGCTCAGGTAGTGTTCAAGATGGCGAATATCGCTATAGCGGCCATCCCAGAATTCAGGGGTGTTGAGTGCTCCGGGAACATGCCCGTTTTTAAGCAGCTCAGGATGGACGCGGCTGACCAGAACATCCTCATACTGGCTGCGGTTGAAAATAACGATGCGCCCGGCCTGTGGTGCAGCGGCATGGATACGCCATAGAAAACCATGCAGCAGATCGGTCGGGCCAGGCTGTTTGAACGAGGTCACTGCAACCCCTTGCGGGTTCACGCCGGACATGACGTGCTTGATCGTACCATCCTTGCCTGCGGCATCCATGCCCTGCAGAATGATCAGGAGCGAGTGGGTCTGGTTGGCGTACAGAAGTTCCTGCAGGTCCTGTAACAGACCTTTGACCTGCCTGAGCAGGTTTTTACCCATGTCCTTGTCCAGTCCCAGATGCCCATCATCATCGGGGTTGTGGTCGGCAAGCCGGAACTGGCTGCCGTCAGTGACCTTGTAACTGTCGAGTGCATTCAAAAAGCGGGAAAGGGTGTTCATGGACATGTGTCCTGAAAATTGAGCAATATGTGTCGGATGCATAGAATTACAGACAACAGTTGTGCTGGCAATCTTGCCAAAAAAGGAAGTGTTTCTCATATCTTGAACGATGGCATTCGCAAACACTCCCCAACTCGCCCCCGCAGTGATGGATAACGGCCTTTCTCTGGCAGGTATGCTGCTGGTTGCAACGCCCATGCTTGGGGGTACCCTGTTCGGGCAATCCCTTATTTACATGTGCAGGCACACGTCAGATGGAGGGGCCATGGGGCTTGTAATCAACAAGCGTCTGCCTCGCCCTGATTTTGATGACCTGCTGGAGCAGTTGCATATTGCCCCCGTACCCCCGGTGCGGCGGATTGGCCTGTGCGCGGGTGGCCCGGTGGAGGAGGGGCATGGTCTTGTCCTGCATTCTGCGGAGTGGAGTGGTCAGGACAGTCTGCGCGTTACCGAGAATGTGACACTGACCTCCAGTATGGATGTGTTGCAGGACATCGCTCAGGGGGGTGGCCCGCAGGACGCGCTGCTGGCCATGGGGCATGCGGGCTGGTCTGCGGGGCAGCTTGAGCAGGAAATTTTCCAGCATGATGCATGGCTGGTTGTGCCTGCCACGCGCGAATTGATTTTTGGTATGGATCATACCGCCAAATGGCGGCGGGCTCTGGCTTCCATCAATATTGATCCTGCCCGTCTGAGTGGGCAGGCCGGTCATGCCTGAGCATAGGGGTCAAAAAAGCCATGTCGGGCTATGACATGGCCGCAAAACAGGTTGCTCAGTAAGGTTCGGCCCGTGTGGTTTCGGCCGGTTTTCTGGCCCAGCGCCAGGCGCTTATGCTCTGCCGGGCCAGTTCGCGGTGCATGATCATGATCGGCCACTGGGCCGCAGCCTTGTAATGGCCCATGCCATCGGGGGCGGACAGGCGCGTGGCAAGCGCTTCCACCAGTGTAACCGAGCGGTGTCTGCCACCGGAGCAGCCAATGGCGATGGTGGCGTATTTTTTGCCTTCCTCCACAAAGCGCGGCAGCACAAGCTGGAGCATGGCGTGGATCTGGTTGAGAAAAGGCAGGTAATCCGGGTCGTGGGTTACGTAGGCCGCAACATCTCCATCCAGTCCGGTTTTGGGGGCCAGTTCGGGCACGTAGTGCGGGTTCCGCAGGAAGCGGGCATCAAACACAATATCCGCCTCCCGTGGCAGGCCCGCTGGGTAGGCGAAGGACATAAGGGTAACAGTCAGCCCTTCGCTTGCGCCACCCACCCACGGGCTAAACCGGCTTTCCACAAACTGTCGCAGGTCCGGTGGGGGCATGTCGGTGGTGTCGATCACCAGATCGGCAGCAGCGCGCAGGGGGGCGGTCAGGGCCACTTCGGCCTCTATGCCTTCCTTTATGCTGCTATGGGGGGCAAGCGGGTGTCGCCGCCGGGTGGCGGTGTAACGGCGTAGCAGCACACTTTCGTCCGCTGTGGCGTAAATCAGTTCCACGCGCAGGTGGGGGTTAACCCGCAGGCGATCCAGAGCAGCCAGTACGGCTGAGGCGTCAAACCCTCTTGTGCGGGAATCGACTCCTATGGCCACAGGCCGTTCTGCGCGGGCTACAATATCGTCCAGCATGCCAAGTGGTGGGTTGTCGATCACCTCGTGATCAAGGTCTTCCAGAATCCGCAGGATGGAAGACTTGCCCGCCCCGGACAGACCAGACACCAGCAGAATGCGGCGCGGAACTGACGTATCATCCGCCATGTGCATGGCCGACTCTTCCTTTTTTATTGTCCGAACAGAAACGCACCCACCCGATTGTTGGCGGCCTCTGGCGCGCAATTCGGAGGCGGCGCAAGTGTAAAGCAGTTTGATGCGGAAAGAGAAGGCATTCTGCTCAGACCAGCTATACCGGATGCTAAGGAATAGAGCCAACAGGCCCAAGGTGGTGCATTTGTTACGAAAGGGAAAATTGCGGTTCCTGCTCCGCTGCCTTACATCATCATTCCGTGATGAAAGATAAAACCCTGACACGGACCCCACATTCCGTCGCCAGTCGTCCGCGCGTCGTGCAAACGGCGGGGGGCTTTGAGCTTGCCGGGCTACATGCCTCCCAGTTCCGGGGGGTGGACCTTGCCGACCAGTGCCGCGCAGCCTTTGAAGAGGCCGTAACCCTGCTGGAGCCGCATGATCTGACACTGCGCGATGTCAGCCGCATTGTCTGCCATATTGCGGATGCGGATGAGTTTCCCGCCAGTTTTCCGGTTTTTCGCCAGTTTTTTCCCACCACATCACCCGGTATGACCATGATGTGGCTTAAGGATGTTCCCCCTTCTGCACCAAAAATCACGGTTGATCTGATTATCAGCGTACCGGAAGAGGAAGACATGGGTGTGGCCACCGGGTTCTGACCTTGCTAAGGCCCGGCCACGCCTAGCGTGGCGGCAGGCTGAGTACGCGGGGAAGTTCGATGATGAACTGCGCTCCGTTTATGCCTCCCTTGTGATCATGCAGGTTTTCTACTGCAATGCTGCCGTGCAGTGCCTCAATGATCTGGCGGCTGATGGACAGGCCAAGGCCGGAATGTTGGCCAAAATTCTCGCTTTTTGGGCGTTCTGAATAAAAACGGTCAAAAATGGAATCCAGCTTGGCCTGCGGAATGCCCGGCCCCTGATCCGAGACGGAAATGCGAACCATTTTGCCATTGGCTGCGGCACGCAGGGTAATCTGCCCATCGGGCGGAGAAAACGATATGGCATTGCCGATCAGGTTGCGCAGCACCTGCACCAGACGGTCTTCCACGGCAAGGGCGGTTAACGGGTGTTCGGGTGTATCATCCTGCACATCGGTCACCATAACGGGCTGTCCATTCTGGCGTGTGGCCTGATGAATTTCCGTCAGAACAGCCAGCAGCGGGCCGACAGCCACGGGGCGCGCCTTGGCGCGCGACATTTCCGCATCCAGTCGGCTGGCGTCGGAAATGTCGGTAATCAGACGGTCCAGTCTGCGCACGTCATCGTTGATGATGGTCAGCAGGCGGCGCTGCTGGTTCAGGTCTTCTATGCGCAGCAGGGTTTCAATCGCTGAACGGATGGACGTCAGCGGGTTTTTGATCTCATGGCTGACATCGGCCGCAAAGCGTTCAATAGCGTCCATGCGTTTCCACAGCGCCTGTGCGCTGGCCTGCAGGGCGCGGGCGACATCACCAATTTCGTCCCGTCGGGCCAGCAGGCGTGCGGGCACCGTGCCCGTGCGCCCCGTTGTGTCCCGCATGACCTGGGCGGAGGCCGCCAGCCGCAGTAATGGCCGCGCAATGGTGAGCGACAGGTACCACGACAGCAGGACCGTCAGCACCAGAGCCAGAAAGAAAAGCGAGAGAATGGTCGAGCGGATGGCAAACAGCGAGCGATCTACCTGAGACGCCACGCGGGTCAGCTGGATAACGCCAACCGTCCAGCCATCACGCATGACAGGTTCTGCGACTGTAATAATCAGCCTGCCACGGGATGTGCGGCGGATATAGGGCGGGGCTTCGGGTGGTGGATGGTCGGTGCCGTCAAGGCGCTGCGGCCGGTCCGGGCGGTCGGGAATGTCTTCCTCATCGGTATTGAGGGTGACAATACCCGGATTATGCCCAGACCACAGCCACGTTAGAAACCGTTCGTAAATGCCGGGCTGGAACGCGGGGGGGAAGGGGATGGTATGGGAGTGGAAGTGGTGTGGCTCCGGTGGCGTGTCCAGCGTATCGGTCACATCGATCAGATTGTCCGCGACCAGCCGCCCATCGGGGCCAAACAGGCGGGCATGGGCGTTGGGGCTTGGTTCGGTCAGACGCTGGAGGAGAGGGCGGGCCAGTGTGGCTTCCAGCTCATACCCACGATCCTGTAGCTGGGCAGCATGGGGATGAACGGCGCGTACCGCACTTTGCCCCAGCGCTCCGGCGTAAATGCGGGCCTGTTCCCGCAGGGCAGTGACCTCGGTCGCCAGCAGGCTGTTGCGGAACTGGTTGAGAAACAGCACCGTCAGCCCCAGCAAGGCCAGCGGCAGGATATTGACCAGCAGCACCCGGCGCATGAGGGGGGAAATCAGCCGGGTGCGGGATGCCTGATAGGCCGCGGTGGCCTCCACCCCGCCATTATGCGCGCGCTGGCCGGGCATGCGCAGGCTACGGGCCTGTGCAAACAGATGCGCAAGCAGGGGGGGGCGGTTGGTCATGCCCTTGGGTCAGTCTTCCTTGTAGCGGTAGCCAATGCCGTACAGGGTTTCGATCTGGTTGAAATCATCATCCACCTGCCGGAATTTTTTGCGCACCCGTTTGATATGGCTGTCAATGGTGCGGTCATCCACATACACGGTGTCTCCGTAGGCCGCATCAATCAGCTGGTCACGGGATTTGACCAGTCCGGGGCGCTGCGCAAGGGTTTTGACCAGCAGGAACTCGGTTACGGTCAGGGGGACGTCCTCCCCTTTCCAGGTGCACTTGTGGCGCAGTTCATCGAGCGAGAGGTTGCCGCGCGTGAGTGCGCCGCCGCCTGTTGGCGCGCCATTGGCTTCTGCTCGGCTGACCTCGTTACGGCGCAGCAGGGCACGAATGCGCTCCAGCAGCAAACGCTGGGAGAAGGGTTTGGTAATATAATCATCCGCTCCCAGCCGCAGGCCCATAAGCTGGTCCACTTCCTCATTTTTGGAGGACAGGAAAATAACGGGCAGGTTGGAGCGGGTGCGCAGGCGTTGCAACAGTTCCATGCCGTCCATGCGGGGCATTTTAATGTCCAGAATAGCCAGATCGACCGGATAGGCCGTCAGCCCCTGCAATGCCGATTCGCCATCCGTATAGGTCCGGACGTTAAAACCCTCTGCTTCCAGGGTCATCTGAACCGATGTCAGAATATTGCGATCATCATCAACCAGCGCAATTGTCTGCTTGGTGCGCTCTGTCATCGTTTGTGTGTTCCTTCCCTTGCCATCAGCGCAAGCTGTTTAGCTTAGGCGCCGCAGGCTTCCAATGCCAAGAGGGGGAATGGTGTGACGCACGCTTTTTTCCGGCCAATGGCTGCCGTGCATAAAATCCTGCGTTGCAGGGGGTAACAGGTCTTGTCGGCTGGGGCGGTGTTGCCTACTTCTTGCTCTATGACCCAAGATACAGAACCCACACAGGTCGAGACCCCGGTAGATCCGGCTCCGGCCGAACAGGCCGCCCCCCAGCAAGGGGGCGCTGCCGAGAATGCCGCCGATGCACATGTGCAGGACCTTGAACGCTCCGTTACGGAGTTCAAGGAAAAATGGCTGCGTGCTGAAGCTGAAAACCAGAACCTGATGGCCCGCGCCAAGCGCGACGTGGAGGACGCCCGCCAGTACGCGGTGCAGAAATTTGCGCGTGATGTGGTGGAAGCGGCCGAAAACCTGCGCCGCGCGCTGGACAGCCTGCCTGCTCCGACCGAGGGTGAGGATACGGTTGTGGCCAAGATGCGCGAAGGCATTGAAAGTACGGAGCGCTCCTTCCTGTCCATTCTGGAACGGCACGGGATCAAGAGCGACAATCCGGCGGGCAAGGCGTTTGACGCCAATCTGCATCAGGCCATGGCCGAACACCCCAGCGCCGAGCACGCGCCTGGTACGGTTATGCAGGCATGGACCCCGACATGGACGCTGCATGGCCGTCTGCTCAAGCCTGCCATGGTGGTCGTGGCCAAGACCGGGGACGCACAGTAACACTGCGTGGGAGGGAAGATAAAAAACCTTCCCGCAGAGTGGTTTTTCCTTCTTGAAAAAGGGAAAACCGCACCATACATCAGGGTTGTCATTCTGGTTGCGCTCCGGTTCTGGTCCGGGTTCAGCCGGTTGCGATGGAAAAGGGCTTTGTCTGATGCTTCGGGTCGGATGAAGTCGCTAAAAGGAGCATGAAATTGAGCAAAGTCATTGGTATCGACCTCGGCACCACCAACTCCTGCGTGGCCGTGCGCGAAGGTAACGAAACAAAAGTCATCGAAAACAGCGAAGGCGCACGTACGACGCCGTCCATGGTCGCTTTCACCGAAGGGGGTGAAATGCTGGTCGGGCAGGCCGCCAAGCGTCAGGCTGTGACAAACCCCACCAACACCCTGTATGCCGTAAAGCGCCTGATCGGCCGCCGCTTTGACGATGCGACCGTCCAGAAAGACAAGGGCATGGTCCCTTACACCATTGTCAAAGGTGACAATGGCGATGCATGGGTCGAGGCACGTGGCACAAACTACGCACCTTCCCAGATTTCCGCCTTCATTCTGGGCAAGATGAAGGAAACGGCTGAAGCATATCTGGGCGAAAAAGTCTCGCAGGCCGTTATTACGGTTCCCGCATACTTTAATGATGCCCAGCGTCAGGCAACCAAGGACGCAGGTCGCATTGCCGGTCTGGAAGTGCTGCGCATCATCAACGAACCCACGGCAGCAGCTCTGGCTTACGGGCTGGAAAAGAAGAGTGGCGGCACCGTGGCCGTGTATGACCTTGGTGGCGGCACGTTCGACGTTTCCGTTCTGGAAATTTCTGATGGCGTGATCGAAGTCAAATCCACCAACGGGGATACGTTCCTGGGTGGGGAAGATTTTGACAACCGTATCATCGGGTTTCTGGCAGACGAGTTCAAGCGCGAACAGGGCATTGACCTGCGCTCCGACAAGCTGGCTCTGCAGCGCCTGAAGGAAGCAGCGGAAAAAGCCAAGATCGAGCTGTCCTCCTCCAAGGAAACCGAAATCAACCTGCCGTTCATCACGGCTGATGCGTCTGGCCCCAAGCACCTTGTGGTCAAGCTGACCCGCGCCAAGCTGGAAAGCCTTGTGGATGATCTGATCAGCCGCACGCTTGAGCCCTGTAAGGCAGCACTTAAGGATGCCGGTCTGTCCGCTTCGGGGATTGATGAAGTCATTCTGGTCGGCGGTATGACCCGTATGCCCAAGGTGATTGAAACGGTTAAGGAGTTTTTTGGCAAGGATCCTGCCCGCAACGTCAACCCTGATGAAGTGGTTGCCATTGGTGCCGCCATTCAGGGGGCAGTGCTCAAGGGTGATGTCAAGGACGTTCTGCTGCTCGACGTTACCCCGCTGTCTCTGGGGATTGAAACGCTGGGGGGTGTGTTCACCCGTCTGATCGACCGCAACACCACTATTCCGACCAAAAAGAGCCAGGTGTTCTCCACGGCAGAAGACAATCAGGGCGCTGTGACCATCAAGGTCTATCAGGGCGAGCGTGAAATGGCGGCTGACAACAAGCTGCTGGGCAACTTCGACCTGACCGGTATTCCCGCCGCGCCGCGTGGCGTGCCTCAGATTGAAGTGACCTTTGATATTGACGCCAACGGCATTGTGTCCGTTTCCGCCAAAGATAAGGCCACTGGTAAGGAACAGCAGATCAAGATCCAGGCATCTGGTGGTCTGTCTGACAACGATATTGAAAAGATGGTCAAGGACGCAGAAGCCAACGCAGCAGCCGACAAGGCCAAGCGTGAGCAGGTGGAAGCCCGCAACAGTGCGGAATCTCTTGTCCATCAGGTTGAAAAGTCCCTGTCCGAAGTGGGTGACAAGGTGCCTGCTGCGGACAAGACCGAAGCTGAAGGTGCTATTGCTGCCGTTAAGTCCGCTCTGGAAGGCACGGATGTTGAAGCCCTCAAGAGTGCAACGGAACGGCTGACACAGGCTGCCATGAAAGTGGGTGAAGCTGCTTACAAGGCTGGTCAGGAAGCTGAAGGCGCTGAAGCCGGTGCCGCTGGTGCCAAGGCTGACGAAAAAGACATCGTTGACGCCGACTTCGAAGACGTGAACGAAAACAAGAAGTCCTGATCGGACGCATGCAGCCCTAAGGCCATGTGACAGGCATGGCCTTAGTGTATTATTTTTCCGGCGTCCGTGCTTTTTATAAGGCGGACGCCGTTTTACATTTTACATTCTGGACAGATGCTGTGCTCACGCAAGAGGCAGCCCCAAGAGGACTTTCATGGCTACTCAGCTTGATTACTACGAAATTCTTGAGGTAACCCGCACGGCCTCTGCCGAGGAAATTAAAAAATCCTATCGCAGGATGGCCATGCAGTTTCATCCCGACCGGAATCCGGGGGATGAGGCGGCGGAAGCCAGGTTCAAGGAAATCAATCAGGCTTACGATGTCCTCAAGGATGAGCAGAAGCGCGCTGCCTACGACCGCTTTGGCCATGCAGCGTTTGAGGGAGGTGGGGCAGGTCCCGGCGGGTTCGATTTTAACGGCTTTGGTAGTGGCGGTCTGGGCGATATTTTTGAGCAGATGTTCGGGGACATGATGGGCCGCCGTGGTGGGCAGGCCCGGAGTGGGAACGATATTCAGACCCATGTTGAAATCACGCTCGAAGAAGCATTTGCAGGCGTTGAAAAAGAGGTGCGGGTTATTACCCGTGTCGCCTGTGACTCCTGCCATGGCACCGGCTCTAACAATGGTGCGGCTGGGGTGGAAACCTGCCCGAGTTGCCATGGCGCGGGCAAGGTGCGTGCCCAGCAGGGTTTTTTTGTGGTGGAACGGGCCTGCCCGACCTGCCATGGCGCTGGCCGTGTGGTCAAGGACCCCTGCAAGGCCTGCCGTGGGGAAGGGACCGTAGAGCAGGAACGCACCATAAAAGTGCAGATTCCCGCAGGTGTTGAGGACGGAACACGCATCCGCCTGACAGGAGAAGGAGAGGCCGGTGGCAATGGCGTGCCATCAGGTGACCTGTATGTGCACGTCTCCGTTTCCGAACACTCCATTTTCCAGCGTGATGGGGCCAACGTATACTGCCGCGTGCCCCTGCGTATGGCGCAGGCTGCATTGGGGACCGAAATAGAAGTGCCTGTGATTGATGGCAGCCGCACGAGCGTTAAAATTCCGGCGGGCGCACAGACCGGCGCGCATTTCCGCCTGCGGGGCAAGGGCTTCTCGGTTCTGCGTTCCAGCGCCCGCGGGGATATGTATATTCAGGTCACGGTGGAAACGCCGCAGGTTCTGACCAAGCGCCAGCGTGAACTGCTGGAGGAATTTGAGAAAGAGGCGGGCGAAGATATCAAGCACAGCCCCGAACACACAGGTTTTTTCCGCCGTGTCCGCGATTTTTTTGAAGGATCGGAATAACACACATGCGCATTGGTATTGCCGGGATTACAGGCCGTGTGGGGCGTTTGCTGGTTGAGGAAGTGCTTGCAGCCGGGGCGACCGTGGCAGGGGGTCTTACCCGCTCGCCCGGGCAGGCAGCAGGCCTGCCTGCGGATATTCCGCTGTTTACAAGCATGTCTGCACTCGCGGAACAATGCGAGGTTGTCATCGACTTCACACATGCCGATACGCTTGTGTCGAGTGCTCGGTCCCTGGTCGGTACGGGAGTGGCGTGGGTACTGGGTACAACGGGCCTGTCCGCACCGCAGAACCAGATGCTGCGGGACGCTGCAGGGAACATGACCATCGTCCATGCGGCCAATTTTTCACCCGGTGTCACACTGGTGCGTCGCCTCGCCCAGATGATGGGGCGAGCCTTGCCCGCAGACTCCTACGATGCGGAAATTGTGGAAATGCATCACAGGCAGAAGGTGGATGCCCCTTCAGGCACGGCGCTGGCCATTGGTCAGGCTGTGGCCCTTGGTCGTGGCGTGGCGCTGGAAGATGTGCGTGAAAGCGGGCGTGATGGTCTGACCGGCCCCCGTAAATCTGGCGCCATTGGCTTTGCCGCCCTGCGGGGGGGGCAGATCGTGGGGGAACATGACGTTCTTTTCATATCAGCCGATGAGCAGATTACCCTGTCGCACCGGGCTTTTGACCGGCGTATTTTTGCCACGGGTGCCGTGCGTGCCGCATTGTGGACAAAAGGGCAGGAAGCAGGGCTTTACAGCATGGAAGACGTACTGGGGCTGCCCCCGCTGTAAGGTATGACCCGGACAGCTTGGGGCGTGCCCCGCGTCTGGTGCAGGGCTGAAAACAGGGGCTTGTCTTTTGCGCTGGTGGCGTATGGCTCTTGACCATTACTTGCTATGCCGCCATAGGATGCCGTCCCCTTTTTTGGGGATGGTTACCTGTTTTCTTTTTTCACTGGCGTGGGGCGAACGGCACCATCATGCGTAAAGACGGCGATTTTCTGTTTACTTCGGAATCAGTTTCCGAAGGTCATCCCGATAAAGTTGCTGACCGGATCAGCGATACCGTTCTGGACGCGTATCTGGCGGCAGACCCCGAAGCGCGCGTGGCGTGTGAAACGCTGGTAACGACCAACCGTATCGTTCTGGCTGGTGAAGTGCGCGGTCCCGAGTCCGTAACGTCTGAGCAGCTGATTCATCTGGCTCGTGAGGCTGTTAAGGATATTGGCTACGATCAGGCCGGTTTCTCCTGGCGTCATGCCGAAGCATCCAACTACCTGCATGCTCAGTCCGCTGACATTGCCGTAGGTGTGGACAGCACATCGGATAAGGACGAAGGTGCTGGCGATCAGGGCATCATGTTCGGTTATGCCTCTAACGAGACAGATACCCTCATGCCTGCGCCGCTGTATTATGCGCACCGCATCCTGCATACCATCCGTGACCTGCGTCGCGCTGGTGATGCCCGTGTTGCGGGCCTTCAGCCCGATGCCAAAAGTCAGGTGACCCTGCGTTACGTCAATGGTCGTCCGGTTGGTGCCACCTCTGTTGTGATTTCCACACAGCATGATGACGGTGCGGACCAGAAAATTCTGCGTGAGAGCCTGCTGGACGTAACCCGCAGCGTGCTGCCTGAAGGCTGGATGCCCCCTGAAAGCGAATTTTATGCCAACCCGACTGGCGTATTCGTTATCGGTGGTCCTGATGGAGACTGTGGTCTGACCGGGCGCAAGATCATTGTGGACACCTACGGCGGTGCAGCACCGCATGGTGGTGGCGCATTCTCTGGCAAGGACCCGACCAAGGTTGACCGTTCCGCAGCCTATGCGTGCCGTTACCTTGCCAAGAACGTTGTGGCCGCTGGTCTGGCAGACCGCTGCACCATCCAGCTTTCCTACGCTATCGGCGTGTCTCACCCTCTGTCTGTTTACGTGGACCTGGATGAGAGCGGCAAGGATGTGGATGAAGCCCGTCTGGGTGAAGTCCTGCGTGAAGTCATGGACCTGACGCCGCGTGGTATTCGCAAGCACCTGCGTCTGAACCGTCCGATCTATGCAATCACATCTGCTTATGGTCATTTTGGCCGTACGCCCGATGACAGGCTGGATACCTTTACATGGGAACGCACCGATCTGGTGGACGCCCTGCGCAGCGCACTGAAGCGCTGATATAAAGGTAGCGAGTTCATGACGGAGGCAAAAGGTCAGGCTGTTGCTGGCCAGCCCGAAGCAGTGGAAGTAAAACCTCCGCCGGAAAGGCTGTATGGCCGCCAGCGCGGGCATCCGCTACGCCCCCGTCAGGAGCGCCTGCTGGATGAAACGCTGCCACGCCTGCGCTTTCCGCTGGATAAGGCAGCAGCGCCAGCTTCTGTTTTTGGTCATGCGCCAGAACAGATATGGTTCGAGGTCGGCTTTGGTGGGGGCGAGCATGTGCTGGCCCAGACCAGAGCACACCCCGCGGCAGGCTATATAGCCTCCGAAGTTTTTCATAACGGTCTGTGTTCGCTGCTGAACAAGCTTGTGCCTGTTGAGCAGGAAGCCACCGCCCCACTGCCGGACATGCTCCGCTTGTGGGATGATGATGCGCGTCTGGTGCTGCGGGCCTTGCCTGATGCCAGTCTGGACCGGCTGTTCCTGATGTTCCCTGACCCATGGCCCAAAGCACGGCATGCCAAACGCCGGTTTGTGCATCCGCAGAATGTGGAACTTTGTGCCCGGGTGCTCAAACCCGGTGCCGTCTGGCGCGTTGCCAGCGATGACCCGACCTATCAGGCCTGGGTGCAGGAGGTCATGTCTGCGCAGCCGTATTTTGAGGCGTCACCACCGGCTACGACCCGCCCCGATGGCTGGTTTCCCACCCGGTATGAAGCCAAGGCCATAGCCGCTGGCCGTCAGCCACTTTACTGGACGTTTACCCGCCGCTAGGCGGTGTCCATCTTCTTTGTTCCGGCTGGTTGCCTCTGCGCGGCATGTTGGCTAATCAGCCGCATTACGTTTTTTGCCGTGCGAAAGGTCCCCCATGAGCCAGACGATGCTTCCTATCCGTCGCGCCCTTATTTCCGTATCCGATAAAGCCGGTCTGCTTGATCTGGCGCGTGCCCTTGTGGCGCAGGGGGCGGAAATCCTGTCCACGGGCGGTTCCGCCAAAGCCCTGCGTGCTGCTGGCGTGCCCGTTACGGAAGTGTCGGATTACACGGGCTTCCCCGAAATTCTGGATGGCCGCGTTAAAACGCTGGTGCCCAAAATTCATGGGGGCATCCTTGGCCGCCGGGATCTGCCTGCGCATGTTGAGCAGATGAACGAACATGGCATTGGCCCGATTGATCTGGTTGCCGTGAATCTTTACCCGTTTGAAAAAACGGTTGCGTCTGGTGCAGATGCTGAAACCTGCATTGAAAATATTGATATTGGTGGCCCGGCCCTGATCCGTGCAGCCGCCAAAAATCACGCGCATGTGGTGGTGCTGACCGATCCGGCCCAGTACGAAGGGTTGGTTGATGCGTTGGGCGATGGTGGCACCACGCTGGATATGCGCCGCTTTTATGCTGGTGCGGCTTATGCCCGTACGGCGGCATATGACGCGGCCATTGCGGCATGGTTTGCAGCACAGGCGCAGGATACATTCCCCGAGCGGTTTGCTCTGGCTGGCCAGCGGGCTGAAATTCTGCGCTATGGTGAGAACCCTCACCAGCAGGCTGCATTTTATCGCGATGGCAGTACCCGTCCTGGTGTGGCCACGGCAGTACAGGTGCAGGGCAAGGCGCTCTCGTACAACAACATCAACGATACGGATGCTGCGTTTGAAGCTGTTGCCGAGTTTGATGCTCCGGCCGTGGTTATTGTCAAACATGCAAACCCCTGCGGTGTTGCCGTTGCAGACACGCTGACCACAGCGTGGGATCAGGCTCTACGGTGTGACCCGGTTTCCGCCTTTGGTGGCATTGTTGCCCTGAACCGTCCACTGGATGCGATAACGGCGGAAAAAATTTCCACCATCTTTACCGAAGTGATTGTGGCGCCTGATGCAGCGGAAGACGCAAAGACCCTGCTGGCGCGCAAAAAAAACCTGCGTCTGCTGCTGACGGGTGGCCTGCCTGACCCAACCGCTGCCGGTACGGTTGTGCGTTCGGTTGCCGGAGGCTTTTTGGCCCAGACCCGTGATAACGGGCGGATTGCTCCCGAAGCGCTGAAGGTTGTCACCAAACGCGCGCCCACGGAACAGGAAATGCAGGATATGATCTTTGCCTTCCGGGTGGCCAAGCATGTCAAGTCCAACGCTATTGTGTACGCCAGAGACTGTGCCACAGTGGGTATTGGCGCAGGGCAGATGAGCCGCGTGGACTCTGCCCGCATTGCCGCCAGCAAAAGTGGAGAGGCTGCTAAGGCAGCGGGTCAGTCCACGCCTCTGACACAGGGCTCCGTAGCGGCCTCTGATGCGTTCTTCCCCTTTGCGGATGGGTTGGAAACCATTGTGGCCGCTGGCGCGACCGCCGTTATACAGCCCGGTGGGTCCATCCGTGATGATGAGGTGATTGCCGCGGCTGATGCAGCCGGTATTGCCATGGTGTTCACCGGTATGCGTCATTTCCGCCACTGACGCGCTTTTCCCGCTCTTGCGGGAATGGCCCTTCATGGCAGAGTATGCACACGAGTCTCACGCATTGCCGTGTCCTGCCCCGGTGGGGGCAGGGTGCGCCTGTCCTTAGTGGTTGTTTCATGCGCTCTTTGCTTAGTTTGTCTGGTTTGATTCTGGCGTCTTCTGTTGCGGTGGCAGCTCCCGCGCATAAGGAGGCGGCAACCCACAGCACCCCCTTTGCCTCCAGGCAGACCGCAACGGAAACGCAGGCGACAGGCGTGTATGACCTATCCGTCCTGCCGGTGTTTACGGGGAGCGTGGTACAGTTTCTGCCAGCACCTCACGGGGGCATTGTCGGTTTTGTGCTGGATGATGGCACACAGGTTTTTGTCTCCCCCGAACAGGCCCATACCTTTGCTGGTCTGGTCAAGGTTGGGGACAAGGTGGAGATTCGCGGTATCAAAGGGCAGGTTCTGCCGATTATCCGCGCCTTCAGCGTGACCAGCCCGCGTGGGCGCACGGTGCAGGACAGCTTTATTGAAATGCCGCTGCATTCCCCCGAAATGATCGCTGGTCCCGACCTTGTGCTGCATGGCGAGGTCTGGATGCCGCTATATGATGCAGGCGGTCATCTGAGCGGTGCCGTGCTCAAGGATCATTCAGTTATTTATCTGTCTCCGCGCGAGGCGTTACGGGTTTCTGGCCTGCTTAAAGCAGGGCAGATGCTCTATGCTGTTGGTGGTGGCAGCAGTGGCGATCTGGGCATTGCCATTGATGCGCGTGAAATTGGACCTGCGGCGGATAAGCTGATCGGCATTGCGGTGGGGAATGTCCCCCCACCCGGTCCCGCACCGGGGACACCGGGCTATGACCTTATTCCCGGAGCGGATGAACACTAGGCCTCCGGACACAAAAATGGCGGCAACAGAACCGTGGCCGCCATTATGCGTTGAACACCTACGCAAGCATGGCGCATGCATGGCATGAACATGGATGAGTGGAGGCCAGAATGGTGTTGATACGGTGGATTATTGTTTTTCTTATTTTGGCGCTGCTGGCATCCCTGTTCGGATTTAATGGCGCGGCTTCAGGATTTTCGGAAATAGCCAAAGTCCTGCTGTTTGTTTTTGTGGTGCTGTTGATCATCAGCCTGTTTTTTGGTGGTCGTTCGCGCTCGGGGCCGTAAAAACGTACAGGACCGGCACGATCTGGCCGTGCCGGTCCTGTCAACCTTATAATATCTGCTTGTATATTCCCCCACCTTCCTGACCGGACGGTGGGGTATTTTTTAGCCTTCAATCTGGCTGAAATCGGCAATCAGACGCATCATACGCACAAGGCGGGACAGAAGTTTAAGTCTGTTCAGGCGAAGCGCGGCATCTGGCGCGTTGACTGTGACATCTTCAAAAAAACGGTCAAGGGGTTGGCGCAGGCTGGCTGCGGCCCGCATGGCATCGGCAAAGTGCTCGGCAGCAAAAGCCTGCTCCACAGCGGGTTCCACCATTTGTAGCGTTGTATAAAGGGTGCGTTCCTCATCCTGCTCAAACAGGGCGGGATTGGGTATTCCTTCATGCGGTCCGTCTTTTTTGTCTTCAATCCGCAAGATATTGGCGGCGCGGCGGGTAGCGGCCAGCAGGTTCTGGCCGTCCTCGGTTTCCAGCATGGTTTGCAATGCCTGCGCACGGGCGAGCAGACGCACGATATCCGTGTCTTCATTATCGACTGAAATCGCGGCAAGGCAATCATGCCGTGCCCCTTCGGTACGGACCTGTACGCGCAGACGTTCAGCCATGAACTGGGGCAACAGGGCCAGGTCCGGTGCATTGCGCAAAGGTTCGGGCAGGGCTTCTGCCGCCAGCGTGAACAGTTTAATCAGGTCCAGCCGCAACCCGTTTTCACGGATCAGGCGGATAATACCAAGGGCTGCGCGGCGCAGGCCAAACGGGTCGCCTGATCCTGAGGGTTTTTCACCTGCGGCAAAAAAGGCCGTCAGCATGTCAAACCGGTCAGCCAGACCCAGCACAACGGAAACAGGGGCTACTGGCACCTCGTCTCCCGGGCCGCGCGGCGTGTAGTGCTCGCTAATGGCCTGGGCCACTTCGGGCTGTTCGCCATCATGGCGGGCATAGTACCCACCCATGACCCCCTGAAGCTCGGGGAACTCCCCGACCATGCCGGTTGTCAGGTCGGTTTTGCTTAATTCGGCTGCACGTTCGCACAGTGCGCTAGGGGCACCAGTCATTTCGGCCAGAATGGCCGCAAGGCGCATCATGCGGCATGTGCGTTCCCCCTGCGAGCCTAGTCTGGCATGGAAGGTAATGGTGTTCAGCCCTTCCACACGGGAGGCAAGGCTATGTTTGCGGTCGAGGTTCCAGAAGTGCCGGGCATCGGCAAAGCGGGCGCGCAGCACGCGCTCGTTCCCGCTGACAACCAGTGCGCCATCATCGGCGGGAATGATGTTGGCGATAAAAGCAAAGCGTGGTGCTGCCGAACCATCGCTGTTGCGCAGGGCGAAATAGCGCTGGTTGACGCGCATGGACACCTGCATGACCTCAGGGGGGAGGTCCATGAAGATGGGGTCGATCTGCCCCAGAAAGGGAACAGGCCATTCGACCAGCCCTGCCACTTCATCCACCAGCCCGGCATCGGCTACAATGCTCAGCCCTTCGGCCTGCGCCAGTGCGTTCAGCCCCGTTGTAATGGCCGCACGGCGCTCGGCGGCATGGACCATCACATGGCGTTCATGCAGGTCTCGCTGCCATTGTGCGGCACTGGTGACATCCATGATGCCGGGGTTGAGGAAGCGGTGCCCTTCGGTCTGGTTGGAAGCGCTCAGGTTGTGGCCGTTATCCTCTGCCGTAGCCGTGGAAAATGGTACGATCTGGCCATCCAGCAGGCAGACAATCCGCCGCAGGGGGCGTACCCATGTCATGGTGCTGCCTGCACCCCAGCGCATGGATTTGGGCCAGGGGAAGCGGCGCAGCAGGTCGGGCATCATGGCGGCAATATGGGCTGCGGCCCCAATGGGGGCTTCTTCGCGTTCTAATACCCAGAACCCGTTTTGCAGGGTCAGCGCATCCTTGCTGACGCCATGTTTGCGGGTAAAGCCCTCCAGTGCCTTTTCCGGCGCATTCTCACGCGGGCCACGTTCGGCAACTGTGTGGCCGGGCACCATGGCGTCCAGGTTGAGAGAGGCGGCAATGCGGCGGGGGCCAGTGTAGCTTCTGGCGTCCACGGGGTTGAGCGGGGCCAGAGCCTCGCCCAGCAGGCGGAGCAGGTTTTCGCCTGCCTGCTGCTGCATGCGGGCGGGAATTTCTTCGGAAAAAAGTTCAATCAGCAATTCGGGCATGATCTTATTTGTCCTCGCCTGCCAGCCAGGTTTCGCAACACAGTTTTGCCAGTGTGCGTACCCGGCCAATATAGGCTGCGCGTTCGCTTACGCTGATGACGCCGCGCGCATCAAGCAAGTTGAACAGATGGCTGGCCTTAAGGCACTGGTCGTAGGCAGGCTGGGCAACGCCAGCCTCGGCCAGTGCCACACTTTCTTTTTCCGCATCGCTAAAGTGCTGGAAAAGACGTTCCGTGTTGGCCAGTTCAAAATTATGGCGCGAGTAATCCTGCTCGGCCCGCAAGAACACATCGCCATAGCTCAGGCCCGCGCCGTTGTAGTCGAGGTCGTACACATTTTCCACACCCTGCACATACATGGCCAGACGTTCCAGCCCGTATGTGAGTTCCGTGGAGGGCAGGGTTACGGGAATACCGCCAACCTGCTGGAAGTAGGTGAACTGCGTGACTTCCATGCCATCGCACCATACTTCCCAGCCCAGCCCCCATGCGCCAATGGTCGGGTTTTCCCAGTCATCTTCCACAAAGCGGATATCGTGCCTGTCAGGGTCAATGCCGATGGCACGATAGCTGTCCAGCAGCAGTTTCTGGCTTTCCTCCGGGGTGGGTTTAAGCAGAACCTGATACTGGTAGTAATGCTGGAGGCGATTGGGGTTTTCTCCGTACCGTCCATCGGACGGACGGCGGCAGGGCTGCACGTAGGCGGCCTTCCAGGGTTTGTTCCCCAAAGCCCGCAGGGTTGTGTGGGGGGAGAGTGTACCGGCGCCTATTTCCTGATCATAGGGCTGGAGAATGGCGCACCCCTGTTTTGACCAGAACTGGTGCAGGGTCAGGATAAGATCCTGAAAGGAAAGGGGTCGCTCTGTAGGGCGGGGAGACGCCGGGTCCATGGTATGGATGAAACTCCGCAATATGACGGTCAGGTTGAATGTGCGCATGGCACGCGTGCCCACACCATACAGCCCCACGCGCCAGACCGAAAGAGAAGGCGGACCTTATGACAGGGTTTCCTTTGTCGGGTTCTCTCTTGTAACAGGCTTGTGGGCGCGCCACATCTTGGCCAGAGTGTTCTGGCACAAAGCTCTGGTGCTGTAATTGGCCCGGCAGGGTGGGAAGGTATGGAATGACAAACGAAGAACGCGATCTTATTGAAAAATTTATGGCCCGCGTTGGCGGGGCTGCCCAGAGCGGCTTTGGCAGCGCACCGGCAAACCAGCCCAACCTGCCCGCGATTGACCCACAGGCAGACCAGTTTATTGCGCAGGAATTCCAGAAATATCCAGAAGCCCGTTACCGCGTGACCCAGATGGCCGTGGTGCAGGAAGCTGCGTTGGTGCAGGCACAGAATCGGATTCAGCAGTTGCAGTTCCAGCTTCAGCAGGCGCAGGAAGCCCTGCAGGCTGCACAGCAGCAGAGCAATGCCGGGCAGCAGAAGTCCGGCGGATTTTTGGGTGGCCTGTTTGGTGGTGGGCAGGCGGCCCAGCCGCAGTCCGCCCAGCCGCAGTCTGCTCCGCCTCCGGGCTGGGGTGGGCGTCCGGCCATGCCACAGCAGTATCAGCCGCAGCCTATGCCGTATGGCATGCAGCCCTCCGCATTCTCGGGCGGGTCGGGTTTTCTGGGCAGTGCGCTTACAACAGCTACGGGTGTTGCAGGTGGCATGCTGGCGGCCAATGCGCTGACCAGCCTGTTTAGCGGCCATCATGATGGCGGTGTGGGGGAAAGTGGTGCGGCCGGTGCTACCACCAACGAAACCATTGTGAACAATTACGGCGATACAGGAGCTGATCCTTTTGCAGGTGCTGGCGTGCAGGCCGATCAGGGTTTTGATGCCGGTGGTGGCGACTGGGGCGGAGATGCAGGCGGAGACTGGGGTGGTGGCGACGATCAGAGCTTCTGATCTCCGGGTTTTCTAGTTGCAGAAATTAAAAAAAGGGTGGCGCGCAGGCGTCACCCTTTTTTGTGCATGCGGATGTGCAGATCGCCGATAACCTGTGCAGTTAGCGGGAAGTATTGGGCTGGGCCATGGATTGAATGAGGTCCAGCATTTTCTGTCGCAAGGCTTTGTCTGGAATCTGGTAATAGGCGCGGACCAGATCGAGTGTTTCTTTTCTGGCCAGCAGGTTCTGTTCGTCCGTCATGGCCTGTGCTGTGGGGGCAGGCAGAGCAGGCGCGGGTATGGGGGAGCCAAAGGATTTGCGTGTTTCGGCAAATCCTGTGTTGATCATGCTCGGCATTGCCGGGCTGGGCATATCATCAAAAAAGAAGCTGATCGGTACATCCAGCGCTGTTGCAATATCGTAAAGCCGGGAAGCTCCTACTCTGTTGGTGCCCCGTTCATATTTTTGAATCTGCTGGAAAGTAACCCCGAGTGCTTCGCCCAGTTTTTCCTGCGATAACCCCAGTAATGTCCTGCGTAGCCGAATACGCTTGCCAACATGGGCATCTATTGTTTCGGCATGGGTGGATATCGTGGAGGCTGGATCCGTCAAAGGCTCGGTTTTGCTCACGACTGGGTTTTTTCCCGCGGCTATAAAGGCTGGAACAAGATGACGGATAACATGTAATCTTAACGTTTCATAAAGGAAAATTGGAAACGTTCGAGAAAAACATGAAATAATGCCGCCATAACAATGCCTGCCTTTTTAAAACTGTGTTGTAATGTTGGGGGGACTGGTCGCTCGCTGGTGATTGCGACGGGGTAGGCAGGCCAATACTAGCACCACAACACATAGAGACAGTGGAATGGATTGCCCCATCCTGCCAAACAAGGTTGGCGGAAGTGAGGCAGGGAGTGCTACGGTCAGCATGCCTGCCTTGCCCCATTCCAGATGGTCCAGCATATGGCCCATACCATCATAAGCAGTGGAAATGCCGGTATTGGCGGCGCGGGCTACGGGAAGTCCTTCTTCCACCGCCCGCAAACGCACGGAGGAAAGGTGCTGGCGTGGGCCTGCGCTGTTTCCGAACCATGCATCGTTCGTCACGTTCGCCAGCCACTGGGGGCGGTCATGGGGGTTTACCACATCACCCGAAAAAATAACCTCGTAGCAGACAAGAGGACCAACAGGGGGGATATCAGGCAGATGCCATGTCTGCGGGCCAGGTCCTGCGATCATGCCGCCTTGCGGAACAATCTGTAGAGGAATGAAGGGGGGTTGATATTCACCAAACGGTACAAGCCGGGCTTTATCATAGATGGCCTGTATGCTGCCATCGGGTGCGAGCGCCATAACGGAGTTGCGGTAATGCCCGCTCTCATCCATACGGAGCGCGCCAATAATTCCCGCATCGGCTCCAGGTGCCCATTCCATAATGGCCTGTCGCGCACGGGGGCTGTCCTGCAACAGGTCGTAGCCGGGAAAAGCGGTTTCAGGCCAGAGAAACACAATGGGGTGGAAATGCTCACCCGGCTTGCGCTGCGCCTCCTGCAAGGCCTGTGCAGCCTGCACACCCTGAGCGGTCAGATGCAGGTAGCGCGTAAAAATATCACGCGGGCTTTGTCGACCTATCTTTTCGGCTTCAGGCACATTCCCCTGCACAATGACGGCAATGGGGCCCGGCGCGCCGGTTGGGTGAACAGTGTAAAGCCGCACAGTGCTTGCAGCACACCAGAGCAGCATACCTGCAATTGAGCCTGCAAAAACACGCCTGCGTACGGCAGATGGCAGGGGGGCACGGGCATGACGGACGCCAAGCAGCCGGTCGGTCCAGCGGATGAGTGGCGTTTGGTCCAGCAGGGACATCCCGCAGAGCAGGGCGAGCAGAACCAGAGCCAGGGTCAGGCCGTCCTCCCCTACCCATGCGGCTGGCTGGATCAGCAGCGTGCCCACAGGGCCGGGTATGGCAAGGCAGCTCCCTAATGCGTTCCATGTAAAACCGCTGAAGATGAAGGTACGCCCCATATCAAACAGGGTCCATAGGGCTGCAAAGGCGCTCAGGCGGCGTAATCCGGGGGGGAGCAGGGTGCATAATGCAGCCGGAACCGCCACCGTGGGGGCCAGAATGAGCGCGCATCCAAGGGAGGGGAACGGGACAAACCACCAGAATTCATCCGCCCGGATCAGTACGGCATTGACCAGCCAGTACAGACCGGCGGCATAAAAGCCGAACCCGAACAGGGCACCCGTCCATGCCGCGTGCCGCCAGTTCCGGGCGGTGTTAAGGCTTTGCCCAAGCAGACCGAAGCTCAGGAGGAGGACTGGCAGAATATGGAGTGGCGGTAGCGCCAGTGTGGATATGCCACCTAGCCCCAGCATAAAGACAACAAAACAAAGGGTTTCCCGTTTTGGATAAAAGCGGGAAAACACGTTTTTTGAGGGCATAGGGGTGCTCATGGCACAGGCAGGCTGCCCGCCTGCCTGATAAATCCGTTAAAGATCAGGATGACGGGCAGCTTGCCATATATGACCTAATCCAGCGCATCGCGCAGGCGGCGTTCGTAATGACGGTAATACTTGTCTGCCAGCAGTTCGCTCTTTACCAGAATGGCAACATCGGTGGTGTTAAACTGCGGGTCGATGACGGCACCATCTCCCACATAACCGCCTAGGCGCAGATACCCTTTGATAAGGGGCGGCAGCCCAACAAGGCAGCGGCGCACATTCAGCGTGTGTGGGTCCGTGCGCAGCATTTCCACCCGGCGGTTTTCCAGCGCACGCACGCGCAGGGCGGGGGGAGCCAGATGATTGTGGTACAGATAGGTCAGTTCATCTGCAATCTGGTCCGGGTCCGTGCAGGGCAGGCTGGCGCAGCCAAACAGCAGATCTATGCGGTGCAGGAAGATGTAGGACGCAATGCCGCGCCATAAAAGCTGCATGGCCGCCCGACCGCGGTAGTTCTTGTCTACACAGGAGCGTCCGACTTCCAGCAGGCGACCGGGGAATTCCTTGAGCGGAGTAATGTCGTATTCGTTGGAAGAATAGAAGCGCCCGATCTTCTGGGCGGCATCTCCCTGTACAAGGCGGTAGGTCCCCACAACGCCGCGTGCGTCCGAGGCAATGGCGTTGTCGATGACCAGAAGATGGTCGGCAACGCTGTCAAACTCGTCAATGTCGCGCTTCAGGCGTAGGGTTTCCGGGCTGGGGTGAGCACCCATTTCCTCATAAAAAACACGGTAGCGCAGAGCTTGTGCGGCATCGCGTTCCTCATCGGTTTCAGCAATACGGACACTCAGGCTGCCGCCATGCAGTTCGGGAAAGCGCGAACGGTCAAGATCGAGCGTTGAGAGCCCGCCTGTGGTTTGTGTGGAATTCATGTCTGCTCTCCCTTGCGGCGTGAGCGGGGCGTTGTTTTGCCCGAGGAAGCATTGGCTGCTGGGGGCTGGCGTTTTTTACCAAACAGTTCCAGCCGCATGGAGACAAACTCGAACCCAAGCCGGTCTGCCACCTTCTTCATGAAAGCTTCATGTTCGGGGTCTTCAAACTCGATCACTTTCCCGTTATCGACGTCGATCAGGTGGTAATGGTGCCGACCATGTTCTGTTGCTTCGTACCGAGCACGCCCACCGCCAAAGTCCCGGCGTTCCAGAATGCCTTTTTCCTCAAGCAGTCGCACCGTGCGATATACGGTGGCCACCGAAATGCGGGAGTCCAGCACAGCCGCACGGCGGTACAGTTCTTCCACATCCGGGTGATCGTCTGCTTCGGAAAGAACACGGGCGATAACGCGCCGTTGTCCGGTCATTTTCAGGCCGTGTTCGATACACAGCTGCTCAATCCGTGATTCTGCCGCTTGTACCTTCAAGGTCACAAACCCTGTCTCATGTTATCATCTCTGCGTTCATCATTCAGGTAGCCGAAGTCAGAGGTGTTTGTCCAATTTTACACGATCATACAGTTTTTTTATGGTGTGTATGCCTGTCTGTATGATGCTTGCCTGTTTTTTTTCCCCTCGGAAGAAGGAAAATCCGCGTGAATGAGACCCTGATCCCCGAACAGGAGGAGGCCGCCAGCGCCGTGGTTCTGGATATTACGGAGGAAAAATGCCCCATGACCTTCGTGCGCACCCGTCTGGCGCTGGATGGTCTGCCTTCCGGTGGTCTGCTGGTGGTGCGTCTTGTGGGGGAGGAGCCACACCGTAATGTCAGCCGTTCCGTGAGGGCGCTGGGGCATATCATTCTGGCAGATACACCCCAGCCCGACGGGAGTGTGGTGCTGACGATCCGCAAAAAAGAAGCCGCATCTGCTTCAGCCTGAAAAAGACAGACACTCAGCAGATGCGGCCTGCCTGAGCCGCAGGGCTCGGCCCTGTGGCTGGCCTAGTTGTTCATGGCTTCAAAGAAGTCATTGTTGGTTTTGCTGTATTTCAGCTTGTCGAGCAGGAAGTCCATGGCATCCATGGTGCCCATGGGTGCTAGAATCCGGCGCAGCACCCACATTTTGGACAGGGTGGCGCGGTCAACCAGCAGTTCTTCCTTACGTGTGCCGCTCTTGGTGATGTCAATGGCGGGGAAGGTGCGTTTGTCGGCCAGCTTGCGGTCAAGGATGAGTTCGGAGTTACCCGTGCCCTTGAACTCTTCAAAGATGACTTCGTCCATACGGCTGCCGGTATCAATCAGGGCGGTGGCGATAATGGTCAGGGAGCCGCCTTCCTCAATATTACGGGCCGCACCGAAGAAGCGCTTGGGCCGCTGCAGGGCATTGGCGTCCACACCACCGGTCAGCACCTTGCCCGATGAGGGTACAACCGTGTTATAGGCGCGCGCCAGACGGGTGATGGAGTCCAGCAGGATAACTACATCGCGCTTGTGCTCGACCAGCCGCTTGGCTTTTTCCAGCACCATTTCCGTTACCTGCACATGACGGTGTGCTGGTTCATCGAAGGTGGAGGAAATGACTTCGCCCCGGACGGAACGGGCCATGTCGGTCACTTCCTCGGGCCGTTCGTCAATCAGCAGGACGATCAGGAACACTTCGGGGTGATTGGCGCTGATGGAGGAGGCAATGCTCTGAAGCATGACCGTTTTGCCCGTGCGCGGCGGCGCCACGATCAGGGCGCGCTGGCCCATGCCAATGGGGGATACCAGATCGATCACCCGTGGGGTGAAGTCCTTCTGGGAGCCTTTTTTGTTTTTGTCGCCCTTGGGTTCTGGGGCGGTGGCCTGATTTTCCACTTCCATCTGCAGGCGGCGCTCGGGGTAGAGCGGGGTCAGGTTATCAAAATTGATCCGGTGGCGAACCGCATCGGGCGACTCAAAATTGATCGTGTTGATCTTGAGCATGGAGAAGTAGCGTTCGCCATCACGTGGGGCGCGAATCTGCCCTTCAACCGTGTCACCCGTACGCAGGCCAAAGCGACGGACCTGTGTGGGGGAGATATAAATATCATCCGGGCCGGGAAGGTAGTTGGATTCGGGCGCACGCAGGTATCCAAACCCGTCATGCATGATCTCTAGCGTGCCTTCGCCATAAATGGCCTGATCATTATCCGCCAGCGTTTTGAGGATGGCGAACATCATGTCCTGCTTGCGCAGGGAGGACGCGTTTTCGATATTCAGGTCTTCAGCGCAGGCCAGAAGGTCGGCTGGGGACTTGGCCTTGAGTTCCGCAAGATGCATCTAGTAAATGCCCTGACTGGCAAGAGAAGTTCAAAAGGGGAAGGTCCGGGTCGTTCCATGCTGCGACGGAGCCGGTCGGGAAGACCGGAAGCAGGCATGCCTGCCAAGGCAAGGCCGAGCTGGAAGGAACCTGACGGGAAGGAATACCGCTGGGCAGGTGAAGTCAGCCAGCGTCTGGAGCCGGATACTACTCGCGGCGGAATTGATCGTCAACACAGGAATGGGGCGGGCCTTTTGTGGCCGGGAGTTACTTGATGCCCCCCAGCCAGCCTTTTTTCCAGAACCACAGCAGGGGCAGTACAATGGTGGCCGCCATGAGCCCGAGCGAGTACCAGTAGCCAAAAGACCAGTTCAGCTCCGGCATGTATTTGAAATTCATACCGTAAATACCAGCAATCAGGGTTGGGGCTACCCCAATGAAGCTGACAACGGTCAGCACCTTCATGACCCCGTTCTGTTCGATGTTGATGAATCCCAGAGTGGCGTCCAGCAAAAATTCCACTTTGTCCTGTGACTGGGAAACATAGGCATCAAGCGAAGACAGATCATGGCTGACCGATGTAATGCGCGCGCGCAGAATGCCCGATAACACATAGGCGGCCGTTGTCTTGCTGTCTTCCCCCGGCGCTGCCGTGGCAAGTGGCGTGGAGGGGGGAGTGCGGGGCGTGAGGGCAAACCCTGTGGCCGGAATGGCAGATGCGGTTTTGCGGCTTTCGCCCAGAAACAGGGCAATGCGTTCCATGCCCAGCAGCGTGTCCCGCATGCGTGAGCACAGATTGCCCGCCTCTCCAACCCGCTGGAGCAGGTTGCGCTGCCACACGGCCACGTTGCGGATGGGGGGCTGTTGCGTGCGGGCCCGAAAAATATCGTGCGAGAGCGTGTCCAGCAGGTTGCCCATGCTTTCCAGAATATCGGCCAGCCGGTCCACAATGGCTTCGATCAGAGCCACCAGTATCTCGCCCGAATGGAGCAGGGCGTCGTGCTGGGGCGGGATCTCGGTTGGTGGTGGGGGCGCGCTTGGGCGTTCAGGTGCGGTGTGTGGCGGGGGCATGGCGGAGGTCATGCAGCCCGCTACAAGCTGGGCCACGCTCTCGAACGCCAGATAGAACTGGAAACGGATGGTGAAAAGCTGTTTTTCGGTCAGGATAAAACCCACTGGCATGGTCTGGAAATCCGACCCGCTCTTGCGTAGCAGGGGGGAAGACAGAAAAGCCGCGCCATTGCGGACACTGATACGTGATGAACTTTCGATCGCGCTCAGGTCTTCCAGTGAGGGAATGGGCTGGCCACAGAGTTTTTCCGCCAGAGCCAGTTCATGGGGAGTGGGGTTGAGGAGATCCAGCCAGACAGCATTTCTGGCATCGTCTTCCGTTTCAACGGCGCGAGCAGGCATACCGGGCCTGTGGGCCAGAAACATGTGATTCTCCCAGTCTGTGCCCTGTGGGCCTGTCTATCTGTATTGTCCGGTGCTGGCGGCTGCCTGTCCGGAGCATGCGTATGCCCAAGTATGACGCCTTTGTCGGGTTTATGGCAAGATGACCACGCGGGACCGTGCAATGCGGCGGCGCATCTGGTAAGCCATTTTGCCAGTTGAAAAGAGCAGAACACGCGCTGCCCCGGCAGGGCGCGGCATAGGGTTACAAGGAGCGGCAGAACGAGTGATGGCGAACCCGATCGAACACGGCGGCGCAGCGGCGCAGAGCAACTCCTTCAGGCAGCAGCCTGACGAGCACGGTCATTTTGGTGGCCGTTATGGTGGCCGCTTTGTGGCCGAAACGCTCATGCCGCTTATTCTGGAACTGAATGCGGCGTATGAGGTCGCAAAAGCTGATCCCGCCTTTCATAAGGAACTGGCGTATTACCAGACCGATTATATCGGTCGGCCCAGCCCGTTATGGTTCGCCCGTCGTATGACAGAAGCGTTCGGGGGTGCCAAAATCTACCTCAAGCGTGAGGAACTGAACCACACCGGTTCGCATAAGCTCAACAATGTTATGGGGCAGATTCTGCTTGCCCGTCGTATGGGCCGCACCCGTATTGTGGCAGAGACCGGGGCTGGCCAGCATGGTGTGGCTACCGCAACCGTATGCGCCCTGTTTGGCATGAAATGCGTGATCTACATGGGTGCTACCGATGTGGAGCGGCAAAAGCCCAACGTGTTCCGCATGCGCCTGCTGGGGGCGGAGGTTGTGCCGGTAACTGCCGGTGCGGGCACGCTCAAGGACGCCATGAACGAAGCCATGCGGGACTGGGTGGCCAATGTGGCCGACACCTATATGCTGATCGGCACCGTAGCTGGTCCGCACCCGTACCCCGCCATGGTGCGTGATTTCCAGAGCGTGATCGGGGAGGAAACAAGGGTGCAGATGCAGGCTGCCGAAGGCCGCCTGCCCGATGTGGTGGTCGCCGCCATTGGGGGTGGTTCCAATGCCATGGGGATTTTTTATCCGTTTCTGGATGATGTGTCCGTGCGCCTGATTGGAGTGGAAGCCGCAGGTCATGGGCTGGATAGCGGTAAAACCGCAGCCTCCATCGAGCGCGGTCGCCCTGGTGTGCTGCATGGCAACCGTACTTACCTGCTGCAAAACGCGGATGGCCAGATTGATGAGGCCCATTCCATCAGTGCCGGGCTGGACTACCCCGGTGTTGGCCCCGAACATTCCTGGCTGAACGATATCGGGCGTGCGGAATATGTGGGGGCGACCGATACCGAGGCGCTGGAAGCCTTCCAGCTGTGCACGAAGCTGGAAGGGATTATTCCCGCTCTCGAATCGGCGCATGCCATTGCCTATGCGGCCAGGATCGCCCCCACTTTATCCAAAGACACACTGCTGGTTGTGAACCTGTCCGGCCGTGGGGATAAGGATATCTTTACTGTTGCCGAACATCTGGGAGTCACGCTGTGAGCCGTATTGCTGCCCGTTTTAAAGCCCTTGCTGCCCAAGGCCGTGGTGCGCTCATCCCTTATCTGGAGGCATATGATCCGGACAGGGAAACCTCTCTGGAGCTGTTCCGCGCCATGCCAGCCGCTGGTGCCGACCTGATTGAGGTTGGTATGCCTTTTTCCGATCCGTCGGCCGATGGTCCGGTTATTCAGGCCGCTGCCCTGCGCGGGCTCAAGGCCGGTGCTACGCTGGTTGGTGTGCTGGATATGGTAGCCGAGTTCCGCAAGGGGGATGAGGAAACACCAGTGATTCTGATGGGGTACGTCAACCCGGTTGAATCCTATGGTTACGAACGATTCTGCAAAGATGCCGCCGCCGCAGGGGTGGATGGCCTTATTCTGGTCGATCTTCCACCCGAGGAAGGGGCGGTTATTGCCGCTCCCGCGCAGGCTGCGGGGCTGGATATTATTCGTCTGGTTGCGCCCACCACGCCGAATGCACGTCTGGAATACGTACTGGGGCATGCATCGGGCTTTGTGTACTATGTGAGCATTGTGGGCATTACGGGAACCCGCTCCGCCAGTGCGCATGACCTTGCTGGCGCCATTCCCCGCATACGTGCCGCCACAGACCTGCCCATAGCCATTGGCTTTGGTGTTCGCACGCCCGAACAGGCCGCGCAGGCGGCCAGCATTGCCGATGGTGCCGTTGTGGCTTCGGCCCTGCTGGCTACACTGGCGCAAACGCTGGATGAGCAGGGGCGTGCCACCCCCCAGACCCTGCCGCGCGTGCTTGAGCAGATACGCGGTCTGGCACAGGCAGTCCGTGCTGCGGGCCAGCAGCCGGAATGACATGCGGCCGTGACTGTCCATGACAGATAAGCAGCGTATTGTTGTTGTGGGCGGTGGTCCGGCAGGGCTTGCCGCAGCCGAATACCTCTCGGCAGCCGGGTTTGGCGTACGGGTCATGGAGCGTATGCCAAGCCTTGGCCGCAAGTTTCTTATGGCCGGGCGGGGAGGGCTGAATATTGCTCATTCTGAAGCGCCTGGGGCGGTGCTGGAACGGTATGGTCCCGCCAGTTCATGGCTACGGCCCGCGCTGGAGGCATGGACCACGCAGAACATCCGGGACTGGATGGCAGGGCTGGGGCAGGAGAGCTTTGTTGGCTCTTCTGGTCGGGTCTTTCCCGTGGGGATGAAGGCATCCCCCCTGCTGCGGGCATGGCTGGCCCGGCTGAATGCGGCTGGCGTGGCCTTCCAGACCCGTGCGGACTGGCAGGGTTGGGGGGCGCACGAGCTGCTTGTGTTTAGTGTGCAGCAAACCACGGATGGAGCGCTCCATAAGGCCGAACTGGCGGCGGATGCCGTCGTGCTGGCCCTTGGCGGGGCAAGCTGGCCACGGCTGGGCAGTTCTGGTGGCTGGGTGCCCCTGCTGCAACAGCGTGGAGTGGAGGTGGCCCCTCTGGAACCTGCCAATTGCGGATTTTGCACGCAATGGTCTGCCTTTTTTGCTGAGCGTTTTGCCGGAACGCCCCTTAAGCCTGTGGCGCTGACATTTGAAGGCAGGCGTGTGCGTGGTGAAATTGTGGTGACCCGCACAGGTGTGGAAGGGGGGGCGCTTTATGCCCTTTCCCGCACCGTGCGGCAGGCCATCATGGCGCAGGGGCAGGCAAGCGTGCTGTGTGACCTGCGCCCCGATCTGAGCGAGCAGGACCTGCTGGACAGGCTACGTGCCACCCGTATGCGGGAGAGCCAGAGCAACCGTTTGCGCAAGGCCATAAAGCTGGCCCCCGCAGCCATTGCATTGCTACGGGAGGCAACGGATACGCTGCCAGCAGACCCGCGCGCTCTGGCCACCCTGATCAAGGCTGTGCCGCTGACTTTTTACGCGCCAGAGCCGCTGGCCCGCGCCATTTCCACCGCCGGAGGGATTACGCGGGACGCGTGTGACGAATCCTTTATGCTCAGGGCGCGGCCCGGTGTGTTTGTTGCGGGCGAGATGCTGGATTGGGAGGCTCCGACCGGGGGCTACCTGCTTCATGCCTGCCTTGCTACCGGCCGGGCTGCGGCAAAGGGTGCGGAGGCATGGTTGCGCAGGGGTGGGGCAAGGCGGTATCCCCTTCAGCCATGAACAGCATGATTACAATGGGGGAGGTGCCGGGGGGTAGCCCGGCACAGATGGACCTTGGCGAACTTCTGGCTACGCGTCTGCTGGTTCAGGGGAACTCCGGATCGGGCAAGTCGCACCTTCTGCGGCGCTTGCTGGAGCAGTCCGCGCGTATGGTGCAGCAGGCCATTATTGACCCCGAGGGTGATTTTGTCAGTCTGGCTGAAAAATTCGGTCATCTGGTCATAGAGGGTGCCGATCATTCAGAAATGGCTCTGCACGCCGCAGGTGAGCGCATGCGTATGCACCGCGCCTCTGTTGTGCTGAATCTGGAAGGGCTGGATGCGGAGCAGCAGATGCGCTGGGCCGCGGCTTTTCTGGGCGGTATGTTCGAGGTGCCGCGCCAGCACTGGTATCCTGTTCTGGTGGTGGTGGACGAAGCCCAGCTTTTTGCGCCAGCCGCGGCAGGCGAAGTCTCGGACGAAGCCCGCCGGGCCTCCCTTGGCGCCATGACCAACCTGATGTGCCGTGGGCGCAAACGTGGCCTTGCCGGTATTATTGCCACGCAGCGTCTGGCCAAACTGGCCAAAAATGTCGCGGCGGAAGCCTCCAACTTTCTGATGGGTCGCACGTTTCTGGATATCGACATGGCGCGCGCTGCTGACCTGCTGGGCATGGAGCGCAGGCAGGCCGAAGCGTTCCGGGACCTCGCACGTGGCACATTTGTCGCCCTTGGTCCCGCACTCAGCCGCAGGCCGCTTTCGGTCCGTATTGGCGCGGTGGAAACCGAAAGCCGGTCGGCCGGGCCTGTGCTTGCCCCTTTCGAGCCGCCAACCGCTCCGGTGCATGAGCTTATTCTGGCCCCTGTGCCGGTGCATGACCTGCCCGCCCGCCAGCGCAAGGCGGCTCCGGCTCCTTCCGCCCCGGACCTGCTGACGCAGCTCGCTGCCCATGGAGAGGCACAGGCCAGTGTGCAGGCCGAGCAGGAGCAGGTGGAAGACACGCCAGAAACCCGGGCCGAGCGCGAAGCGCGTATGACTGCTATCCTGCGTGACATGATGGAGGATGAAGATTCGTCCTTCAGGCCCATACCCGTTCTGTATCAGGATTTTCTGGTGCGTTGCCGCATTGCCGGGCTGGGGCGTAATGCGCTGGATCTGCGGCGCTTCAACCGCGCACTGGCTACAGCCCGCAGCGGTGTAAGCGAAGATACCTCATCCTCCACGCAATGGCAGGAGGCCGAGCGCCGCGTATCATCTCTGCCAGAGGATTTGCAGGCGGTCTTTCTGTTTCTGGCCCGTGCGGCCATTGAGCGCACACCCTGCCCGTCCGATGCCCAGATAGCCAGAGTGTATGGGACGGTCTCCACAGGGCGTGCACGCCGCCTGCTGGCATGGCTGGAGGACCAGAATCTGCTCGTATTGCGGGCTGATGGCATGGGGCGGCGGGTGCTGACCTTTATAGGCACGGAGTGGGAAACACTGCCCGGTGTGGCCGATAGCTGACCAGTCCGCCCGTTTTGTGTGGGAAAAGGCGCAAAAGAACACACCCGCGGGCATGACGGGCGGAGCGGGGAGTGCTATAGCCCGAGGCATGACGGATGACCCGCCCTTTAGCCCGGCCCTGCTGCCTGCTGGCTTTGTAGATCTGCTCACCCCCGATGCCCGAACGGAAGCGCGGGGTGTGGCTACTCTTATGGATGTGTTTGCCTCCCACGGCTACGACAGCGTCCGCCCGCCTCTTATGGAGTTTGAGGAGACCTACCTTGCCGGTGCAGGGGTGGCTCTGGCGGAGCAGTGCTTCCGGGTCATGGACCCCGATACGCGGCGTATGATGGTGCTGCGCCCCGACATTACACCCCAGATTGCCCGTATGGCCGCGACTCGTGTTGCCGGGTTGCCACGCCCGCTCCGTGTTTCTTATGCCGGGCCGTGTGTTGTGGTAGCCCCCGTGGCGGCGGAGGAAAGCAGCCGCCAGATCATGCAGACCGGCATAGAGCTGATCGGCCCGGATTCCCCCGAAGCAGATGCCGAGGTCATGTCCATCGGCGCCGAAGCGCTCATGCGCCTGGGTGTGAAGGATGTGTCCTTCGACCTGACCATGCCGCCCTTCATTCCCGCCCTGCTGGAAGAGGCCGGTGTGCCCGCCGCCCAGCGTCCGGCCCTTATGCGTGCACTTGACCGCAAGGATGCCGCCGCCGTGGCCCAGCATGGGGGCGCATTGGCCGCTACGCTTATCGCTCTGCTGGATGCCACCGGAGCTGCCGAACATACGGTGGCGCAACTGGCGGAACTGACCCTGCCACCCAAGGCCCGCCTTGTTCTGGACCGGCTGATTGATACGGTTGCTGCCGTGCGTGAAATCTGCCCGGACCTGCGCATGACCGTGGACCCGGTGGAGTTTCGGGGCTGGAAGTACCATACCGGCGTATGCGTAACCCTGTTTGCCGTTGGCCGCTCGGAAGAACTGGGGCGTGGTGGACGTTATCTTTGCAACGATAACGAACCGGCCTGTGGGCTGACCCTGCGACCCGATGTGCTGTTCCGCATGATCCCCCCCACACCAGCCCGTGCGCGCGTGTATCTGGCGGCAGATGCCAGCAGGCAGGACGCTGCGGCCCTGCGGATGCAGGGCTACGCCACGGTGCGTGGCTGTGTTTGCGGCGCGGAGGCCGAGGCCGAGGCGCGGCATCTGGGGTGTGGCATTCTTCTTTCAGGCACCCGGCAGGTGGTTCTGACCTGAGGGCTTGTCCTTAGGGTACGATTTTTTCTTTTTGACCAGCAGGCAGTTTTTTTCAGGAGCAGACCGTCTATGTCCAACGTAACCGTGATCGGTGCCCAGTGGGGCGATGAAGGCAAAGGCAAAATTGTTGACTGGCTCGCCAGCCGGGCCGACGTGGTGGTGCGTTTTCAGGGCGGTCACAATGCCGGCCATACGCTGGTGGTGGGCAATCAGGTTTACAAGCTGTCACTCCTGCCTTCAGGCGTTGTCAGCGGTAAGCTCGGTATTATCGGCAATGGTGTTGTGGTGGACCCGCAGGCCTTGCTGGCTGAAATTGCCCGCATTGGCGAGCAGGGGCTGAAGGTTACGCCCGAAACCCTGAAAATTGCTGAAAACGTGCCCCTGATCCTGCCTGTGCATGGTGCTCTTGACCGCGCGCGTGAGGCAGCCAGAGGCGACCGCAAGATCGGTACCACAGGCCGTGGCATTGGCCCTGCGTATGAAGACAAGGTAGCCCGTCGCGCCATCCGTCTGTGCGATCTGGCGGAGCCAGAAACGCTGGACTGGAAGCTGGACGAACTGCTCCTGCACCATAACACGTTGCTGGCAGGCCTTGGCGCGCAGACTTTCTCCAAGGACGAACTGCTGGCATTCCTGCGTGATGTTGCTCCCAAGGTGCTGCCATACATGGCTGCAACATGGGATATTCTGGACGATGCCCGCCGTAATGGCCGCCGTATCCTGTTCGAAGGTGCGCAGGCCGTTATGCTGGATGTGGACCACGGGACTTATCCGTTTGTGACCAGTTCCAACACTGTTGCTTCCAATGCGGGCACCGGGTCCGGCATGGGGCCATCGGCTGCAGGGTTTGTGCTGGGTATTGCCAAGGCCTACTGCACCCGTGTGGGTGAGGGGCCGTTCCCGACCGAACTGCATGATGATATTGGCCGCCGCCTTGGTGAGCGTGGGCATGAATTCGGTACGGTTACTGGGCGTCCGCGCCGTTGTGGCTGGTTTGATGCGGTTCTGGTCCGCCACGCTGTGCGGGTTGGCGGTATTAACGGGCTGGCCCTGACCAAGCTGGACGTGCTGGATGGTCTGGACAAGATCAACATCTGCATCGGTTATGAGCTTGATGGCCAGAAGATAGAACGCTTCCCTTCCGGTTCTGCCGCGCAGCAGCGTGTGCGCCCGGTGTATGAAACGATCGAGGGCTGGAAAGAAACAACGCAGGGCGCCCGTCGCTGGGCTGACCTGCCCGCGCAGGCCATCAAGTATGTACGCCGGGTGGAAGAACTGGTGGGGGCTCCTGTAACCCTGCTGTCCACCAGTCCGGACCGGGATGACACCATTCTGGTGCGTGACCCGTTTGAAGATTGATTTATGACGGTTCCATGACGAACCTTTTCAAGCCCCGGTCTTTGTGCCGGGGCTTTTTTGTGAGTGCCCCGCAGCTTTTGCAAGAGGGTCATAAAATATTCACAAAGCGGTTTTTGCTGTGTGAATGGCGGCTTTTAAGGGACTGCAGAAGGCCATAAAGTAGCCTGTACGGGGTTTGGGGCAGACAGGCGGTTGTTTTTTGTCATCTGTGCGTCATATCCTAGAGGCAGGTTTTTAAAAGGCATTCTGGTATGCATAAGGCAGATCTTCTGGTTGTTGAAGATGACCCGGCTCTCGCCCGGCTTGTTAGCTACAATCTGGAAAAACAGGGTTACATGGTTCGCCATGCCGCGGACGGAGAGGTGGCCCTGGAGTATGTTCGGCAACGTCGGCCGGACCTGATTCTGCTGGACTGGATGCTGCCGGGCATTTCCGGGCTGGAGGTTTGCCGTCGTTTGCGCGAGCAGGCCAGAACAGCCGCCTTGCCCATTATCATGTTCAGTGCCCGTGGCGAGGAAGCAGACACCATTCGTGGTCTGGATACGGGGGCGGATGATTATCTGGTCAAGCCCTTTAGTATGGATGCGCTGTTTGCCCGGGTTAAAGCCATTTTGCGCCGGGCTCCCCCTGCGGATAAGACTCTGCGGTTTGATACGTTGGTCATGGACCGGGTGAGCCACAAGGTCGAGCGCGATGGTCGTCAGCTATCTCTGGGGCCAACGGAATACCGGCTTCTGGAATTCCTCATGCTGCATCCGGCTCAGGTTTTCTCGCGCGAGGAGTTGCTTAAACACGCATGGGAGCGCAGTTCCTTTGTAGAGCTGCGCACAGTGGATGTGCATATCCGCCGCCTGCGACAGACCCTGAATGAAGGGGGTGGGGTGGATCTGATCCGCACCGTGCGGGCCCGTGGCTATGCGCTGGATAAAGCGCAGGACCCGGACTAGGCGATAACACCGCAAAAAGGGGCGGCGGATCATGCATGCTTGGCTGGCGGGGCTCTGCGGTATGGCAGGGGGCGGCGTGTTGGCGGCTGTGCCGCTGTTTATCGCTCGCTCAGGCCATTTTGAACCAATGCCTGACGATTCTGAACGGCAGAAAAGCCGGATAGGGCGTGATACCGCCTCCATAGTTACGCTGGACGAGGTTATGGCCAGCCTGCCAGCGGCAACGCTGGTGCTGAACGACACACGCCTGCCATGTGTGATTTCGCCCGAGGCCAAGCGGCAGTTCACAAACAGTCTTGGCAGCATTATCCGCCACCCGGCTTTTCAAAGCTCGGTGGACAGGCTCCTTGCACAGAAAAAAGAAGATCAGCAACCGGCTGAAGCGCTGGTTGTGCTGGATATTCCCCATTACCGTGTTGTGCGGGCATGGATGCAGAAGAAAACCGTGCCTGTTGCTTTTCTGCCCGAGGGGTACCGTAAGAGCGGGGGGGCGTTTTCGTCCAGAATAACGTTGGTCTTTGTTGCTTTGCATGACGAGACAGAGGCCGTTCTGGCCGAGCGGCAGCATACGGATTTTGTGGCTTTTGCCAGCCATGAGCTGCGCACGCCGCTGGCCTCCCTGCTGGGGTTCATAGAAACCCTGCAAGGTCCTGCGGCAGATGATCCGGTTATTCAAAAAGAGTTTCTGGGTATTATGTCCGAGCAGGCCAAGCGCATGCAGCGCTTGCTTGACGGGCTGCTCTACCTGTCCCGCGTGCAGATGCAGGAGCATCATAGACCAAAGGAAACAATCGGCATTGCCGAGCTGCTCAGGCGCTTGTCGGATGAGGCAGCGGGGTTGATTGCTGGCAAGCCCGTCCGTTTTCAGGTGCAGGCGGATGACGCGCAGGAACTCTGCGTACAGGGGGATGAAGCCCAGCTTTTGCAGGTGTTGATGAATCTTGTGGAAAACGCACTCAAATACGGTCTGTTTGATCGGGGTAAACGCAATGGAGACCCGTTGGGCATTACGGTTTCCTGTGCGCGGGCTGCAAAAAATGTTGGCTGGCCTACCGAGGCGGGGCTGGTGCTGAGCGTTACGGATACGGGTCCGGGTATTCCTGCGCGGCATCTTAACCGTTTGACCGAGCGCTTCTACCGCGTGGCCAAAACGGCCGCCAGCGTGCAGGGCAGTGGACTGGGGCTGGCTATTGTGCAGCAGATTCTGGCCCGCCATGATGGACGTTTTGTGGTGGAAAGCACTGTAGGTGAAGGAACGGCCTGCCGGATATGGCTGCCGCTGCTCAGCTAGGTCTTTAGTGTCATAAAACCGTCATGTAATTGTCCTGAAAGCATAATACCATTATGTTCTGATTTACTTTAACCCGGAACAGCGCGGCGCGTTTTTGTGTCCGTAAGCTTTTGCAATTGGCTCAGGGAAAAAAACAACATGCGTTTTTCAGTCAGGTCTGGAATGTGTCTGGCCGTCATGACCACCTTCCTTACGGCACTTCCAGCAGCATCTCGGGCCGAGAGCGTGACCGGTGCAGGCTCCAGCTTTGCCGCTCCGATTTATGAAGCATGGGGCGCGGTTGCAAAATCCGCCACTGGTGTGACTGTTAACTATCAGAGCGTAGGCTCCAGCGCAGGCCAGAACCAGATCGTGGCTGGTACGGTTGATTTTGGCGCATCTGATGCTCCGATGGATGCCCAGAAGCTTGAAACCAACCATCTCTTCCAGTTCCCCACGGTTATGGGTGGCATTGTTCCGGTTGTGAACATCCCCGGCGGGATCAAGCCCGATACGATCACGCTGAGCGGTGATGTGCTGGCTGCAATCTACGCAGGCACCATTACTTCCTGGAACGACCCCAAGATTGTTGCGCTGAACCCGGGCATCAAACTGCCAGAAGTTGCCATTGCGCCGGTTCATCGTGCGGATGGTTCGGGCACGACCTTTGTCTTCACGTCCTACCTTGCCGGTTCTTCCGCTTCCTGGAAGGAAAGCTACGGGGCGAGCACATCCATCAGCTGGCCCGGTGGCCTGGGTGCTCGTGGGAATGACGGCGTTGCAGCAACCGTGCAGAACACCGAAGGTGGCATTGGTTATGTGGAATATGCCTATGCAAGCCGTAACCACCTGACCACTGTCCGTCTGCGTAACCATGCAGGTGCCAGCGTTGCTGCAGGCATGACCAGCTTCTCCCACGCCGCGCAGGCAGCAGACTGGGGCCATGCTTCCCACTTTGCCGTTAACCTGCTGGATACGGATGGTCAGCAGGCTTGGCCGATCATGTCTGCAACCTACGTGCTGGTTCCGGTTCCCGCCCGTAATGCTGAGCGTGATCAGGCTGTGCAGAAGTTCTTTAACTGGAGCTTCAATAACGGTGATGGCATTGCTACCAAGCTGGATTACGTTCCGCTGCCCAAAACCGTTAAGGACAGCATTATGTCTGCCTGGAAAAGCGGAAAATAATCAGCATTTATATTTTCACTGCGGATTTGAGTTTATCGGAAAGCGACCCGGTAACGGGTCGCTTTTTTTCATAATACCGTAATGAAACCATCACCGAAGCATCACGCACAAAAAAGTTATGGCGGGTTATTCACTGCTCATCGTTCTTATCATGGAATGGCCACAATGCGCTGTAACTCGCTTTTTTCTTCTGTTGCTCTAACGTCTTTTATGTTGGCTGGAATCGCTCCTGTGGCCGAGGCCGCTTCCACTGAGGATTCCGAAATTCGTTTGCTGCGTGCGGAAATGTCCCAGATGCGTCGGGATATGCAGCAGCAGATTGTCAGCCTCAAGCATCAGCTGGCTAAAAGCGATGCAACCACAACCAAAGGCCGCATGGGGCAGGCTGGTGGCCACGGTCGCCACACCATGCATGTTGCTGATGGGAACTACGATCCGAACGTGCAGTTCGGCGAGCAGGAACCCATGAAAAAGATTGCTCCGCTGTCTGGCGTGGGCACTCCCCCGTCTGACCGTGGTGACACCATGTCCTGGAAGGACTTTAAGGCTGCTACGGCGTCTGATGAAGAAGTCCGCATTGGCGGCATGATTGTTGGTTTCCCCAAAGGTCGCTTTACGGTCTCCTCCGAAGACGGTGTTTACGGCTTCTCGGTCGGTCTGGCATTTCATGAAGACTTTGGTGGCTTCCTTGATGCTGGTCCGCGTGGCAACGAAGCTCATGGCGATTTCAATGGCTTTACCGAAAATGCCCGTCGTCTCCGTATTCCTTTCACCTTCCGGTATAAAGACTGGGTTGCTAACGTAACACCTGATTTTGGTGCTGGCGGTCCTGATGGTAACTCTACGGATCAGGGTTTGTATGAAGCTAATCTGAACTATACAGGTCTGCACAACACGATCCTGACGGTTGGTTACTTCCAGCCACGCGTGACGGAAGAAGACTCCGAAAGCTCGAACGACTTCGAAATGATGGAACGTCCTGCCATTACCGATGCCGTACGTAAAATTGCCGCAGGGGACGCCCGCTTCAGCTTCGGTGGCCTGCATTACGAAAAACGCTGGTGGATTGCTTCTTACTTTACAGGGCAGACCTACGGCGACCGTAAGGGTAACTCCGGCACTGCGAGCGCAACCAACCAGTACAATATGAATAGCCAGACGGGTGCTACGTTCCGTGCTGCTGGTCGTCCATATGTGTCAAAAGATATTGACGTGCATGTGGGTATTTCTGCCATTAGTGCCTTCAAGGTCGCGGAATACTGCAATAACTTTCAGAACACTGCCAATAATTGCAGTCGTACTGCTAGATTCGGCCAGTCGCCGGAAGTTAACTTGACCAGCACTAATCTGGTTAGCGCGGCAATCAGCAACGCATCATCAATCTGGTCCGCAGGGCCGGAACTTGGTTTCCGTTGGAAAAAGTTGTTACTTAAAGGCGAATACTATAACATTGGTGTCGAGCGTGGTAATCAGGCAACCACTGCTGCAGCACAGAAAACTGTTCATCTTCAGGGTTATTATGGCGCTGCCAACTACACCCTGTTTGGTAAAGGCCGCCAATATAACATCAAAGAAGGTGCGTTCAGCACTCCAAGTGTTGAACACGAATTTGACCCCTCACGTGGCTACTGGGGTGCGCTGGAAGTTACGGGTCGTTACAGCGTAACCGACTTCAGCGATGTTTCGGCCAATGTGAATGGTGGACGTCAGACCGTATGGTCCGGTGGTCTTAACTGGTATCCTAACCGTCACTTTCGCTTCATGCTTGACTTTAATCACTTCATTGTTTCCCAGAATGGCTCTGCGTGGAACAGTGCTGGTCGTAACGGGAACTCTCTTGCCGCCCGTGTGCAGGCTGCGTTCTGAAGCAGTCTGTCGCTGGCTTTGGTCAGAGATCAGTATGGGAAAGGGTCATTCGCAAGAATGGCCCTTTTTTTTGTCAAACTGTAAAAACAGGAGAATAAAAAACCATGCCTTCTGGCATGGTTTTTTATTTGAATCAGCACTCGTGGGCAGCTGTAGGGACGCTTGTCATGAGCAGTGGCCGCCGCCGCACAGCTTGCTTGCATGACCTGTATGGCCCAGATCTTATGGTGGATATCCGGGCCTAAGGTTAGCGTGAGTACCCATATCCGTAAGCGGGCTGCGGGGCGGGCAGGACATTTTTGTAAGAGATCATGCACGCTACATATGCATTGTTATACTGCGTTTGAATGCCACCCTGCTGGTTGTTGGAATAGAGGCTCCCCCCCAGACCACCACCCATGGCACCAGCGGCAGCCCCAATGCCTGCACCAGCGCCGCCACCAGCAGCCGCACCGAGCCCTGCGCCCAGCGCAGTTGCAGCCAGCCCACCATAAATAGCCTTATGGTTCTGCCGTTCGGCCTGCCCCTGCACGGCTGCAGCAGCCTGAGAACGGCAGAAATTCTGCTCCTGGAGGAACTGACCATAGTTTTTGCCCGGACCGGGGAGAATCTGCGTGGTTGGCCCCATGGGGGTTTCGGCACAGCCTGCCAGTAAAAGAACGGGCAAAAAGGCAACAGGAATCGCTATAAACTTCATCTGTCTCTCTCCAAATATATTGGATGCTGTTAAGCTGAGAGAAGTATGTCATTTTTTAGTTAATAGAGGAATAATAGAAAAAAGGGGCAAGGCTACCACTACCGACAAGCCTTGCTCCTTTTTTCTATCGTGCTCTTTATGGTGTAATGTTTAGCCGTGTCACCAGAAGCTGGTTGATGCGGAAACCTTCCACGTCTACGACCTCAAAACGGAAGCCTGAGGCGTCAACCCTATCGGTCTTGCGGGCCATACGGCGCAGGCGGTGCATGATAAAGCCGCTGATTGTGTCAAACTGCTCATGGTCGGGCAGGTTTGTAATATCCAGCTCACGCATGACTTCTCCAATGGGGGCTGCGCCATCCACCAGCCAGGAATTGGCATCACGCTGGACAATGGCCTGCTCCTCAAACGGGCTGGCCAGTCCGTCCATGAGGACGCCCATGATGTCCTTGAAGGTGATCAGCCCCACAACCAGTCCGTATTCGTTGACCACCAGCGCAAAACCAACACCCGATGTGTCGAACTGGGCTAGTGTATCCCACAGGTTCAGCGTTTCCGGTACGGAGGGTACGTCACGCCGCATACGGGCAATGGGGTTGGAGTGTGGGCGGCCAGATGGTGCTGTGGACGGGTCCACGACCGAAGCCAGAACATCTTCGGCACGAATGGAGCCAATAACCTTATCCAGCCCGCCATTGCACAGCGGGTAGCGCGAATAGGGCTCCATGCGCACTTTTTCATGGTTGTGCTCAGGGGTGTCCTGAATATCGAGAAAAATAATCTCGTCCCGTGGGGTCATGGCTGATGTAACGGACCGGTCCTGAAGCCCCAGCACGTTTTCGATCATCTGGTGTTCCTGCTGGAGCAGGGCGCCAGATGCGGTGCCCGCTGCCAGAATGGCGTGCAGGTCTTCAGGTGTTACGGGTTCTACTGCGGAGGCAGCCGGGATTTTGAGTGCTTTGAGCACCACATCGGAAATTTTGGAAAAAATCCAGACAACCGGGTAGAGAATCCGCAGTGCCAGCCGTGGGAACCAGCCCACGGCAAGAGCTACCTTGTCCGGGTTGTTCATGGCGACCCGTTTGGGCAACAGGTCAGCGAACAGTACGAACATGCCGGTGACAAAAATAAAGCTGAAGGTGGAAGCCAGATTCTGAGCCCACCAGTCGGAGAGGTTCCACTGGGTGAAAAAATCGGCCAGAGGAGGGGACAGCATTTCGGAGCTGACAATACCGCCCATAATCCCCACGCCGTTCAGGCATATCTGGATAACGGTGATAACCTGCCCGCTATTGCGGCGGAGTGCCAGAAAAGCCTGGGCACGCGGGTCTCCTGCTTCTGCGCGGCTGCGGAGCCTGACTTCCCGGGCGGCTGCAAAGGAGATTTCGGAAAGCGCGATCAGGATACTGATCGCGATAAGCAGAACAAGGGTCAACAGACCCATTATGAACAGGAGCAAGAGAACGTCCGCTATACGGTTAGAATGTCATAGTATGAACAAAAAGTGAGTCGCTGACCAGCGTGATTCCAAATTGTATTTTTTATGTCACGTATGACATGCGAAAGACTTCAAAATTCTGTCAGCGCGCGACCCGGAGGCTCTGCCTGCGTTCGTGAAGGGCGTGTGTGCTATGGTGTTTCATTTTGCCGGATAAAAACTGATGTTTGATGCGCTCTACCTTGAACAGGCAGGCCAGACGGTCACTTTGCGAAAACTACCCGAAAATGCCTTGCCTGACGAGGAGGTGACAGTCCGTGTTCACTGGTCGGGCCTGAATTACAAGGATGCGCTGGCCATTACCGGGCGCGGCCCTGTGGTGCGGGCATGGCCAATGGTGCCGGGGATTGATTTTGCAGGTGTGGTTGAGCGCTCCTCGAACCCTGATTTTACGGTTGGGCAGCGGGTAATGCTGAATGGCTGGGGTGTGGGCGAAAAGCACTGGGGCGGCCTTGCGCAAAAAGCCAGCGTTCGGGGGGCGTGGTTGCAGCCTTTGCCGCAGGGTTTGAACGCGCAGCAGGTTCTGGCGCTGGGCACGGCGGGCTTTACGGCCATGCTGTGTGTGCAGGCGCTGGTGCGTGAAGGCGTGGAACCCAGGTCTGGCCCGGTTCTGGTGAGTGGGGCTACGGGCGGGGTTGGGAGTGTGGCGGTCATGCTTCTGGCTCGGCTGGGGTATGAGGTTGTAGCGATCACCGGTCGCCTGAAGGAACAACCCTATCTATTAAGGCTCGGGGCTTCCGAGGTGCTTGCGCGCTCACATTTTGAAATGCCTTCCCGCCCATTGGAAAAAGCCCGTTGGGCAGGGGCGGTGGATGTGGTGGGCGGGCAGGTTCTGGCCTCCGTCTGTGCATCCATGAAACCGCAGGGCGTGGTAACGGCTTGTGGTCTGGCGGGGGGTATGGAGTTCCCTGCGACTGTCGCTCCCTTTATTCTGCGGGGCGTAACGCTGGTGGGCATAGATAGTGTGATGTGCACCAAAGAGGTCCGGCAGAACATGTGGGATCGCCTGGCGCTATTGGTGGACAAAGACCTGCTGGCGGAAATGACTCGGGTTATCTCTTTGTCAGACGCCATCGCTGCGGCCACGGACCTGCTGGACGGCAGAATAAAAGGTCGTCTTGTGGTTGAGGTGCCGTGAGTCGCGCTGTTTTTGGCTGAAACTGACGGTTATGAGTATCTTTTTAAGTGAATGATAATTTATTGGGTAATGTAACTATTTTTTATTTTGTGTGAATGTATGAAAATTGGAAAGATTAAGTTTCTGTAAAATGACATAAAAACCAATAAAAAATTTATTTGTTTGTAATGATAAAACAAAATTCTCATTTAATATGAATGTACGCGTATAATTATTTTTCTTCGTGGGGAGCATTAATGATATTTAAATGCTATCATGAAAATTATTCAAAATATACTCCAGAGTAAGAGGACGGAGTAGCTCTTTCGTGTAGTTGAGAATTTTCTCAACTACGGATCGCTCTTGACTAAAGTTACAGATAAATGTAACTAACAAAATTGTTAAGTGAATTATGTAAGTATTGAGCCATGGACGCCACACCCGCCCGATCACACGGCGCAGATATGACAAAGGGACTGGCCCGTCAGGTGCGTGGCTGGTTGCTGGGTTCTGTTGTGGGGGGTGGTGTGTCAGCTGTTCTGCTGGTGTGCCAGTTTATCCTTCTGGCCCATCTTGTGGATGATCTGGCGTTCCATGGCCGCGGCCTGAAGACGGAAATTTCTGTGTTCGGGCTTATCCTGACCTGCCTTGTGGGGCAGGTGGGTGCGCGTTTTGTGTCTGATATCATGGGAACACAGGCGGGGTTGCGGGTTGCAGGCCATGTTCGGGGGCGGTTGCTGACGCACCTGTTGGCGGCGGGGCCTATGGTCTGCGCTGGTGTGCCTGCGGGGGAGGTCGTGACCACCTTTACAGAGGGCGCGCGCGCGCTGGTTCCCTATTTTGCCCGCTATGTGCCTTCTGCCGCCATGATGGTGGTTCTGCCACTCCTTATTCTGGCGGTAGTGGCGGGAGTGGACGGGTGGAGTTTTTTTGTGCTTGCCTGCACCGGCCCGCTTGTGCCGGTTTTTATGGTGTTTGTGGGCTATGGCGCGCAAACCATCATGGATCGGCGGTGGCGGGAGCTGTCCCTGCTCGGGGGGAGTTTTCTCGATGCATTGCGGGGGTTGAAAACCCTGCGTCTGTTTGGCCGTACGCAGGATAGTCTGGACCGTATTGCCCATCTGGCGGATGCGCATGGACGCACCACCCTGTCTGTCATGAAGGTGGCGTTCCTGACATCGGCAGCGCTGGAGTTTTTCTCCAGCCTTTCCATCGCACTGGTTGCCGTTGTTTTTGGTACGCGTCTGCTGGCTGGCACGGCCGATTTTCGGTCTGCTTTTCTGGTTCTTCTGCTGGCCCCAGAGTATTTTATGCCTCTGCGTACATTTTCTGCCAGTTATCATGCACGCCAGAATGCCCAGGCCGCCATGGAGCATATGGGCAAACTGTTTGCCCTGCCTGCGCAGGCGGAGCGTTACGGTATGCAAATATCACAACCGGTTGGGGGTATCAGTGCCTTGGCATGCACCGGGCTTGAGGTGCAGACCCCTGACGGTACACCCGTTTTGCGGCACGTTACCTGCCATTTTGCCCGTAACCGGTTGACTGTTTTAACGGGGGCGAGTGGTGCGGGTAAAACCACGCTACTCAATACCCTGCTGGGTTTTTTACAGCCTGCTGCCGGATGTGTGGAAGCTTACGATACATCCGGTCTGCCCGTGCCGCTGAATGGTGTGCGCATGGCATGGGTGCCGCAGCATCCGCTTATGGTTTTTGGCACTGTGGCTGACAATCTGCGTCTGGGTACACCGGGGGTGGATATGCAGCAGTTGCGGCAGGCCGCAGCCTTGGCAGATGCGCTGGGTTTTATAGAAGCGCTGCCCGACGGGTTTGAAACGCATATAGGTGAACGGGGGAGTCGCCTGTCCGGCGGGCAGGTCCGCCGTCTGGCTCTGGCGCGGGCATTACTGCAAAACCCGGATGTTCTGGTGCTGGACGAACCTACGGCAGGGCTGGATACGGTGAGTGCCCTGCATGTGGCTAGTGCCCTGCGCCGGTGTGTAGCCGGGCGTATTGTGGTGGTTGCAACGCACAGGCAGGCGCTGGCTGACCGGGCAGATGTGCTGCTGCATGTGGTTGATGGCACGGTAGAGGGTGTTCCTGTGCAGAAGGAGACTGTTGCATGAGCATGGCACAAGACTCTCTGGCCGGTGGCGCGCACGGTTTTTTCCGTCTTTCGGTAGGGTTGCGCTGGCGTCTTGCTCTTGGCGTAGGGTTTGCCTGTGCTGCGGCGCTGGCCAGTTTCGGGCTGCTTTTTCTGTCAGGCTGGCTACTGGCGGGGGCTGCGGTTGCCGGGCTGGGCGGGCAAGCCATGGCGCGGGCCTTCAATATCGTGCTGCCAGCAACGGGTGTGCGGTTTTTCGCCATGGTTCGCATTATAGCCCGCTATCTGGAGCGGGTTGTAGCGCATGATGGCGCACTTCGTCTGGGTGGGCATTTGCGTGCATGGGTTTATGCCCGCCTTGCTCCGCTTGCTCCCGCCGGGCTGATGGACCAGCAGGGCGGTGACCTGCTGGGGCGCTTTGTCTCCGATACCGACAAAGTGGCGGCATATTACACAGATGTAGCACTCCCCTTTCTGCGGGCATTGCTGTGTGGTGTTGTGTTTGTAGGCGTATTCGCCTGCTTTACACTCCCTGCGGCAGCGCTTCTGGCTGCGGGGCTGTTGCTTGGTGGTGTTCTGGTGCCTTTGCTGGCGGGTCCTGCAATGGACCGGCTGGTGCGGGTAGAGGCTGAAAAGCAGAGCCACATTCAGGCGGAACTGGCGCAAACACTCCAGAATATGGGGGAATATCTGCTTTTGGATGCCGCCAATAGCCGGGTTAGGCAGTGGCAGGCGCTACAGGCCGGAATGGATAAGGCATGCTGGAAGCTGGATGTGCTGGAAAGTGCCGCGCGTGGCCTGATAACCCTTATCACCTTTGCTACGGCGCTGGGGGTTCTGGTTCTGGCGGTTGGCGCCTGCCGGGCAGGGCAGTTGAGTATTGCGGAAGTTCCCATGCTGGTGCTAGGGGTTCTGGCAGCTTTTGATGTGGCCGCCCCCCTGCCTCTGGCGCGTCAGGCCGCAGCGCAGGCAAAGCTTGCCACCATGCGGCTGGATGTGGCCTGCCCCTCCAGTGCGCCACGGCCAGTGGTGCAGGGGGCAGACCTTCCGCACGCACCGTATGATCTGGTGGTGCGTGACCTGAGCTTTGCATACCCGAAAACGGTCAGCCCTGTTTTGCAGAATGCTAACCTGATCATCCGTCAGGGTGAGCATGTGGGGCTGATCGGACCATCCGGTATTGGCAAAAGCAGCCTGATCAACCTGCTTTTTGGCTTTTACGCGCCCGATAGTGGCAGCATAAGCTTTGGCGGGGTGGATGTGCGTACACTGCGTGCAGAAGATATGGCGGCTTTTGTAAGTGTGGCCGCACAGGACTTCCACCTGTTTGCAGGCACACTGAGAGACAATCTTCTGCTTGCAGCCCCCCATGCAACAGAGCAGGAGCTTGTGGAGGTGCTGGAGACAGCACAGCTTACACAATTCATCCAGTCTTTACCACAGGGTTTGCAAACCTGGGTTGGTAATGATGGCCTGCGCCTGTCTGGTGGGCAAGCGCGCAGGGTGGCGGTGGCTCAGGCCCTGTTGCGCGCCACACCATGGCTTGTTCTGGACGAACCAACCGAGGGGCTTGATACCCCTCTTGAACAGGCCCTTATGGCAGCGTTGGTGCAGCGGTGTGAGCAGACAACCATTGTATGCATGACCCACCGGCAGGCGGTGCTTCCGTTCATGCACAGGGTTATCAGGGTGGAGGACGCGTGTTTTCGCCCCGGAGGAGGGAGCGACATGAAGAGCTGAAAGTGAAAAACGCTTTTATTCTGTAATAAGGTTAAAAAAATGGACTTAATTAATCCTACGGTCGTTGACCTTTCGCGTTTTCAGTTTGCGTTAACGGCCCTTTATCACTTCATGTTTGTCCCTCTGACATTGGGACTGACCTTTATGCTGGCTGCCATGGAGACGGTGTACGTCGTGACTGGCAAGCAGGTGTACAAGGATATGACCCTGTTCTGGGGCAAGCTGTTTGGCATCAACTTTGCTTTGGGTGTGGCAACCGGCCTGACCATGGAGTTTGAGTTCGGCACCAACTGGTCCATGTATTCCCGCTTTTTTGGCGACATGTTTGGAACGCCACTGGCTATTGAAGGGCTTATGGCCTTCTTTATGGAATCCACGTTTGTCGGGCTGATGTTTTTTGGCTGGGACCGTCTGAGCAAGCCTGCGCATCTGGCTATTACCTATCTGGTGGCGCTGGGTTCCAACCTGTCTGCTTTGTGGATTCTGGTTGCCAATGCCAGCATGAATATGCCCAATGGCGCGCATTTTGACCCCGAAACCCTGCGGATGACATTCGACAGCTTTGTTGATGTTGTCTTCAACCCCGATGCACAGGCCAAGTTCGTACATACTTCGGTTGCGGGTTATGTAGCGGCATCCCTGTTTGTCATGGGGATTAGTGCGTTCTATCTGTTGCGCAAGCAGCACCGTGATTTTGCCGCGCGTTCTTTTCGTATGGCGGCTCTGTTTGGTATTTTTTCCACCGTTGCAGTCATTACGCTGGGTGATGTGCTGGGGCGTCTGGATTACGAACACCAGCCTACCAAGATCGCGGCGATGGAAGGGCTGTGGCATACCAGCAAGCCTCCCTATGAACCCTGGATTATTGCAGCCCTGCCCAATGATGCAAAGCAGGAAAGCTCGTTTGAGATCGGGGTACCTTTTGTACTGACGCCCCTGATCACGCACAGCTTCAGCATGCCCATTACAGGTATGATCGAACTGGAAGATGCTGCTGCTCCACACATTGCGTCTGGCATTACAGCCGTAAGTGCCCTGCGCCGGTATGAAGAAAACCATCAGGCAGCTGATCTGGAGGAATTCCATGCCCACCAGAACGACATGGGGTATGGTCTGCTTGCCACCCGCCATGCGCCGGGTCAGGACGTAACTGCCATTGCGCCTGAACAGCTCCAGAGCGTTATTGAACAGACAAAGCCCGATATTCTGCCCAATGTTTTTGTAACCTTCTGGTCGTTCCGCCTGATGGTGTTTTTGGGTGTGTTCTTTTTCGTGCTGTTTGCCATGGCGTCTTACCTGAGCCTCAAAAATCAGCTTGAGCGCAATCCGCTGTTCCTCAAACTGTGCATGTGGTCCATTCCCCTGCCGATTCTGGCTACCGAGTTTGGCTGGATTACGGCTGAAGCCGGTCGGCAGCCCTGGACCGTGTTTGACCGTCTGCCAACCTTTATGTCCGCTTCCACACACAGCGTGCCCTACATGCTGTTCTCATTGGCCGGGTTTACTGTGCTTTACAGCATATTTATCGCGGTTGAGCTTTACCTGATGTTCAAGTTCGCCCGGCTGGGGCCAGAAGCGCATGGTCCGCATGAAGATGCAGATCCCGCACATCTGTCCGTTGTGGCGCATTAAGGAAGGTCCTGCATCATGGATGTTTATGTTGTTTTAAAACTTATATGGGCTGGCCTTTTATGTGTGCTGCTGATCGGGCTTGGCCTGATGGTGGGCATGGACATGGGGGTAGGCACCCTGCTGCGCTTTGTGGGGCGTACGGATGGGGAGCGCCGCACCGCGCTCAACATCATTGGTCCGCACTGGGATGGTAACCAGGTCTGGTTCATTCTGGGTGGTGGCGCTATTTTTGCAGCGTTTCCCACGCTGTATGCCACGTCTTTTTCGGTGTTCTATGTGGTGATGATCCTGCTGCTGTTCAGCATGATCCTGCGCCCCGTAGCCTTTGAATACCGCTCCAAGGTGGAAGCCCGCCTGTGGCGCGCAAGCTGGGATTGGGTTTTTCTGATTTCCGGCTTTCTGCCCATGTTTGTCTACGGCGCAGCCTTTGGCAATATTCTGCAAGGTGTGGGTTATCATTTTAACTGGACCGGGCAGTATTTTCAGGACGGCTCCTTCCTGAGCTATCTGCTTAACCCCTTTGCCATTCTGTGTGGTCTTATGGCTGTCTGCCTGAGCGTCATGCAAGGTGGCATCATGCTGATGATCCGTTCGGAAAATCCCATTCATGACCGGGCACGGCGCTATGCCAGCCGTGCGGGGATTGCTGCGGTTGTTCTGTTCCTTGCCGGTGGCGTATGGATCCGCAACATGTCGGGTTTTGTGCTTGAGCAGGGCGATCCTGGCATGGCGGCAAACCCCATGCAGGGGCAGCATGTGAGCGTGCAGGTGGGTGCGTGGTTGCATAACTATGCAGCACACCCCATTTTGTGGCTGGTGCCTGTGATTGGCGTGTTCAGCATGCTGGCAGGTGTGGCGCTTGTGCAGGCTAACCGGTCTCATATGGCCTGGTGGATGGGCCTTGGTTCCTGGGTAGGTACAATTGGTACGGTTGCGGCCGCCATGTTCCCGTTCTTCATGCCGTCCACCACACGTCCTGACCAGAGCCTGACAATCTGGAACAGCTCGGCCAGCCAGTACGGTCTGACCTGCATGCTGGTTGTGGCCCTGATCTTTGTGCCGCTTATCCTGTGTTACACATCCTGGTGTTATTACGTGATGCGCGGGAAAGTCCACACGGCGGATATCATCAAAGATACGCATAGTTACTGAAAAGGAGAGGGCGCATGATCACATTGCTGCGTTTTGCGGGGCTGGGTCTGGCTCTGGTAGTGGCTCTTCTGTTCGCCGTTTTTGTGGGTGACCAGGGGCCTTGGTATTTTGCATGGGCGGTTGGTACGGTCATGATTATTCTGGTCGCAGCCGCAGGTGGTGTCCTGTTTGATGCACAGGCGGATGCGTCTGTGTCGGAAGGGGAGTTCTGAATATGATGGGAGATCTGGAGGCCATTATATTTTTTGTGCCATTTTTGTATTTGTCGTTTTATATCATAGCATTTTCTGTTATAAAGAAAATGTTTCCCTAGCCTGCGATTCTAGCATCAGGGAAGCCTCACAAAGGGATAGCCTGCATACCTATGGTATGCAGGCTATTTTGTTTTGTAGTACATAAAAAACCCGTTCTTACAATGGGATTATAAGAACGGGTTGTAAAAGTTATTATTTATTATGGAATTTTAAAAAGTTACTGGTATCTTTAAGCCTCCAGACCGCCATCGACAGGCAGGGCAGCCCCTGTGATGTAGGAGGCTTTGGGGCTGGCCAGAAAAGCAGCCATGGCGGCAATATCATCCACCTTGCCGTAAGTGCCAGTTGCAACAAAGCTGCTGATAAGGGCAGCACCTTCCCCATCTTCGGGGTTCATGTCGGTGTGGATCGGGCCGGGTTCGATTACATTGGCTGTAATGCCGCGGCTTCCCATATCCCGCGCTACGCCCTTGGCAAAACCACGAAGAGCCGCCTTTGTGGCTGCATAAAGCGAAATGCCGGGGAAAGGTGCGCGTGCACCAAAAGCGGAACCGATGTAAATAATCCGCCCGCCCTCCTTCATGTGTTTTACGGCTTCCATGGTTTCCACCATGACGGCACGCACATTCAGGTTCAGAATGTTTTCAATCTGTGCCACCGTCATTTCATCAATCGGGCCGTAGGGATACGTGCCAGCATTGCAAACAAGTGCGTCAATACGGCCAAAAGCAATAATGGTTTCAGCAATGACTTCACGGTTGCCTTCAATTCTGGTGCCATTGGCTTTGATGGTCAGCGCCTTGCGGCCCAGAGCGCGGATTTTTTCTGCAACTTTTTCAGCAGCACCCGAACTGCTGGAATAGGAAATGGCAATATCATACCCGTCTTTTGCCAGAGCTTCTGCAATGGCGGCCCCAATACCCCGGCTCCCGCCGGTTACAATAGCAACTCGATTGCTCATGATTTTTAAAACCTTTCAAAATTTAAGATGGTTTTCAGCCGTTGTTCAAACCCAACATCAGGCTGATGTTCTGCAATGCAGCCCCAGACGCGCCCTTGCCCAGATTATCCAGACGTGCGCTCAGCAGGGCCTGCCTGTTCTGTGTACTGGCATGCACGCGCAGTTCCATGTTGTCACGTCCGGCCAGAGCCTCGGCGGAGAGACTGGGTTCAGGCGACATAACCCTCACATGGGCCTGCCCGGCATAATGTTCGTGCAGAAGGGCGTGCAGATCATCCCCGGTGACATGGCCTTTCAGGTCATCCAGATGCAGGGGAATGGAGACAATCATCCCACGCGCAAAATGCCCGACCGATGGCACAAAAACCGGACGCCGCGTAAGGTTGGCGTGCTGGTGGATCTCGGGCACATGCTTATGTTCCAGACTGAGCCCATACAGTTCAAATGCCGGGCCACCTTTATGTTCGTGCGCCTCAATCATGCTGCGCCCGCCACCGGAGTACCCGCTGACGGCGTTAATGCACATAGGGTAGTGTGCATCCAGCACACCGGCATCTACCAGTGGGCGAAGCAGGGCAATGGCCCCCGTGGGGTAACAGCCGGGGTTGGATACGCGTGGTGCGCTGGCAATGGCCCGGTCCTGACCTTTGGCCAGTTCGGGAAAGCCGTAAACCCAGGCGGGGTCCGTGCGGTAAGCTGTGCTGGCGTCCAGCAGGCGGGGGGCTGCATCGCCCAGTGTTGCCGCCATATGTACCGCCTCGCGTGAGGCGTCGTCTGGCAGGCACAGAACAACCAGATCGGCTGCGGCCATGGCGTCCTTGCGGGCGACCGGGTCTTTGCGCCGGGCGGGATCGATTGAAAACAGCGTAACAGGCAGGGCAGAAAGGCGCTCGCGTATTTCCAGCCCTGTTGTGCCTGCTTCGCCATCAATGAAGATAACGGGTTTCTGTGTCATGCCTTCCTCTTCTGATTTTTGGGGTAGGTTAGGCTTTCTGCCTGCAGGCGCATAGACGCAGCACAGGATTATGGCACAATGTTTATTAACACATACAGCCCCCCGTTGCCCGTGCGGCAGACCTCCAGAACAGGCAGAGACCATGACCAGCAGAGTACATCCCCCCGCAATCTCCCTTGTCGATGCGGTGCAGAACCGGCACAAGGCGGCACAGAATATTGAGCGGCTGCTTGCTCTTATGGCACGGTTGCGGGACCCGGAGGAAGGCTGTCCGTGGGACCGCGAACAGACACACCAGACCATAGCGCCCTACGCCATTGAAGAGGCGTACGAGGTACTTGATGCCATTCAGCGGCAGGACTGGCAGGCTTTCCCCGATGAGTTGGGAGACCTTCTGTTACAGGTTGTCTATCAGGCTCAACTGGCGGAAGAGCAGGGGAGATTCGCTTTTGCCGATGTGGCGGAAATTGTTACGGAAAAAATGATCCGTCGGCATCCGCACGTAACCTTTGGCACGGACGTGCTGGGGGGTGCCGCTCAACCTCAACCCGCAGAGGCTGAACTGTCGGCACGAGCCATGCCAGGGCAGTGGGAGGCGATCAAGGAGCAGGAGCGCAAACATCTGGCGCAATCTGGTGGGAAGGCGATGCAGCATTCTGGCGCACTGACAGGTGTGCCGCCAGCTCTGCCAGCTCTGCTCCGTGCCTCCAAACTGGCATCCCGCGCGGCCCGTGTCGGGTTTGACTGGCCCGACATTTCCGGTGTTCTGGATAAGGTGTATGAAGAAATAAGCGAATTTTCAGTAGAGATGCAGAAGAACGACCGGGAAAAAATGCAGGATGAACTGGGCGATGTCCTGTTTTCTATTGCCAGTCTTGCGCGCCGCCTGAAACTGGACCCGGAGACCTGTCTGCGTCAGGCCTGTGACAAGTTTACCCGTCGCTTCGAAGCAGTGGAAACCCGTCTGGCGCAGGAAGGTCTGAGCATGCAGGACCAGAACGTGGAGAAACTGGATGCCGTATGGAATGCGGTCAAGCAGGCTGAAAAGCCTTGAAAGGCAGAACGGCTGGAGCTTCTGCCCCAGCCGTTCTGCCCTGCGGGTGTAAGGGAGTGGGCTCCCTTACGGTCAGTCTGCCTGACCTTGTTGTGTATTGGCGCCTTGCATGCTACCGGCCAGATAATCCATGATCCGGCGGGAAAATGCGTTAACATCCTTTGGTGTTTCGCCATTCTGGATGCTGGCGACATCAAGCAGGATACGGGCCAGTGTATCAATCGTGTTCCCGGCCTGCACTTTTTGCGCCAGAGTGTGGATAATGGGGTGTGCGGGGTTAAGTTCCAGCACAGGGGTTACGTCCGGAATATCCTGCCCGCTTCGCTGCATGAGTTTGCGCAGTTGCAGGTCCGGCCCTCCTTCCGGTGCGCTCAGCACCATGGCGCTGGACACCAGACGGTCGGTTGCCCGAATGTCGGATACAGTATCCCCCAGAGCGGTTTTCAGGGCTGGCAGCAGTATGCTCATATCCGCTTTTTCGGCGGTGCTGGCTTCTGGCACGCCAAATTTTTCAAGGTCATTCAGGCCCTGTGCCACATTGCGCAGGTTTTTGCCTTCATACGTACCCAGCCGTTCTGGCCAGAAGGAATCCACCGGGTCGGACAGCAGCAGTACTTCCACCCCACGGGCCTTGAAGCCTTCTATCTGCGGGGAGGCGTTCAGTACGTCTGCATTGTCGCCTGTTACGTAGTAAATGGCATCCTGTTCGGGCTTCATGCGGCTTACGTAATCGTCCAGTGATGTCAGGCCCTCTACTGCACTGGAACGGAAGCGGCTGAGGGCCGCAACATCGGTTTTGTAGGTGGGGTCGTCCCACATGCCTTCCTTGAGCACGGGGCCAAAGTTGTTCCAGAAAGTTGTGTAGGCTTCTGCATCCTTGGCGCGGGTTTTCAGCTCGTTTACAACCTTGGTGGTCACCGCCTTGCGGATACGGGCCAGAACGGGTGTTGCCTGCAACATCTCGCGCGAGACATTGAGCGGCAGATCCTCCGTATCCACCACACCTTGCACAAAGCGCAGCCATGGGGGCAGGATTTCTGCATCATCGGTAATGAACATCCGGCGCACATGCAGGCGCACCTTGCTCTCGCGCATCTGCTCGCCAAACTCGAACGGGCGGGAAGAGGGGATGAACAGCAGGGCTGAAAATTCCATCGTTCCTTCTGCGCGCCAGTGCAGTGTATCCCACGGTTTGTCAAAGTTGTGGGAAATATGGCGGTAGAACTCTTCCAGCTGTTCTTCCGTTACGTCATTGCGGGACTTGCGCCACAGGGCTGTACCTTCGTTGGCGGCTTCTTCCTTGCCATCACGCATAATGGTGACAGGCCATGCAATATGGTCTGACCATTTGCGAATAATGCTTTGCAACCGCCACGGGTCCAGAAATTCATCCGCATCGGATTTGATATGGAGCGTAATGTCCGTGCCTGCTTTTTCCCGTGTTGCGGGTTCAAGCGTGTAGGCTCCCTTACCATCGGAGGACCAGCGCCATGCTTCATCCGACCCGGCCCGGCGGGAGACAACATCCACCTTGTCCGCCACCATGAAGGCCGCGTAAAAACCAACGCCAAACTGGCCAATCAGGCTTGGGCGGTCTTCGGGGCTGGCAGTTTCAAGCTTCTGGCCAAAAGCGCGGGTGCCAGAACGGGCAATGGTACCAAGGTTGGCGACCAGTTCATCCCGGCTCATGCCCGACCCGTCATCACTGATTGTCAGCAGGCGGGCGTCCTTGTCGGGGTTGATGCTGATCCTGGCGTTTTCGGGCAGGGCCTGTGCGGCATCGGTCAGGGCTTCAAAACGGCGGCGATCGGTAGCGTCCGCTGAATTGGCGACCAGTTCACGCAGGAAGATTTCGCGTTCGGAATACAGTGAGTGCACAACCAGATCGAGCAGCCGCCCCACTTCGGCGCTGAACTCGCGTGTTTCACTTCCCTTATGTGTTGTGGCGTTGGTGGCTGTTTCTGTCATGCTACTGGCCCTGTTGCTTTTTATAAACTCTGCACACGGGCAGTGTATGCCATACCTGATGTGGTCGTGCATCCCTGCCTGTTCTGGTTGCACAGATGTGGTGGAGCGGGCCTGTTTTCAATATCTGGCTAGGGCTTGTCAGCCAGAATTGTGTTCCGGTTTTTCCTGCGCGGGAAAATGCGCCAGTATCTGGCCGACCAGAATGGTCAGGGCATCGGACAGGGCGGCAAATCCTTCATGCGGGGTGTATGTGGCTTCATCCATATACAGGCCGCGCCGCATTTCTATTTGCAGTGCGTGCATGTTTTGGGCGGGGCGGCCGTAATGGCGTGTAATATACCCACCGGCATATGGTGCGTTCCGGGCGGTTTTAAAACCCAGCCCCCGCAGGGTCTGTTCCGCCAGGTCTGTCAGGCGTTGCACGCAGGATGTGCCGTAACGGTCGCCCAGCACAAAGTCGGGCGAGCCTGCCTGCGGGGCATCGGGCATGGAGTGCAGGTCCAGCAGCAGGCAAAAACCATGCCGCGCGTGCGCTGCTTGCAGCAGATCCGCCAGGGCTGCGTGGTAGGGCATCCAGTAATGGCGGATGCGCAAGGCGGCCTCCATAAAAGGGAGGCGTTGCCTGTAAAGGGGACGGCGGTCTGCGACAATGCGGGGTATGGAACCCAAGCCAGCCAGCCCCCGGTCGGATGGTGCGACAAAAGAAGGAATGGCGCCATGGAACATCCGGCTGTCCAGGTCCCATGCCGCGCGGTTTACATCGCAAAACACCCGGGGGAAGGTGGCGCTCAGTAGCGGTGGCCCCAGATTATGGGCACCAAGGGCCAGTGCATCTACAAAACTGTCTTCACCACTGCGCAGAATGTCGAGGGGCTGACGGGCAATACGTATAAACGCTTCAGGGTAAAAATGCCCCGAATGGGGTGAGGCAAGCACCACGGGGCCGGTTGCAGGTGCGCCACAGACCAGTACCGGGTTGGGTGCGGCCTGCATGATGGCTGTGCTTTCTTCCTGCGTGTCCTGCTGATGCTGAAACAACCGCTTCAGGCTGGGTGGAAATAAAGAAGACGCAAAATTTTTCATATTCCCACTATTGTGGGCTTGCGCTTGCAAGGCAAGGAGGATAAAAGGGCCACACACATCAGGAATGGGCGCATAGCTCAGCGGTAGAGCACTACCTTGACATGGTAGGGGTCACAGGTTCAATCCCTGTTGCGCCCACCATTCCTAGAGTGGCAGAAAACCAAGGTTTTCTGGGGCATCAGCAGTTGGCTCCTTACCTTCTGCATGATCGTCTAGCACGCGAATAGCACGCATATTGAGATTTACCATCGACTGGGTTGCAGCCCGGTCGATGGTGCTTGCGATTTCGTCAATAACCTTTCTGGCGTTGCTAAGATAGTCCGGTCGGACATGGACATAGCGCCCAGTCGTGCGGAGATTGGGCATGGCGTGGCCCATAAAGGTTGCAACCTCTATGTCAGGCACTCCCCGGGTTATAAGCTCTGTCGCCATTGTGTGACGAATTGTGTAGGGAACAATTTCTTCTGGTAGCCCCGCATTACGGCGCACGGCCCGCCAAGTCTTATTGATCTTGGCAATTGGTTTGCCATGATAGGTGATAAGGGAACCAGGTCCAGCAGCTTCAATGATTGGGCGAAGGAAATGTGCCATTGGTACGCGTGGACGTCGCTTTTTGGTCCGTTCTCGACCGGGGGGATTGAGATCAATAATCCCATGAGTCAGGTCGCATTGCTCGCGTGTAAGCTGTAAGAGCGCTTCTGGTCGAGAGACTGTGCCAATCAATAAGGCGACAAATACCCGCATGTGTGGGGGCATGTCGGCATCCCATAGTTGCACCATCTCCTGTATCGTCATGATGCGTTGTCTCCCTTCCCCCTCAGAGGGCAAGGTGATTGGCATTTGTTTGTCTATCTCACCATTTTTCCATGACCAGTTTAGAGCTGCGGCTGCAATACCCATCACTCGACGGGTATAACCAGTAGATAAGCCGTTTTTTTGCAGATGCCCCGCTATACGCTTCTGTTCTGTTAGCGTGTAATCAGAAACACAAAGACCAGGTGTTAGGGCTTCAAGCACTAATTCTAGAGCGCGTCGGTTCGAGCCAGAGCTGCGTGTGCTTTGTGAGTGCTGAGAGTAATACCGCATAAAAACGGATGCAATTGTCGTGTCGATTGCGGGTTCATTGCGTCGATGGGCATTCTGAGTAACAAATGCAGCCAGCTTTATTTGGGCTTCCTGAAAAACTGTTGTGCCAAGAGATGCTCGCTTTGTTTGTCTGGTATGTGGTTCATACCAGCACGCGCACCATGCATCCGAGTTGGGGCGTTTTCCAAGAAAGTGTTTCCCAATTCTGAAGATATGGTCGGGCATTGTTCATTTCTTAGTAGATAATCAGAAATATGAGTTTGTGTGTAGCGCACACGAAAACGAATTTTTAGATAGCCAATGCGACCATCTAATCTTTCTCGTCGTAAAGTGGAGACGGAAATGCCAAGATGTGCAGCGGCATCTCTTTCAGTGAAATAAAACATCTTCATCTAGTAAGCCTTACTAGTAAGAAAAAAGATATATACATCGAAAAAGATGGTAGATTAGAAAAGAAATCTGGAGCTGCTATCAAAAATAAAATTCTTATTGCGGCTTAAATTTTCTAATGACATTTTATTTTCTCCGTATCAAACAGCCCGTTCCATGGTTGAAATACCAGCTTAACCTAGGTACTATACTAACCAAGATGTCGGATCGCTTGAGTAGTTGTCAGCGGTTCGTCGGGGTTAAGTGCGTCTAACACTGAACTCCAACGGAAAAGGTCGTCATGTTTATGACGGCCTTTTTTGTTTCAATCAAGGTATTATTTTAAAAAAAGAAATAATATATTTATATGATTTGGATTTTTAATTATAGGGTTACCTCAACCGCTAATGAAGAACCAATTCAATCCATAATTTATGAAGCATTTATTTTGTATGAAAGTGCTTATATTTCCGGATAGAATGTTCTTCCCATAATCAGAACATGCGGAACTATACGGCACAGTTCTTGATATAATGAGAGGCAAAGATTTAGCGGCTAAATTTTTGCTGTAGTTCCCGATCTTGGGAAGTGGCCTGTCTAGTAAACCAAAAAAGGCCCGCTCAGATTATCCTGAACCGGGCCTTTCATCATGGTGTCATTTCTACCGCATGTAGAGTAGGAATTTCACTCACATCGACAGTTTTAACAGCCTGCCATTCATCATAAGCCGATTGCATTCTGTTCCAAAGGGTGGGGCCATTACCGCAGAGCTTGCCAATACGAACAGCAACAACCGGACTGATTGGCTTGTTCTCTGACAAAATATCATGAAGGTGTTGGCGGGAAATACCGAGCAACGCGGCAATTTTGATTTTCGATTTGCCAAGAGCCGGAAGAACGTCATCCCGCAGTATTTCGCCCGGATGTGTGGGGCAGCGGTTAGGGGCGGGCCTCATCGAGTGCTCCTGTATTGTTTGTTGGATGTCTATAATAAAAGCATCTTGTGATTAAGATCAAAAGTGATGTGTGATTCTATCCGCATACACTGAAGATCATGACGGCTCATTGACTATTCTTTGCCCTTAGTGGGGCGAGATTTAGTGTCTCAGTTTTAGCGGCTAAATCTTTTCTAGCGTTTTACGGCGGTAGCCGTTGCTCCGCAGGACAAGACCCCGTTGAGCGTTTGCGCGAATAAGGGTGTGGTGTGGACCCTCGGCTTGCCGTGGGTCCACACCACCTGTCTTGCCCAGCCTAACGGCTGATATTAGAGCCAATTAGTGATCTCGGACACCGGCAAAACCGATAAAAACCCGTGTTTATTCGAAATTTGCGCAAAAAAATCGGCAAAAGCCGCGATTATCGGTCAAAATCTGCGCATAACGGTAAGCCACAAATCTAATGAAGTCGAAAAATTCTATAATAGCTACCTTTAGGTGGGGGCCACCGAATGAATGTCCGCTTTACGAAAGGACAAAGTCTTACCCAGTGTCCGAGAAGAGGGCGACTGATGCCAGTCCGTTCTGTTTCCGTTGAGCCGACCGGTGTAAGTGAGAGAAAAGCGGAACTCCTCATTTCGCGGGACGGGCACTAAGAAGCGGACATGCTCGCCAATCCCCCCTCTCGCTACTCTCACCTATGGCAACGCAGCCAACCGACCCCATAGGCGTCTAATCCCAAATCGAGGTAGCCGAACCTCCATTTTTCGCGAGAGAATGTATGGTCCTCTTGACTGTCGCCATATGGGTGACAATATGTCACTCGTATGAGAGGGGGGATCCACAATGACCGTGCTTGACGAAGACGAGTTGGTATTTGGTAATGAACGCACAGCGGAAGATCTAGCCGCGGACATGCGGCGTGCTCTAGCTAACCTACAGTGGACGCCGGTAGATCTGGCTGACCGGATGGTTTCTCTTGGTGATTACCGGTCGCGGAAGACAATCCTTAGAGGTATCAACAGAGCCTTAGATGGCGAGGTAAAGGTGTCGGGTGAATTGCTTGCCTTGGTGCATCAGATGGTGCGCTTTAAGCGTCGACTGCTGAACAACTACGGTGACGTTGTTTGGACTGAACTGGGCGATGGCTCGCACACAGCACGGATCGAAGATTTCATCATTACCTTAGCTCCCAAGAGTAAAGGACGATGGCTAGTAAATTTAACTCATTCGAGCGGGTACAGCCCGGAATGGCCACGTTGGCAAGAAAGCCTAGTCGCGGCAAAAAACATGGCATTTGTTACTTTGGATAACGCTCAAAACTGGCTTCTTGAACTTGAGGAACAGCAGGCTTGGGAGGCATCGGCTCTGGCGTCGGAATGCGCGCTTCCATTATAAGGGAAAGTAACACGGCGCAACGTCTTCTAGTGAGGTTCATGGGAAGGAGACGGGCGGGTATCGCCTCATGTCAGACATGTAATTGGCTGGATAACATTCTGCATACCGGACATTGGTGAAGTTCGGGCCACCCTGTTTTCCATCTGGTATCTGCGCGCAGTTTTTGTTACATACAAGCTATAGTTCGGATAGTGATATTCACTGATCCAGTACTTTCCTACAAAATCATGATCCTTCCGAAAAAGCGCCATGCCATAGGTCACGGCGGGGATCACCCCTGCGACACGCAAAGCCTGCCTTCACCGGCGGGCTTTTTTGTGTCTGCGTTCTCAGGACACGCCATGCCGAATACCAACCAGCATCCCGCTCTGACATTTGTCATGAGCGAACATCAACTCGTCAGCATTGTCAGGCGTTATCTGCCGAGCCAACAAACAATCAACCGGGCCGAAGGACTGGCCACGATAGGCTTCGGGGCTGCGGAAATGGCCGGGGCCACTGGCCTTCTGGGCGCGCCTGAGCCGGTAATCAGTAAAATGGCCGGTATTGCCCTTGCCGCTCACGGCGTTGACATGATGGCCGCAGGACGACGTGCATGGAATACAGGCACACCACCCCAAACCCGGACTGAACGCGCGGTCCGCAACGCAGCACTAATGGCGCATGCGTCTCCCGCCATTGCAGGTCTGGCAGGTTCGGCAGCAGACGCCCTGATCCCCGGGGCACTGCTGCACGCAGCGGGGTCTTTCGCTGCAACCCGGGCTATTCGTGTGGTATCTGCGGATGCGAACCGGCTGACCTTCAGGCGTGCTGACATCACAACGGAGCACTTCCACCGGGCTTCACCATACACACCCCAACCGACGAGGACACCCACCAACCAGAATATTTCGTTATCATATCGGCATAATCAACTCAATCTCGACTACCATGAGGCCTCCCATAAGCTTTTATTACCACATCGACAGAAGCGGCTTAATCTCGACCACCATGAGGCCCCCCCACATAATCGCAAGGCAGGCGGACATGTGCTACGAAAGCACGTCAATCCAACCGACGAATATATCGAACGCCGGTTCACGAAAGAAAAGCAGTCTGTTGTTTCATTCTTTACATCAAAAGAAGAAGCCGAACATGCTATTCACAAAGCACTTAGAGATAACTCCCACAAGATTGATACTTGGCTCAGGAATGCCAGAGATGGAGAAAGACTTTCCATTGACGGATATACATCTGGAAAGGGAGGTGTCGTAATCGAGAGCGCCAATCGGCAGCGCAAAGCGGCGCGACGCATCGAAGTTTCAATTACCAAAAAAGAACACAACGGGATGGCTTACTATGTTCAAACTGTTAAACTTTACCAATGATGATATCCTTGACGTATTCCCGCGTATAAAAAATCTTGGTGCCAGTTCATTTGGAGAGGATACGGATCTCTTTGGCGACACTTTGGCAGAGGTTATTGAAGATGCACCGCAAGGGCGTCGTCTGCCATTTAAGCTACAAACGATCAAAGAATTAAAGACGTTATTAGCTTGCAATGATGCAGAAATCGACCGCGCGACTTTAGTTTTGATCAGCATAAGTCCTACGGCGGATGTTGAAGAACCACCAAACTGGGGCAGCTTTCCAAGCCTGCGGGCGTTCTGGTCAGCCGTCTTGCACGCTTTTGAAAAAGACCCCGAAGTGCAGGCTGGAAGAGAGATTGACCCAAATACGTAGAGGCCTGTCGTTCGCCAACACCAAATACAGAAATGTCTGCTTTCATGTGCTGATGTCTTAGAAGCAGACTTTCTACTCCCCTCCCTGACCTGCCTGTCTGTTCTACATTGTGGGAGCAGACAGGCGGCAGACGCCTCATGTCGGTCATACATTGTCTCAAAATAATTCCCACATAGCAGACATACAAATCGGCTAAATTTGATCTTTCATAGAGCCTGTTTAAAAATACGAGTTGGTAAGCCAGACCGCCTACAAATATTGCGGTCATCCTGTGTTTTTTGAGTGCCAAAATGCAAGACGGATTGTTATCGTTGCCTGTTCGCGTTTTCAAACACGCCCTTGAGAAGAGGATTTGAGATGACTGAAAACGAATTACCTGACGAATACACCACAACGGCAAATGAAGAAGTTGAACAGAATTCAGTGACGAAAGGTACAGATTACGAACTCTTCGTCAAAGCAGTGTATGAGGCACTACTTGCGGTCGAGGGTGTGGAAAATGTGACAGTAGAGCACAATACCAAACTCACAGGAAAATCTGGCTGTAAGCACCAAATCGACGTATATTGGGAGTTCAGGCTGGTTGGTTGTCTTCATAAAATAGCTATTGAGTGTAAAAGCTATGATACCAGTGTTTCAATCGGTCGCATACGAGACTTTTACGGCGTGCTTGTTGATATCCCTAATTTACAGGGAATTTTTGCAACAACAGTAGGTTATCAATCTGGAGCCATAAAATATGCAAGTCATTATGGTATAAATATTAAAGAAATCAGGAAGACGCCTGTCGATGCAGACTGGAATGGGCGATTACGAACATTACATTTACAAATAAATATCGTCGAACCCAACATTTTGGCCTTTCGACCGGACCTGTCATCTACTGCACTCACTCACTACCAACCGGGGCAGGAAATCGCCGTTCAGTTTCTGAATCATGATCCCCTGATTTTTGATTCTCAAGACAATCCCATCGAAACTTTTGAGAGTCTTCGTAAAAAACTACCTCACAGTAATGAAGATATCGAGTTTGCGACTCACAGATTTGATTTTCCAAACCATATTTTGAAGACCGCGACAGAAAGCATTGATATTAATGCAGTCACAATAGATTATTCTGTTAAGGTAACAAAATGTGACCCTATCAAAATGTCTGCTGATGAATTTGTTAAAGCCATCATAAAAGATGTCGAAAGCGGCAAAACAATCTTTCTGACCAAAGACGGACAGACGCGATAGTAGTGGTAGAGGTCGTATTTTTGAAACAACTGCTTCGTTAGTAAAGTCACCAAACAAAAGACATTCTGTTGTTTTCTGTCTTCTAAAATGACAGCTTATGACACATTAGCGGTATATATCGTCATTCCCGAAGTCGTGACAGTGAGGCAACTGCGGCTTCGGGAACGCTTATTAGATAGTCGGCCGATAATAGATTGCGTCAAGCATGGCTGCTCGAGCGTCCCATAGTGCTGCATCGCGCCCGCGGGGCCGTTCGACCGTGTACCAAGGCGCCTGCCTAATGGGTTCAATCACACGCGCCCAATAGTTTTCAAGCTTAGTGGTCGTTGGCGCGAAAGAGAGCGCCTCCGCGAGGGCATTGATGTTACCTCTGTTCACACAGACGAAGACATCCGGGCGCTTCATAGCGAGTAGCCGGGTGGCGGGTGCCAACCGGGCTACGCGAACGGATTTTGAAAAGGTAGCAGTAAAAGCTAAGACATAGTTGTTAAACTGGGCTTCCGTCACGTCCCCACGGGATGGAATCATATCGACCGCGGCAGCAAGCGCGTCGTCTTCGAGCCCGATTAGTTCAGAAAAGGTGCCAGCAGCACCCATTGACCCGAACCAGCCCCACTCGAAATTAGTCAGCCCCGCGGCCTCCGCATCATTCTTGCCCAGCATACCGGCAATACCTTTAGCCTCGGCCAATGAGAGGTTTGCGAACGAGGGATTACGCGAGAAAATTTGCTGTATAGCCTGCACGAGTTTCATGCGTTTTTTGAAGTCATGATATTCATCGCGACGGACGAGCTTGACGAATTGCGGCCACTCCATTTTGGCGAGCGGCGAATTCATCCGTGCCCACCCCTTGCGATCATTCGGTAAGATCGGGCTCTTCTGCCTCGACTTGCTCGCAACAGCCTTAGTCTGGCGCTTGTAGCTCTCAGCTAACTCGGATGTGATTGCGAGGCGGAGTTGCGCGTAGGCTTTTATCTGGTCGCGGACCTGTTCGAAGAAAGGGTCGTTGGTCTTCCCTATCACATGAACGCCCGCCTCGAAATTGGGGCCAAGGCCGCCTTTGGTGAAGTTGGCGCTGCCGATGATCGCCTCTGCTTTGTCAGCAGTCTCGAAGTAAAAAATCTTCGGATGAAAGCAGCCTGGACGGTTTTTTGCTACATACGCGTTGGGTACATCAACAAGGCGCTCGACAAGAGCGGCCTCGGTTGCAGAGAAGTCAACACCAAGGAGAACAGACTCAAACTTCTGGCTATGGGCGAGGAGTGTCTCAGCGACTTCCGTGATGCCTCCCCAAGCAACTGCGATTGAAATACTATCGTGCTTGCGAATGAGCACTGAAAGTTTACGTGCCGTTGATTCCGCGTTTACCAGAGATATTTTCATGCCTATACTTTTCTTTTAATCTTACTCAGAATTAGATTTAGCAACTGCGTTGCAGTGCACATAGAATTTCATAGAAATTTAACCGAAACCGCCATGGATGGCGATGTTCAATTGTGATCACCCCAAAACCGACCTTCCGCTTGCCCCCCATTCCAGCCACACACCGCTCCTCTTCACGTCGGACAACACGGGATAAAGGCCAATACCGCAGTGTGCCATACGCCAGTTTGCCTATAGTTTGTGCATTGAAGGGCCAGATATCTGACCTCATCAGCCATCATCGGGGTGTCGTGCAATGACCCGAATGTAGGCTACAGCGAAGTCAGGGGCCATCGCCCGTGCCCGTTCCCATTCTCGTAACATGTTGACAGGAACGCGGAGACAACTGGCTAATTCGACTTGAGACAAACCGAGATCGTTACGGGTTTTACGGATCAACTGCGCCCTTTGCCCGCGTTCCATGCCTTCGATGGATACAGAACGGTCTTCGGACTCCGCTGGATCGGCAGACAGAATGATATAATCTTTCTTTACCGTTGTCGCTTCTTCTTACGGAAATAAAACGGGGAGATTATCCTGCCAGATAAACACACTGATGTCCTCAATGATGGAGGCATTTTATTTGCTGGTCATGACTGCAATAGTTGTGGAATTTGGTATAAGTTTTTTGCTGTTTGCAAAGACAAGATTGGCAGTGTGCATTGGCGGGCTGGATAGTCGATTTTTGTGCTTGGCTTAATCAGCCATCCAATCCTCGGAACGTAGACCATTTACCCGGGTAAACTCACGAAGGTTTCCGGTTACTACAACAAGACCTCTGCTTCGTGCATGTCCAGCAATCATCAGATCATAGGGACCGATCACGCCCCCACGATGCTCCAGATCAGCCCTAATTTCTGCTGTATGAGCTGCAGCATCGTCATCAAAAGGCAAAACTGAGAGACGGGCCGCAAAATGTTCCACTTCACGTCGGATTTTTGCCGGATTCTGGGACTTTTCCGCACCATATAAAAGTTCGTAAAGCACAACATCTGAGATGCAGAGTGCTTCCGCAGTTTCGTTAAAACGTTCCCGTAAGCCTTGTGGACGATCGCGCAGCACTCGGATGCAAAAATTCGTATCCAGAAGATAGCGAAGCATCAGAAGCTTTCTCGCATCTGCAGAGCGGGCTGGTTACGCTGAGGCAGATTGATACCCGGTGCAGCAAAAAAATCATCCCACGCAGCATCAGCGGGTGCAATGATACGGCGTGCACCGTCTGGAATAATCACAACTTCCTTAAGGTTGCCATCGAAGGCGACAGCTTTAGGCAGGCGGACGGCTTGAGAGCGGTTCGAAAGGAAGAGAGTTGTACGGGTGAACATCGTGCACTCCATGAGGGATATATCCATAGTATATACAAATCGATGCGATTCAGCCAACACAATTCATCTCATCTGAGGTTGGTAAGTCTTTCAAATCTATCTCAATGGCTAATTAACCTGCATGGCTGCGCTTACTCGAGCTTCGTATTGAGGTTGTAAATGGCTTTCTGTCGTCGGGTTTGTTGCCATTCGAGTGTAAACGCGTCTTGCAGTTCAGCAGCAGTTGGCACTTTCGGGCTTGAATTGCTCAAAATGGGTTTGTCGCGTTCTGATTTGCGCCAGTTCTTTGGTAGTAAGATAGATAAATATCGTGGTTTTATATTAACCGTCTTACGGTGAGACTCTGTATCTGGAGCGCAGATTTCTGCGGGTTTAGCCAGTTCATAGACGTTAGACCCCTGCCTTGATGCTAGGCCGCCCCGCCACGGTAGGAGTAACCTGACCTTAATCTTCCGAAACAGGCCGAGCCGTTCAAGAACCGGTAGCAAGCGGGCTACACTAGCCCGCCCTACACCTGATTTTTCCGCCAACTTCGACAAGCTGACTTTGATATAGCGTGCCCCGGCACGTCGAAGTGTCCAGATCATGGCGTCTGCTAACGTTACCGCTTTTGCCGTGATTCTGCCTGCTTGATGCCAGCGCGCAACCTGTCGGGCTAGGCGACCAGCATCAGCCGTAGATAATCTCCCACGGTTCATTTGTTTTGCGTGTTGAAGATCAGCTTCCGAACAACCGTCGATTAATTCACGTGCATCAGCTTGATCGTTATGAGCTCGCGTATTGGTCTGAGGTAAGAGATGATCCGTGACAACAAAGTCTGTTTCTGGTACGTTGCTCGCACGCATAGCACGATTTTTCCTTAATCGTGCGTGCCGTATTTGAGCGTGTTTGACTCTCTAAGCCTTTGATTTCTTTGGAGTCCGCCAGTCTTGACATGGTAGGGGTCACAGGTTCAATCCCTGTTGCGCCCACCATTCCTGAGCCGCAGTATTCTGCGGTTTTAACCATGTCTCCCGCTGAAAATTTATTCTTCTCAAACGGCAACTACCGGTGTCGGTTTCCATTATTTGGAAGATGTATCCGTGCCGCTTTACAAGCCTCACCATGTGCGCATTTCATCCCGGTAAGTCGCTTTAGCGTGAATTTTAGACGAGGAGCATAACAGCTATCGCGTCTTGCCAATAACTGGCATATATCGCCGCACGGAGAGGGCTGGAATGACCGACGATAAAAATTTTGCTCTGTGGCTGGCAAAAGAAAAAAGAGCGCTTGCTGACGCAGGGTACCAGGAGGCAGCGCTCTCCTTCGATAGGATTAAGGGAAGACTTGGAACTGTTCTTCCGTTATCAGTGACCCTGACTACGGCATCTTTGGCCGGGGCATTTTCCCAACGGGAATATTCCATGGTCTGCGCGTTTATGGCGCTAGGCTTTGGAATTACAAGTTGCCTATGCGCTATGGGCCTTTACGCCACCACTCTTCTATCCAAAAACGTTGGTCCTGACATGGTGGACACCATTCTATCGGACGTGCCTGAACGCGATGAGACGCATGCCACTTTATGGATGGCCTACACCGCGTCCTATATCACAGCCGAAAACACAAAAATGATTGAGAAAGACAGGCGTTGGCTGAAGGCTGTGTGGATATCATTAAGCCTCACGCCTGTTGTATCCTTTCTTCTGTCCGTTGTGTGTGGAGGATGGGGTTCGTTTTAAGGCGGAATCCCCGATGGATACTCCGGGTGTTCTCTCCACACGTTGAATAATGGATACGGTATCCGGGCGGTATTCCTCGACAATTTCTGGCAGGCCTTAAGTAAGGCACGAGTGAGCCGAAGCAAAGCTTACCAGCTATATCCGATGCTCGCCTGGGCATTGCGCCGCTCGCCAAAATAGCATGATCCTTCACCGCCGGATGTGCCAGCAAAACAATTGGCGATGTAATGCCTGTCGAAAATATTGCGTACGCTGGCCGATGCTTTCCAACCCTGTAGTGAACGGGACAGGTTGGAGAGGTCGTAGCTCACCGACCCGTCGAAAAGAGCATATTGCGGAAGCCATACGCTGCCTTGTGCGGACTCTCCCCCATAGATTTTCGACGAATACCGCATGCCGCCACCAAACCCGAGCCCTTTGAGCGCTCCAGAAGGCAGCGTATAGAAAGCGAACAGTGAAGCATTCCCCTTGCTGGACTGAACCAGAGGCTTACCGGTCGAATCATCGTGTACGTTCTGAAAGCCGACGGCGGCCGTCATCATAAGATTACGATAAACATCCACATGAGCTTCAAATTCGAAGCCATCCGAATGAACCAATCCGCTTTCCAGACTGTATCCGGTATTGGGAACGGCAACAAGAACATGGCTCTGCTCGATATGGAAGCCTGCTGCGCTTAACAGAACGGGAGTGCCGGGAAGCTGATACTTCATGCCGCCTTCGAGTTGCTTGCCTGTGGAGGGATTGGCCTGGCGCTGTGTCAATCCGCCGTTAGTGGATACAGCGCCGACCTGTGGCTGAAAGGAAGTCGAGTAGCTGATATAGGGTGCAAGCCCGAAATCGAAATGATAAAGGCCCGATGCGCGCCAGGTGATCTGCCGCGCGCTCTGGCGTGTGTCGGACTGGGACAGATATTCAAGCTGGCGGGAGTGATACCAGTCGTTACGCAGGCTTCCGGTCAGGATCAGGCGCTTCCAGCGTATCTCATCCTGACCATAAGTGCCGACCTGATTCCAGCGGGCAACGTTGTCCTGTGACGGGGTGAGTGGACCAAGGATTCCGAGGTGGTAATTCGGGTGTAGAACATCCAGGTCGGGGGCATTGCCCGAGGCTTCCTGGTCGTGTGCGTGCTGTTGCATGTAGTCGACCCCGAACATCAGTGCATGGTGGAACGGCCCGGTGCTGACATGCCCCTTGAACTGACTGTCGAAGGCGAGGTTGTGGCTATGTTCGCGTGCGCCATAGGCATTACGGGCGAGCATTTCGCCACTTCGGCCATCGTCGCTATCATAATCTCCGTTGGTATAGACGCTGCGGTAGTTGGTCATGATGTCGTCGTAACGACCACGTGTTGAAAAGCTCCAATCCTCGTTGAAGCGGTGGTTGAGAATATAGGTGATCGAGCCCTGACGGCGATTATATTTCTCGGACGGTACATCGCCGTCATAGAAATTCCGTGGAAGATAGCCGTACGTGGCTCGCCTGAGCGAGCCGTAGAGCGGAACTGCGCCGTAGGAGCCGTTTTCGGGGTCATATTGATAATTGCCCAGCAAAGTCAGCGTTGTTGGCCCCTCTCCACCGAAGGTGAAGGCGGGGCTGATGGAAAAGCGTCTGCTCCCCGTCCGGGCGAGTTGGCTGTGCTGACCGTTTACTGTGCCGTAGAGACGGTAGCGGACGTTACCGTCCTTTGAGGCGAAGCCGCCGACATCGGCATCCACGCGATAGAGGTCGAACATGCCGCCAGTCGTATTAATGTCGCCATAAAACTGTCGGCTGGTAGGGAGCTTGCTGAACAATGCAGTCAGCCCCCCGGGGCTGGACTGACCGTACAGCGAAGATGCTGGCCCTTTGAGAAGTTCGACACGTTCGAGGCGAGAGGTATCGGTCTGGGGTACGGCAAAGCCGTTGGGACTTCCCTGAACCTTCAGCCCATCAAGGAATGTCGGAACAGTAAAGCCGCGCAGATCGAACAGGTCGTAACGTGTCCCTTCCCCGCCACGCGTATCAGCGGTGATACCTGCCGCGTAACGGACAGCCTGATTGAGATTGAGCACACCACGCACGTCCATCTCGTTCCGTGTGATCACGGTGACGGATTGGGCTGTCTCGACGAGCGGCGTATCGCTCTTGGTCGCTGAGGAGGCTGTTGTTGAAGAGCGTCGGGCCCGCACTTCAATCGACTCTTCTAGCGCCATTGCGTCCTGGGCTTTATGCGCAGGGGAGGCTTGTGTGGAAGCTTTGCCCGGTCGTACAGGCCGAACCTGTTGGCTTGCTCCCGGGTTATCAGAAATATCCGTTCTTTCCTGTCCGTCGGCTGCAAAAGCTTCGCTGCTTATGAAAAAGACTAGAAGAGCCGCATAAGAAACGGTTCTGCGCTGCATACTTTACCCCTCGCATGAGCGGATGGTGCCGCTTGTATGCTGATAATATGTTATACTTTCAGGACTTATCCGCATGTGTCGGAAGTCGGAGACACCCTTATGGAGACCCGTTGTTCGATCAATTTGCGACCTGTTCTTATTTGCATGTATTAATCACGCTGGTCTTGCCGAACAAGCGAGGTGCCTGTTTTTGGCCTGAGTTCCCATGAATTATGCCCGATAGACGACGTGCGATCCGGTTGCGGTCACCAGAATGGTCATGAAGTACGCCGCGCCTCTCTCTACAACCGTAACGCTGAAGGTCGCATCGACCGCAGGCTGCTGGGAGCCATTCCAAAGGTTTTATGAAACATGGAGCTGAAACTTCCCGCACTGTCATAGCCAAGATCGAACGCGACCTCAGCAACCGACTGACCTGCTGCAATGCGTGATGCGGCTTCGATCGCCCGTACCCGCCTGCGCCATGCGGAGAATCCCATACCCATTTCTATCTGGAACAGACGGGTGAAGCTGCGCCGCGCCATGCCGGCTTCTCGTGCCCAATGTTCGATGTCGCGTCGATCGCCCGGCTTGGCTGCAATCGCCTCACAGACACGCAGAAGACGGCGATCGGACGGGAAGAGCAGACGGCCGGCAATCTGCGGCGCACGCGCTATTTCGTGGAGCAGCAGATGGGTGATGGAACGCATACGCTCGTCCATGGTGAAGTCGAAGCGCATGCTGATAATCTCCTCGACAAGGCCACGCAGAAGGGTGGATGCTTCGAAGACACGGCATGGAAGGTTAGCGCCGGACAAATCCGGATCGACATATATGACCTGAAATGTCAGGTCGGTGCGGCAGTTTGCCTGATGGAACGTGCCAGCCGGAAGCCATAATGCCTGACCCGGACGGAGTGTAAAACTCTCGCTTTTTGTGCTGACGGCCACGGTCCCGGCGAGGAACAGAGACAGTTGGGCGCGATCATGGGTGTGAAATCCATCCACGAATCCGCCTGCATAGCGGTCGGCGAAACCTACAACGGGTGGCGGATGGCATGGAAGGTCAACTGTACGCTTCATGCACTAAGGCTCTTGTTTTTCCAGACCACAGAAACGGTTCGCAAAATAAAAATTCTCTTTTCTGGCAGCGCGTGAAACCAAAAAACCAGATCGGGCTCAACGTCGAAACCAGAGGAGGGACCAAAAACCGCCGGTTAGACTTCAAACCGGGTTAAATGCGAATGATTATTGTTATCTAACCTTGCGGCTTACGTCAAGCTGTGGCAAGCGATCGCGCATGCCCATAGCACTCCTGAAGATTGTTCGGCCGACTTTGGTACGATCGCACCGCTATAGCGGACTGTTCCTTGCCGCTATCCTGTGTATCTCGGGATTGACGGGCAGCATCGTCGTGTTCCGCAATGAAATCGATGCCGCTCTTAACCCGGATTTTTTCAAGGCGGTGCATCCTGCGCATGGTCTTGCGCTCTCCACGTTGCTGAATGCTCTGTCCGAGCAGCATCCGACCCAGAAAATTACGGGTCTGATTTATCGACCGCCAGAGAACCGGACAATCGAGGCTTTCTCGACCGATACCTTGCAAGACCGCAATGGCGATTCTGAAAGAGACATCTTTGTTGATCCGATGGACGGTCATATTCAGGGAGAAAGGCCCAGTGAAGGATGTTGCCTGAACCGGCGGGCCATTATGTCGTTTGTCTATCGCCTCCATTATTCGCTCGATCTGGGAAAAAGCGGGATGTGGATTCTTGGTCTTTCCGCCATTCTCTGGTCGATTGATTGCGTCGTCGGGCTGTTTCTGACTTTCCCGCTCTCTTTGACAGCGGAGCGTTCCTACTGGGGACGATGGGTCAAGGCCTGGACGATCTCCTTCGGCCGGTCCCAGGCACGGCTTGTATTTGATCTGCACCGAGCCGTCTCGCTCTGGCTTTGGGTCATCCTGCTGGGGGTTGCCGTCAGTGGGGTGTCCCTTACACTTGATGAAGAAATTTTTCAGCCCGTTGTAAAAGCGATTTTTCCAACCGATCCACCGCTGATAGTGCGGCAGCGGACTTCTTCGGTCTCCGGCGTATCGGTCGACGAAGCCGAAACAATCGCAGTCTCCTTTGCGCGGGCACGGGGTGAGACCGCCCGCCCTGCCGCGGTTTTGTTTGCGCCTTCCGGTGAGAGCGCGACATTTTTTCTGTTCAGCGATAATGGGAGCGAACCCGCTGGTCTGGGCAGTCCCGTTGTTACTGTTGATCTGAAATCCGGTGACGTGACTGCGGACGAGTTTCCGGGCAGGGGTCGCATTGGCAATCTGATCCTTCAACTCCAGTCTCCCTGGCATAGTGGCCGGATAGCGGGTTTAACCGGGCGGATCATGATTGCGCTTTCGGGTCTGGGCGTCTGTCTACTTTCGGTAACTGGCGTTATGATCTGGTGGCGTAAAGATCAGGCACGGCGAAAGCACCTTCCCGCAGCACGTCGCAGATAGTGCAAAATATCTGAGAGTCGCTGAAGGCGCCTGTTATTTGCCAGTGTGCGTCCCTCCCGCCATTTCAGCCCTTTACCGCTTTTCCTCCCGGCGAATAACACGGCGCGAGACACTCAGCCCGGCACCAAGAAGAGCAAACCCTGTAGCCAGTTCAAGGCAATGCACCGCCCCACCACTGCCTTGGGAAAAACCAAAGACCAGAGCGACCAGAGCAGAACCCAGAGCCCAGCCCAGTGTACGCGCAACGGCCATCATACCGCTTGCCGCACCGCTGCGGGTTGCCGGGCCAGAGGTCATGACTGTCAGATTGTTGGGGGTCTGGTAAAAGCCAAATCCAATGCCACAGAGCGCCATCCGCCAGCATATGTCCCAAAAGGCAGGCTGTGCGGGCATAAGACTCAGGGTTGCCAGTCCGGCTGCCAGAAGCGCCAGCCCCACGCTACTCAAAACCGAAGCCGGATGCCGTGTAGCCAGTCGGCCTGCAAAAGGAGCCGCAATGGCAACGAGTACGGGCCAGGGCGTGACAAGCAGGCCCGTTGTTACGGCGGAGAGGTGCATGACCGTCTGGAACAAAAACGGTAGCGCGACATAAGCCAGAATCTGTGCGGTATAAGCGCAGATAGATGTCAGGATTGAAAGCGAGAACAGCGGAATAGCCAGAAGATCCAAGGGCAGCATAGGCGTAGCCAGGCTCTTCTGCTGGCGATACAGCATAATGGCGCAAAGCAGACCTGCCCCGACCTCAAGCGTTGCCAGCCCGGTTTTCTGTTGCCCCAGTGCATCGACGCTTAGAATACCAAGCCCCAGAGCGCCTATATTCAGTAGTGTGCCCATCCAGTCGAATGAGGTTGGAGTGCGGGGGCTGGCCGGAGCTGCCCGCAGAAAAAGAGCAACCGTCATCAGGCCAATCGGCACGTTGATCAGAAACAGCCATGGCCAGGGAGCAACAGCCAGCACCATGGCCGCCAGCGTAGGCCCCACTGCGGCGGAAATGGCAACGGCTAATGCAATAATGGCAAAAGCCTGATGCAGCAGGGTTCTGGGATACACGCTGCGCACAAGCGCACCGCTCAGCGCGGCCATGCAGGCTGTCCCCAGCCCCTGTACGACGCGCGCTGCGATAAGAACCCCCAGTGAACCTGCAAGGGCGCAGGCAAGGGAGGCGACTGTAAAAAGTAAGATCCCGAACCCGTAAACCCGCTTCAGGCCCAGTGTGTCCGCCAGAGCCGCAGCAGGCAGCAGGCTAACCGCAACCGCCAGATGATAGACATTGACGACCCAGACTGTCAGGGTCTCGCTACAGTGGAGATCGTGGGCGATGGTGGGGAGTGCGATATTGGCAATCGCTCCATCCAGCCCCCCCAGAACAATGCCAAGCACGGCACAAAGCATGACCAGACGGCGCTGTGTATCGGAAATAGGCGGTGAGGTCATAAAAAACTCGGTATCCTGATCGTTAATAAAGACTATTTTGTATCTTCAGACTGTTTAAAGTAGCCTGCCTGACCCGTCTTCCTTTCTTTGGAGTGTAAGTCATCGACTTGGGAGAGTTCCAGTCGATGGAGGTCCTGCTTTGCTCTTGTGGCGTTTCTATAGTCATAACACGGCAGGTTTTATCGTCTATCTCAAAGATATGGAGCCAGACCCCAGATGAAATATATTTTGGTATTTTTATATTGCGTGAATTTCTCACCAGCCATTGCAAAAACTAAAGATAATTTTCCAGATGATGTGATTGCCTTTTTCCATGATGCGGATGTTTGTCAGTATCTGGCGGGAGAATGGGATGACAGTCTTCCTCAGAAAAGAAAAAATGAACTGTCTTATGAAATGGACAGGTCTTGTTTGAGAATCTATGAAAAGCAGAAGTATTTTGGAAAAAAATATTTCCATAATAAAATAATAATACAGAAATTAAAATCTTATGAATTCTAGTAATACTATAAATTATTATTCTATTTTATAAAATATTCATATGTAATATATAAAGTGATTGTTGGATTATATGTAATTATTCTGTGTCATGTCAGTTTTCATACCTGCCGTATGGCAGGAAATAGGAGCAAGGCTTTCCATCTCTCTGGGGTAAAGAACTGGCCAGTTGTGCGGCCGGGAACATGGCTCATGAGTTTCGGGGTTTTTTCACGGGGGTCTGTTCTTCACCGTGCGAAGTGGTGGTGGCGACAGGAGGGGGCAATGTTATTGTGGAAGGCCAGTGGCGTAATGAGTGGTTTGGGGCCTTTGGCCAGAAGCTGCGTGAAGAGGAAGGCATAAGGATACAAAGCAGCATTTATGACCGCAGTCTGCGGCATAGTGCCAGAATGTCCCGATCAAGTAATGATATTTTTAAGAAATTATAATAAAAAAATCGTAAATATGAGTTTTCAACCAGTTCCATAAAGCAGGTTATGCGTAAAAATATCCAGAATTGTTCTCTTTCATGATAGATTCAATGGTTTTATCCACGAATTTTTCATTGGCGTTCACACGGGCCCCTTTCAGGTCGCTTGCATAAACTTCGCCAGAGCCGTTTGTTGTGGTCTGAATAGTGTTGTTGGTATTGTTATCTTTTGCTTGCCGTATGATGTCCAGGATATTGATATGTGTTTGGTCCGTAAAGGAAACTGCATATCTGTACATTGTCGGGCCTCCCTCTTTCTACTTAACTATGAACGAATCTATAGATTCATGTAAAATAATTTTCTCTCTGTGACTATGATATTACGATGGTCAATATAACAAATGCGTGAATGATGCGGGTCGGGGGGTAATCCTGCGGCCTATGCTCTTCTGCCTGCATTGCCGTCTGGATTTTCACGTTTGCTACAGGCATGGGTGGCGCGCACAGATTCCACTGTATGTTTTGCCCGGAATGGAGAAACATGGTCCCAACATTCAAGCCAAGAACCATGCGTTAGGCAAAAGGGGTGATCGTGGGGAATACGGAACCAAGTGACTGGGCAACGGATGCGCATCTTGCTGTGCGGGTTGTGGCCATGCGCAGGGATACAAATGCCGCAGGCGATATTTTTGGCGGCTGGGTTGCTTCACAGATGGATCTTGCCGCCAGCACTGCGGCGGAAGGGTTTGCAGGGTGTAAATGCGTCACCGTAGCCATTAACGGTATGGTGTTTCATCATCCCATGGCGGTGGGGGATGAACTGAATGTTTACACACGCATCGTTAAGGTGGGCCGCACGTCCATTACCATCTGCGCAGAATCCGTAAGGCGCATCCGGCGGACAAATATCCGGCAGAAGGTCACATCAGGAAACTTTGTGTTTGTTGCCGTGGATGAAGACGGGCGACCGCAGACATTGGACAAGGAACGGCCTTTGGCGGGCCAGAAGGTGCCCCCGGAAAACTGACAGCCCCTCTCCCACATGGGTTCATGCTTACAGGTTGGCAATCACTTTAAGGCCCACCAGAGCCGCATCGGGAATGTGCGATGTTTCTCCCGGTCGGATCATGTATTCAAACTCAGGCTGGACGGTCACGCCGGGTATGGCGTCAATGGCGTAGTACGCTTCGATAACATGGGAGTCCGTTTGGGGCCCCCGGACCTGCGCGCCAAGCGACAGACCCGCATCCTGCGCGTACATCTGTCCAAGTCGCTTGCGGTCGCTTACATGGTACCATGAATACAGGATGCCCAGCCTGTCCGTCAGGCGGGCAGGAATAAGTCCGTTAAAGGAAAATCCTCCATAGGCCTCGTCCGAAATGGTCGAGACATGGGGGGTATTGTGGATATACCCGGCTATCAGATAGCCGCCTGCCAACTGGTTGCGACCTCCCAGACGGTAAATCATCTGGTCTCCTTCAAACCAGAAAATATCCATGGGTGCGCTGTGTTCGAGCCCGGGTTGGCTTGACAGGGTGGTGGGCCTGCTTCTCAGTTGATCAGCGTAGCGTGATGTATCGTGCGCATAGCCAAAAACATAGTGGCCGGGCAGGCGGTTGCGGGTCAGGAAAGGCTGCCAGGTCAATTCTATGGGCAGCATTATCCCTGTTGTCTTCTCACTTCCCCAGGACCATCCGCTGGGATTACCGTTGAGAGGGGAGACCTGATACGCCCCAAGCTGCACCATGGTGTCCCGCGTGGGGCGAAAGCGCACACGCGCACCCCATGTGGCCTTGGGGTAAACGGAAAAACCGGTGTTCAGCTTGAGCGCCACAGGGGCCGAGCAGGTGAGCATGAACGAGCAGAGTAGTGGAGATGTCGCAAAAACATGCGTGAGCGACATGCGGCCAAAGGTAATATCCATACGGTTGTTGAGGAACTGTTTTTCTGCGTACAGATCAACCAGATGGGCCGCAACGTGCCCGGACAGACCGTACACTTCCATCAGATTGACATAATATTCACCCACCATATCGTGCGAGACTTCGCGGCCTGCGCGGTTCATGAGCAGCGTATGCACTGACCAGCCATCCAGTCCGGCCATTTTGCCCAGATCAAAATTCATCTGCAATGTCAGTTCGTGCACGTAATCCATGCCACGTTTGATGCCGCCATTGATGTTGCCCATCGCCTCTCCCTTGTAGGTAAAGGAAAAGGCAAATCCTTTTTGCTGCAAGCGGGTACGGAAAGGCATGATCTGAGGCACAAGATGGCTGCTACCCGCAGTGGGTACGTAGTAGGGATCTTCCATATCCGTGTGGCGCTGGGCATCCATTGTGGAAGGCAGAAGCCACGATGGCCCTTCGTGCAGGCTGAGGGGGTCAAGGGTCATGATATGGTGCGGCTTTTTTGCGCCGTAATCATTCACGCTGGGAATGTCCATTGTTGCAAGGCCCGGCCAGGGTGCCACCGGCACACCACTGGGGGGCAGTGGGGAGTTGACCGGGCGTTGCAGCACATGGGGGTCGGGCAGGAGGGGTTGTTCCTCGCTTTGGCGTATGGTGTGCTCAACCCGTTCTGTGGTTCTGGCGGAGGTGGATAGAGGTGCCTGTGCCTGTATGGGTGTGGCGTGGCAGAAGGCTGCACAACCCCATGTGAGCAGAGCCAGAAAACCTGATGATTTTATAGTCATATAACGTTTTTCTAACATGTTTTCATGGAAATATTTTTTAGAAAAACATATTTATAATAACATGTTTTTCCATTTAAATTTTCCAGTTGCGTGGTGCGGAGCGTGCCGCGTCCAGTTATCCTTTTAAGGTCTGGTGAAACTGGACTTCGCGTAACATGTTTTTTTTGAAAACTTATTATAAGATAACGTGATTTTAATAACGTATCGGTGAGTGTGCGCGCCTGGGGTATAAAAAAACGCCCCGGATATGTATCCGGGGCGTTTTTTGAACGGAAAAACCAGAAAATCTGTTATGAAACGTGCGGCTTGCGGGCATTTGCGGAGGCAACGCGCTTGCCCCACTGGACCAGCATATCCGTGCAGTCAGTGCGTTCGATCTGGCATTCAATAATGGTTGGGCCACGGTGGTTGGCCTGTGCCTTTTTAATGGCCTCTGCCAGTTCCGCGCCGGTTGTAACCGTCATGCCAAGGCCATGACCTTCGCCTGCGTTGAACACGTTCATCAGACCGGCGTAATCCCAGTTCTTGATGTAGTTGTAAGGGCCATCATGAATGGCGATTTCAATGACGTAGCCACGGTTGTTCACAAGGAAAATAATAACGGGCAGTTCGTAGCGCACCATCTGGGCGACTTCCTGCGCGGTTAGCTGGAAGGAGCCATCCCCTACCATAACAATGTGTTCGCGTTCCTGCGAGCCCATGGCATTGCCAAAGGAGGACGGCACGGACCAGCCAATATGGCCCCACTGCATTTCTGTTTCCACGCGGGCGTGGCGTGGCAGGTGCATGCGCATGGCGTTGAACCAGGAATCCCCCGTTTCCGCCACAAGGGTGGTTTTGGAGGTGAGCATGCCGTTGATCTGACGGGTCATCTCGTCATTTGTCAGGCGTGCATCCGGGGCTGCGGGCGCAATTTTGGTAGGCGTGTACTTGGAATCCCGCGCGCTTGCCGGGCGGTGGGGCGCTTTTTTGGCCAGAGCGGTCAGGAATTCACGCAGGGTAAAACCTTCAAAGGTCTGCCCGCCAACGGTCACGCGGTTGGGGTCGGCAACCAGCACGTTCTCGCCTTTGGGCCATGCAGTCCAGCCAACGGTGGAATAGTCATTGAATACAGGGGCAATGCACAGCACGGCATCGGCTTTTTCCACCAGGTCCTGCGTGCCGGGGGCGGAAACTTCGCCCCAGTACAGGCCACGGAAACTGGCATGGTCTTCGGGGAACAGCCCTTTGGCGGCCGCCATAATGGTTACGGCGCAGCCAATGCGGTCTGCCAGTGCTTCTGTTTCGCCCAGCGCATGGGCAGAGCGGGCCTTGGTGCCAACCAGCATAACGGCGCGCTCGGATTTTTCCAGCAGGGCGACGGCAGCATCCACTGCGGCATTCAGGCTTGTGGTATCGGGGGTCAGTTCTGCCAGCAGGGACGTAACCGGGCCAGGGCGCGCGCATTCAGCGGAGGAGACGTTGCAGGCAATTTCCAGATACGCCGGTTTGCGCTCACGCAGGGCGGTGCGGATAACATGGTCGATCTTGGCCGGAGCAGAGGCTGCGTCCGTAATGCTTTCGGCTGCACAGGTTACGTGGCGTACCATCTCAAGCTGGTAGCCGTAATCCGTGTTGCCCAGCGTGTGGTGCAGCACATGGCCGCTGCCGTAGTCATTGCTGTTGGGGGAGCCGGAAATAAGGATAACGGGGAGGTTTTCCGCATAGGCGCCGCCAATGGCGTTCATGGCGGAAATGGCGCCAACGCTAAAGGTGACAACGGCTGCGGCAGCCCCATGAGCGCGGGCGTAGCCTTCTGCACTAAAGCCGCAGTTCAGTTCGTTGCAGCAGTAGATCTGCTGCATGTCCTTGTTGAGAAGGAGCTGGTCGAGCAGGACCAGATTGTAATCCCCGGCGACCGCAAAATGATGTTTCAGACCGATCTGTGCCAGACGGTCGGCCAGATACATTCCAACTGTATAGGTCATGGTAGAGGCGAATTCCTTAAAAATAGGGTCCTGCGCGCAGGGGCATTGCATCAGTTAAACGCGCGATGCCGGGGGGATGTCCAATATATGAAGCTGCCATAACCCATATTTTTATAATATGCCCTGAAGGTATTATGGGGGCATTTTAACGTGAAAATCTGAAAGTAAGTCTGATAATTCAATGGCTTGCAAAAAATGGGGGGATTGCACCAGCGCAGATCATGGGACTGAACAGGCTTTACGCACGGTGCGGGGTGTTTTGTGTCTCACCTCAACGTGATACAGAGTAGATTTATACAGCATCATGGGTCTGAAAAGCCGGGTCATATTCTTGTGTACGGCAGTCCGTGATTTGTAAAATACCGAATTATTATTGACAGCATCCAAGGTCATGGAACACAGACCACCGTCTTTGTTCAGGAATGGCAGGGTGCGGGCTGGTCAAGGTGGTTGTACCGGGGCTGCTGCCGTGCGGTCTTTGAGAACTGAGGGAATTGGGGGAATAAGGAATGGACGAACCATTCAAAACTGGTCGCCGGATAACAGGGGCCAATGTGTACCGGGTTCTCTTTGCACTGCTGAGTGCAGGGGTGGGGCTTGTTCTGGCGTATGGCGGCGGGCGGTTGCTGGTCCTTGGTGGTTCGGCGTACTACCTGCTGGCAGGGCTGGCCTATGTGGGGCTGGCAGCCCTTTTTTTCCTGCGCAGGCGTAGTGCGCTGCCTGCATCCGTGGCCGTGTTTGTTGCAACCTGCCTGTGGGCTTTTTATGATGCACCGCGGATTGGCTACTGGGAATTGCTGCCCCGTCTGGTTGTGCCCGCCATTGTGCTGACCCTTGGTCTGTGGCTGGCGGCTCTCTTCCCCACCATTCATGCGAATGTGCGGCGGTGGAGTGCCTGGGGGGGCCTGACCGTTATGGCCGCTTTGGTGGGCACGCTGGTGCTGGCGTTTTTCCCGCATGGGACAATTAACAACCCTGACGCGCTGAGTGATGCTGCCAGAGTGGCACAGGCTGGTACGCCAGACGCTCCGCAGGACTGGGAGTTCTATGGCCGGAGTGCCAGCGGCACACGTTTTGCGCCGTATAGCCAGATTACCCCTGCCAATGTAGGCCAGCTTAAGGTTGCGTGGGTTTACCGTACCGGCCGCCGTATAAGCGGGAGTGGTTTTGGCACGGATGAGAACACCCCCCAGCAGATCGGGAATGTTCTGTACTCCTGCACACCAGAAAACCTGATCACTGCCATAGATGCCGATACAGGGCAGAAAATCTGGAAGTTCAACCCCAATGCAGTCACGGCCGAACATGTAAGCTGCCGTGGTGTTGGGTATTATGACATGGATGCGGATACCAGCCTGACGCAGGCGCAGAAGGCCAGCAACACCGCGCCAGACTGCCGCCAGCGCATTCTGGTTTCCTCCGTTGATGCGCGCCTGTTCGCGCTGGACGCCCATAGTGGCGCGGTGTGCGCGGGCTTTGGCAATGCGGGGTTTGTGGATCTTAAAAAGCAGATGGGGCCAACCGAAAACAGCAGGCGCTACCACCCTACCGCCGCTCCCGTGGTTATGGGGCATCTGGTGGTTGTCGGGGGCTGGGTGCGTGACATCATGCCTGGTGAGCCATCAGGTGTTGTGCGGGCGTTTGATGTGCGTGATGGCTCCCTGGCCTGGGCGTGGGATGTAGGCAACCCCGATAACACGCATGCCCCTGCACCCGATCAGACCTACACACTGTCCACCCCCAATGTCTGGACGGTGCCGACCTATGACAAGGAGCTCAATCTCGTTTACCTGCCCACCGGCAACGGTCCGCCTGATTACTGGGGTGGGGACCGCAGCACGGCTAATGGTCGCTTCGGGGCGGCTGTTGTGGCGGTGGATGCAGCCACAGGCCAGACCCGCTGGGTTTCGCAGCTGATTCATCATGATGTATGGGATTATGACCTGCCTTCACAGCCAGTGCTGTATGATGTGACCAATGCGCAGGGTGAAAAAATCCCTTCCCTGATCCAGACCACCAAGACCGGGCATATTTTTGTGCTCGACCGGCGCACAGGCAAGCCCGTAACCGAAGTGGTGGAAACGCCGGTTGCCACAACCCCTGCGGCGCAGGGCGAGCATCTTTCCCTTACCCAGCCGTTTTCTGTTGGGATGCCCACCATCGGCGCGGACCCGTTGAGCGAGAGCGCCATGTGGGGGGTTAGCACGTTTGACCAGCTTTATTGCCGGATCATGTTTAAAAGTTCGGTTTATACCGGGCCGTTTACCCCACCGGGCGAAAAACCATACATTGAATGGCCCAGCCTGCTCGGTGGCATGAACTGGGGCGGTATCTCGGTGGATGAAAATAGCGGGCTCATGTTTGTCAATGACATGCGCATGCCACTGCGGATGTCTCTGGTCACGCGGGAGAACGCCCGCAAGTTCAAGGTTTCCACGGATGAGGTTCCGGGGTTTATGGGCACTATCCGCCCTCAACTGGCCGGGCCATATGGCGGGGTTAAAATTGATGTCCTGCAATCCCCGCTGGCTGTACCGTGCAACACGCCTCCTTTTGGCACCATGACAGCCATTGACCTGCACACCAAAAAAATTGTCTGGCAGGTGCCTATGGGTACGGTGGAAGATCTGGGACCGCTGGGTGTTAAAACCCATCTGCCAGTGCCAATTGGCATGCCTACGCTGGGTGGCCCTACATCCACGGCGTCCGGTCTGGTCTTTTTTGCAGGGACACAGGACTATTACCTGCGCGCACTTAACTCCCGGACCGGGCAGGAAGTGTGGAAGCAGCGTTTGCCCGTGGGGGCTGTTGCTGCTCCCCTTATTTACCGCTCCCCTAAAACAGGGCGGGAATATGTGGTTATTTCCGCAGGTGGGGCCAGCCACTCGCCTGATGTGGGGGACTATATTATCGCCTATGACCTGCCAGAAGGTGCCGGTGCTACTACGCACTAACTCTATGGGTTAGGCAGTACGGGGCATGTCCGGTTTACCATAAGCCGGACATGCCCCTTTTTTTATGCTCCCACCATGCCTGGGCGGGGGTGTGGTTATGGCAGAAGCTCCAGCACCATGCTGGCCGGGCGGCAGGCTTTTGCTCCTTTGGGTGTGACCACAACAGGGCGGTTGAGCAGGCAGGGGTGCTGGGCAATGGCGTCCAGTATCTGGGTCTCTGTGGTTTCTGGTTTGTCCAGGCCAAGCTCTGCGCACAGTTTTTCCTTGGTGCGTAAAAGATCACGCGCGCCAAGCGTATCCTGGCGTGCAATGTCCTCAAGCTGTTTACGGCTGAGGGGTGTTTTAAGGTAAAGCACTACTTCGGGCTCTATGTTCGCATTGCGCACAAGCTCCAGCACGGAGCGGGACGTACCGCAGGACGGATTGTGGTAAACTGTTACAGTCATGTTACATGCCTCATTTATAAAGGTGCGATTGTTGCATGTTCTGCAAGGCTGGCAAGAGCCGATCCAGCCCGGAACAGGCCAGCAAGGGTGCAGGATTGGATAGGGTTGGGGGGCTGCGTACATTGATCGGCTGGTGGCAAAAACCGTTCTCTGTCAGTAAAAATGTGTGGGCCGGGCTGTCTCTGGCATCCATGAACATTCCGCAGGTGCTGGGGTATGCGCGTATTGCGGGTATGCCTACGGTTACCGGGCTGTACACGGTGCTGTTCCCGCTGGTGGCTTTTGCGCTGTTTGGTTCATCCCGCCATATGGTGGTCGCGGCAGATTCCGCCACAGCAGCTATTTTTTCCAGCGCCCTGTCGGAAATGGAGCCAGTAGGCAGCGCGGCCTATATCCATCTGGTCAGTGCCATTGCATTGCTGAACGCAGGGTTTTTGCTGGTGGCCCGCCTGTGTCGACTGGGTTTTCTGGCGGATTTTCTGTCCCGCACCGTCTTGGTTGGTTTTTTGGCTGGCGTGGGGGTGCAGGTCAGCATGAGCATGCTGTATGACATGGTGGGGCTGGATGCCAGATCGCATAATACTGTGGTCCAGTTTGTGGGGTTTGTGCAGGCTGGCGCGCATATGCACCTGCTTTCGGTCGGTATTTCCGGTATGGCCTGTGCGATTTTGCTGTGTGGCGCGCGCTTTTTCCCAGGTCGGCCAGTGGCATTGGGGGTGGTGCTGGGCGCGCTGGGGTTTAGCTGGTTGTGCGGGCTGGCGCAGTATGGCGTAACGGTTCTGGGGCCCATGCAGGGTGGTTTGCCGCATTTTGCTGTACCAGTGGTTTCCTGGCATCAGTTTTTGGCGCTGCTGCCGGTTTCAGCGTCATGCGTCTTTGTCATTATTGCGCAAAGTGCCGCAACATCCCATGCTTTTGCTTATAGGCTGCATGAAACTGTTGATGCCAATGCGGATATTGTGGGTCTGTGTGCAGCCAATGCCGCAGCGGGGCTAAGTGGCACCTTTACGGTCAATGGCAGCCCGACCCAGACCGCCATGGCTGTGCAGGCCGGGGGCACAAGCCAGAAGGCACAGCTTGTGTTTGCCGCCGTTACGCTATGTGTGCTGCTGTTTTTTACCGGACCACTCCAGTATCTGCCCCGCTGTATTCTGGGTTCGGTTGTGTTCTGTGTTGCCGTAGGCATGATTGACACCAAAGCCCTGAACCATATTCGGCAGGAAAGTCCCGGAGAGTTCAGGCTGGCACTGGTGACAATGGTGACAGTGGTCAGCATTGGTGTGGAACAGGGCATTTTTATTGCTATTGCCCTCTCTCTGTTCCGGCATGTGCGGCACAGCTACCGGCCCCACACGATGGTGCTCAAGCCAGACCCAGCAACGCAGATGCTTGAAGCAGTTCCTGTTCGTGCAGGAGAGCAGACCGCACCGGGGCTTGTGGTTTATCGGTTTTGCGCTGATCTGTTCTACGCGAACTGTTCACTGTTCGCGGAGGATATTGAACTGCTTCTCGCCGGTGCGCCTACGCCTGTACGGTGTATTGTGGTTGATTGCAGCGCCATTACAGATATTGACTATTCTGCGGCCAGTGTTGTGCGCGATGTGCTGTTCCGTCTGCATCTGCGGGGTGTGCGGGTTATTTTTGGTCGGGTTGCCTCCTATGCACTGGTCGACATGGAGCGACACCATATTGTGAGCGCACTGGGGGAAGGCAATGTTTATGCCCAGCTTCATCAGGCCATGGCCAGCGCGCAGCAAACGGTGGCGCTGCCACTCCAGTCTCCAGCATAACTGTAATCAGGCTGGCAACGCATGGGCCGTGGGAGATGAGGGGGCATTCAGCCCTAGACCTGCCGGGTGCTCTGCCAGATCATATAGGCCGCAACAATAAAAATCAGGCAGGCAAAAACCGTGGTCAGCCTGCCTGTAGAGCCTGCCAGTGCGTGTGACATCTTGGTGCCAATGCTGCTTCCGATGGCACCACCCAGAATAAACAGACCCGCCAGCTGCCAGTCCACGTAGCCGGAGAGCATGTAACTGATGGTGGTGCTGAACCCGAATGCTGCGACAGCCACAAGTGATGTGCCAACTGCGTTAAGAATAGGCATGCTGGTGGAGGCCATAAGGCCCGGCACAATCAAAAAGCCGCCACCGATGCCAAAAAAACCGGAAAGCATACCTGTGCCAAACCCGAAGGTCATAACCTTGGAGGCATTTTCTCTGTTGCAACTGGCACCCGGGCAGCCGGTATTGTGACGGCCGCGGATCATGAGCACGCCAACCCCGATCATGAGCAGGGCAAACAGGAACAGCAGGTGCTTGCCATCCACCGCCTTGCCAAGGGATGCGCCCAGAAAAGCCCCCCCTACGCCGCAGAGGGCAAAAATGCCAGCGCACCGCCATTTTACGGTTTTGTTGCGTGCATGATGGGCCAGTCCAACCAGCGCGTTGATGGAAACAGACAGGGCGCTGGTGCCTATGGCTACATGCACACTGGGCACCCCAACCAGATAGACCATAAGCGGTACAGCCAGAATGGAGCCGCCCCCCCCGATCAGCCCAAGGGTGAACCCCACGGTTGCGCCAGAAGCAATTTCCAGCGCGATATGCATAAGGTGGGGTGCTAACATGGGGTCTCCAGAGTATGCGTGATCAGGGAGTTAGGGTGCTTACAGGCGGTTTACGGGGATTTTTATATAGCTGACCCCGTTATCTTCCGGCTCGGGCATATGTCCTCCACGGATGTTGACCTGCACGGAGGGCATGATCAGGTTGGGCAGGTCCAGAGTTGCGTCCCGCGTGGTGCGCATGGCCACAAAGGTTTCCTCGTCCACGCCGTCATGCACATGAATGTTGTGTTCGCGTTCGGCCCCTACGGTTGTTTCCCATGCGAATGTATCGCGTCCGGGTGCTTTGTAATCATGGCACAAAAACAGGCGCGTCTGGGAGGGTAGGGTAAGCAGGCGGCGGATGGAGCGGTACAGCATGCGGGCATCCCCACCGGGGAAGTCGGCCCGTGCGGTGCCGTAATCCGGCATGAACAGCGTGTCCCCAATAAAGGCGGCATCTCCGATGACAAAGGCCATGTCCGCAGGCGTGTGGCCGGGAACATGCAGGGCAATGCAGTCCAGATTGCCCAGTTTAAAGTGTTCACCGTCTTTGAATAGGTGATTGAACTGGGAGCCATCACGCGCAAATTCTGTTCCGGCATTGAATATTTTGCCAAATACCTCCTGCACCTGCACGATATCAGCCCCAATGCCCAGTTTGCCGCCAAGTTGCTCCTGCAACCAGGGCGCGGCGGAAAGGTGGTCAGCATGGGCGTGTGTCTCAAGCTGCCAGATCACATGCAGTCCCTGCGTCCGGACGTAATCTACAATCTGCTGGGCGAAGGTATAATTGGTGCGGCCGGATGCAGCATCATAATTCAGAACGCTGTCAATGACCGCAGCTTCTTTTGTGGCGGGGTCATGTACAACATGGCTTGCGGTAAAGGTTGCCGGATCAAAAAAACTCTGCACCACGGGGCGGGTCTGAGGATGACGGAGTGTTATCAGAATCTGGGCCGTAGCTGTTGTGATGGCGGTATCCGACATGGGAGACTCCAATTATTTATAACTTACTGTAACATTGTATGTTTTGTTTCACTAAATATGAAACCATCTTGCGTCAAGGTCAGGAGTTCGCGTAAAGGAAACTGTCATGAACGATCGCATAACAGATATCTGCCCTTTGGTGCCTTTCTCATCGTCCCTGAAGATCGGAGACGAAGCACCTGATTTTACGGCCCGGACCACGCAGGGTGATTTTACGCTCAGCAGCTTGCGCGGGCGATGGGTTATTCTGTTTTCGCATCCTGCGGACTTTACGCCGGTCTGCACCAGCGAATTTATTGCCATGGCGCAGGCTGTCCCCCAGTTTGAAGAGATGGACTGCGCGCTGGTTGGCCTGTCAGTGGATAGTCTGCCTGCCCATCTGGCATGGCTGGAAGCCATACGGATGCGTTTTGGTGTTACGGTCACCTTCCCTGTTATCGAAGACCCTTCGCTGGCCATTGCCCGGGCCTATGGTATGCTTGATCTGGATGCGCGCAATAGTGCGACCGTGCGGGCAGCGTATTTTATTGATCCACACGGCATTGTGCGCGTGATCACCTGGTACCCCGCAACGGTTGGTCGCTCCGTGGCTGAAATGCTGCGTGTACTGCGTGCCCTGCAACGGGTTGAACGGGGGAATGTCATGACCCCCGAAGGCTGGACGCCGGGGGCGGATGTGGTGCTCCCCACAGGTCAGACGCACGAGGATGTCATGGAGGCAGGGCCTGACTGGTTTATGAACATGAGTAAGGATGCCGAGGCATGAGCGTGCTGGGTGTAGAAGAAGCGCGGCAGCTTGTGGAGCGCATGAAGCTGTTTGCCCAGCCGCAACGGCTGATGATTCTGGATGCGCTGCTTGAACATAGCTCCCTTGCCGTAGGGGAGCTGGAATCCTGCACTGGCATAGGTCAGCCCACGCTCAGTCAGCAGCTTGGAGCCTTACGACGGGCTGAAATTGTGGTGCCAAGGCGCGAATCCCGCACAATCCATTACAGCCTCGCCAGTGAGGAGGAATCCCTGCGTGTGCGTGCCCTGATAGGGCTGCTGCGTGGCGACCGCGCTGCTCTGCCTGCTTTGCGGGCCGTATCCGAACGGTATGCCGCAAGCCACCGCACCACAGCCCAGCGGGAGGCGGAAGGAGGGGCGCAGTTTGCCATGATCCGCCCAACAGATGTTCCGCGTTCGTAAAATGGGTTGGGTGTGAGCAATTCTGGCGCGCTGGTGCGGTGTCAGTGGGCTGAATCCAACGCTCTGCTCCGCGCCTATCATGATCAGGAGTGGGGACGCCCCGTAACAGATAGCCGCGCCTTATGGGAGGCGCTGGTGCTGGAAACCTTTCAGGCCGGGTTGTCGTGGAATACTGTTTTACAAAAACGTGAGAATTTCCGGCAGGCTTTTTGTGGGTTTGACCCGTGCACGGTCGCCGCGTTTACACAGGATGATCAGGTCCGGCTTATGGAAGACGCGGGCATTATTCGCTCCCGTGCCAAAATTGCCGCTGCTCTGGCCAATGCGCGGGCCTGGCTTGCCATGCATGAACGAGGGGAAGATTTTGCCACGTTTGCATGGAGCATGGTGCGCATGGCGCAGGCCCATGAGCGGGGGAGCGGGCTGGAACCGCGCTCTCCTTTGTCTGTAACAGTAGCAGAAACCCTTAAACACAAGGGGTTCCGTTTTGTTGGTCCCACAACAGCGCAGGCGTGGATGCAGGCGGTTGGTATGCTGGATGGGCATGAGGCCGCGTGTTTTTGTTACCGGGCAGGTTCACCCGCCTTCTGATCTGGCACGTTGCCTATGGCCCCGGTTGCAAAGCCAAGGCTGGCAGCCGCAATAAGGGCGGCATAATACGCATCCGACTGGGCTAACTGAGCATCCAGCAATCCGCTCTGGGCAAGGGTTGCGGGTGTTATGGACCCAACGCCATTGCGGTAGGCCGCAAACGCTGCACTAAAACTGGTCTGGGCTGCGGCTTCCAGCTTGGTGGCGGCCCGGTAAGCGCTCAGCGCGGTGTGCAGGCCATTTTGTGCCGCGACAATCTGTTTGGCAGAGTCGTCCAGAGTCTGCTCCAGGGTAACCTGTGTGCTGTCTGCCCGGTTCTGGGCCTGCTTCATTACGGCAGCCCGCATCCCGCCATCAAAAATGGGGACCGAAATACCTCCCAGTACAAGACTGCTGAAGTTATTGGACGACAGGTTAAGGGTTGGTGATGAATCCGCCCCAGCACCCGGCACGGAAGAAAGTGCCAGATGCCCGGTTGTATAGGCCACGTTGCCGGTAACAAAAACTTTTGGCAGGAATTCGGCTTTTGCCGCTGTTACGTTGCTGCGCGCGGCTTTGGCTGCCGCGTAGGCCGCCAGCACATCCGGACGCTGGGAAACGGCGGTGCGGATCATGTCATCCGTCATGCGCATGTCGTCAATGTTGAGTGCTCTCCCCGCCACCTCCTGCGTGCGGAGTTGGGTGGAGGGGGCAATGCCCATGGATGTCATGAGTTCCAGATACGTGTTTTCAATCCCGTTCTGGGCCTGAACCAGACGGAGTTCGGCCTGTGCGGTCATCTGCTGGGTCTGGGCGACATCCACAATGGTCCCCTGACTCTGACGCAGGCGTGCTTCTGCCGCGGCCTGCACGCTGCGGGCATTGTAGAGTGCCTGCTCCACCAGTCTTGTACGGTCTACGGCTGCGGCATGTGTGTAAAAAGCCAGCGTAACACCATAAATGACCTTCTGGTGTGCTGCGGTAAACAGCACATTGCTGGCGAGTTGCAGTTGGGATGCTGCGTCAATCATGGCTTCGCGCTTGCCAAAGTCAAACAGAAGCCATTCCATGTTCAGCGTCTGCACCTCGCCATGTCCGTTACTCTGGCTGCGGGGAGCATTGGTGTTATTGACAATGTTGCCTGCAAATCCACTATTTTCCAGATTAAAGGAATTGTCGTTGTGCCGGGTGCCATACCCGCCAACAATGGAGGCCGTAAGGTGTGGCACATAGGTGGTGCGGGCAATACCCACTGCCAGAGCTGCGTCCCGCGCGGCATTCCATGCCCGGCGCGTGCTGGGGTTGTTGGATTGGGCAATATCAATGAGTTCGGGCAGCGTATAGATGTGTGTGGTGTTGATACTGCTATCTGCAGGCCGGGGTGCAAGGGCGTGGTTTGCGGGGAGTACATAGCCGGGGGGCAGCATAAGCCCACGGTGGCCAGCCTTGCCGGGCAGGAGTTCGCCATTGGCGGCGATATTGGGCTGCCAGGGCATATCTGGCCGGGCGGGGGCGCTCTCAAGGGCTTGCGTGGCGCAGCCTGCAAGGCCAAGCAGAAGGCAGGGCAGACCAAGCAGGACCGGGGGCGTGGCGTGGTGTGTCATGTCAGGGCCTGTTCCATGTCCTGGATGTGTTGCTGAACGGCCTGTCGCCGGGAGGGGAGGAGCCCGTCTTCGGCCAAAATGGCGGCTTGCCGTGTTAAAATGGCATAAGTGGGCAGGAGCGGCATATGCGCGCGCATGTGCTGAGGCTCGGCTTCGGCCAGTTCCAGAGCACGCTCCACATTCGACAGGTCTTCCTGAACTGTGGCGGTCAGCCGGATATGTTCGGCGCGATCGGTTGTGCTGATCTGTTTTTTTAAAACATCAAGAAAATTGCGAACATGCTGGGCAATGGGGCCATATGCGCTGGAAGGCCAGAAGGTGACAAAAACGGCATAGGTTATAAAATTGCCAAGCAGAATACCAATAATACGGTCGCGGGCGGTGGTCATGTCTGTTGTGGGGCCATAACCTTTAAGGTCGCTCAGAAAAAAGGCAAGGCCAATCTGGAAGCCTGCATAGGCTATGCGCTCATCTCCATTTTTGATCCACGAAGCAAAAAGAGATACAATAAAAATCAGGAGTAAAAAAGCCGCAATATTGTAAAGATGGGGCATGACAAAAATAATGGAGGCAATGCCAACGGCTCCTCCTGCCAGTGCTCCGCTAATACGGAGCCGCAGCTTTGTTGTCATTTCTCCCACTGTTGGCAGGGCGACAATAAAACAGGTAATGATACAGGTGTGAATGCCCGGCCAGTTGAGGATGGTAAAGATAAAATAGCTGATCATCACAGCTGCTGTACCCTTGACCGCAAAGCGTACATGTTCGGGGTTGCTGAAGGCATCTGGGGTAAAAAAGCCCGATTTTGGCTTGGAGGGCGGTACAGTCTGCGCGGAGGGGGTCGGCGGGTCGGTAAAGCCATGCAGCACATTGGCTAGTTGGGCCAGAGCGGGCGCATGGTCTGGCGCGCTCAGACGGGGAATATCCTGCGGGTAACCATTATGCGAAAAAATTTCCGCCATATTGCGCAGGGTTTGTGAAAATTCAAGATTTTCAGGTTGCTTTTCTCCATCTCTGAAGGCCGTATGGGCCAGTGCGAGGGCCGCAACGCTGGAGTAGGCAGACTGCGCCAGATGGGCAAGAGGTTTTTTGTGCAGAATCTTTTCCAGCTTTGCCATTTTCAGAAATTTGAGCATGTCGCCAGCCCCTGCGCGCAATGTGGTACAGGCGTAGTCCAGCTGGTCGCGGTCGGGCTGTTCGAGCAATATGGCGCACAGGCGCAGGCGTGCGGCAATCTCGCGCATCATCAGCGTTGCGGGGGAAGGGCAGATCAGCGGGCCGCACACAATCATCACCGCACCGGGCACCAGAATAAACAGGTCTGCATACAGCAGGGCGCGGGTTGCGATTTCACCAATCGGCACCTGATCGGCAATGACCAGGGCAAACACGACAATCAGCCCCAGAAGATAGGCAACAGGCTTGAGCTTGCTCGCCGAGCCCAGAAAAAAGAAGCAGAATGACAGCAGCATGATCGCCACGACCTGACCGAACGGGTGGTCCAGTGTCAGGTGGATCAGCACAAAAAGCAGCGCCAGAATGGCTACGATCAGGAGGTTGATCGCAATACCTGCCAACATGTTGGTTGTGCGGTCTCTTTGCCAGACAGCCATGGTGCACAGGGCGGGTACGGCTACATCGGGGACCTGCCATATCTCACCGATCAGTACAACCATGGTGCAGGCAGCGGCCATGCGCAGACTGTGGCCCCCGCGGCCCGGCAGGGGCGCGCGGATCAGCCACCATATCCGGGCCAGAGTGCTTTTGCCTGTGTCAGTCGCAGGCTGCGCCATGGCGTATTTCTACTGTAGCTGTGGCCCCGAGCCGCAGCAGTTGCGGGTTGGCCTGTTCCAGCCTGATCCGGACAGGAAAGCGCTGGGCCACATGCACCCAGTCCATCTCCCGCGGGACAAAAGGCAGAGTGCGGCTCAAACCGGCGGAATCAGCGGAAAACACGCCCCAGCCAATGCTTTCCACATGACCACGGATGGGGGTGCTCCTGTTAATCATGGAGTAAACCGTGGCGCAGTCGCCCGGATGAATGGCATGGAGCGTGCCTTCGCGCATGTTGGCGGTAACAAACCAGCCGTCATTGGCGATGAGCGTAAACAGAACTTGTGAGGGTATAAGAACTTCCCCCGGAATAACCCGCAGGCTGGTCACATAACCATCTGCGGGGGCCGTAACGGTGGTCTGGCGGAGGGCGTAACGGGCCTGCGCCAGAGTGGCTTCGGCCACTTGCCGGGCTGCAATGGAGCTGTTCAGGTTCCCCACAGCAACCTGTGCCGCTGTAGCCTGCAGGTGGCTCTGGTCCAGTGTGATGCCAGAATCATGCAGGGCAACCTGAGCCTGATCATACTGCTGCCACGGAATATAGGATTTGCTGGCAAGTGGGCGCAGGCGCTCGACAGTACGGGCTGCAAGGTCGTGGTTGGTCTTGGCCCGGACTGCCTGATTTTTGGCAATATCGGCATTGGCGGCTTCCACCGCAACCAGACGCTGCTGCTGCTCTACCCCTGCCTGCGTTAGCGCCAGCCCCGCTGTGGCCTGCTGCACAGCCAGATTATAGGGTTCGGGGTCGAGTTGATAAAGTATATCCCCCTTTTTGACCGACTGGTTGACGTGCACATTCAAAGCCTGCAACCGCCCGCCTACTGTGGAGGCAATATGCACCAGTTCGGCATCAACTGTTCCGCTATCGGAGGAGGGGTAGGATTCATCCTGCCCCAGAACGTAGTAGCCAAGTGCCGTGGCTCCAGCAATACAGAGTACAGCTACGGCAAGGCCAATGGGGTTGCGGTTGGAAAGGGATATTTTTTTCATGCGTTACGGCCCAAATGCCAAAAGCCAGAACAGTAAGCCCGTTATGGTGCCAAGCGAGACATAGGTGAACAGCCGCAGGCGGAGCAGGGCGTCAATAGCCGTGGCAAGGAACAGCACGCGCAGCCCCACCGCCACAAGAACGCCCAGCAGGCCGCAGAGCATCCAGCTGGGGAAGTAGGCTCCAGCCAGTGGGAAAGACGGGGCGCCCGCAATCTTGCATCCTGCCAGAGGCAGAAGCAGAACAGGTATGGCGCGCTGAAGGGAACGGTAGCGCATGATTGTGGCATTAGGACGCGAACATGCTTTTACTGTCAAGAAAATGCAGTTATTATCGGTATTTATGTGCCATTTTTCGGCCAAGATATAAATGTTAACATTACACTAACTCACCCCAACGCCGTAGAGGTAAAGTAATGACGCAGAATGTCATACAGCAGCGTGTGGAACTTGCACGCAAGGGAGCCTACCCCAAGGTTATTGGTCGTATGGCATCGGGCTGGCTTGTGGTGGCTGACACACAACCGGTGGCAGGATACTGCATTTTGCTGGCAGACCCAGCCGTGCCGAGTATGAATGACCTGCACGGCCAGCAGCGGTTGGACTATCTGCTGGATGTTGTGCGGGTGGGCGATGCGTTGCTTGAGGTTACGGGGGCTGCGCGGATCAATTACGAAACATGGTGTAATCAGGCACCATCGCTGCACACGCATATTGTGCCGCGTTATGCAACGGAACCGCAGGCCCAGCGGTTGCTACCGATATGTGTGGCGTATGACATTGCACAGGCGCGGGCGTTCGATCTGGCGGCAGATGGGGTATTCATGCAAAAAATGCGCACCATTCTGGGGATTGCTCCTGTAGAGGAGAACGCAGAATCTGGCGGATTGACAGTATATGGCATTAAAAATTGCGATACAGTGCGCAAGGCTCGCGACTGGCTGGAAGAGCATGATGTTGCGTATGTCTTCCATGACTACAAGCTGGCTGGTGTGAGCACGCAGCAGCTGGAGGCATGGGCTGTTCAGGTAGGGTGGGAAAAACTTCTGAACAAGACAGGTACAACGTTTAGAAAGCTGCCAGACGCGGATAAGGCTGACCTGACGGAAAAACGGGCTATAGCCCTTATGGTCGCACACCCCACACTCATCAGACGCCCGGTGCTTCAAATGCCGCAGGGTTTGCTGGTGGGTTTTAAGCCGGAACTTTATGCTGCGGCACTGGGTAAAAACTAAACTGGGTACAATTTTAATACGCTGCCGTCCCGCCCATCATGGGCAAGACGGCAGAATATGTTTTATTCCTGCTCAGGAGCGGAGGCGGAGTTGAGCTGGATGTAACGCTCAATACCGATCTGCTTGATCAGGTCGAACTGACGGTCAATGAAGTCTTCGTGTTCTTCTTCATTGGACAGGATCTTCAGCAGCAGATCGCGTGATACGAAGTCACGCACGCTTTCGCAGTATGCAATGCCTTCGCGCAGATCGCTCATGGCTTTTTCTTCCAGCTTCATGTCGCATTCAAGGATTTCCTTGACGTCCTGACCGATCAGAATCGTGTTCAGGCGCTGCACGTTGGGCAGCCCGCCCAGGTACAGAATGCGCTCGATCAGCCAGTCGGCGTGACGCATTTCCTCAATGGATTCTTCGTATTCTTTTTTGCCCAGCAGGGTTACGCCCCAGTGGCGCAGGGTGCGGGCGTGCAGAAAATACTGGTTGATGGCGGTCAGCTCGTTGGTGAGCTGGATGTTCAGGTGTTCAATAACTTTGGGGTCTTTAACCATGGTGGCTTACTCTCGATTACAAAAGGAACTGAAGCGAGTGTAATATAAAACACGATTGTTCGCAAACAAGAAAATGTGAAAAATCAAGTGGTTTTAAAAAAAATAATTATCACTTGCAATAAACTCACCTCTAAATGCGAGTGATATGCATGTATTGAAGTTGTTTTTATTTATTCTCAAGTGCGAGTGGGAGAGATTCCCTTATTTCATTAGAGTAATTCGCATCTGGCGTGGAATTTTCTGGGCGCTTTATTCGGCTGAGTTTATGGAGGGTTGCAAAATCATAATGTGTGTTCAGCAGTCCTAGATCGTAGGCGAGGGAAGCTGTGTACCCACTCAGCAGCACCCGCCAGTCCAGTCTGTAACGGGTGCGGGCGTTGGCACGGGCCAGAATTTCGGTCGTGCAGTTGTCCATAAGCGTGTTGTACCATCGGGGGGTGGTGGTGAGTGTGTGGATTTCCGTCAGGTAGTTTTTAAAAACGGTTTCCCGGGTCTGGGCAGAGAGTTCCAGCCGGTAAAGATACACACGCTCCTTGCGTATATCCGTGCGTACGCCGATCAGGTCGCGTTCGTCGGCGGTAACGTAAGTCAGTTCATAGTGATGGAAAAAGCCGGCGATGGTGGAATAGGAAAATTTTTTCTGGCGGCGTGTTTCAATGGAAACAGCAAGGTGTCGGCCATCATCAAATCCGAAGGACAGGAACACATGGGCAATACTGTCCCCCGCCCAGTAAGATGTGATCATGTCTATGGTGGCAAGATGGTCCAGATCAAAATCCGCGTTGTAATAGTGCGCAGTATAAGTGGTTTCGGTTTTATAGGTAAAATCGCGGATGTTACGCACATGGACTACGCGGCCATCCTGTATGGCATCAGCCAGTAAGGCATATTCTCCGGCCCAGTCACGGTTATTGCTGGGGTGGTTGGTGCAGAACCATATGGTAAAACACGCACAAAGCCCGCATAGGGCTGCAATGCGGCGCAGGGGCGGGCGGATGCAGGACGTGGCGGCAAAAAGCAGGCCACAAAAAACGGTTGCTCCAAGGCGCAGCAGATCAGGCTCAAGCGTGGAATAGTAAAAGGCAGCGCAGGCGTAAACCGAAAAAAGCAGGGTTATGGCGGTTAGTTTCCATTGTCTTTTGTTGCGGCTGCAGTGTTTGTGCATGATCATGGTTCTGCCCATGTGGTGGGGATGACATAATCCCCGCCAATACGCATGATGTTGATGTGGTTCATATCTCCCTTAACGTGCAGATCAGGTATTGTGGCAGCTAATTGTTGCAGCAGAATACGGCGCACTTCGGCAATGGTAATAGGGTTGGCCTGTGTGGAGTGGCCCGAATTGCGCACAACGAGTTCGCTCTGCACGCGTGGGTCATGCGCGCTGGCGTAAGCCACCACACCATCATCCGCATGATCCAGTGGGCCATCCCCCAGAACGGGAATAATGGAGTGGCTCTGTACATCAGGGGCAACAGGAACAGTGGCCAGAGCCTGTATGAACGCACTACGGGGGGACATGCCATAAACACTGCCAAAGCGGCTTGGGCTCATATCCACCTTGAGCGCGCCGGCATTCCCCTTCAGAACCTGCTGGGTCACCTCTGTAATGGTTGCGGGAAAGGTGACCATGCGCCCGATAAGGTGGGCAACCGAAAAGTCCGCCAGATAACTGCCATGTTGTGGGGTGGAAATAAACACAACACTTCTGACTTCGGGCATGGGGGTGGGAAAAAGAGCCTGTTCCAGAAACTGCCGGACATCGGATGAAAGGTGAAGGCTGGAGAGCGCCCGGTGGGTCAAGCCGTTCCACAGGACATCATGTGGGTCAATGGCCAGCATTTTTGCCAAAAGTCCGCCCTGGCTGTGCCCGATCAGGGTAATCTGGCCCAGTGCGGGGTCTGCCTGCGTGCCTCCAAGGTCGTGGCTGGTGCGGTTCAGCGCATCGCGGAGTTGCAGGGCGGAATAGGGAATGGGGTTGCCCGTGGCGTAGGAGAAAAACCAGAATTCATAATGGGCGCGTATCTGCGGGTCTTCGAGCAGATCATTGACCATATCTGCCCATCGTCCGGGGCTGGAGGCCGTACCATGCACCAGAACAACCGGCATATGGCCATACTGGTGGGGTTCTATGGCAATAAGCTGCGCGCGTTTGTTAAAGAGATTGCCATCCAGAAAACCCTTGTATTCCACTGACCAGTCAACTGCATTGCTCAGGCTGATCGCGCGGGAGGCGGTCTGGTCATATTGCAGGGGAATAACGCCGTTTGTGGTTGGCAGGTTGCCTGTTGTGTCAATGGTTGCCAGTGTCAGGCGTGCGGCAATATGGTCTGTAAAAATCTGCTGGCGTGGGTTGGGAATTTCCAGAAGAAGATTAACAGGAATACGTAGCTTGTCGGTAATGGAAAAAGAAATCTGGCTATCGGCTGGAGGGAGGGGTACCGCTGCCAGAGGCATTCCCAGTCCTGCCCTGCGATAGATATTTTTTATCCCGCGGACCGAGAGGCGCGCTGTGGGGCGGAAGTCGGTCAGTGTATAGCCATACCATTCCTTCTGCGCGGGAGTGGTGGACAGGTCCAGTGTGCCAAAGGGCAGCGTCCAGCGTTGCGGTGTGACCTCAACAGGGCTGCCCAGAGCTTCGGTCAGGCTAAACATGTAAAGGTCACATGCCTGACGGAAATGCACGTCATACGGGCTGGGTTTGGCGTTATCTGGTCCATTAGGGTTCAGGTAGGCGTAGGCGTACAGGGCGGTGGCCATAAAGGTCGCACGGTCCGTGTTCTGGCGGGCCAGCAGATAGTTCAGCTCCGCAAGGGCAAAAAGCTGGTCCTGTAGATCGGGTGTGTAAAACTGCGCCTGTGTGCTGGCGCGCAGGATAGCAAGCGCCTGTATCGGATTTTTTTTCCATTTGGCCAAAAGGTTCTGGCGTTCAAGCACAATGCGGGTGGTGTTGCTTAATTTCTGCCCGCTAAGCGTGCTCTGGCTGCGTTCCTTGTAGCTATCCGTCAGGCTCAGGCGCTGCACGGTCACGGGGGCGGCGCAGCCTGAAACGGTCAGACAGACCGCCATCCACGAAAAACGGGAACACAGAGCGCTGGTTAAAGTACTGGAAAAAGCGGGCATCCGATTCTCGGTTTTAAATCGCGGTAAAATAATGTCCGATGGTGTAGGGTGTCTGCGCCATGCTGGCAAATCCTGTACAGCTATGGCCCAATGCGGGAAAGGTTGGTGGGTTGAAGCTGCTTTGCTGTGCGTCTGCATTGCCCCTTGCTGTACGCAGGGGCGTTCTGCCCGATGGGGCCGAGCCGGTTACGCATGGCTATACTGTCCCAAAAGCCGCAGAGTACATGCCTTTCATGCGTCAGTTGACGGTATTTTGTGCCCCGGATGTGGCCGTGCCGGATGGGCCGGAGCATACCCTGCGGCCACAGAACCTCCTGCGGGACAGGGATTACGGTGCGTGGGCGGGCGCAGGCCTGCAAGCTCTGGACCCAGCGCTGCAACACGCCTTTTTAACGGATACGACTTTTGCCCCGCCAGAGGGGGAGAGCTTTGCCGCAGCTTACCACAGAGCGGCTCTTTGGCTGGATGGCATAAGCCAGCACCTGCCCGCAGCAGTCGTGCTGGCGCGGCCTGCTGTGGTGCGCAACCTGTTGTTGAAGGTCTTGTACCAAGAGGAGAACGTCGTGGGTCTGGCCCATGCCGCGCGGCTGGACGTGCCCCCCCTGAGTTACAGCCTGATCAGCTACCATGCGGGCAAATGGCGCCTGGGTATGCTGGGGGCTCCGGCATAGGGGGGATGCCTCTGTTTTTTTGCTCGCGGTAGGGAACGCATGCCGCTATAGCCTGCCCCTGTTAGTCGAAGGTTCCGCGCGAGTGGATGAAAAGGGAACTCCGTCAGCTTCGTCAGAAGTCAGTCGGAGACTGCGCCCGCAACTGTAGGCAGTAGCTTACATCCGTTGCCCCGGCAGGGGTGGTCACTGGTGCATAACCGGGAAGGCAGGATGTGGGGCGTATCTGCAAGTCAGGAGACCTGCCTTCGTCTTGCAAACCATGCCACCGGGCGGGACTGACCGGGGGCTGAGATATCTGATGCCACGCTATTTTCTGCCGGGGTCTTCCCCGTATGTTTCCACATGCTCCGCCCATATTACGGGTGAGGTGGAAGGTCTGCATCCTCTGCTACGGCATCTGCTGCGTGTTGCGCCAGACAGGGCCGAGGTTCTGGCCCTGTTCGGAGAGGTTCCGCAACTGGCCGAAGAGGCCGCCTTGCAGCAGGCAGGAGGGCAGATGCTCGGGATGTTTATGCCAGACCAGCCTTTACCTTATCGTGCAAGAGGGCAGAGGCTTGAGGCACTCTTTCGCAGGATGCTGGAGCATGCGTTAAGTCTGGCCATAAACGCCCGTTGCGCACTGGGGCAGGAAGAAGAGGCCGGAAAACCCGCAGCCCATGCCATGCTTGTGGCCTATGTTGCCGTACAGCAGGTTGTTGGTGCACGCCGTATGGCCATGGATTTGTATAACGACAGATAGCGTTGGAGTGATCACAGGTATTTTTTTGCCCGTTGGCTTGGACTTTTTCTGATTTTTGTTCTTTTTAGCGTCCAGCGTGCGCCACCTTATGGGCTGACCTGGCTCCTGTGGCGGTGCATGTTGCTCGATGTACTATACTCAGGACCTGGCCATGACTCATGTTTTTTTGCCTTTACTGACTTTTGCCGCCGCATGGGGAGTTCTGGTGCTGACACCAGGAACAGAAACCGCCCTTGTTATTCGTCTGGGCATGAATGTGAGCCGCAAGGCAGCTCTGGGGGGCGCGCTGGGCACCGGTACGGGGCTTGCCATATGGGGAATGGGTACGGCGTTTGGCGTGAGCGCGCTGATTGCAGCTTCTCCCACATTATATTTGGCGCTTGAATGGGCTGGGGCATTTTATCTGGCATATCTGGGTGTCCGCCTGCTGATGCCATCTGCTGGAGAGCACGATCAGGCGCAGGCGGAAGCTCAGGCGCGCTCTGTTGGTGGTATGGGGGCTGGTTTCCAGCGTGGATTGTTGACCACATGCCTTAACCCATTGGTTGGTGTGTTTGATCTGACTGCCTTTGCCCAGTTTATTCCTGCAGGTGTGCACCGGGTCAGCTATTCCCTTCTGCTGGCAGGGGTGCAGGTGGTTATGGCTGTTGCCTGGTATACGGTTCTGGCCTGTCTGGCGTTTTCGCTCGGCCGTGTCCTGTCTAGCCCCAGAGTGGTGCGTGTGCTGGATATGCTTACGGGGGGAGTGTTCCTCTTTTTTGCGTTCAGGCTGGTTATGAGCGGTATTCCGTCCTGAGTAACGATGCCAGAAAAATCAGGTGGTCCACAGCTGTATCTTCCGCTTGCCGATCTTGATCGGCAGGGTTTGACTGCCTCGATGCCGGGCTATGGATGTATGGCCTGCGGAGATGCAGGCCTATCGTCGACGGGGAACTCGCCTCTTTTACGCTCTGGGTTCTGAAGGGAGCATCCGTGCTGTTTTTTGTTGTTAAATCAAACTGTCATTAAAACTCAAAAATATTACGATGTTTTTAGATATTATCTATTGATAAAATAATTCATCATAATTTTTATACACTATATCGTTGTTTTTTTCTCAAAAACTTCAGGTAAAAATAAGATGGAGAGTTTTTTAGAACTTTCCGTCCTGCTCATGAAACCTGTCCTTATCTCAGGTTGCTATAGCCCAGCTACCAGCCTGAAAATCAGGCGTAATTCTGAATGATGCGGGTTTCTGCGCCAGTTGGCGGCCATCATGTTTCCTGCCGCTCATGCGCATTCTGTTTGCCTGAAAAACGACGGATATCCTCCCCATCCAGAGGACTCAGCCATTGTGGGTTTCAATAGATGTGTTGTTCTCCGGATATTCCGGGGCAGCCTTCGTCTTAAAATCGTCACAAAAAAAGACGGCGGAAAAACGCGTGTGCAGGACTCTTTGAAGGTAGATGGTCTGTCTCAATCAAGGTTGCAAGAATGTCTTTCCTAAGCCGATCTCGCCTGTTCGCCCTGTCGTCCTCCGTCGTATGCTTTGCTCCAGCAGTTGCTGTTGCTCAGGATCCACAGAGTGTTTTTGCAATTCCGGCACAAAAGCTGACATCTGCTTTAATGGCATTCAGCCGCCAGACCGGGCTGCACATCGCATTTGATGGTAAGGTCGCGGATAATCTGCGTTCTGTTCCGCTTTATGGCAAAATGGATAACTTGAAGGCGCTCCATAAGCTTATTGGCAACCCTGCTTTTAAAATTGACGCGTCAAACCCGGGTGTCATTACACTTCGTACAAAAGCCTCCAAACAAAAGCATAATTTAGAAACAAACAGAGAGGATAACCTGACCGTACAGGGGCATAGGCACGAACTCCGGACTAAACGTAATTTTGCAGGTGTTGTGGACACCGTAACGTATAACGATCTTTCCAACCTTGGCGGCGCAACGTCCATCGCGCAGTTGCTGACACAGTTGCCCGGCGTGACCGGTATCCGTAACGGTGATGAACCCCGTTACATCAGTGTGCGTGGTGTGTCCTCAGACCTTAACCAGACAACGCTTGATGGCATAACGCTTGCAAGTATCAGCGATGGTGGCAGCATCAGACGCCGCGTCAATCTACAGAACATACCGGCTGAAATGACCGGAGAAGACAGTATCTATAAGACCTTCACTGCAGAGCAGGATGGCGGGGCCATTGGTGCGGTTATTGATATGAACCCACGTAGTGCTTTCGACCATAAAGGATTGTATAGGTATATTGATATCTATGGTATTTATGGAACCGAAAAAGGGTCCGCTGGCGCGAACAGAATACCCGGTATGTCCCCTCATTTGGGGCGTGGAGCTAAAGTCGTTCTTTCAGACAGGTTTGGTAAAGATAAGGAATTTGGTTTTATGACCTCTTTCCGTTACCAGATGCGTACACGTAATACGAGCAAGACCTGGCAGGAAGATAGTTACAACTATTACGATAAGTCTGGAAAAATTCTTAAGCCGAATGCGCCTACCACTCCCGGCTGGAATGGCATGACAGCGCCACGTTATGTGGATAGCGGAACATATTCCAATGATCTGAATACATTAGGGGGTGCTGCCCGTCTGGAATGGCATCCCAAAGATAGCGGGCTCGAAGCTTCCGTTATGGGGTATGCATACCAAAGGTGGGAAAACTCCTTTATGGAGCACAATGAATACCTTCTTGATGATGCAGGGATATGGAACCAGACACCTACGACAGGTCGTGAATATATTTACCGTGCACGGACTATTGCGCGTAAAGACAACTGGAAAATGAACACGAATGGCGTGCTGGGTAATTTGGGATGGCACGACGATATTTCCACTCTTAAATTGCGTGCCGGTTATACGTGGGAAGACTACTATGACCATGAGCCGTATATTACAGCCAGAGCCTATCCGAGCGAAAAAGGAAGTAACGCAGTCTTTGCTGATTACTATATAGATAAAGACAATGTCGCAACGCTTACAGATATTAGCGACATGAAAAAATTACTGAATAGTGGCTATCAATATCAGTACGTACAGCAGGAATTTGACCGAGATCATGAAGGCATGACGAACGTCCGCCTGGATTATACGCGCAATCTCAATCCTAATTCACACGGCTTTGGTTTTGCGAGCGGGTTTGAATGGCGTAGCCTTAACGCGACCAATTCGTCAGACCAGCTCTGGTATAAACCTGGCGGCAATGCAACTTCGAGCATGTTTATCCCAGATATGAGGAATCCTAACGGACCTTTTGTAGACGTGCAGCATTTCCCATGGGATCAGCAAACGCCAGACGTGGCAAAATCCAGAAGTTACACCCAACTGGCTTACTTCCGGTATCAGGAACAGCTTTTTGATGGATATGCCTCGCTTCATTATAAGTGGCGGCATTCACAGCTTATTGCTGGCGTGCGTGCGGATTCTGTCAACTTCAATGCCTTTATTCCTGAAACAAACGGGACTGCTCCAACAGGTAATATTAATAAAAAGAATGGCGGGTATATTAATCCTCTGCCGTCTTTGACGTTTGTGCATGAATTCCCAGAAAATCTGATACTTCATGCTGTTTACAGCCAGTCAGTCGGTCGCCCACAACCGACTGATCTTGCGCAGGCCGCACAATTTAGCTGTGGCAATTCGGATGATACGCAAGGGCAGGTGAATTGTTCGCTAACGCAGGGTAACCCTAATCTAAAGCCTCGTCAGGCTCAGAATTTTGACGTGTCAATCGATAAGTTTTTCAATCGTGGGAATGGTGTTGTAAGCGTCGCGTATTTTAACAAAATAATCAAACATGATATTTATACGACAAGAGCAACAGAACTTATCAATGATCAGCTCACATACGTTAAGCAGCCACGTAACGCTAACAACTCGACACTCATGGGGGTTGAGGTTTCTTTTGTTAACCGCAACATTAAAGGCCCATGGAGACAGTCTTTTGATATTAATGCCAGCGGAACATGGATGCAGGGCCGCATGACATATCAAGGCTCAGGTGTGTCCTACAAACTTCACCAGTTGGTCGAGCAGCCCAAATACATCTTTAATGGAAGTGTGACCTGGCACATCCCACAAGTCCGTGGCGCTGTAAAAGCATCGTTTTCTTATTCAGCCAAATATCTTGAAGGACTGAATGATGATCCGACGCAAATCTATGGCTACGGTTCCCAGCCAAGTTTGGATATTGGTGCGTGGCACGACATTACAGATAGTCTGCGTATTAAATACGAGGTTTACAATCTGGCAGGCTCACATACACGCATGTATTATGGGGAGAACCTCAACCGCCTTGAAGCAAAAGAAAGCTATGGCCGTAGCATCTATTTCGAGTTGGTTTATAACTAGCGCTCTAGTCGCATTTTATGGTGCGTGCTGACTCTACCAGCCATCATGATTCAGGATATGATGGTTGGTAGCGCATCAGTTGAAGAGGCGCGAACTGGGAGCATGAATGCTTCAGGCACCCGGGAGCGGATTCTTCCCATGTTTGCACAGAAGCACGTTACGGCTTCTGTGTATGCCTTTCTTGATGTTCTGATTGGTAATAAGCTACACACATTTTCTACCTATGTTTCTGAACGGGGCTAGGCTTTTATCGACCGCGCCCTGTCTCTTCCGAAAGGCGGAAACATTGAGCTCTGAGCGTATGCAGCAGGTCTGCGTTCCCGATGAAGAGGCCTTTGCGGTCCAACCGGCGCTGGCATCGGCTCTTAGCGGGAAGTTACGCAAAGAGCGCGTGCCTGCGTGACAGCGTTTAGCCAGTCAAGGGGACAGGCGGCAGGAACATGCCTTCTCGGATACCAGGTGCGGCAGCGCCGATGTGTATGGGGGGAGGCAGATAAAACTGGCATCCCTTATGTAACACGAACATGTTACATAGTGAGGAAAGGCAGTTTTTGATTTTTCTAAAAAATCAACGCTTTATAAACTTATGGTATCCCGTACGGGATTCGAACCCGTGTTGCCGCCGTGAAAGGGCAGTGTCCTAGGCCTCTAGACGAACGGGACAAGAGGCGTTGTTGAGCCGCTGTTTAGAGTGGAAAGAAGGGAGCGTCAAGCAGCTAAATGATATTTGTGCATTTTTTTTACATGAGGGGCAAACAGCACTGAATTTCCTCATGCTGGAGCACTGCGTCCTGCCCTGCTTGGGTCTGTTTTACAGCCCCAGCAAGGTCAGTTCTTTTTGCAAGGCAGGGGGAAGGTCGTCATGTGGCACGTTGCCACTCAGGTCTGGTGGTGCGTCAGCGGGGCTCAGATACCGCCAGCCCTGAAAAGGGCGCAGGGCGCGGGCTCCTACCCGGATGATGGTTGGGTCGATAAAAAGTAATGTGCCGTTTGTGCCATCAGCCCGTGTTTCGGGCTGAATGTCTACAAGGCGTTGGCGGCATAGAATAAGTCCGGCGATAACCCGGTAAAGTGAACCGCCATGGAGCAGTGCTGTGGCCTGCTTGGGAAAGGTCCGTGTATGCACAACAGGCAGCATTGTGCCGCTTCCGGGGTGGAGACGCTGGTTGATGGATAAACGCTGGCGTTCAGCCAGTTCATCCACAGAGGAAACACCAACGACAAGTTTGATCAGGTTTATCATGTTCGTCACAGGGTGGTGGTCAGGTATGGGGGATCAATCCTGCCGGATTTAGAGCACAAGGGCTGCCAGAAGGGCTTCAAGCCGCAGCCTGCCCTCTGCTGTGGCGCGGAGTGTCCGGTCGTTGCGGATCAGGTAGCCTTCGTGCAGCGCCTGGGCCAGAATGTTCTGATCTACCGCGTTGTCCAGCGCCATGCCGGTGCGTGCTGCAAAACGGGCTAGATGAATGCCTTCATGCACACGCAGGCCCATCAGCAGCATCTCCTGCGCGCGGTCATGGGGTGTCAGGTCTTCTGCCGACGTCTGGCCGGTGCCTGTGTGTTCCACCCGTTCGATCCAGGGTTCGGGTGCGCGGTGGCGGCGCGTGGCCTTGAGCGTATTGCCAAAGCTCAGGCGACCATGCGCTCCCGGCCCGATGCCCAGATAATCGCCATAGCGCCAGTAGGTCAGGTTGTGCTGGCTCTCGCTGCCGGGGCGCGCGTAGTTGGAAACTTCATACGCCGCCATACCGTGAGCCTGCGTGAGTTCAGCCGTGGTGTTGTACAGGGCGGCGGCTGTGTCGCTATCAGGCAGGGTGAATGTACCCTGACGGTAGAGGGCTTCAAACCGCGTGCCCGGCTCGATTGTCAGCTGGTAAAGGGAGAGGTGGTCATCTGCCAGTTGCAGGGCCGTGGCCAGTTCCTGCCGCCATGCGGTTATGCTTTGCTCTGGCCGGGCATAGATCAGGTCAAATGTCAGGCGGGGGAACAGGCCGCGTGCCGTTTCCAGCGCCGCGCGGGCCTGTGCTGCGGAATGTTCACGGCCCAGAAAGGCGAGAGCACGGTCCTCCAGCGCCTGAATACCAAGAGATACGCGGTTGACACCTGCCTGACGGAACTGGTGCAGGCGTTTGGCCTCCACGCTGGTCGGGTTGGCCTCCAGCGTGATTTCCATGTCTGGAGCCGCATCAAACAGGGTCCGGGCATCTTCTATCAGGGCGGCCACGGTTTCTGGCGCCATGAGCGAGGGCGTACCACCGCCAAAGAAGATGGATGTCAGCCTCCGCCGACCCAGCCGTGCGGCATCATACGCCAGTTCGGCCCGGAGTGCCTTGGCAAACCGGGCCTGCGGAATATGCTCGCGTACGTGGGAGTTGAAGTCACAATACGGGCATTTGGCCAGACAGAATGGCCAGTGGATGTAAAGGGCGAGTGGTTCGTGCTGCACGCGCTCAGATGGCTACCTTTACGCCCAGTTCCACCACGCGGTCTGGCGGAATGCGGAAGAACTCCATGCTCGAAGTCGAGTTACGCAGCATGAATAGGAAGATGGACATCCGCCACCGCGACATGCGTGGCACCGAAGAACGTGTCACCAGTTCGCGCGATGTGAAATACGAGGCCTGAAGGGCGTCAAAATCCACACCATTGGCTTTGAGTTCTTCCAGCGCACGGGGGATGTTGGGCATTTCCATAAAGCCGTATCGCAAGATGACCCGGTACACATCTGGTGCCAGTTCTTCCACCGTGACGCGGTGGCCGCGCTCGGCTTCTGGCTGGTCAAGGTTCTGCACGGTTACAAATAGCACGTGGTCATGCAGAACCTTGTTGTGGCGCATGTTATGCAGCAGGCAGGGTGGCACAAAGTCGGGTGTGCTGGTCATGAACACGGCCATGCCCGGCACGCGGATAATGGTGCGCGACTGGGGCAGGCGGGCAATAAAGGAGCCCATGGGCAGGCTGTCCTGCCGCTGGCGGGCAATAATAAGGCCGCGGCCTTTTTTCCATGTGGTCATCATCAGCGTCAGCACACAGCCGAGCATCACGGGTACCCACCCGCCATCGGGGATTTTGAGCGCATTGGCGGTAAAGAAGGTGCCATCCAGCAGCAAAAAGCCGCCAAACACCATACCCACCTGCCATGCTGGCCAGTTGAAGTGTTTGCGAAAGACCGCAATGGCCAGAATGGAGGTGCAGATAAACGTGCCTGTAACTGCAATACCGTAAGCCGAGGCCAGAGCATCCGAACTACGGAAGGCCACCACCAGCAGCACAGCACCTACAGCAAGGAAGCGGTTGAAGTCGGGCAGGTAGATCTGGCCTTCTTCTTCCGCATTGGTGTGGGTAATGCGCAGGCGCGGCATGTAACCGAGTTGAATCAGTTGGCGGCAGAGCGAGAATCCGCCAGAAATCCCGGCCTGGCTGGCAATAACCGTTGCCAGTGTGGACAGCACCACCATTGGCCCCTGCATCCAGTGCGGGCAAAGCAGGAAGAACGGGTTAGCCAGAGCCTTGGGGTCAGCAATAACCAGTGCGGCCTGCCCGAAATAGTTCAGCACCAGCATGGGGAGTACAAAAAACAGCCATGCGTAGCGGATGGGAGCGCGGCCAAAATGCCCCATATCCGCATAGAGCGCCTCTGCCCCGGTTACGCACAGCACGACTGCCCCAAGGGCAAGAAAGGAGAGCTTGCCGTGGTAAAACACGAATTCCAGCGCATAGGAGGGGGAGAGGGAGAGCAGGATATGCGGGTGGTGGATAATCTCGATAATGCCGAGCGTACCCAGCGTGCCAAACCAGAGCAGCATGACCGGGCCGAATATGGAGCCCACCCGGCCCGTACCTACCCATTGCACGCTAAACAGGCTGATAATGACCAGTATGGCTACTGGAATGACCACTTCGTGCGCAGCGGGAATACTGACCTCCACCCCTTCGATGGCGGACAGCACGGAGATGGCGGGGGTAATAATGCCATCCCCAAAAAACAGGCAGGTGCCAATAATACCGACCATGCCAAGCACCAGCCGCGTTCGCGCACTGGTGGTAACACGCTGGGCCAGGGACATGATCGCCAGAATACCGCCTTCGCCATTATGGTCTGCCCGCATGATGAGCAGCACATATTTAACGGTCACGATCAGGATCAGGGTCCAGAAGATAAGGCTGGCCACCCCCATGATTTCCCACGGTTCCACTTTGTGGTGGGCGGAAATGACCTCCACCGTGGACCGGAAGGCGTAAAGCGGACTTGTGCCAATATCACCATAAACAACGCCAAGCACGCTCAACAGGGCAGCAAAGCCCACGGGAGCCATGGCATGTTGCGGTTGATCCGCGTCGAACTCGGCAATCCGCCGTGGTTCTGGTGCTCCGGTGGTCTGGTGCGTCTCGCCCGGAGCTGGGGCGGAACCTGTGGGCGTTGTACTGTCGGCGTCGGTCATGGCATTTCTGGCTCCGCGTCAGGGGCAGAAGAAGAAAAAAAGATTCTAGGATGCCCTGCATAAAGTGCACAGAGTGTCAGAGGCAAGGCATACCGGCTACCATTATTGAGAATGAGCCGTTCAGGCTAGTGCCGGGCGTGGGCCAAATATGGCGCTACCAACCCGTACAAGGGTAGCGCCGTGTGCAATGGCCTGCTCAAAATCGGCCGACATTCCCATAGACAGCACAGGCAGACCATGGGTCTGGGCCATACTGCGCAGGAGCTGAAAATGCGGCACTGGATTCTGCTCTGCGGGGGGAATGCACATCAACCCCCGCAAGGATGGACCAAAACGTTTCTGGCAGAGGCGGATAAATGCATCGGCTTCTTCTTTGGGCACGCCAAATTTCTGGGGTTCGTCGCCCGTGTTGACCTCCACCAGCAATTCGGGCAGCCGACCCTGTGCATCTGCTGCGCGGGCAATGGCGTCTACCAGTGCGGGGCGGTCAAGGCTTTCGATCATATCGGCAATGCGGACTGCTTCCCGCACCTTGTTGGTCTGTAGTCCCCCAATCAGGTGCAGGCGCAGATCAGGGCTGGCTGGACGTAGGGGGGGGAACTTGGCTGTGGCTTCCTGCACTCTGTTTTCACCAAACACATACTGCCCGGCGGCCAGAGCTTCCTGCACGCTTTGCAGGGGATGGAATTTGGAGACGGCCACCAGAGACACCTCAGCCGGGTCGCGCCCGGCGGCAAGGGCTGCGGCGTGCATACTGCGGCGCACGGCGCAAAGCCGATCCGCAATGCTGGAGGGTAGAGACGTATCCATGGGGCCCCGGAGTTACTTGTAAAACAGAAAGGCAGGGTTGCTCCTGCTTTTATATCTTTCCTTTTAGGCCGGGGAGACAGTTAAGACAATTTTGCCAATGTGGTTGCCTTCCTCCAGCGCCTTATGTGCCTGATTGGCCTGAGCGAGTGGGAAGGTGGCATGGATAAGCGGTTTTATGCTTCCCCTGTCCAGAAGGGGCCATACCTGCTCATGCAGTTCGCGGGCAATGCGCGCTTTGTTGGCGCTGTCTCTGGGGCGCAGGCTGCTGCCTGTTACGGTCAGGCGACGGGTCATAATCCGGGCCAGATCGGCCTGTTCCGCCTTGGCACCTCCCTGAAGGGCAATAATGACCAGCCTGCCATCAAGCGTGAGGGATTTGAGATTGCGGTTAAAGTAAGCACCGCCGATCATGTCCAGAATAATGTTGACGCCCTGATCGTGGGTCAGTTCACGAATACGGGTTAAAAAATCTTCCGTGCGGTAATGAATGGCCGTGGCCCCAAGCTCTGTACACAGGGCGCATTTTTCATCTGTACCAGCAGTTGCAAAAGCCTGCCCGCCAAAGGCTTTGACAAGCTGAATGGCTGTTGTGCCAATACCGCTGGTGCCGCCATGGATCAGTACCCGTGCGCCGGGTTCGGGCATAATGGGCATGAACAGGTTGGACCAGACGGTAAAATAGGTTTCTGGCAATGCTGCGGCCTGCTCGGCGTTGTAGCCCTTGGGCCATGGCAGGCACTGACCTGCGGGCACAAGACAGTACTGCGCGTAGCCGCCACCATTGGTTAAGGCGCATACACGGCTGCCTGGGGCGGGCATGGGGGTGCCATCCTGTGGTAGACCACAGACCACTACTTCCCCCGCTACTTCCAGCCCAAGCCGGGGGCAGGCTCCGGGTGGAGGGGGGTAGAGTCCCTTGCGCTGCATAAGGTCGGGGCGGTTCACGCCTGCGGCCATTACGCGTACCAGCACCTCCCCCCGGCCGGGTTGGGGAACCTGCAAGGTTTCAAGGTGCAAAACGTCTGGCTCACCGGGTTCGGTAAAGCAGATTGCTTGCATGGAAGACGGAACAACAGGTGCAGCAGGCATGGGACACCGCCGGTTTTTGATGAAAATTCAGGCTCCGTCCATTATGGTGCGTGGGCATGCGTGGTAAAAGGGGGCGGGTGATCACGTCCGTGCTACGAGGCATGGCGATGTGTGACTGCGGGGTTATTTGCCGTGTTTTTCCCCCGCCAGTTCGCGGCGGGTGCGTTCGAGTTCTTCTGCGTAGCGGCGCAGGACGTAACGCTCGCTGAGAATTCCCAGTACATGGCCATCCCTGTCTGTTACGGCCAGTGCCGGGCGGGCCGTGCGTTCAAAGGCGGCCACGGCATGACCGATTGAAAATTCGGGGGAAAGTACTTCCCCATCATGGTCCACCAAGGCAGAAAGCGGCTGGTCTGGGGCAATGGTAATGGACTGGATCAGGTTGCTCTCCAGCAGTCCGGCGTAATGGTTCTGGCTATTGTGCAGCACGATGTAGCGGGGCATGCGTCCGGCAAAGCTTGTGCGGGCCGTGGCAACGGTTGTGTCTGCGGCCAGCATGTCCAGTTCCGTGCGCATCATGCGGCTCACGGTTAAGGTGCGCATCCATCCTACATCCACGCCGGAGCGGATGTTTTCTCCTCGCAGGTGGAAGCGCCATGTAGCAAAGGAGTAGCCAAAAATGCGTTTGACCGTAAAGGAGGCAACAAGGGCGGCAAGGGCTACGGCTGCGGTCAGGTTGGCGCAGTGGGTGGTTTCCAGCGTGAGCAGGATCATGGTGAGCGGGCCGCCAATAACGGCGGTAGCCAGCGCACACATGCCTGCAACCGTACATAACTCCAGGGGAAGGTCCATAACAGGGGCGACCACACTGGCAAAAGCGGCCCCGGTCAGCACCCCCAGATAGAGCGATGCAAAAAACAGCCCCCCCCTGAACCCCGACCCGATTGACAGGGTGGATGCCGCCGCCTTGAGCAGCAAAAGCCCCAATGCCGCCCAGAGCACGGGCGGGCTGATAAGCCCTGCCCGCATGGCAATATGGCCGGAGGAGAGAACAGTGGGGGATATAATGGCCAGCCCGCCTACCAGAAGCCCGCCGACCATAGGCCGTAGCCACAGGGGTTTGATGCATGCTGCAAAAATCTGTTCCGCGTAGGCTGAACTTTTCATGAGTGCCACACCGATTAAGGCGGAAACGCCCCCCAGCACCCCCAGAAAGAGGTAGGCCAATGGAGGGATGTCCTGCGGAATGGTCATGGTAATGGCGGGTAGGGTCTCCCCCGTCAGGTGCACAACTGCCAATGCGCACAGGGAAGCACAGGCAACCGGGGCAAGCAGGGGAAAGGCGTAGGAACCTATGATCAGTTCAAACGCATAAAACGCTCCCGCTAGTGGTGCGTCAAAGGCGCTGCCAATGGCTCCGGCCGCGCCACACCCTACAAGCAGGCGCACATCAGCCCGGTGCATGCGCAGGTTACGCCCGATGCGGGAGCCAAAAGCCGCACCAATCTGGGTAAACCCGGCTTCCAATCCAAGGGAAATGCCGCAACCGTTGGAAAGAATGGTCTGCCCCGTTACAATCAGGCTGTCCCACAGGGACATGCGTCCCCCATGCAGGGCATTGGCTTCAATCGGGTCAACAGGTCTGTGGCGGTTATGGCGCTGCAGGGTGTAATGCCAAAGGCCCAGCAACAGGCCACCAATAACCGGTACCAGCAGGGCACGCCAGGGCGCTACATGCTCCAGCCCGGACAGGCGCTTGTAACCGGGGGCCAGCAGATTGTGGGCAAGCAGGGTGGCAAAGGTGATCAGGCTTACAGCCAGCCCTGCCAGCACGCCGGTTATGGCGGCCAGAACAAGCAGCCAGAGCGAATCAGTGCGTACCAGTGCCCGCAGGGCTGCAAACCACCGGTCTGGCGTCTTATGGGAGCGCAGGTGTTCCAGCAACGCTGTCATGGTGCATGGCATAACAGCATGGGAGTAAGGCGTCCAATAAGATGTATGTATGTCATACCCCTTATGGGGTAGCCAGCTTATGCACGGGTTTAGGGGGCGGGTGGCTGCGCTGCCAGAATGCGCGAAATATCATTCTCGCTCAGATGGTAGCGGAAGAAGATATTATAAAAATTGCGCAGTGCAGTCCGGATATCCAGGTCTGCGAACAAGGTGGGATGGAGTTTTTTTGCCACCCACTGCACCTGTAGCAGCACTTCGCAGCCGTAGCGGTCCCATGCAAAAACCCCTTTGGGGTTGGTCCACCATTTTTGCTGCTGGAATGCGTTGAGCGTACGCAGGGGGGAGGATTCGGGCAGTTCACCGGCGGAAGGGTCCACAATCACCACATCGGGGTTCCAGACGGCTATCTGCTCAAAGCTGACAGGGCGGTGATTGCCTGCAACTTTTGCGGCATTGGTACCTCCTGCGGCCTGGATCCATGCGTCAATCAGGGTGTTCTGCCCATCAATCTGAAGGGGAGAAAAACGGGCGATGTGGAGCACGCGCGGGCGCTCGGTGGCCGGAACCTGTGCCGTGCGGAACTTGAGCAGTTCCAGCACACGCTCCATTTCCTGACGATAGCGCTTGGCGGTGTTATGGGCCTCCTGCGTGCCAATGGCCTCAGCACTCATGTCCAGAGAATTCAGAAGGTCCGGCATGGTCATGTATTCGGCGGCAAGGGCTGCAATGCCTGCGCGCCTGAGTTCTTCCGCCTTGGCCTTGGTGGGCACGAATGTCAGGCCGATCCTGTTGGCCAGCAGGTATTCCGCGCTGGCCGTATCGGGTCTGACGCCCATATGCGCCATGTGCAGCACGGGGGAAATTTTAAAAAGCCATGGATTATCACCAGGATTTTCAGCTGTAACCCGTATGCGTGGTGCAGCCCCCAGCATCACGCTTATTTCGTTATGGGCAAACCACAGATCCGCAATGGGGGGAGCGCCATCCTTGATCTCGACAGTTGCGCCACTCATATCTGTAACAAGGCGCGCCTGTGCAGACATGGGAGCATAAAAAGCAAGGGTTGCAACCATGGCTGCCGTTATGCGCGACAGGCTAAAAGATATGGGGCGGTGGAAGGTCATGCGGTTATCCTAATTTCAGATATGTTAAAATATGGACAGACAGCTTGCAAGCCACATCGGCAGGAGAGGCAGAAATCCTACGGTCCATAGCAGCAGGAGACGGCGGATCGTGCGCAGACATAGTGTTATGGTAGGGGGCAGGGTTCTGTATTACGCAGCGCAGCTATCGCATGCGCAGCGTTTTGCCCGTGCCCGGCAGGCGGAGGGCATACAGGCCTATGTTGTGCCCGACCCAATGCCCCGGCGTACCCGCACGGCACGCATAAACCCGCTGACCGGCAAGCCTTACAACAAACCCCAGACCGGCAGACACATGGTAAAACGATAAAGCCTGATTCTCATGGTTTATATTTTGCGTATTGGAGGTCTATGGGTTTTAATATCAGACCATAACCGTGCGGTTACGGCGCCAGCTATCTTCCAGCGCATCGGCCGGGTCGGGGTGAGGATCACTCCACGTGCCATTCTGGCCGGGGGCATGGGTCAGTGCGCGCCACTGGGCTTCCCCCGCCAGCCGTTCTACCACGACATGCCACGATGGGGGAATGCGCTCTAGCAGACGTTCCATTTTTTGGCCCGAGGTGAGTGGTTTGGCGTAGTTATGCCCCATAACTGGTGGTCTTTCAGTGTTTGCTGGCTTTGAGCCGCCCCATGATCTCGGCAATGGTTTCTGCTGGCTGGTGCAGGGTCAGCAGGGACCATGCGGCCTCGTCAGGGTGTGGAGGTTCGAGCGTTTCCAACTGGTTGGGCAGTTGGCCGGGTGGCATAAAATGGCCTGTGCGCGCGCTTAAGCGCGTGTGCAAAGTGCCTTCATCTGCATGCAGATAAACAAACTGCACAGCCAATCCCTGCGCGTGCAGCATAGTGCGATACACACGTTTGAGTGCCGAGCAGGCCAGAATACCGCCAGTATTATGCTCCGCGCAGGATTTGAGCCATGCGTGGCATCGCTCCAGCCATGCTTTGCGGTCTGTGTCGGTCAGGGGAATGCCATCGCGCATTTTGGCAATGCTGGCCGCATCATGCATGGTGTCCGCGTCCAGCCATGGCCAGCCCAGTTCGTTGTGCAGGCCTTCGGCAATAGTGGTTTTGCCAGACCCGCAAACTCCCATAACAACAATCAGATGTTTACCAATGCCATGTGCTGCGGGCTGGGCGGGTAGAGTGTGTCCTGGCGGAAAAGCTGAACTGTTCAAAGGCATGTCTGGCTCCCTTGTGGTGTTATGACCTGAATACCTTCGGGGCCTGCGGTAATGGTCTGGGTAGCCATGTGCAGGAACAACCCGTGCTCTACTACGCCAACAACGCCATACAGGGCGTGGCTCAGTTTTTCAGGCTCCATAATGGCTGGAAAAACACAATCCATAATCAGGTTTTTTTCATCTGTGAGAAAAAAAGACCCATCGCGCATGCGGCGCGGTGTAACCTGTGCACCCAAAAGTCCAAGCTTGCGTGCGGCATTTTCCCATCCAAAGGGAATGACCTCTACAGGGAGGGGGCAGCGCATGCCCAGATGGTCCACGTATTTGCTGGCATCAGCCACCACTACAAACCGGGCTGCTGCGGCAGCCACAATTTTTTCCCACAAGAGCGCACCGCCCAGTCCCTTGATCAGGTTCAGGGTTGCCGGTTCGATTTCATCCGCGCCATCTATCGCCAGATCAAGCTCGGGCTGCTGGCCAAAGGTGGTCAGGGGGATACCCTCTTCGCGCGCCTGTCTTTCGGTCACGATGGATGTGGGAATGGCGGTAATCCGCAGCCCTTCTTCACGAATACGGCGGCCAAGTTCGGCCACTACAAATTTGGCGGTAGAGCCGGTGCCAAGGCCCACGGCCATGCCGTTTTGCACCAAAGATGCTGCTTTTACGGCGGATTGCTGTTTAAAGGCTGCGGCGGGATCGGGGGTGGGGAGGGTCATCAGTCTGTTTGTCCTTGTTATTCTTGGTCCGATGAGGCTGCTGCCTGGTCTGTAAACCATAGCAGTTCGCCTTGCGCCGTCACCGCGCTGGCCGGACAGGCGGGGTCCTGTGCACGAATATGGGCTAGAATATCCCGTTTTGTGGCTCCTTCCACCAAAAAAACCACATGCTGGCTGGAATGAATGGCAGGGTAGGTCAGCGTCAGGCGGGTATGGGGAGCTACGGGGGGCACGCAGCTTGCGACCCATGCCGTACGGTTGTCGAGTACGGGCAGGCCGGGAAAAAGCGAGGCCGTATGTCCATCCGTGCCTATGCCCAGAAGCTGTACGTCAAAAAAAGGTCGGTCTGGGGAAAAATCCTTTGCGCCGTAAAGGTTTTTCAGGGTTTGTTCATACGTTCTGGCGGCATCCTCCGCCTGTCCATAGTCGGGCATGGGAAAAATGTTGGAGGGAGGAATAGGGGCTTTTGAAAAAAGCAGCCGCTGCATCATGCCAAAATTACTGTCTGCATGGTCATGGGGTACAAAGCGGTCATCCCCGATAAAAAACTGCATGTTTTGCCAAGGAAAGCGCGCAACATAGGGTGCGCTGGCCATAAGGGCGTACAGGTGCTGCGGAGTGCTTCCCCCGCTGAGCGCCAGCCGGAAAGGTGCATTGCCAGTTTTGGCAAGACTGCGTTCCAGCAGCCAGTCCGCCAGTCCGGTTATCAGTGCCTCCCGTTGGGGAAAAACATGCATGGTTCCTGTGGCGGTGGTCTGTCCGGGCATCATGGGTCTTTCTTGCTTATGGAGGGGGCGCAGTGGTTACAGAGGTGGGAGCATAGTGCAAGACGGAGGCCGTGTGGCAACGGGGCAGCACAAGGTCCGTAATGGCACGGGCCCAGCCCTCCTGCGTGTTGGGGCTGGTTACGCAATGTGCGTAGGTCTGCACATCCGGCGTGGACTGGCCCATGGCAATGGCCAGCCCGGCAATGGCCAGCATGGGAATATCGTTGTTCATATCACCAATGCAGGCAACCTCGTTCACGCTTACGCCGTAGTCAGCGGCCAGTTGGCGCACGGCATACCCTTTGTTGGCGTGCAGGGGGGTAATGTCCAAAAACCATTTGCTGGAGAGGGCAACACTGGCACGCCCTGCCAGCTCGCGGCCTATATGGACTTCCTGCTCCTGCAGCATGGCATGGTCTGCGGTGGAGCCGGTAACCTTGCCAATATCATGCACGCAGGTGTGCAGATCGCCGACTTGTGTTGGTATGCTCTGCACGGTCCGGCTTTCTGCCAGTACAAGAGGGTTCCGCGCATTGCGCACAAGCCATTCATGCCCACGGAACAGCCATGGGTCCACCTGCCGGGCCGCCAGCAGGTCAAGGGCTTCCTGCACGGTTTGCGGAGCGAGTGAGAGGCTGGAGCGGATGGTCCGGTCGGGGTTGAACAGGGTGCCCCCATCAAGCGCACCGTAGGGCGTGTTTATTCCTAACTGCTCAAAATACATTTCCATCCCACCCGGAGGGCGACTGCTGACAAGGCAGAGGGGAATACCCGCATGCCGCAATGCCTGCGCTGCGGCTATGCTTTGGGGGGTAATCTGCTTGTTCGGGGTGAGCAGTGTGCCATCCATGTCGGAAACAACAAGGCGGATGTGGCGGGCAGGGGGGCGTTCGGGGCCATGCCTGTTCTGCCCAAAGCCTGCCATTGTGTTTTCCCTTCTCAATGCCCCGGCCCGTATAATGGCCGGGGGTAATAAGGCGTTCAGCCTTTGCTTTCTACGTGGCCGCCAAAGCCGAAGCGCATGGCGGACAGGATTTTTTCTGCAAATGTATTGTCACTGCGTGAACGAAAGCGCGTAAACAGTGCTGCTGTCATGACCGGCACGGGCACGGCTTCTTCAATAGCGGCTTCAATGGTCCAGCGGCCTTCGCCCGAATCGCTGACTTCTCCACTGAATCTGGAAAGTTCGCCGTTATTGGCAAGAGCCTGTGCCGTCAGGTCCAGCAGCCAGGAGGAAACCACGCTACCCCGGCGCCAGACTTCGGCAATATCGGCCATGTTCAGTGAAAAGCGTTCGTCCTCGGCCAGAAGCGGAGAGTCTTTGCGGTACATGACGTCAAAGCCTTCTGCAAAAGCCTGCATCATACCGTATTCAATGCCGTTATGGACCATTTTGACAAAATGGCCAGAACCCGCCGGACCGCAATACAGGTACCCCTGCTCGGCCCGAGGGTCCAGCCCATCGCGGTCGCGCTCGGGGGTGCGGGGAATGTCGCCCATGCCCGGAGCAAGGGCTGCCAGAATGGGGTCAATATGGTCAGCGGCTTCTTTGGCACCGCCGTACATCATGCAGTAGCCCCGATCCAGCCCCCACACGCCACCGGATGTGCCGATATCCAGGTAATCAATCCCTTTTTCGGCCAGCACCTTCGCGCGGCGAATGTCGTCCTTGTAGTAGGTGTTGCCGCCATCAATCACGATGTCGCCCCGGCCCATTAACCCGGCAAGGGACATAACGGTTTCTTCCGTAATGTCGCCAGCAGGAAGCATGGACCAAACAGTTTTTCTGGGGCCGTGTAACTGTGCAACAACATCGGCCAGACTGTCTGCCCCTGCTGCGCGGCCGGGTTCTGCCCGTGCAAGTGTTTTTTCCACCGCTGCGGGGTCCTGATCGTATACAATAACGTCGTGCCCAAAGCGTGTCAGGCGGACGGCAATATTGCCCCCCATCCTGCCCAGACCAACAATGCCTATCTGCATGATCTTTCTCCTGCTTTCAGTCTTTATGACAGGGCGTCATGCAGGGCGGCGGCCAGTGTCGCAAGCCCTTCCTTCAGATTGCCACGGATATGCACGCGCAGAGCGCGGCGGTTACGCTCGCTCAGCACGTCAAAATCACCACGGGCCTGCGCAGTTTTGACCACGCCAAACGTGTAGCTGGTGCCCGGCACGGGCAGGTCACGCGCATTGTCCGCCGTAATCTGGAGGAATACACCTGTATTGGGGCCACCTTTATAGGCCTGCCCTGTGGAGTGGAGGAAGCGTGGCCCAAAACCTGTTGAGGTAGCAATTGTTTTGGCGTCGCGTACATGCAGGCGGATATGCTGGAGCCATTCCGCCGTTTCGCGGTTGCGCTCGATAAAGGCGAGCAGGGCCACGTAGTCACCCGGTTTTACACGGTTAAAATGCGCTTTGAGAATGCCAGAGGCGCTCTCGGCCTTTACAGCGGCGGCATTGGTGAGGTCCGTATAAAAGGCAAGAGGTCCGAATTCGGCAAACGGAGCCTGTGCAGGCAGCGCGCCGGTCTGTTCGTACGCTGCGGTCAGCTTGCGGGTTTCGATTTTTGTGGATTCCACATCGGGCTGGTCAAACGGGTCAATGCCCAGAAAAGCGCCAGCAACAGCAGTTGCGACCTCCCAGCGGAAAAACTCCTGCGCAATCTGGCGCTTGTTGTGCAAAGTGATGGTCAGAACCGGCTGCCCGGCTTCGATCAGGGTTGCAATGGCCTCATCCTGCTCATGCCGGTGTTCGGGGGCCAGACGCAGGTAGACGAACAGGCGGTCGTGGCCGTAGCGGCTGGGGCCACCCAGAGTTTCGTTATCAACCGGAATAATGCCCTTGCCGTGCTTGCCCGTGGATTCCGCCACCAACTGCTCCAGCCATGCGCCAAAACTTGCGATCTGGGGGGTGGCGATAATGCTGAGCTTGTCACGCCCCAGTGCCTGCGCGGCAACTCCCATAAGCGTGCCAAGCTGTACACCGGGGTTGAGCGCTGGCGGCACGCTGGCATCGCACAGACGTACGCCACGCAGCGCATCTTCCAAAAACAGGCGGATGGGCACGCCAGCGGCGGCGGCTGGCACAAGCCCGAAGTTGGAGAGAATGGAATAGCGTCCGCCAATTCTGGAGTCGCCTGCAAAAACTTTCCAGAACCCTTCCTGCCGGGCCAGTACCTCCAGCTTGGAGCCGGGGTCCGTAATGGCTACAAAATGCGAGCCCGCTTTATCCTTGAGGGCGCGTTTGGCCAGGTCCTGAAAATAGGCCAGCATGATATTGGGCTCAAGCGTGCTGCCAGATTTGGAGGCAACAATAAACAGCGTGTGCTCGGGGTCTATCTTGCGCTCAAAGGCTGCAACCTGCTGCGGGTCCGTGCTGTCCAGCACATACAGGTGGCCAAAGCCTTCGTGCTTGCCAAAGGTCATGGCCAGCACTTCGGGCCCCATGCTGGAGCCGCCCATGCCCATCAGCAGCACCTGTTTGAAGCCGCGCGCCTTGACCTCGGCCTGAAACGCCTCCAGCTCGCCCACATGGGCCAGCCGTTCGTCCACCACATCCAGCCAGTTCAGCCAGTCGGATTCGGAGTTGCCGGTCCATACGGAAGCATCCTTGCGCCACAGACGGCGGATGGTGCCATTCTGGCGCCATGCCTCCAGCCCTGCGTCCAGCGCCGTTTGCAGGTCGGCTGGCAGGCTGGTTCTGGAAGTGCTCAGCCTGTTACCCATCAGGGCAATCTGTTTGGCGGCAACGGAACCAAGGAGAGCATCAAACGCATCTTCAAACGCGCTCACACCTTCGTTGAGCAGCGCGGCGGTTACGCCATCCAGATCAAGGCCGAGGCGTTCTGCCTCTTCCATCACCCTGCGGGCTTCAGCAACGCCTTGTGTCAGGCTTTCGCTGACCGTGCCATGATCGCGGAAGGCGTCCATGGTGGCGGGGGGCAGGGTGTTGACTGTCTGCGAGCCGATCAGCGTGTCCACGTACAGCACATCGCTATAGGCTTTGTCTTTGGTGCCGGTGGAGGCCCATAGCAGGCGCTGGGTCTGTGCCCCGGCTTCTTCCAGTGCTTTCCAGCGCGGGGTCTGCATGATGTTCTGCCAGTAGGCATAGGCCATTTTGGCGTTGGCAATGGCTACCTTGCCGCGCAGGTTTTGGAGGTGCCCTGCATCCTTGTCCCCTGCCTGGATCCGCTGGTCTATGGCGGCATCAATCTTGCCATCAATCCGGCTGACAAAGAACGAGGCCACAGAAGCCACGCGTGACAGGTCGCCCCCCTGGGCCTTGAGGTCTTCCAGCCCGCTCAGCCATGCTTCCACCACATCCGCATAGGCTGCGAGTGAGAAAATGAGCGTGACGTTAACGTTAATCCCCGCCGCAATGCTCTGGCGGATGGCCGGAATGCTCTGCGGCGTCGCAGGGATTTTGATCATCAGGTTGGGGGCGTTTACATCGGCCCACAGCCGTTTTGCCTCATGCGCCGTCCCGGCTTCGTCCCGCGCCAGATAGGGAGAGACCTCAAGACTTACAAATCCGTCCCGGCCTTTGGTCTGGTCGTAAACGGAGGCCAGAACATGGGCGGCAGCCTGAATGTCGGCCACGGCAAGCCGTTCATACAGAGCACCGGGGGAGAGTGTTTCATGCGTCAGAATATCGCATATCTGCGGGTCATATTCCGTGCCTTCTCCCATGGCTTTCTGGAAGATGGCCGGGTTGGAGGTTACGCCGCGTATGTCGCCACTGTGTACCAGCCTGGCCAGTGAGCCGTCCTCCACGAAGGAGCGGCGGATAAAGTCCAGCCAAGGGGACTGATGGACCGTGGCCAGGGCCTGTAATGGGTTGCTGCCTGTTGGCACAGAGGCGGTCATACGTGCATATCCTTATCCTGCCCGGCTGCTGTCTGGCAGACGCCGGGCTTTAGTCCTGTAAGCGTTACGCCAGAGGGGCTGTCTGGTTCAGCCTGCCTGTTTGCGGGCGGCGTTGACAACAGCATCCACCGTAAAGCCGAAGTGCCTGAGCAGCTGGCTGGCCGGGCCGGACGCGCCAAAACCGTTCATGGCAAGAATGGTGCCGGTGGGGCCAGCGTAACGGTCCCAGCCAATGGGGGAGCCCGCTTCTACCACCACGCGCCCCGTAACGGCGGAAGGTAGAACGCTTTCGCGGTAAGATTGTGGCTGCGCTTCAAACAGCTCCCAGCTTGGCATGGATACCACGCGGGCGGGCACACCCTGAGCACTCAGGGTTTCATATGCTTCTACTGCCAGCGACAGTTCGCTGCCTGTTGCAATCAGGATGACCTTTGGGGTCTGTGCGCTGCTGGCCAGCACGTAGGCGCCTTTTGCCAGACCAGAAGCCGGAGCATAGCGTGTGCGGTCCAGGGTAGGCAGGTCCTGGCGGCTCAGGGCCAGTGCCGCAGGGCCAGAGCGGTTGGTAATAAGATAGCGCCACGCTTCGGCCACTTCATTGGCATCTGCCGGGCGCAGGGTGATCAGGCCGGGGGTTGCGCGCAGTTGCACCAGTTGTTCAATGGGCTGGTGGGTTGGCCCATCCTCGCCGACACCAATGGAATCGTGAGTGAAAATATAGGTCACTGGCAGCCCCATAAGGGCGGACAGGCGGATGGGCGCCTTCATGTAATCCGAAAAGATCAGGAACCCTGCCCCATATGGGCGCAGGCCATACAGGGCCATGCCATTGACAATGGCGCCCATGGCGTGTTCACGCACACCAAAATGGAAGTTGCGGCCAGCATAGCTGCCACCCCATCTGGCGGGCTGAAAACTGTCCTGCCCCTTGAGCAGCGTTTTAGTGGAGGGGGCCAGATCGGCCGACCCGCCCAGCAGCCACGGCAGGCGGCCTGCAACGGCGTTCAGGACCTCGCCCGAACTGGCGCGCGAAGCAATGCCCTTGGCGTCTGCGGGGTAAAGCGGAATATCCGTATCCCAGCCTTCGGGCAGGGTACCGCTGAAAATGGCGTTCAGTTCGTCCGCTTTTTCCGGGTGGGCGTTGCGGTAGTCCGCAAACAGTTTTTCCCATGCCGTGCGTGCGGCCAGGCCGCGTGCGCCAAGTCCTGCGCGCATATGCGGCAGAACGGCGTCGGGTACGGCAAAGCTGCTGTCTTCGGGCCAGTTCAGGAATTTTTTGGTTTCGCGCACTTCTTCCGCGCCCAGCGGTTCACCGTGGGCGGATGCCTTGCCAGCCTTGTGCGGAGCGCCCCATGCGATAACCGAGTGCGCAATAATCAGGGTTGGTTTGCTGGTCTGCGCTCTGGACTGGGCCAGTAGCTCCAGAAATGCGGCTGTGTCGTTGGCATCCTTGAGCTCAAGCACCTGCCAGCCGTAGGCGGCAAAGCGTTCGGCTACGTTTTCGGTAAACGCAACATCGGTCGAGCCTTCGATGGAAATCCGGTTGGAATCATAAATCCATGTCAGGTTGCCCAGCTCCAGATGCGCAGCAAGGGAGGCGGCCTCGCTGGACACGCCTTCCATCATGTCTCCATCCCCGCACAGGGTGTACACGTGGTGGTCGAACAGCGTAAAGCCGGGCATGTTGTAGCGTGCGGCCAGCCATTTTTCGGCAATGGCCATGCCTACGGAGTTGCCGCAGCCTGCGCCCAGTGGCCCTGTTGTGGTTTCCACCCCCGTTGTGTGGCCATATTCGGGGTGGCCGGGTGTTCTGGAGCCGAACTGGCGGAACTGGCGAAGGTCTTCCACGCTCAGCGCAGGTTCGTCCGTGACCCTGCCGTTTGTGACCTGCCGGATGCCTGCAACATGGATGAGCGCGTAAAGCAGCATGGAGGCATGGCCGATGGACAGCACAAAGCGATCACGGTTGGGCCAGAGCGGCGCTGTCGGGTCGTAGTTCAGGGTGTTCTGCCACAGGGTGTAGGCAATGGGTGCCATGGACATGGCTGCGCCGGGGTGTCCGGAGTTGGCGTTCTGCACGGCATCCATCACCAGGGTGCGAATGGTGTTGATGCACAGCGTATCGGGGCTGTTCACTTTACCGGCTTCTGCCCCGGCAGGTGCACGCAGGGGGGTAGAAAAAGAAACGCGCATAGCGGGCCTGTCCTCCAGCTGGGCTTTAGTGCCAAAGCCCGCAAATATAGGGTCGGGGCCTGTGCATGAGACCCCATTAAAAGACGTTTTTGCACAATTCCACGGTTCTGCATTTTTCGGCAAGAGATGAGCTTGCCGGGAGCGGAACCCTTGCGGAGTTATCCAGTTCAACCCATTATATCAAAAGAGTTGTTGTTCTGCCATGTTCCCTGCCTGCCATATGCCAACAAGTTGCTTTGCGGTGGGTGGGGAGTGTGGCAAAATGGAACGCTCACGCAATCAGGCGTACGATCGCGCGGGGCAGGATGCTGCCCTGATCAGGATAAACCGTTTTTTCCGGAGGTCAGCCATGACAGAAGAGTCTACACGGACGCAGTCCGGGCAGGCCCCCGCCAATCCGGCTGCCGGAGAAGGCGGGCAGGCTTTTACGCGGGAGCAGGTGGAAGCCCTGTTCATCAATGCAGCCAGAGAAGGAGATGCGGATCTTCTGGTCCGTTTTCTGGAAGCGGGCATGGACCCGAACCTCAGGGTGGAAAAGGGCTACACCCCCCTTATTCTGGCCGCCTATAATGGGCACAGGGATGCAGTGCGTGTGCTGCTGGACCGTGGAGCAGACCCGAACCTGCAAGATGAAAAAGGCTCAACCGCCCTTTCTGGTGTGGCGTTTAAAGGGGATGTCGCCTTGGTGAGCATGCTGCTTGGTGCGGGTGCAGAGGTGGATGCCGCCAATGCCGTAGGGCGCACGCCGCTTATGTTTGCAGTCATGTTCGGGCGGGATGATGTGGCCCGTGTGCTGCTGGAGGCACAGGCCAATGTGCTGCTGCGTGATGGGGAGGGGCTGAACGCTCTGGATCTGGCCCAGCGGCAGGGTAATGGCGCATTGTTGCAGGATATGAAAAAGGCGATAGGCGTTTCCGCCTGAGCCTGACGCAGGGGTATGGCTGCATGGCTGTGCCGTTCCTGAATTTTTTGACTGAGTTTTTTTTGAGCAACGGCCTGCCAGCGCAGGCCGTTCAACTTTTGTGCATGGAATGATCGGAATGAGCCGTTTCTGGAGTCCTCTTGTTCACACCCTGACGCCTTATGTGCCGGGTGAGCAGCCAAAAATTGCCAATCTGATCAAGTTGAACACCAATGAATCACCCTATGGCCCGTCCCCCCGTGCGCTGGAGGCCATAAAGGTGGCCACCAATGACAGCATGCGCCTGTACCCTGACCCGGAGGCGCTGGCACTGCGCACGGCACTGGGCCAGCGCGTGGGGCTGGGTGCGGACCATGTGTTTGTTGGCAATGGTTCGGACGAGGTGCTGGCTCACGCGTTCCAGGCCCTGTTCGCACACGGGGAGCCGCTGCTCTTCCCCGATGTCAGTTACAGTTTTTACAAGGTTTACTGCGGGCTGTACAAACTGCCTTACCGCATGGTGCCATTGCGTGCGGATATGGGCATTGCGGTGGAGGACTACGCAGGCCCGTGCAGCGGTGTGGTGATTGCCAACCCCAATGCGCCAACGGGTATTGCACTGGGGCTGGATGCCATACGCCAACTGCTGGACATGCACCCCGAGCGGGTGGTGCTGGTAGATGAAGCCTATGTGGATTTTGGTGCGCAAAGTGCGGTGGAACTGGTCCGCGATTATCCTAATCTGCTGGTTGTGCAGACTTTCTCCAAATCCCGCGCGCTGGCGGGGGCGCGGGTGGGCTTTGCCTTTGGGCAGCCTGATCTGGTTGAAGCTCTGGTGCGGGTCAAGGACAGCTTTAATTCCTACCCGCTGGACCGTCTGGCGCAGGCCGGTGCTCTGGCCTCTGTGGAGGATGAGGAGTGGTTCGCCAAAAGTGTGGAGCGGGTCATGGGCAGCCGCACGATGCTGAGCGATGGACTGCGTGAACTTGGTTTTGAAGTCTTGCCCTCCATGGCAAACTTTGTTTACACTCGCCATCCTGATCGTGATGCAGGAGAACTCGCAGCACAGTTGAGAGCCCGGGCCATTCTTGTCCGCCACCTCAAGGGTGAACGCACAATGGCGTGGTTGCGCATTACGGTTGGAACGCAAGAGCAGTGTCAGGCCTTGCTTGATGTGTTGCGCGACAGTGTTCTTCGTAATTCGTAAAAACTGTCTGGTCATTTGTCCAGCCGTTACGATCCTGGTCGGGCCAGTGCCGTGCACTGTGCGCGGCAGGTGTGACAAGGCCGGTCAGGTATTAAATTTTTAAGACATAAACCGTGCCGCACACCCCGCCGCACGGTCTTGATTTGATGGAGGGTCTGTTCATGCGCGCTTTTCGCGGCCAGATGTCTGATAACCAGCCAATCCGGCGCTCTCTGCCGGAAAAACAGAAGCAACTGCGTGACCTGAAGGAAACGCTGGCTGCCATGAAGTCCCACACCTCTCCAGCACTGAAGGAGAGTGTCCGCAAGCGTATCGCCCAGCTTGAGGCTGAACTAACGGCGGCTCCTGTTCTTAAGTCCAACCGCCCCAGTGGTGCCGCCCGGCCCCGGCAGGAGCGGGGGAATGTGCCGCGCCGACCAACAATACGTTCTCTTTAAATAACGCGCCAGACAGGGGAGAGGTGGTTGACCTCTCCCCTTTTTGTGTGGCTTGTGCGTGTTGTAGCGTTTTTTGGCGCCTTCATTGCCGCAGAATCAGATGATTGCGGTGCATTGGAAAAACACCCCCATAACAGACTGGCAGAGCAGGGAGATCGGAATTGGCTGGAACCACCTTGTCTCAACTGACAGATCTGCTTTCTGAGGGGGGAACCCTGCTGCGCGATGGTCTGGTCTGGGCCATTTACTGCCGCCCCGGTCAGGAGCCGCAGGAACTTGAGCGCGATGTGGTGGTTCACCGCCTGACAACCGGGAACTTCCCCCCCGAGTTTGCCGAGGGCGCAGGATGGGCGTGGTTTCATTTCGATATTGTCCACACCATGTCACGCCATCAGATCGAGACCATTCCCTCCCTGCCCGAGGAAGTGCGGCAGGTTCTGACCAATCTGGAACGCAGCACCCGGCTGGAAAACGAGGGGGATATTGTTTTTGGCGCACTCCCCGCGTTTGATGATACGTCCACCGATGACGATCGTAACGTCAGCACATGGCGGTTCACCCTTGAGCCCGATCTGCTGCTGACCACCCGTCGTCACCCCATTCCCGCTCTTGGGGTTGTATTCCACGAACTCAAGCGCGGGCTGGTGCCACGCTCCCCCGCCAAGGTGGTGGACCGTGCCCTGCTGGAATTTGCCGATACGCTGCGGCGTGACTTTGCCCGTCTGGATGACCAGCTTGACCGGGCGGAGGATGTGCTGCTGATGCTGGACCGGGATACGGATCTGGGCCGTATGAGCGGCCTGCTGGGTATGGTGCGCCGCCGCTCTACGGAATTACGGCGGGTGCTGGCTCCCGTTGACCGGATTTTTCGCGATGAAGAACTTGAATTGCCCGAATGGGCTGAGGATGATCTGAAGGACCGCTCGCACCGGCAGGTTCATGCTGCGCTCGATGACCTTCTGGCCCTTCAGGACCGGGCCCGTTCCCTGCAGGATGAGCTGACATCCAATCAGGCAGAAGAAACCAACCGCCGGTTGTATATTTTGACCGTGGGTACCATCCTGATGCTCCCTGCAACGCTGGTAACCGGCTTTTTTGGCATGAATACGGGCGGCATGTTCCTGACCGATGGTCGGTGGGGCACGGTGGATGCGGGTGGATTGTGTTTTCTGATCATGATGGGAACGTGGTTTCTGCTCAAGTTCATCCGCTTTTTGTAAAAGCCGCCTGTGGCATGTGGTGGCCGGGGCCACAATAATCAGAATTGTTGCATGTGGGAGCGCGTGCCATAAAATAAGCCAAGTTGAAGGGCACAGTCATCGGCTGGGAATTTTGGTATTGTCTGGCCAGCCCATGGATAAAATAGGCATGTTCGTGTTGTTTGCTTGCAGTCAGTCCGGTGTCGCCACAGGGCGCCTGGGTGGTGGTGGAGCGTTTTCTTGCATGTGGGGTATGGCCCGTATAAACACATGGTCGTATTTTCTGGTCCGGTCATGTGGGAATAGGCATGGCGCAGGCCAGATTTCCTGTGCCACGGCAAGGATGGATAAAACAGCATGACAGGCAGACGGCCCCTTTTCAGGATGCAGGACTGTTGTGCCGTCCGGAGCGCTTCCGGCAGGTTTGGGCGTGGTGTCAGGGGTGTACTCGCACTGGGGCTTCTGGCCGTGCTGGCGGCATGCGCCGGCCAGCCCGGTGGGAGCGATACGGATGTTCCCATCGCGCAGGAGGCCGAGTTCTACCGTGCCCATGCACGCTCCTACTATGCGCCTCCCGGTCCGACAGAAGATCCGTGGGGACCATATATCCGCGAAGCTTCCAAACGTTTTGATGTGCCTGAAGAATGGGTGCGCGCCGTTATCCAGCAGGAATCCGGCGGCAGGCTCTTCCATGATGGCCAGCTGGTTACATCCGGCCCCGGTGCCATGGGCCTGATGCAGCTGATGCCTCCAACCTATGATGAAATGCGCGCCGCGTATAATCTGGGCGGAGATGCTTACGAACCGCACGATAACATTATGGCAGGGACTGCCTATTTGCGGCAGTTATACGATGTCTACGGCTCTCCCGGCTTTTTGGCGGCATATAATGCCGGGCCCGGACGTCTGGAAGATTTTATAACCCGTAACCGTACCCTCCCGCGTGAGACGCGGAATTATGTGGCCTCCATCGGGCGGCGTATTGTCGGCATTTCGCCAGTTAATCGTTCTCAGGCCGATATGCAGGTGGCGAGCCATGATTCGTTTACGCAAAGGGCGATCGGCAGCGGAGCCGGGCGGAATGCAGGTGGCATAAGCGCTGTGCAGGCCGCGTGGTCGGGCAGGCAGCAAGGAGGTATGCAGCCCGTACAGGTGGCGGACGCCATTGGGGATGATGCTGCCGATAATACCGGCGCGTCCCCGGCTTCCTATGGGCAGGACTGGCACCCTGTTTCACGTAAAACAAGGGTGGATGGGTTGACTGAAAGCTCGTCAGATGTGCGTGCCATATGGGCCAAACGGCTGGGAGCAGGCGCGCAGCCCCTCTCTGGCACACCGGTACAGGTTGCTCAGGCGGAGGAAACGGAAGCGGATGATGCCGGATATATCCCCGCACCTCTGACCGAATCGGGGGTGTCTGACTCCGAACCTGCCCGGGTAGCCGTGGCGGGTGGGCGGAAAGGGGGGAGTTTACGCCTGTTCTCCAGTGCGCATGCGGAACCTGCTCCCTTGCTGGGTAGGAAGGTGCGGAGTGTGGATGCCAGAAACTGGGCCATTCAGGTTGGTGCTTTTGGCTCCGCTGCACTGGCGCAGCAGGCATCGGGGCGGGCACAGCACCAGAATACGTCTCTTTCAGGCGCGCGAGTGCAAATTGCTGTGGTGCAGGCAAAAACAGGGCGCTTGTACCGTGCCCGCCTCACCAACCTGTCGCATACTGATGCAGTGGGGGCATGCCGCAAACTGAGCGGATGTGTCGTGATCTCACCAGAATCCCGCCTCTAGGCTGGTGGTTGCTGGCTTCCTGCCTGCGCTGGTCTGCGTGGGGGAGGCGCGGAAGAAGGGACCGCAGTAGCAGGCTTGGGCGTGCCGGGCGCGGCAAGAGGGATATTGTCCCGGCCGGAATAGCGGTCAATAATCTGTTTTGTCGCCGCAGCGGCTTCCTGCGCTGCCGCTACGGCTACATCTCCCCAATACTGGTCGAGCGAATGGGCGTCTATGTCATGCAGTTGTGTGGCTGCCCCGGCTTCCTTGCCGTTTGCGTCCACAACATGCCAGACAATTTCGATGTGATCCTGAGGGTGGCCCGTAGTGCCAGCCGGACCGGGCGTGAGTTTTACGGTCGTGGTTACAATAAAGTCAGCATTTTTGGCCGAGTTCTGGATTGTATCCTCACTATCCCTGAACGATGCGATAAAGGCTTGTGCGAGTGATGTATTGCCATCGCCCGGAGCGCCGCTGACACCTGTAAAATACACTCGTGCCGCGCGGTGCTTAAGGCTGTGCGGGTCTTTGTCCATATCATCAGCCTGAATACCCGTCAGGACTGCGGTAACGCGGTTGGCTGCATCCTGTGCGACCAGTGTGAAGAATGACCCATCTCCCGCAGACCATTGTTCTACAGGGATCGGCTGGCCCTCCTGCGTGGCCCGGACCGTGTTCTTGGGGGTCATGACCGTATAAATGGGCACAACCTGCCCATTGCGCAGTTCGGCCTTCATGCTTAGCCACCAGTCCCCTTTGCGTGTGGGTTGGGCTATGGCGGGAATGGTCTGCTGGAGAAGTGCCTGAGCGACACTCTTGGCCCATAAACTGGCATTGGCGTCTGAGAGCAGAACATTGGGAGGTGTGGGTACATCCAGCCGTGCAGGTGGGGCATTGGCGGCTAGTCCTGGTCCGTTTTTGCCTGAATGTGCAAAGGGGTGGGGCACATCAAGGCAGCCGCTCAGTAAAAGCAGAGCAGAACAGGAGAGAGCAAGACGTAAGGGCTGCTGGCGGCGTTTCATCCGTTGCGGGGTCCTGTGGCGATACCAGAAATCTGGTGTCCAATGGGGCCGCCTCCAGCCAGCGTGCGCCGCCGGTGGCTGAAAAAACGTGTCTCGTCACTCAGTGTATCCACTCCCAGAGCGGCGACATGTTTGAGTCCTGCGCGTTGCAGACGAAAGACGCACCACCCGGCCAGATCAAACTGGTAATGGCCTGCCTGTTTGCCAGGGGCAAAAAAACGGGCAGCCTGCTTGTCGGTGCTGGTAATGGCGGTGTGCATGTCTTCGGCGGTTTCGTAGCTTTCCTGTGCAATGCAGGGGCCAACCACGGCGCGGATATCCTCGCGCACGGCGCCAAGGGGCAGCATGGCCTCTATTGTCGCTTCCAGCACACCACTTAACGCGCCGCGCCAGCCTGCGTGGGCCGCACCAACAACGTTGCCCTGCGCGGTGCTGAACAGCACCGGAGCACAGTCTGCCGTAATCACACCTATGGCCAGTTCGGGGTTGCTGGTTACCAGCGCATCTGCCGCAGCGCCGGTGCCTGCGGGCCACGGGCTGGTGGCGGTTATAACGACCGGGCCATGTACCTGAGTGACGCCCAGCAGACAGCCTGCCTGCACACCCAGATGGCTGGCAACAAGCTGGCGGTTATGAGCCAGATTTTCTGCACTGTCTCCCGAGCGGGTGGAGCAGTTCAGGCTGGCATATGGGCCGCTGGAAACACCGCCTTCACGCGTAAAAAAACCATGCCGGGCCGGCCCCAGCAGGGGGCTGGTCAGGGGGGCCAGACCGGTGGGGACGGTGGAGGAGCAGCTCATGCAACCGGACCTTTCGTAAAGCCAGGAGGAGTAGGCAGGGAGGGACTGGCCAGAGCCATGACCTTGAACAGATGCCCCATTTTATCTGGTGCGACCAGCCGGTTTGCGGCCGAGCGCAGCATGGCTGCATCCTGCGGCGCTGCGTTGCGCGCCAGTTGCTCGGTGCGTTCCATAATACCCAGATGCTGCAGGAAATCCCCTTGGTTTTCGGTCCCGTAAGTGGCGGCCTCGGCTTTGCGGGCTACGGCAAGCAGGGCTGTAAAATCCACATGGGTGGTCAGGTCTGCCTCACCTTCCTCCGCCTGAAGCGGGTGGGTCGGGCGAGCATGGCGCAGGGCCTGGAGTGAATCCCCGGTTGAACTTGTGTCGTGCCCATAATCAATAAACAGCGCCACACCGGGGGAATGGGTAAATCTGTGGGCAAGGTCGCGCACAATATGCTGGGCCTGTTCGCATACTTCCACAACCGTATTGGGCTCGAGCACGCGGCTGTCTGGCAGGGTGGGGGGCGCGCAGGAGATCAGCTCCAGAGTTTTGTTGGCCACATAATGCTCATGCCAGCCCGTGCTGGTCTGGATGAACTGCCGCACGGGCAGGGCGTCCAGGAACTCGTTGGCCAGCAGGATCATGGGGCTTGCGGGTATATCATCAACATGTTTGTGCCACACAGGCTGCGTGTAGGGGTGCAGTATTTCCGCCTGCACCTGCCGCAGGCGGGGGGATGTTTCGACCAGATGCACATTGAGCGCCTGCGCCATGGCAGGAGCCTGACGGATGATGACACGCAGCGCATCGGCCATGAGCGTGCCCCGCCCCGGACCTGCCTCGGCCAGAATGATTCTGGCGGGGCTACCCATGCCCTGCCATACCGTAATGGCCCACGCACCGAGCAGTTCACCAAAAACCTGAGAAATTTCTGGTGCGGTAATAAAGTCCGACAGGAACGGTGTTTCGGCGTAATACTGGGCGTTTACCCGCGCCATAAAGTGGTCCAGCCGCTCTGCGTGGTAGATGTGTGGTGCCATAGGTCCGTTCAGTTTTTTTCAGCGGGTTGATCGTGCGGGTCGGGCAGACCTGCATAAATGGGCTGGCGGCGGGCATACAGCATCAGGCCGATGCCCGTGACCAGCATGGGCAGGCAGAGTAACTGCCCCATGGTAATGCCGCCGGGCAGGTAGCCGAGAAAGGAATCCGGCTCGCGAAAAAACTCGCAAAAAGATCGTGCGCAGCCGTATCCTGTCAAGAACATGCCAGCCAGAAAACCAGGATGTTCCCGCACCGACTGACGACGGGAGACGGTAAACAGGATTAAAAACAGCAAAAGCCCTTCGGTCAGGGATTCATAAAGCTGGGAAGGATGGCGTGGAATTGGCCCCCCTGTGGGAAAAATCATGGCCCAGGGCAGGTTTGCCGGAGCCTCGCGGCCCCAGAGTTCTCCGTTAATGAAGTTGGCCAGACGCCCCAGCCCCAGTCCGATGGGGACAGCCACGGTCACGCGGTCTGCAAAAGCCAGAAAGTTGAGTTTATACCGCCACGTAAACAGCACCATGGCGGTAATGACCCCGAGAGCTCCCCCATGAAAGGACATGCCTCCGTGCCACACTTCCAGTATGGAGAGCGGATGGCTGAGGTAATAGCTGGGCTGATAGAACAACACGTAACCAAGCCGCCCCCCCACAAGCACGCCAATGGTCACCCATGTTAAAAAGTCGTCCGCCAGTTCGGCTGTGCCAGCGCGCGGGCGTAGGGCCAGCAGTTTACGGAGCAGCATGATGCCCAGCACAATGCCTAGAATATAGGATAACGCATACCAGCGAATGGCCAATGGCCCGAAATGCACCAGCACCGGGTCGAACTGTGGGAACATCAGAACAGGAAGCATGGAAAAGTCAATCCGGTGCGTGAGGGGCCAGAGATCAGGGCGGTCTGCGCCCTGGTGGAGCAGGGCAGAAAACCGGCCCACCATGGGGTGGGGCTTGGCAGGACTATAAAGGGCGTACCTGCTCCCTCCAAGCCAGCAAATGCGCGGCAGTGCACATGAACGTGCAAAAACAGGGCAATAAGCTGGTAGTCAGGGTGGTGTCAGTTTTCTATCATGCCCGGTATTATCCCTTTTTGAGAAGACATAAGGTTTTACCCATGAGCGATGAAATTACGGTTGTTGCCATTCTCAAGACCAAAATGGGCTGCGAGGATGCGGTTGCAAAAGCCATGGCGGCCTGTGTGCCCGCGTCCCGCGCGGAGGCGACAAACCGCCAGTATGTGCCCAACCGTGATCTGGATAATCCGCAGACACTGATTTTTATTGAACGCTGGGCAAGCCGGCAGGCTCTGGCCGACCATATGGAAACACCGCACTTCAAACAACTGGCCGCCGCGCTGGAAGGGCTGCTTGAAGCGCCCTTCCAGGTGCATATCCTGCAACCAGTAGCCTGAAGCTGGATGGGCCAGCGCTTCCCTTGGCAGGGATGCGCTGGCGTGGTGGTGCTAGCGCAGGACAAACTGCTGGATAACCACCAGCACACCTATACAGAAGGTCAGGAACAGGCTGTGCTTGAATGTGCGGGCCAGCACAACACCCTCTTGTCCTTTGAGCGAGGTTACGGATACGCCGGTGGTAATGTTCTGGGGCGAGATCATCTTGCCCATAACTCCGCCAGAGGAATTGGCCGAGGCAAATAGAACAGGATCAAGCGAGAGCTGGTGTGCGGCAGCAACCTGAAGGTTGCCAAAGAGCGCATTGCCCGATGTGTCGCTTCCAGTCAGGAAAACGGCCACCCAGCCCAGAAAGACCGACACAAGCGGGAAGAACATGCCAGTGGAAGACACCGCATACCCCAGTGTGTAGGTCATGCCCGAATAGTTCATCAAAAACGCCAGGCCAATGGTCAAGGCTACGGTCACAACGGCCAGCCACGCCTGCCGTAAGGTTGTGGCGATGGCCGCGCCAAACTGGTGTAGCGTGGTGCGGGTGAACAGGGCGCTCAGAATGGCGGAAACCAGAATGGCCGTGCCCGTGCCAAGGGGTTCAAACTTCCAGACCGCGGCATAAACGGATTTGTACAGTGATATGAAAACGGCATTGTCCAGCCCCGGCCAGTGTATGGGCAGCGCGCCAATACGGGCAACGTGCAGCGCGTCCCATGCAATGACCACGGCAATAACCGTAACCCACGGAATCCAGCCCTGCCAGAGTGGTACGGGGGCTGCGCTGGCAGGTTTTTCCGCATTGATCTGGCTGAGGTCTATGGCGTATGCCGGGTCCGGCGCAGGCTGCCAGAAGCGCAGGAACACAATGCTGGCGACCAGAGACACGCTGGAAGACAGCACGTTGCTCAGGCTGTACAGCCCCGCGCCAGAAATGACGAGCAGGGTCACGGCAAAGCTGCCACCGGCTACGAGCAGAATGGGCCATGTCTGCCGTATGGAGCGCCACCCACCGTAAAGCGCCATAACATAAAACGGAATAAGGCAGGCAAAGGGGGTCAGCTGGCGGCCAATGGTGGCCCCAAGCACATCTGGCGGCAGTCCGGTAATGGAGCCCAGCACGGTTACGGGAATTCCCAAACCCCCAAAAGCCACAGGTGCGGAATTGAAGATGAGCACATAGGTCAGCGCGTCCAGTGCGGGAAAGCCCAGCATGATCAGCAAAGCGCTTGTAATGGCAACAGGCGTGCCAAACCCGGCAACACCTTCCAGCGCTGCGCTGAAGCAGAAGCCAAGCACGATCAGGATAATGCGCCGGTCATTGGGAACATGCCGGATGATCCAGCCCCTGAACGCGTCAAACCGTCCGTTATGCACGGCCACGTTGAACAGCAGCAGAGCGCATAACGCGATCCACATGACGGGCAGGAGCGAAAAAACCATACCGTTGGTTATGCTGGCCACAGCCAGTGCGGGAGGCAGGCCCCACAGGCCGATGGCAATAACCAGCCCCACGGTCAGCCCTCCAAGAGAGGACTGCCAGGCAGGGCGGCGCAAAACACCCATAAGGAACAGGGTAACAAGAATGGGGCAGGCTGCAACAATAAAGGAAAGCAGCAGGCTGTGACCCACAGGAGCAAGAGGCTGTATGAACATGATTGTTCTCAAACAAGGCGTTGTACCTCTCTCGTGATGGAGAGAGCGTTTGAAGTAACGCGTGCTCCTGTGCGAAGATGCAATAAAATTTCGTGTTATATCATGCAGGCCGTTCCTGTGAGCCGCCTGCCACCACGGTTTTTGCCGTGCAAACCCGCGCCCGCATGCTGCGTTCGGGGTATCATGGTCTGTGTGTTGCGCATTGTATGGAGGGCGGATTGATGGGGTCTCGAAGCATATGGGTGGCGGGGAGTGCTCTGGTTACGTTGGCTGCCGTGGTTGGTGGCGTTGTTCAGTATGCCCGTACGGAGCACGCAGGGCTTACTGTTGAACAGGGTATGGGACTAACCCCTGTGCTGCCTGCCCCCGCGCCACGACTCCTGCCTACGGTCAACATTGCCAATCCCATAGGCTGGAGGAATGGAGAACACCCCGTTCCCGCCCCCGGGCTTGGTGTTACGGCTTTTGCCTCGGGGCTGGACCACCCACGCTGGCTCTATGTCTTGCCCAATGGGGATGTGCTGGTCGCCCAGAGCAATTCTCCGGGCACGGATATACAAACAGTCAAGAACCGTATTGCCAGTTTTGTTATGGGGGCTGTTGGCGCAGGCGAGGCCAGCTCCAACAGGATCATGCTGCTGCGTGATGAAAAGGGGCAGGGGACGGCCACACTGCAAACGGTTCTGCTGGACCAGCTTTACTCCCCTTTTGGCATGGCGCTGGTCGGGAATGATCTTTACGTGGCAAATGCCAATGCCATTGTAAAATTCCCCTATCATCCGGGGGATACGCACATTACGGCCGAGCCTGTAAAAGTGGCTGATCTGCCCGCAGGGTATAACCACCACTGGACCAAAAACATTCTGGCCAGTCCGGACGGGCGGTTTTTATACGTGACCATCGGTTCCAACAGTAACGTGGCCGAACATGGCATGGTGGTGGAGGAAGGTCGCGCACGGATTGACAGGCTGGACCTGAAAACCGGAAAGCTGGAGCCATATGCAACAGGTTTACGTAACCCGAATGGAATGGGGTGGGAGCCAAAAACCGGCGCTTTATGGGTTGCGGTGAATGAACGTGACGAAATTGGCAGTGATCTTGTGCCGGATTACATGACATCGGTGCAGGAGGGAGGGTTTTACGGCTGGCCCTATAGCTATTATGGCCAGCATGTGGATGTGCGGGTGCGCCCGCCACGCCCCGATCTGGTCGCCACCGCGCTGGTGCCCGATTATGCGCTTGGCCCGCATACCGCATCCCTCGGCCTGACATTTACAGATGCCGCGCAGCTGTTGCCTGAAGCCATGCGTCAGGGTGTTATGGTCGGGCAGCACGGGTCTTGGAACCGGCGGCCCAAAAGTGGTTACAGGGTCATTTATATTCCTTTTAACGCAGGCAAACCCGATGGCGCGGCACAGGAGGTGCTGACAGGCTTCCTGACCCCTGATCAGGAGCATGTGCATGGGCGACCAGTGGGCGTTACCATTGACAGCAATGGTGCGCTCCTTGTCGCTGATGATGTGGGGAATACCATCTGGCGCGTGACCAAAGCTCCCTGAGCTGGTCTGTAACGGACGTGTTGGTTTTTTTGTGTCCTTGCATCCGGGGCGGGATGATGAAACTCTGCGGGCATAAAACTGGCTGAATGTCTGTATTTCCGCCGCTTTTTTGTAATGTGGGGCGCATAAGCCCCGTACAAGGGGTATTTCATGAAGTCCATACCACGTCTTGTTGCTGCTGTTTCCCTGCTGGCACTGGCGGCGTGCCAGACGCCAGCACCACAGGTGCCGGCTCCACCTGTGCCGGTTTGTGGCGCGTTGACGCAGCACCAGCCGCTTGCACCCGAGCTTGGGGTTGCGGGGAGTGGTCCGGCTTTTGGCATTAAGTATCTGTCCACCAATGGGGTGTCGGGTATTGGGTTGGTGCCGGTTACAGGAGTTGTGATTTACCCTGCAGGACCAGCCCCACAGGGCGGCTGGCCGATTGTGGCCTGGGCACACGGGACGGTGGGGGTCGCCAGGAGTTGCGCCCCATCTCTTAATCCCCGTTCCACGCGGGACCAGACATATCTGGGCGAATGGCTGCGCCGTGGGTTTGCCATTGTCGCTACCGATTATCAGGGCTTGGGGAGCGATGGCACACATCCGTATCTGAACGCCCGGGCAGAAGCCTACAGTGTGCTGGATGGGGTAAGGGCTGCACTGGCTGGTCTGCCCGATCTGAGCAACAACATCATGATCGTGGGGCAGTCTCAGGGAGCGGGGGCGGCGTTTGCTTCCGCAGCTTATGCCCCGGTCTACGCTCCGGCATTGCATGTGCGTGGGGTGGTGGCCACGGGTATTCCCTATATGTCGCCTGAGGTGATCAAGGCCGTCCTGCATGCCAAACCACAGAACAGTGCAAGCGGCATAGATCCGCTTGTGGCTTATGGCCTGCTGATGGGCGCATCCGAGGCCGGGCTTAACCCCGCGTTCAACCCGGAACAGGCCTTTACGCCGCGCGCCATGCCCGCGTTCCATGCCGCATCGGAAATATGCGCCCGCCCGTTGATGGAGCGCATAAAAACCGAAGGGCTGACGCGCGCCAATGCGTTTGAACCTACTCTGTTACAGGCGATGGCACCGGCGTTCAAAGGCATGCAGTTCCCCACGCTCAAGCTGGATGTGCCGCTGTTTGTCGGTATTGGCATGACAGATAGGGACGTAGCCCCCCAAGGGCAGCTTATGCTGGTCAAGGACGCCTGCAAGGCAGGTACTGTTGTGCAGGCGCATCTGTATAAGGGGCAGGACCACTCTCAGGCTGTTCTGGCATCCATGGCGGATTCCGCAGCTTTTACCGTAGCAGTCATGAATGGTCAGCCTGTTCAGGCGGTGTGCAGGCCGGTTGCGCAATAAGGTTTTGTAAAAAACTGGTGAAAACCGGAGCATTATGCAGTGTTCCGGTTTTTTTTTGCAGACTGCTGTGCCTGTTTTAGGCTGCGCATATGCTTTGCACACTGTTACGTTCTGGAGCCCGTCATGCTACCATGAAGGTAAGGGAGCCAGTTCAGATTGGTTGTGCTGCTCTGGAACAGGTATAAAACAACAAAACTGTTGGCTGTTTCAGGCATTTTTATTTTTGGAAAAATGTGGTGCACCCGAGAGGACTCGAACCTCTAACCCCCAGATTCGTAGTCTGGTGCTCTATCCAGTTGAGCTACGGGTGCGCCGTGAGGGGGTGTTTAGCCGAGCATCCTGACCTCGGCAACCCCTAAAAATGATATTTTTGATTTTTTTTTAATTTCGGTTCAAAAAGTTATCCAGCGGATGGTTCTCGGGGCGGCGCAGCGTAATGTGCGCGCGGCAGGTCGGTGTTCCGTAAATGCCCTCAAATGTGTCGTCTATCGGATGGGCTTCAAAAACGATGGGCAAAGGCTGCTTGCGGGCATCGGTCAGAATGAGCTGGGCATGGTAGTGCTGACGCTCCTTGTTGGGGACGCCACGCAGGACCAGATTGCCCATCTGGGGCACAAAGATCATGTGTGTGGGCTGGATCTGCATATAGGACAGCCCTTCGGTCGGGCAGTCGCGGCCTTTGTCTGTCACCAGCATGCCTGTCCAGTCTCCATACGGGTCATTGGCGGCGGAGGTCGCGGCCTGTGCGGGGGTAACGGCTGACCACCCCATGCCCAGCAGGATGGCGTATCCGCATAACTGCAAGTGTCTGGCGTTCATGTTCGGTGCTCTCCTGTGCTGTCAGCCTGAATCTGGGGTGATAAGCAGGTTGTGGCAAGTCCGGGTGGAAAACAGATTTGCTCGTTATTCTGGCTTTTATAGGGTGACGGGGCCGCCGCATGGCTTTATATCCGCTGTCATACTTACTTAGTGGTAGGCCTTGAGCGTGTCTGTCCCCACTGCACAAGAAAGCCAACCCTGACGCAGACCAGAAAGAACCATGACCCATGTCCGATGCCGCTCAGCCCGTTTCACCTGTTGTGCTGGATGAAGCCTTGCACCATGACCGTATTCTGATTCTGGATTTTGGTAGTCAGGTTACGCAGCTGATTGCCCGCCGCGTGCGTGAAAGCGGCGTGTATTGCGAAATCTGGCCTTTTACGACAGACGCTGAAAAAATACGCTCTTTTGCTCCGCGTGGTATTATTCTGTCTGGTGGTCCGGCAAGCGTGAACGCGCCAGACGCTCCCAGAATTCCGGATGTGGTGTTCGAGATGGCTGTGCCTGTTCTGGGTATCTGCTATGGTCAGCAGGCCATGTGCAGGCAGCTTGGCGGGGAAGTGGAAAGCGGGGAACACCGCGAATTCGGCCGTGCCTTTGTGGATATTGTAGAAGACTGCGCCCTGTTCCGTGGGGCATGGGCGCGTGGTGGCCGTGAACAGGTCTGGATGAGTCATGGTGACCGGGTGGTGGCGTTGCCGCCGGGGTTCCGCACGGTGGCTGTCAGTCAGGGGGCACCGTTTGCGGTTATCGCGGATGAAGGGCGTCGCCTTTATGGGGTGCAGTTCCACCCCGAGGTCGTGCACACGCCGCATGGTGCGGCCCTGCTGGAAAACTTTACGCATAACGTGGCCGGGTGTTCAGGTTCATGGACCATGGCTGGTTTCCGCGAAATGGAAATTGCCCGTATTCGCACTCAGGTAGGGAGCGGCAAGGTTATCTGCGGCCTGTCCGGCGGTGTGGATTCCTCCGTTGCTGCTGTGCTGATCCACGAGGCCATTGGCGACCAGCTCACCTGTATTTTTGTCGATCACGGCATGCTGCGTGCAGGGGAGGCTGATGATGTTATCAAAACCTTCCGGGGCCAGTTCAATATCCAGCTTATCCACCGGGATGCGTCTGACATCTTCCTGACCGCGCTCGATGGCGTGACAGACCCGGAAATCAAGCGCAAGACCATTGGCCGCCTGTTTGTGGAAGTGTTTGAGGAAGAGGCCACCAAACTCGGTGGTGCGCAGTTCCTTGCTCAGGGTACACTCTACCCCGATGTGATTGAGAGTGTGAGCTTTACGGGGGGGCCGTCTGTTACCATCAAGTCCCACCATAACGTTGGTGGCCTGCCCGAACGCATGAACATGCAACTGGTGGAACCGCTGCGTGAACTGTTCAAGGACGAAGTGCGCGATCTGGGGCGCGAACTGGGTATTCCTGAAGTTATTGTCGGGCGGCATCCTTTCCCCGGTCCGGGGCTTGCCATTCGTATTCCTGGGAATATTACGCGTGAAAAGCTGGATCTGCTGCGCAAGGTGGATACCGTTTTTCTGGAAGAAATCCGTGCGGCTGGTCTGTACGATGCCATCTGGCAGGCTTTTGCTGTGCTTCTGCCCGTGCGTACTGTGGGCGTTATGGGGGATGGCCGTACGTATGATCAGGCCTGTGCCCTGCGTGCCGTTACCAGCACGGATGGCATGACCGCAGATGTTTACCCGTTTGACATGAGCTTCCTGACCAAAGTAGCCGGGCGGATTGTGAACGAGGTCCGCGGCATTAACCGCGTGACATATGACATTACCTCCAAGCCCCCGGGCACGATCGAGTGGGAATGAGCGTTACAGTACCACTGTGAAAGGTGGCTTTGTTGTAAGCTACCGGGGTCGGGTTTTGTAAATTGCAAACAGGGAGCATTCAGATGAGTGCTCCCTGTTTTTTTGCCCCAAAAATGGGGGTGAGGTCGGTCTTGCGCACAATGTCATTTAACGTCTCATCCTGATCTATGTCGGGATAAGTGATATTGAAGCGGCTATTGAAGATACGGATGCTTTGGCATGTGCGCAGCCTATATCCACCACCCGTAAGGTGCGGGATGACGTGGGGGAAGTGGGCTGCGTCATAACAATCTATCTGTTATTCGACGGCGGGCGGTTATGCCAATCTATGCAGACATCTGACAGCCATAGCGTCAGTGCTGAAATAAAAAGCCAGAGAAGACCAGGAAAAATATTAAAATCCTGAATGACAACAATGCCGATGCAAAATGCGGCAATGGAAATGGTCAGGGTGACAAGGCAGCAGAATACCGCAACAGGCCAGCTTTCGGGAAGACCGAGTTTTGTCATTAACACCTCACGCCAAAAATCGGGGCGTGCTCCTTGATAGGGTCCATAAAACAGGTATGGCCCGGAGTTCTGGTAATGCCTGCCCAAAGAACTGACCATAACAGGGTTTCTCCGGGCAGGGACATAACCTTACTGATCCAGCCAGGGAGCGACTGGCAGATTTTTCTCGCGCAGGAAGGTCGGATTGAACAGTTTGGATTCATACCGCGCGCCGCCATCTGCCAGAATGGTCACAATTTTATGGCCCGGTCCAAGTCTGCGGGCGATGCGTATGGCAGCGGCGACATTAATGCCTGAAGACCCCCCGACAGACAGGCCCTCTTCCCCCAGCAGGCTGTAAATGACGTCCAGTGCTTCGGGGTCGGGAATACGCTCTGCATCATCAATGGGAGCGCCCTCAAGGTTGCCGGTCACGCGGGACTGGCCAATGCCTTCGGTAATGGAAGACCCCGCTACGGACAGGTCGTTATTCCTGACCCAGCCATACAGGCCGGAGCCTTCGGGGTCTGCCAGTACGATCTGCGGGGCTTTTACGCCATCACGCCGGGCTGCATCATGCAGGCCAAGGGCTATGCCTGCCAGTGTGCCGCCAGTGCCGCATGCGCAGGTAAAGGCATCTATCTGCCCCTCCATCTGCTGCCAGATTTCCTGCGCCGTAGTGGCGCGGTGGCCTTCACGGTTGGCGGTATTGTCAAACTGGTTCGCCCAGACCCATCCGTTTTCTTCCGCCAGACGGCGGGAGACATGTACGTAGTTGCCCGGGTCGCGGTAAGGCTTGGCTGGCACAAGGCGCAGGTCGGCGCCGATCATGCGTAAAAAGCCGATTTTCTCACGGCTCTGCGTTTCGGGCATGACGATCACGCATTTATAGCCACGGGCATTGGCAACCAGAGTCAGGCCAATGCCGGTATTGCCCGCTGTGCCTTCTACAAGGGTGCCGCCGGGTTTGAGCACACCACGGCGTTCCGCGTCATCAATAATGGCAAGAGCCGCACGGTCCTTTACGGAGCCGCCGGGGTTCATGAACTCCGCCTTGCCGTATATCTGGCAACCCGTTGCCTCAGAAGCCTTGCGCAGAAGAATGAGAGGGGTTCCACCTACCGCACCGGGCATGTCGGGGGAGAGTGAGGTCCAGCCAGGATAGGTGGTGGAGGGTGCTGCGCTTTTGGTCATCTGTATACCCTGCTTGCTATGGTCAGGTCGGGTGATCGGGGCTGGTCTGCGCAGGAGATAAACTCCTGTGGCTTACCTGCCTGCGTCCGGTTCTTCTTGCGCATCATATAGCACCTCTAAAACTGCACACCAAGGATAGCGTGGGTCGTAGCTCTGCCCGGTCGGGCTTGCCAGACGCCCCTGCTCATCCGTGGGGACGTGGGTCAGGGCCACGGCATCGTCAATATTGCCGCCAATAATGCTGATCTGGCGGCCAAAGGGTGGTCCATTCTGGCCTGTGGCCACCACATAGCCGCAATGTGCCGGAAAACCGTAGGAGGTTGGCAGGCTTGCAAAACGGATGCTCTGCCTGCCACGTCCACGGGCCACGCAGATCAGATCCCCCGCTTTGGGGGTATAGGCTGCGGGGTCGCGCGCGCGCAGGATGGGGGATAACCCCGATGCAGCGGCGTTGATATAGGTGGAATGGTTGGGCGAGTAGGGGAAGCGGTCATTTGCTCCGGCAATGCGCATGACGTAGGAAATGAAAGCAGCCGACCATGCAAAAAAACCGTCATGCACAAAGTCCGTCAACTGGCCATCAGCATTGTGTTTGCCGCTCCATGAGGCCTCGGTCATGTTGGGGTCCATGCCGATCCACCAGTATTCGCCTACGCGCTGCCACAGGCCGGGTGCCCGTTCGGGCTTGATTGCGGCCACCTGTGGTTCGGGGCGCTGTTCGGGGTCATCATCATTGACCGGGCTGCCAAACAGGCGCCATTCGCGCATGGCAATGGCGACAACATCCTGCGGATTGAAAGGTTCAAAATTGCGCGTGGCAAAGTCCGGCACATGGCTGTTCAGGCCATAGCCGCCCGATACGCTGCCGCCATGGGGGGATGAACCGCCCCCCGAAGAGGGCTGGGGGGTGCAGGCCGCCAGACACAAAGGTGCCAGAAGGGCCACAGTCAGCTTGCGTGGCATCTTGTCTCCATACCAGAACGGGGCTTTGGGCGTTGTAAGGAATAGGCGTCCTTTCTGGAGGGTGGAAGGGGGTTTATGCTCCTTTTGTCCTGCCTGTGTGCTTTTTGTCTGTTCAGGCCGGGGGGGTATCCACGGTAATGCTGGCGGTCTGGGCCTGCACGCAGCTTATGGCGTCTGCCGGGGCCAGTTCCACAACAAGACCCCGGCCACCACCGTTGATGTAGAGCTTGTCCAGTTTAACAATGCTCTCGTCAAACACCACGGGTACGGTGGTACGAGCGCCAAAGGGGCTGATTCCACCAACCTGAAAACCCGTGAGTGCTTCAGCTTTTTCAGCGCCAAGCATGCGGGCGTTGCGGCCGCCAAAAAGGGCAGCCACTTTTTTCAGGTCCATTTTCAGGTGAACGGGAATGGCGGTGCAGACAACCTGCTTTTTGTCGATTTCCACCATCAGGGTCTTAAAAACCTTTTCCTGCTCAATGCCTATGCCAGCTGCGGCATGCAGGCCGATCTTGCCCGGATCGGAGACGTAATCATAATCATGCATGGTGTAAGGCACGGCATGGGCGGCCAGAAAAAGCGTTGTCGGTGTTTGATGAGAGTTTGGCATAACAGGCATTTTTCCAATGTGATCGGGGGTTTCAGCCTCGTTCGGGAAAAAGGGAGAGCAGGCCATCGGGTGTGGCGGCGCAGCAGCCTTTTTCTGTTATCAGGCCGGTTACAAGGCGGGCCGGGGTTACGTCAAATGCGGGATTGGCAGCCCTGCTGCTGTCCGGAGTAATCTGTACCCGGCTGATCTGCCCGTTGTCATCACGGCCATGGACATGGGTAATTTCGGCTTCCGGGCGTTCTTCAATAGGGATTTCATGCACGCCATCGGCCACGCGCCAGTCTATGGTGGTGGAGGGCAGGGCAACCCAGAACGGCACGTTGTTGTCCCGTGCGGCCAGAGCTTTCAGGTAGGTGCCAATCTTGTTGGCTACATCGGCGTTGCGGGTTACGCGGTCGGTGCCAACAATAACCATGTCAACCAGCCCGTGCTGCATCAGGTGCCCCCCGGCATTGTCTGCAATCACGGTATGGGGCACGCCGTGGCTGCCAAGCTCCCATGCCGTCAGGGCTGCCCCCTGATTGCGGGGGCGTGTTTCATCCACCCAGACATGCACATTCAGCCCTTCGTCGTGTGCCATGTAAATGGGGGCCAGAGCTGTGCCCCAGTCCACTGTGGCAATCCAGCCCGCATTGCAATGGGTCAGAATGTTAAGTCTGTCATTCTTGCCGCGTTGTGCTGCCAGTGTGCGCAGCAGTTCCAGACCATGCAGACCAATAGCTTCATTCTGGGCTGCATCTTCGTCACAGATGCGGCCAGCTTCGGCATATGCCGCACCAGCCCGCTGTGTGGGGGGGAGGTGGCGGAGGTGGTTCAGCATTCTTTCAATCGCCCAGACCAGATTGATGGCCGTGGGGCGGGTGGCTGCCAACATGGCGGCCTGCTGCTCCAATGCGGTATCGGAACTGTCCGTGCGCAGGGCCAGAGCCAGACCATAGGCAGCAACTGCGCCAATAAGCGGAGCACCACGGACCTGCATGGTTTTAATGGCGTGGGCAACCTGCCCGGGTGTGGTCAACTGGAGAATATCCAGTGCAAAAGGCAGGCGGGTCTGATCAAAAATATGCACGGACCAGCCGTCTTTTTCATCAACCCAGACGCTGCGGTAAGGTGTGCCGTTAATTTTCATGGTCTAAGGTTCCTGATGGCGGAAGATAAAAATCATCCGCTGATCATAGGGTTTCTTTGAGTGTGTGAGCAATATCCTCATGTCATGACAGTTTTGCGAACATGAGTAGAACATATAGTGTGGAATGGTTGAATCCATGCAGTCTATTCTTGAAAAGTTGAGAGTATTTTTTTGCATTTCCAGTCATTTTTGTTATGTAGAATGGGAAATGGGCGCGCTTTGCCGATGTTGCGGAATGTGCCACGAACAGGTTTGTTTTTTATTTTTTAAAAGAATGTTTTCTCTTCTTGATTTTTTAAAAGAAGATGAAAGAGGAATGCTGGAATGAGTGAGACCAAAAAAGGCCGCAAGGCTGTTGTCGGTAAACGTACCCCCGCCCGTGCCGCCGCTGTAACGACCCCTAAAAAACGTGCTCCGCGTACAAAAGTGGAAGTGGTAGAAGAAATTTTTGCAGTGGAAGCACCGGCATCCACCGCGCGCAAGACACGTCAGAGTGCAGCGCTCCGCAAGGCGGCCAAAGTAGAAAAAACGGCCAAGCCTGCAACAGCCGGAAAAACCAGCAAGTCCACGCCCGCTCCGGTGGAAGCCGCCGTCAAGCCTGCGCGCCGTACAAAAACCGCAGCCGTTGTGGCCGAAGCTCCGGTCAAAGCTGTCCGCAAGGTCAAAACAGCCAAGGCAACCGCCCGTGCAACACGCGCCACGGCTGCTGCTGTGCCAGAAGTTGCGCAGCCCGCCGCCATTCGCGCGCGCAAGCCTGCCCGCAAGGCCGTGGTGGAAGCTCCGGCTCCGGCCAAGCCTGCTGCAAAAGCAACACGGAAGCGGGCTGAGAAGGCCGAAGCCGCAGAAAATGCCAAGAACCTGTCCGCAGTTGAAAAACTGCGTATTGTGCAGGAACGTCGTCGTCGCAAGCGTTATGAACGTCTGGCAGCCGAAGCCGCGGCCGAGACAGAAAAAGCCGCTCCCACGCGCAAGCGCAAAGCCGCCGCAACACGACGCCCTCGTGCCGCAAAGGCGTAAGGGTCAAGTCGCTTTATGGTGCGGGCCTGACCACACAGAAGGTGGTCAGGCCCGTATTGCTTATGTCGTTTTATGCTCAGTCCTGCCCTGATGGGGCGGGAGGTAGATAAGCCTGTGCCAGCAAGCTGGATGCACGCAGCTCCCCCACGATCTGACCATTCCAGTTTTTAAGTGGGCGGCGCATGAAGTATGTTAAAACAGGTGCAGTCTCTATGCGGGCAAAGCGGGCGATCAGAGCTGCCGCTGCAGTTTCTGCCGCACGTACGCCGCCATCACGGCATTTTATGGCTATGCCAAGCCCCTGTTCTGGCAGGGCGACAATCATCACACCCTCAGCCCCCATTTTTGTCAGAACCTGAGGAGCCAGTTCGGTCATGATCCGCGTGTCAAACTGCCCGCTACCCGCGATCATGAACGGGTTCCGGGTTATGGCGTTGCGCAGGCGCTGTGCGGCCAATGCCCGGTCGGGGGAAAGGCCGGTGCCGCTGGCAAAGCGGGCATAACCCAGAGCCAGCGCAGAGAGTGGAATGGCCCATGTAGGAATGGCGCACCCATCCACAGCCATGTTTGCCGTGGTATGGGGCGCTCCGGTAACGTCTTGCAGTGTCTGGGCAACGGTTTGCATAACGGGGTGTTCTGGGCGTGTGTAGTGCGCCACGTCCTGCCCGGTCGCACAGGACAGACAGATAAAACCCGCATGTTTGCCGGAGCAGCAGTTATGCAGCGCGCAAGGTGTTTGTCCCGCAGCCGCCAGCGCGTGGACGCTGGTCGTATCCAGTGGCCAGTGGGTACCACATTCGAGCACGCCGTAATCCAGACCGGTGCGGGCCAGCATGTCCGCGGCAACCGCAATATGCGCAGGCTCCCCCTGATGAGAGGCGCAGGCCAGTGCCAGAGCCGTATCTGGCAGGGCAAAACGGTCTGCGGCACCCTCGGTCAGTAATGGGAGCGCTTGTAACGCCTTGACCGTGGAACGTGGAAAAACAGGTGTTGTGCAGTCCCCGGCGGAAAAAACGGTTTTGCCGTGGGCATCCATAACAATGACTGCGCCATAATGGCTGGATTCCACAATGCCGTTGCGGATTGTCTGAGCAAGAAGGACGTCATCTGTCATGAAACTGGACCCGTTGATCAAGAATGTTTAATTGCCGCTTAGAAGGTAGCATGGAGTTGCAAATTCCGCCGTATGGTCTGGTTCTACCTCCAGGGCTTGAGCAACAAGGGAGCGTTTGAGCCTGAGTACAACAGGCATGCCATGTGCATCACATGCTGTGGTTTCGGCTATTTTTTCCAGCCATGAAGGAACGCCGCCCCGTTCGGTGAGCATAAGGGGAGCGTGCCGGTTAAGGGGAAGCCCGTTGGTTATAAGATGCTGCGCATGATTTTGCGAAACAACCATGTATAAAAAAGAGTCTTCACCAGAAGACTGGAGTTTTTCTGGTGCTGGCACAAGGCTCAGGCGGATTTCGTCAGGCAGGAAGTGCGAACGCGGGAGTGGCGGCAACGGCAGGGCAAACAGGTCTGTCTGCTGTAAGCCGGGTGCTGTGGAAACTGTTCTGGGTCGGGTTGTTCTTTTACCCGCCCGAACGGGTTTGCAGGCCTTGCCAGCAGGCAGGGTTGGCAGGTCTGGCTGAACAGGGCCGGTTGGGGCGGTTGGTGCCATCAGTTGGGGGCTGGGACAGGCCCTTTCTGGCCGCGTGTGGCGCGTGCGCAGTCTTCACACACGCCTTCCACTTCGACCGATGCGCTTTGCATGGTAAAGTTTTTTTTGCCACAAATACTTTTCAGCACATCGAGAACGCGCGGGGCATCGGCAATTTCGGTCACACCGCCACAGTTCCGGCAGATCAGGAACTGTGCACTATGCAGGCAGTTTTCCACCGGGCCGTGCGTGTGGTCGTGCTGGAGGTGGGTGCATGGCACAAAGGCGGACAGGCGTTCAATGCGGTGAATCAGGCCATGTTCGAGCAAAAAATCGAGCGCGCGGTAAACGGTAGGGGGGGCTGGTTTGCGCCCTGATGTTTTGAGCTGTTCAAGCAGGTCGTAGGCTCCGACGGGTGTTGTGGCAGTCAGGATAAGGCCTAGAACATCGCGCCGTTGCGGCGTCATGCGTCCTCCCTGTCCGGCGCATAGGTGCGCGGCGTGTTCAAGCTGGTGCTGAACGCGGTCCGAAAAACCGTAACAGTTAACCGGTGGGGAGGAGGGTGGCGTTCTGGTCTGCATGTTCATCATCCGTTCTCTCTTATTTTTAGCCTAAACGAGCCAGCAGAGGAAGACCAGATATGTGTGATGAGGTGACGGATGATAAGAACTAATGTAATATTATTACATATCATTGATTGAGGGGGCGGTGTCATGGTTTTTCCGGGCAGGAAAAAACAGAATTTCTGGTTAAAAACAGCTCTTTGCGCGTTGGGGGTGGTGAGCACTCTCGGGTTTGTGGCCCGGAGCGCGGAGGCCGCCAGAATGCCGCTGGTTCTGGCAGCGGAAAATACATGGGGTGATATTGCCGCACAGATTGCCGCGCCAGATATGCGGGTTGTGGCCATTTTGTCCTCTCCCACGGTGGACCCGCACGAATATCAGGCCACCCCGACCGATGCGCGCATGATTGCGGCGGCAGAACTGGTTGTGGCTAATGGCGCGGGCTACGATGGATGGGCTGACAAGCTGGTTGCGGCCTCCGGTCTTTTGCCCGCGCGGTATGTGAAGGCCGATTCGTGGTCAGGCTGGCAGGAGGGGGGCAACCCGCATCTGTGGTTCAACATGGATGCGGTGAGCGCTTTTGTGCGGCATTTTGCCGAAGCCTGCGCCCGTATAGACCCCGATCATGCGGATGGATACGCCGGTCGCGCGCAAAAAATGCAGTTGATCATCCAGTCCATTCAGGCGCACGCTGGTTTGCTGAGGGCGCATGTGGCGGGCATGCATGTCGCTGCGACTGAGCCTCTGTTCACCCCTCTTGCGGATCTTCTGGGTTTGCAGATGGATGAACGGGCCTACCAGCTTGCGATCATGAACGATGTGGAGCCAGCACCTTCCACCGTAGCAGCGTTTGAGAGCGACCTGAAAGAAAAGCGTCTGAAAATGCTGGTCTATAACCAGCAGGTGGAAGAACCATCGGTCAGGCATTTGCTGGAGCTTGCGCAGCAGTCCAATGTGCCAACCATGCCGCTGTCTGAAATGCTGCCTCCGCGCAAGCACTGGCAGGTTTGGGTACATGACATTCTTGCCCGCACAGGCCAGTTGCTGGGAGTGCAGCAGTGAGTATTCCGGCTATTGAGGCCGGGCGGCTGAGCGTGTCGTATGGCGGGCGGCGTGTGCTTGATCAGGTGAGCTTTGCCATTCCACCAGGCAGCTTTGTGGCTGTGCTGGGGGGGAATGGCGCTGGCAAAACATCTCTTTTTCGCGCCATTCTGGGGCTTGCCACGCCAGAGCAGGGTTATGTGCGCGTGGAAGGGCAGAGTTTTGGCAAAGGCCGCATGCCCGTAGGCTACATGCCGCAGATGCGTCGTATGGTTGCCGGGCAGCTCAGCGGATGGCACATGGTGGCCGCCGCCCTGCATGGTCGGACATGGGGCCTGCCATGGTGTTCTGCCAGTGCACGGGCGGAGGTGAACGCCGCATTGGACGCGGTGGACGCGCAGGAGTTGGCCATGCGGCCGGTTATGTCTCTTTCAGGGGGGGAGCGGCAGCGGCTTTTGCTGGCGCAGGCCCTGCTGGACCAGCCACGTATTCTGCTGCTCGATGAGCCGCTGGCCAGTCTGGACCCCGCCCGCATGCGCGAGACAACGCGCCGGATTTATGATCTGGCGCATGCGCGGGGGTTAACGGTCCTGTTTTCCACGCATGATATTAACCCGCTTATGGGGTTTATGGACCACGTTCTTTATCTGGCGCATGGCAAGGCGTTATTGGGGAGTGTGGATGAGGTCATGACAACCCCGGCCCTGAGTGCGCTCTACGGCGCGCCGGTTGAGGTGGTGCGCGTAGACGGGCGTCTGTTTGTGGTGGCTGATGGCGGGGCAGACACCCTGCATTGCTGTGACTGTGCGGAGCATACGCGCTGATGTTTGCCTACGAATTTATGCGCACCGCGTTTATCGCTGCGTTTCTGGCGGCTTTTGTCTGTGGTCCCGTAGGGTGGTTTCTGGTGCTGCGGGGGCAGAGCTTTGCCAGCCATGCGCTCTCGCATGTCGGGTTTGCAGGGGCAGGAGCCGCTTTGCTGTGGGGGCAGCCCGCGTTGCTGGGGTTCGGGCTGAGTGCGGTTGTCAGCGGTATGGGCATGGGCATGGCAAGCGACCGGGTGATCGGGCGGGATGTCATGATCGGGCTGGTACTTTCGCTCGCCATGGGTATTGGGGCTTTGTGCCTGCATTTTCTTACGCGCTCGGCGGGTGCTGCCACGGCTTTGCTGTTTGGCGACATTCTGGGTATTGCCCCGTCCAGTCTTTACTGGCTGGGTGCTCTGGCCATAGGCTGTGTTACGTGCCTTGGCGTTATGAGCAGACCCTTACTGTTTGCTTCTCTCCAGCCTGATGTGGCCGAGGCCAAAGGCCTTAACCTGCGTCTGCTGGATGTGCTGTTTCTGGCTCTGGTGGGTATTGCCACGGCCATGTGTTCACAGATTACTGGCGTACTGCTGGTTTTTACACTTATGGTCGCCCCGGCCGCCGCCAGCCTGCGGCTGGGTTTTGGCCCAATGCCGGGCATGGTAGTGTCGTCCACCCTTGCCCTGTGCGAGGCATGGGGCGGGTTGTGCCTGTCATGGTTCAGCGACTGCCCCGCATCCTTCTGGATTGCGCTGCTGGGGAGCGTGGTGTTTGCCGCCGCCAATGTGGTGGCCCATCTGCGCGGGCGCTAGGGCTGGGCAGATGGTGCCTGATGTCAAGGTATTTTCAGGTAAGCAGCCAGTTCAGGCCCGTGCCCAGCACAACAGCGGCGGCCAAGGCCGCATACAGGGCCAGAACCATCTGGTTCCGTGTGGTGGAAAGGGCCAGAGCGCGGCTTTGGGAACGTTTACGGACCATCAGTTATGCTCCTTTTATAAACAGGAATGCGGCGCCCTTGGGGCCACTGTTAATCCTGCTGACAAGGTAGAGAGTGGTATCTGCGGTTGAAATAAACAAGTCCTTCCGGACCTGCATGGCATAAAATACCCTGCACAACGCCAAAAAGAACACTATGGGTGCCTACTTCCACAATCTGGCTGATCTGACAGTCAAAGGTCGCGGCGGCTTCGTGCAGTACGGGAGCACCGGTGGCCAGTGTCTGCCAGTGACCTGCGGCAAAGCGTTCAGCCATGGTGTTCGGGCTTGCAAAATGGCTGGACAGGTCCTGCTGGCCGGATGTGAGAACATTGACGCACATGGACCCTTCCTCATAAAAGGCGGAGCGCGCGCGACTGTTGCGGTTCAGACATACCAGCAATGTGGGAGGCGTGTCGGTCACGGAGCAAACGGCAGATGCGGTAAATCCGACCGGGTTATCCAGTGTTCCTGTTGTTACAATATTCACGGCCGCACCCAGTCTGGCCATGGCTTCACGATAGGCACTGGTCTCCGGAGCCAACATCTGCTGTCCTCATCACAACGGTTGATGGCTATGTGTTTGTGCATGAAACAAAGAGGAAAGCAATGATCAAGGACGTCCTTTCCGGCACGGCATGCGTGCGAACGGCCCGGCGGGGGCATCTGGGGAGCATCATACTGGACAAGCCGAGAAGGCTGAATGCCGTTGACCTGGAGATGGCGACCGGCATTGAACGCGCACTGGCCGCATGGCGGGATGACCCATCCGTGCATGTGGTGCTGATTGAAAGCAGTGCTCCGCGTGCATTCTGCGCAGGCGGGGACCTCAAGGCCATACGGGATGTGCTGCTGACAGATGGCCCGGACCGGGCCTTTGAGCTGATGGACCGTGTTTACCAGACCATGTTGCATATTGCGCAATATGCCAAACCCGTTGTGTCGTTCATGGATGGTATTGCCATGGGCGGTGGTGTGGGGTTGGGTGGTCATGCCCGCTACCGGGTTGTTACCGAGCGTTCCATTGTGGCCATGCCTGAAACATCCATAGGGCTTGTGCCTGATGCAGGTGGGTCATGGCTGCTGTCGCGCGCTTCTGGTGGGGCGGGTTTACGGCTTGCGCTTACTGGTGGACGCATGAGCGCGGTAGAGGCCGTCGCCATGGGCTTTGCGGACCGTATGGTACCTTCAGACAGTCTGGATAATCTGCGTGGGTTGCTGGCACTGCGGCCGGTGGAAGATGTGTTCGGGCTTATTGGCCCATTGGCGCTGCCTGCACAGGCCTGCATGCTGGAGGAATACGACCCGTCGGCCAGTCTGGAGCAGATTGTGCGTGGGCTGGAATGTTCGGGCAAGAAGATCGCCCAGACGGACCTGGAGGATATTTCACGCGCCTGTCCAACGTCCATTTTTGCGGCATGGTATGGCTGGCAGCATGCGCGCAAGGCGTCCTCCTTGCGGGAGGCTTTTGCCATTGAGGGGCGGCTGGTTCGTTACATGCTGGGACGTACGGATTTTGTGGAAGGTGTGCGCGCGCGCCTGATTGACCGCGATAATGCACCGATCTGGCAACCTCCGGTGCTGGCGGCAGTGGATGTTGCGGCGCTGGAGGCTGTGTTAGCCAGCTAGGTACGGAAACACAGCAGCCCAGCCCCTGTAAGGTCAGGGTCCGGGCTGCTGGCGATGTTATTTTAAAAACGGGCTTGTGTTAAAAATTAAGGGGTGTGACGCAGGTTCAGGCCGTGGCGGGTGTATAGGGGCCAACAGGCAGGACCGGGCATTTGAACTGGGCTTCCAGAATCTCGGCCGCAGCCAGATACACAGCGGACAGGCCACACAGCAGACCTTCGTAACCCGCGATCACCGTTAGTCCCGGCTGGGCCAGCAGATCACCCAGCCCCAAGAGTGCAAACAGAATAACCAGCGTGCCAAAAATAACCTGATGCGCGCGTGTGGCCCGGAGTGTGCCCAGGAACAGGATAAAGCTGAACAATCCCCAAAGGAGCAGGTAGCTGCCCACCAGTGCGGGTGAGCTGGCAGGCACAATGCCTGTATGCGGCATGGCGATAAGGGCGACCAGAGTCAGCCAGAACGCACCGTAGGAGATAAAGGCTGTCATGCCAAACGTATTGCCTGCATCGTATTCCAGAATACCTGCAATAATCTGTGCAATTCCGCCAAAAAGCAGACCCATGGCCAGAATGGCGGAGCCCATGGGCACAAGCCCTGCATTGTGCAGGTTGAGTAGAATGGTGGTCATGCCAAACCCCATGAGGCCAAGCGGAGCCGGGTTGGCCCGCAGGGGGGTATGGAGCGCAAGATCAGTTTGAGCCATGGTGTTTCTTCTTATGGAGATTAATGTAATGGCTCGATTATAAGAGGGGCTCTCAGGTTAAGTTCCCATAAAAAATATATTAACGGCGTAAAAACTAATTTACTAAATGAAACTATAAAGTTCGATGCTCTCTAAAATTTGTTTTTTACAGTATTGGGGTCATTCTCCCAAGGAGTTTCCAGTAAAAAATCTAGCGCGCAGCAGGGTGGACAGAAACCGGAACGGCAGGTCGGCTCAGGTCTTCTGCCTGTTGAATGGGGCCGCGGGCATGGAAAAAACCAGGAACTGAAAGAATGATATTGGCTGCCTGCTCAAGGCAGGACAGGGTTCGGTCGCGCGTCAGGGATAACCCCGCTTCCTGTGTTGGAATGGTGCGGATGACCTGGGCAGCCTGCTTGAGCGCATGAGCTGTTTCTGCCGGATTGTGGCGGAGTTGGGCAAAGGCGTTCAATGCGTTTGTCAGAGTGGTCTGAGCCTGCGGGTCCAGTGCTGCGTGAGCCGCATTCCACTTGAGCCGCACAATCAGCCTGCCAAGGGAGAGTGAGGCAAAGGCTGCGTCCGTGTAGCCCTGCCGATCCAGATTGGTGGTCATGAAGGAGAGGCGCATCATCAGGCGTGAGATTTTTTGCAGTTGCAGCCCTTCCCACGCCACCCAGGGTTCGGTGCGGCCATAAGGGGTGCGCGCCAGTTTTTGAATGCTGCGCGTCAGGGACGTTACCAGCCGTGCGGCATCCAGCCTGTGATCGGCTGGCAGAATAACCTTGAAGACAATAGCCAGCAGGGCGCATGCGGCAATTATGCTCATCCAGTTGTTGGTCAGGGTCAGGTCGTCATAAACAATCGGGTTGTTGACGGAGAGCATCATGGTAAAAAACACGGCATACCCGAATGCGCCAATGCTGTAACGCGGGTGGAACTGCAACCACACGCCCGGCAGCAGGAACAGGCAGAGACTCAACCAGAGCAGCGGGTAGCCATCTATACGGGGTAGGGCCAGTGTGTGGCACAAAAACCCCATGGGTACGGCCAGCAGGGTACCTGCCGCCATCATGGGGCTGGCTTTGGCTGCCGAAGGGGTGGTGGACAAAAGGCTCGATGCCGCAACGGTGTATATGATCAGCAGTGGGCCCGAACTCCAGTGCAGAACATACCATAACATACCGGCCAGCAAGGCAATAAAACTCCCACGTACGCCGTTGCGCAGGGCTGTTGGCCATTCCAGATAGGGCTGGATGTTGACCTGTGTGCGGTCGGGGTGCGGGCTGGTCAGGTCGTGCAGGGCAAGGTCCATCTGCACCAGCGCGTCTCGTGTGTTGTCCAGCGCGGCCAGGGTGGTGGTGCTGGTGGTCTGGCGGGCAAGCTGTTCCAGCGTTTTAAGTGCGTCATGCAGGCAGGTGGAGAGCGGGGCGGGACTGGTCAGCCAGTTAGGGTTTTCGGTCAGTTCCAGAATCCGGCCCAGTGTCTGGGCAACCAGCAGGTGCACGGCGCGGGTTTCTTCCACCCCGGCGGAAAAAGTCAGCCAGTATGGGTGGTAGCTGACAATCAGCCCGGTCAGGCGGCTCAGGCACAGGCGCAGGTTGCGTACGCGGTTTTGCATGTCCGGGTCGTCGGCTGCAGCAAATTCTATGGCGGGTGTCAGGCCGGACATGTTGGCCAGCAGTTTGCTGCGACTGTCATAGATTGGCTGGCTGAGCCCCCGAAAAGCCGCATTGGCGCTCTGGGTTTTCTGCTCCTGCTTTTCCAGGGTGCTGGTTACGGTGGCCTCGAGCGCTTCGGGCGTTGTGCGCTCGCTTTCGGCTTTATGGAAGGTTCTGGCGTGCAGAACGGTTTCTCTGAACGTCTGGCCGAGTTTGTGCAGTACAGTGCTGGGTTTGCGTACGGATGTGACCATGAACACGCAGGCCGTGACCAGAATACCCGTTGCCACAACAGAAAGGCGGCTCATGGCGGACAGAAAAATTCCGTCGGGGTCGGCAAAGGCGGGGGCTGCGATAATTACGATCGTATAGCCGGTCAGCACTGCTGCATAGGCACGGAAAAACCGTAAAAACGTGGCGACCATGCAGGCAAGACCGACAAAAATGGACAGAACTGCAAAGTAAAGAACAGGGGACTGCACAAAAACAGCCATAACCCCCACACTGATCGTAGCCCCGATCAGCGTGCCAATAAGACGCCACACGCTTTTGGAGACCATGGCCCCAACCGTGGGGTTGGAGACGATCAGCACCGTTGTCGCCGCGCTGAGCGGGGACTGGAGCTGAAAAACAAAAGCCAGAAAAAGCGCGATACCAATGGAAAGGAACACACGGATGGTATAGCCCGCCGTAGCGGTAAAGCCATTCCAGCGGGTGTCATCTGCAAAAACTGCGGGGACAAAACGCTGGTTGACCCATTGCATGAACGAGCCGGGCAGAGTGTGCAGGTCAGAGCGTGTGGGCATGGTGTGCTTCGAGCAAGGAGGAGAGGGTCTGTGTGAGGGTCTTGGCCTGATCTAAGGGGAGTGAGTGCCGTATGGTCTGCTCAAGTTCGGCGGCGATCGCATGGAACAGCCTGCATTGTTCCTGCCCGGCATCTGTCAGGAACAGGCGTTTTGCGCGGCGGTCCTGAGCATCGGGTTTGCGGGTGATCAGCTTCTGTTTTTCCAGAAGGTCAAGTACGCGTACCAGTGCCGAGCAGTCTATGGTCATGGTCTGGGCCAGATCGCGCTGGGTTGCCCCTTCAGGCAGCATGCACAGGTAGGCCATGGGGCGCATGACAGCAAGGGACATGCCATGCGGGCGCAGGGCCCGGTCCAGTTGCGTGCGCCAGAGCGTTGCCAGTCGCATGACCCGGAAGGTCAGCGCCATGCCGGGAAAATACGTTTCGTCCAGTGCTGGCATGTGGCGCTGCTCAGTCATGTGGTCCATAAGTTAGTGTCATTATAGTTGAGATAAAAAGTATATGGCTAAAGTAGGCCAGTCCGCTTTACGGGTCAATCATGTTCCGTGCTCCCTGTTTCAGGGCAGGGTATGGTCCTTCCGCCCTGTTCATGCCGCGCAGCCATGCTCGGCCACAATGCGACACGCCTTGAATCGACATGGTTTTTGTGCACATCATGCCTGCACTTGATGGTGCCCCTGACCGGGGGTGAAAAGGGAAGATCGGTGCAAGGCCGTCGCTGCCCCCGCAACTGTAAGTACCCATCATGTTCCGCTCCGGCCCTGTTCGGGGTCGCCACTGGTTCTTTCGGGACTCGGGAAGGCTGCGGAACAGTGTTTTGCGTCAGCCCATGCTGGCACAGGCAGGGTACAAGCCAGGAGACCTGCCATCACAAGTCTGTAAGGCCGTTCCTGCTGGAATGGTTGCGTTCTGGCGTTGTCTCCTGGCGGGGTGCCCGGCAGGCACGGATGCACCCGGTGGTGCGTTTTCTTTGCCATATGCGTGGCAGAGGGCTGGTTGTTACTGCCCCATGCCTGCCACGCCTCCATATTGTGGAATCAATGGCCTGTTGGAAAGACGCATGACCACCGAACACTCCCTGCTTTTCCCTTCTGTCCATGCAGTACAGGCAGAGCCACCCGTGCTGCATGTCTGCGTTACGTGCAGGCGGGGCGGGCCTGCCATGGATTGCCCGCCGGGGGCGCAACTGCTCGAGCGCCTGCAAAACCTGCTGGATGCGGAGCGTCTGGCTGGGGCTACTCCTTGCGCAACGCTGCGCCCGGTGGCGTGTCTGGCGGCATGTGACAGGGGGTGTACTGCGGCCATAGCCATGCCCGGGCGCTGGACATGGCTGCTGGGCCACCTCGGGCCGGAAAAAGCGGAGGATATTCTGGCTTATGCCCGCCAGTACGCGGCTTCCGCCAAAGGGACTGTCATGCCGTCGCGCCGTCCGGCAGCGCTGGCCAATATGGTGCTGGGGCGCGTGCCCGCAATACTTTACAACGAACAGGAAGAATCATGACTGCTGCGAAGACACGCGTGCCCGTAACCATTATCACCGGGTTTCTGGGCGCTGGTAAAACTACCCTGCTGCGACACCTGCTCAGCCGTGCGCAGGGGCACCGCATTGCCGTGGTGGTCAATGAATTCGGCTCGCTTGGTATTGATGGCGAAATCCTGCGTGGCTGCGGGGTGGAAGGCTGCCGTGAGGAAGATATTGTCGAACTGACCAATGGTTGTCTGTGTTGTACTGTAGCTGATGACTTTTTGCCAACCATGGAGGCTCTTCTGGACCGGGCCGACCCGCCTGAACATGTGGTGATCGAAACATCGGGTCTGGCCCTGCCCAAACCTCTGCTCAAGGCTTTTGGCTGGCCCACGGTGCGTAACCGCATGACGGTGGACGGTGTTGTCGCCGTGGTGGATGCTCCCGCCGTAGCCGCCGGGCGCTTTGCGGATGACCCGCAGGCCGTGGAAGCACAGCGGGCCGAAGACCCCTCACTGGATCACGACAACCCACTGGCCGAGGTGTTTGAAGACCAGATCAATGCCGCTGATCTGGTGGTGCTGAACAAGACAGACCTGCTGGATGCGGAGCAACTGGCCATTGTTGAGCAGCATATCCGTGACCATGCTCCCCGCCCCGTGCAGATTGTGCGGGCAACGGAAGGCAGGGTGGACCCCGCCGTGCTGCTGGGCATTGGCGCTGCGGCCGAGAGCGACCTTGCTGCCCGCCCATCCCACCATGATGCGGAAGATGGCGAGCACGAGCATGATGATTTTGAAAGCTTTGTGGTAGCCGTGCCCGAGCAGCACAGTGTGGATGAATTTCTGACCACCCTGCAAAATACGGCGCGTAGTTTTGACGTGCTGCGCATGAAAGGCTTTGCAGCCGTTGCGGGCAAACCCATGCGTCTGGCCGTGCAGGGTGTGGGCAGCCGCTTCCGGCACGAATTTGACCGTCCCCTTGGCGCGGGGGAGGACCGTACGGGCCGCATTGTGGTGATCGGCCAGAAAGGGCTGGATGCTACGGCCATTGCCACTGCTCTGGCAGGTCACCTGGCTGCGTAAGGGAGTTTACGGGCATGCACCTTCTGGTCCGCGAAAACCGGACACTGGATGAGCAGGATACAGCCGAAGATCTGGGCCTGCCCGGTGCGGATATTGTTGTCCTGTCCTTTACGGACAGCGATCTGCTGGGGCTGCGCCACGCGGCACAGCAGATGCGCGCGCAGGCGCATGCCCGTCTGCCGTCCGTTCAGGTGACAAGTCTGGCCCGTCTGCGGCACCCCATGTCGATCGATCTGTATGTGGAAAGCACCCTGCAAGGTGCCAGATGCGTGGTGGTGCGTCTGCTGGGTGGACTGGATTACTGGCGTTACGGTGTGGAGGAACTGGCGGTCTGGGCGCGTGAGCAGGCTGTGCCTGTCGTGTTCCTGCCCGGCCATGCCGGGTGTGGCGTGGTGGACCAGCCAGTAGGTGGTCTGGTGGATGATGCCCGTCTGGCGGAGCTGTCCTATGGTGTGCAGGCCACCCAGAGACAGCGCCTGAACGGTTTTTTTGCCCAAGGTGGGCCTGCCAACATGGCCGCAGCCCTGCGGCTTATGTCAGCCCTTGCCGGGCGTGGGAAGGATGACGACACAAAACCTGAACCGCTGCCCACATGGGGTATTTACCGCACGTATCCGGCTGCAGGAGGGGTGGAGGGCTGTTCGGTGGTGCTTGTTGTTTACCGCGCGCATCTTCAGGCCTCGGACATGGCAGGGGTGGAGCGGCTGGCCGAAGTGCTGGCCGCGCAGGGCTGCACCCTGGCGGTGCTGTTTGTTACATCCCTCAAGGACAACGACGTGGCGCAGGGTGTGGCCGCATACCTGCGCGGCACAAAGCCCGATGTGGTGTTGAACGCCACCTGTTTTTCCGCTCGTGGGGGGCAGGGAAGCTCTCCGCTGGATGCGGCGGATGCGCCTGTTTTGCAGGTGCTCCAGCCGGGCTGCACACAGGTATTGTGGGCCAAAAGCGCGCGGGGGCTGGGGCGCTCGGACTTGGCCATGCAGGTTGTTCTGCCAGAACTTGATGGAACAATCGCCACATTTCCCATTTCTTTCCGTCGGGAGGCGGCTCCGGGGCTGCCCGCCCAGCGTGTGGCGTATGAAGAGGGTATTGCCATGGTGGCGGCGCGGGCCATGGCATGGGCGCGGTTGCGGCGTGCGCCTGTAGAGCAAAAACAGGTTGGCATTGTGCTCTCGGATTACCCCGGAGCGGGGCTTGAGCAAGGCAGTGCGCATGTGGCCCATGCCGTTGGTCTGGACGGTTTTGCCAGCCTCCACAATATTGTGGAGCATATGCAGCAGCAGGGGTACCGGGTGGGAGAGCTACCGGTGCCAACTGCGCAGGAACTGGCCCGTCGTATGGCCCAGTCCCCCCCGCAGGCTGTTTTGTCTCTGGCGGACTATAAGGCCCTGAGCGCGGAGTTGCCGATGGATTTCATGGCCACCATTGCAGACGCATGGGGCCAGCCGGAGCAGGATGCTGCGGTCAAGGACGGTGTATTCCACCTGCGTTACCTGACTTTGGGCAACATAACCCTTGCCGTGCAACCCGACCGGGGGAAAACCGCAGAGCGTAAAGCCACCTATCATGACCCGGACCAGCCGCCGTGCCATGCCTATGTGGCGTTCTACCTCTGGCTACGCCGTATTCAAAAACTGGATGCGCTGGTGCATCTGGGCACTCATGGCACGCTGGAATGGCTGCCCGGCAAGGTAACGGCCCTTTCCCCGTTCTGTGCGCCTGCGGTGCTTGTGGGGGCGATGCCGGTCATTTACCCCTTTATTGTGAATAATCCAGGGGAAGCCGCTGCAGCCCGCAGGCGTTTGGGCGCAGTGACCATCGGGCATATGACGCCCCCGGTCATGCAGGCCAGCCTGTCGGGTGAAATGCAGGAACTCGAACGCCTGATTGATGAATATGCAGAAGCCGATGGGCTGGACCCCCGCCGTGGCGCTCTGTTACGGGCGGATATTTTAGAACGCGCAACCCGCACGGGTGTTCTGGCCGAAAGTGGTGTCAGGCCCGGAGAGTTGGATGAAACGGAAGCACTTGCGCGGTTGGATGCGTATCTGTGCGATGTCAAGGACCTGCAGATCCGTGATGGGCTGCATGTTTTTGGCAAAACAGCGCCACGCTGCACGGCTCTTGTGCAAACCATTGCCCAGGCATGTGGCAGGTCGGAGGATCAGCCATTTGTGGCCGACGTGACGCAGCGCATACAGCAGTGTGGCACGGCGGAAATGCATGCTCTTCTGGGGGCTCTGGCGGGGCAGCCGGTTGCGGCCGGGCCAGCCGGTGCCCCTACGCGCGGGCGTATTGACGTGCTGCCAACCGGGCGCAACCTTTTTACCGTGGACCCGCGTGCCCTGCCAACGCCTTCTGCCGTGGTGCTGGCTACCCGGATGGAACAGGTGCTGCTGACCCGCCACCTGCAAGAACACGGCGAATCTCTGACCAGACTTGTGATGGATATGTGGGGTTCGGCCAGCCTGCGCACGGGCGGGGAGGATCTGGCTCTGGCGCTGCGCCTTATGGGGGTGGAGGTGCAGCGTACTGCCAGCACGGGCCATGTGTGCGGGTTCGAGGTTATTCCCCTCCCTGTGCTGGACCGGCCCAGAGTAGATGTCACGCTTCGTATTTCTGGTCTTTTCCGGGATGCCTTTGCCGAGCAGATTGCCCTGTTCGATCAGGCGGTAAGCGCTGTTGCCGCCCGGCGTGAGCCGGATGACTGGAACCCCCTTGCCGCACAGGCCCGCGGGCTGGAGGGGGAGGCCCGCCAACGGGCTACGGCACGTATTTTTGGTGCCGCAGCAGGGACTTACGGTACGGGAGTGGAGGAATATCTGCTCCATGGCACATGGCATAACCGTGAAGAACTGGGTGCTGCATGGCTGGAAGGTTCATCGTGGATGTATGGTGGCGGGCGGGATGGCACGCGCGATCAGGCCGCCCTGTCCGCCCTGCTGGGACGGGCTGAAACAGTTTTGCATGTGCAGGACAATGCCGAGACCGATCTGCTGGAAAGCCCCGATATTGCTGCGCATGAAGGGGGGCTGGCCGCCGCCAGCCACATGGCGGGGGGAGCACCTGCGGTTCTGCACGGAGATACATCCCGCCCACAGTCCCCTCGCCTGCGCGGGACAGCCGATGAGGTCGCACGCATTGTGCGGGGCCGTCTGGCCAACCCGCAATGGATAAAAGGCATGCAGCAGCACGGATACGCCGGTGTTGCCGAACTGGCGCGTGGGCTGGATGCGCTGCACGGTTTTGCCGCCACCATGCCCCAGCGCTTTGATCCGCAGTTTGATCTGGTGTTTGCCGCAACGCTGGGGAATGCGGAATGTGATGGTTTTTTGCAAAAAGCCAACCCGGCAGCAAGGGAGGCCATGCGCCAGCGCTTTAGGGAGGCTATGCGGCGTGGCCTGTGGCACCCACGCGGTAACAGCGTGGCCTGTGTGTTGGATGGAGATGAATAAGGCATGACAACACGGGCCATTATGGTTGCCGCTCCGCGTTCTGGTGGAGGCAAGACAACCCTTACACTGGCCCTGCTGGCCGCTTTTGGCAGACGGGGTCTGCGGGTTGGTGCGGTCAAGACCGGGCCGGATTACATAGACCCGGCTTTTCATGCTGCCATTACGGGTCGCCCGGGCCTTAATCTGGATAGCTGGTGCATGCCCGATGCCCTGCTGGGTAGCGTTATGCAGGCCGCGTGTGAGGATGTGGATATTCTGGTCGTGGAATCGGCCATGGGGCTGTTTGATGGTCTATCCCTGCCCGATGGGCAGCGGGGAGCGCCGTCCGATATTGCTGCGCATTTTGGTATTCCGGTGCTGCTTGTGCTCGACATGTCGGGGCAGGGGCAGTCTGTGGGGCCAATTGCCAAGGGGTTTGCACAGTGGTCTCCCCATGTGCAGGTCAGGGGAGTTGTGCTCAACCGTGTGGCCTCCTCCCGGCATGAGCGGCTGGGGCGTGAGGCCGTGCAGGCAGCGCAGCTCCCCGTTTATGGTGCCTTGATGCGGCAGACGGGGCAGACCCTGCCGGAGCGGCATCTGGGGCTTGTGCAGGCGCGTGAACACGGGAACCTCACCGCCTGGCTGGCTGATCTGGCAGACAAGGCCGAGCGTGAACTGGACCTGGACGGTATTCTGGCCGCTGCCCGGCCCTTGCATGGTGGAGGGCTTGAAAAGCTACCTCGGGCTGGCGTGCTGCCCCCTCCGGGGCAGCGGATTGCGGTGGCGGATGATGCGGCTTTTTCCTTCCTGTACGGGCATCTGGCCTTGTTCTGGCGGCAGGCAGGGGCGGAACTGGTCCCATTTTCTCCCTTGGCGGATGAAGCTCCGGATCCATCCTGCACGGCCTGCTGGTTACCCGGTGGTTACCCTGAACTGCATGCGGGTGTTCTTGCGGGTGCTTCTGCCTTTCGTGCCGGGTTGGCGCAATTTGCCCGGACACGCCCCGTGCATGGCGAATGTGGGGGCTTTATGGTGCTGGGGCAGGGGCTGGAAGATGCACAGGGTGTCAGGCATGGCATGGCAGGCTTGCTTGGCCACAGTACGTCTTTTGCACGGCGTAAGTTGAATTTGGGCTACCGTGAGGCGACTCTTGTAACCGATGGTGTTCTGGGCGCGCGTGGGGCCTGTTTGCGTGGGCACGAGTTCCATTATGCAACCGTAATGGAAGGGGGGCGGGATGCCCCACTGGCCAGCCTGCGCTCTGGCATAGGCGAGGAGTTGGGGATGTGTGGTGGCCAGTGTGGGTTTGTGTCCGGCTCCTTCTTCCATGTGCTGGCCAGTGTGCCCGAGCCGATCACCATGTCTTGCGCCTGAATTAAGGGGGTGGCGGTGTGCTTGGCTTGTCGGCAAAGTGTCCGGGGCAGGTCAGGGCTGGTTTGCCGTGCCCGTCTGGCAGGTGTGAACAACGGACAGAGATGAAAAGAGGAGACAGGCCATGCAGTCTTTTCCTGTATTGCTGGTAAGGCATGCTCCCGTGCTGCTGCCCGAAGGTGTCTGTTACGGCAGGCAGGATGTGGCGTTACGCCCGGGGTGGGAAAAAATCGTGTCCGGGCTTTCGGTTCTGGCCAAGGGTGCAGTCTGCCGTGTGCTGTATAGTTCGCCAGCACAACGCTGTAGGGATATGGCGCAACGTCTGGCCTTGGCAACCGGTATGGAACTGCGGGTGGACCCAAGGCTGGCAGAGCTGGACTTTGGTCGCTGGGAAGGGCTGCGCTGGCAGGATATTGAGCGCAGGCAACTGGATGAATGGGCCAAAGATCCCACCGGTTTTGCCCCGCCGGAGGGGGAGAGCGGTCTGGCGCTATGCCACCGTATTACCGACTTCTGGCAGGATATGCATCATAAGGGGGAGGCCGCGTGTGTGCTTTCACACGGCGGGCCGTTGCGTATTCTCAGTGCACTGGCGGCTGGGGAGCAGCCGGAACTGCTGGCTCCCTCCATGCCGCAGGGTTTTGCGCGGCTGTTTATGGTGGAGCAGGCAGCCACCCGCCCCACTTTGCATCCTGTGGGCTGAACAGGTCGTACGCATTTATCTGATAGACAAAAGAATACCGAAAACCATGAGCAACGAGCAGCATAATACACCAGAGCACGACGCCGAACGCCATAAGGAAAAAATGCGCAAACGCAAGGTTGTGCAGGATAAGGAGGTCGCCAGCAAAACCGGGGAAAAAGGCTTGCTGCTGGTGAATACAGGGCCGGGCAAGGGCAAGTCCACGGCAGCTTTTGGACTTGCGTTGCGCATGCTGGGCTATGACCGGCGTGTGGTGGTGGTGCAGTTTATCAAAGGGGCATGGCATACGGGTGAACGTCGGGTCCTTGAACGTTTTGGTGATCTGGTGGAATGGCACAGCATGGGCGAAGGGTTTACGTGGGAGACACAGGACCGCGCGCGGGATGTGGCAGCGTGCGAGCGCGCATGGGCTGTAGCAGGGCAGGCCCTGACACGGCCCGATGTTGCCCTTGTGGTGCTGGATGAACTGAACGTGGCCTTGCGGTACGAATATCTGGGTATCGAGCAGGTTCTGGCGGACATTAATGCCCGCCCACAGGGCCAGCATGTTGTGGTGACTGGCCGCAACGCCAGACAGCCCATGCTGGACGCGGCTGATCTAGTTACGGAAATGACATTGGTCAGGCACCACTTCAAAGCCGGGATCAAGGCGCAGGAAGGCGTGGAGTTTTGAGCGCTCGGGTTCTGATGGTGCAGGGCACAGGCTCCAGCGTTGGTAAATCCACACTGGTTGCGGGGCTGGCGCGGGCTCTGGTGCGGCGGGGGCTGCGGGTGCTGCCCTTCAAACCACAGAACATGTCCAATAATGCAGCGGTTACACTGGATGGCGGGGAAATCGGGCGGGCACAGGCTCTGCAGGCCCGCGCCTGTGGCGTGCCCCCCATGGCGGATATGAACCCGGTTTTGCTAAAACCACAGGGCGAAACCGGGTCGCAGCTTGTCGTGCGTGGTCAGCGGGTGGATACGGTGGAGGCCCGGCATTACCAGAGCCGTAAAGAGCAGCTTATGCCGCAGGTTCTGCAAAGTTTTAAAACCCTGGCAGCCAGTGCGGATATTGTTCTGGTGGAAGGGGCGGGGTCTGCTTCCGAAGTTAACCTGCGGCGGTATGATATTGCCAATATGGGTTTTGCCCGTGCCGTGCAGGCACCCGTTGTGCTGGTAGGGGATATTGACCGAGGCGGCGTGATTGCCAGCCTTGTTGGCACGCAGGTTGTATTGCAGCCAGAAGATGCAGAGTGCATCAAGGGATTTGTGGTCAATCGCATGCGTGGAGACCCAACCCTGTTTGCCGATGGCATGCGCTTTGTTGCCCAAAAAACTGGCTGGCAAGCGCTTGGGCTGGTGCCTTACCTGCCAGATGTGCATGACCTGCCCGCCGAGGATGCCGCCGATCTTATGGACACCCTGCGAGCAAGGGGGCGGCAGAACCGGATAAGAGGAGCAGAACCAGCACCCCATCTGCGCGTGGTTGTGCCCGTACTGCCCATGATTGCAAATTTTGATGATCTGGACCCGCTCTGTGCCGAACCGGGGGTAGAGGTTATCCCTGTTATGGAAGGGGAAGTCCTGCCTGAAGCGGATGTTATTCTGCTGCCCGGTTCCAAAGCCACTCTGGCAGATCTGGCGTGCCTGCGTGCACGTGGCTGGGCTGGGCAGATTGTGGAACATGCGCAAAAAGATGGTGTGGTTATGGGTATTTGTGGTGGCTACCAGATGCTGGGCCATAGCGTTGCCGATCCGCACGGCACGGAAGGCCCGGCCTGCACGGCGCAGGGGCTTGGGCTGTTACCCATCCATACTGTTCTGGGTGATAATAAAAGACTTGAATATGGCAGAGGTTTTCTTGTTGATGGTGGGCAGCCTGTTGCAGGATACGAAATGCATCTGGGGCAGACCCACCGACCGGAGGGCTTTGTCCCTCTTCTGCGGCTGAACGGGCAGGCAGAGGGATGCGTGTCGGAGAATGGTCGGGTCTGGGGGACATACCTGCATGGTGTGTTTACGTACCGTGCAGCACGTCTGGCATTGCTTGAGCGTGCCGGGGGGGCAGTGTTTGCGCCAGCGGGGGCATGGGCGCAGGCCGGGCAGACCCTGCCGGACACCCATGATGGTATGGTGGATGCCGCACTGGACCATCTGGCCGATCACCTGGAACGATACATGGATATAGATGCTCTTCTGGCGCTGGCCCGCCAGCCGGTGTACGCTACCTGATGGCAAAGGGGTGCATACCCCGGACCCGTGTGCAAGCTAGCGGGCAATCCATTTGCGGCGAGCGGGGTTGCGCTGTTCCCAGCCACGGCGCTCAAGTTCGGGCGAGCTGGCAGTTTCCAGCGGATAACCAACGCACAGATAAGCCAGAAACTGCCATTCCGGGTTAATGCCCAGGACCCTGTTGGCTTCTTTTGGGTCCAGAATGGAAACCCAGCCAACACCAATGCCCCGTGCTGTTGCCGCCAGCCAGAAGGTATGGATGGCCATAACCGCAGACCATGTTGTGGTCTGCGGCATGGTGCCACGGCCCAGCCCCCGGCCTTGCGTGGGGTTGGTTTCGCAGAAAACGGCAATATGGTGGGGGGCATCGTCCAGCCCGGCCAGTTTGAGCGATGCGTAGTGCTGTGCATCGTCTCCACCTCGTCCAGCCAGTTCGCGCGCATTGCTGTGGGCGAAGTTCTCGCGGATCGCATGGCGGCGGGTCGGGCTATCCACCTTTACAAAACGCCAGGGCTCGCTCAGCCCTACGGATGGGGCCATGCAGGCGGTTTCCAGCAGGTGCGTCAGGGTGCGATCGGGGAGCGGGTCTGTCCGGAAATGGCGCACATCCCTTCGCCATGTAAAAAGCTGCTCAAGTTCGGCTGCAAAAGCGGGGGAAAAGGAGGGTGCGTTCATGCCCCTATCATGCCGCTAAGTGCGGCGCACAGCAAGCCGGCAATAAGCAGGCCGCACGCGCGCCGGTAAAGGCGCAGACCCCGTTCCAGATCTGCTATACCAGCTCCGGACGAGCCGCTGCCAATCCATGGGTCTTTGACTATTTTGCCGCCATAGGAGCGTGGGCCTGCCAGCAGGGTGTTCAGGGCCGCGGCCATGGCGGCTTCGGGCCAGCCTGCGTTGGGGGAGCGGTGGTGGGGCGCATCGCGCTTTATGGTCCGCCAGATGTGGGGCCATTGCCGCCGTGGAGCGGCCAGCATCAGGCATAGGGCGGCCAGGCGGGAGGCTGGCAGGTTGATCAGGTCATCCAGTTTGGCCGCAGCCATGCCAAAGGCCCTGTAACGGGGGTTCAGGTGGCCGATCATGCTATCGGCCGTATTGACGCATTTGTAAAAAACAGCTCCGGGCAGGCCAAACAGTGCGGTCCAGAACAATGGAGCCACAATCCCGTCCGAAAAATTTTCGGCCAGACTTTCCAGTGCTGCGCGCACAACACCGGCTTCATCCAGTGTGGTGGTGTCTCGCCCTACGATCATGCCTACGGCTTTGCGGCCAGCAGTCAGGCCATTGTGGCGCAGGGCCGTGCCAACAGCATGCACATGTGCCCATAGCGAGCGCTGTGCAACAAGCGTGCTGGTCAGCCCCGCCTGTACAAGCAGCATGACAGGGGCAGGCAAAAGAGTATAACCCACCTCAAGCAGGCCGACTGTAAGAGCAACAGGTATGGTAATAATCAGCGCCAGCGCCACAAAACCCAGTAACCGCCGTGTGCGCTCGGATGTGTTCCTTCTGTTCAGCACATGTTCGAGCCGGTCGATCAGCGCGCCAATCCACATAACGGGGTGGCCGATCATGTTCAGCAGGGGGGGCGGGTAGCCCCAGGCGGCTTCCATGCCAGCGGCAAGGGCTGCGACTGGCAAGGTGGTGGAGAGGGGGAAGAACGGCATGGGGAGCAGGTATGAACACTAAGCTGACACAAAAGGTGATGGACGCTACCATGCACCACGTAGTGCTGCCTAACGGTTTGTCCTCCGTGGCGGGTGCAGCAGAACTGCCGGTGCCCAGTCATGGCGGGCAGGTGCAGGCTGTCATGCGGCATTTTGTGGGCGCACCTGAACCTTTTATGGACCTGTCCACAGGGATTAACCCTGCTGCGTACCCGCTGGTCTGGCCAGACCCCAAAGCCTTGCAGCGCCTGCCCGAAGAAGGAGAGGAGCAGGCGTTGCAACAGATTGCCGCCTGTGCCTATGGCGTGCCAACGCCTGACATGGTGGTGACAGGGGCGGGAAGCCAGAGCCTTATAGCCCTGCTTCCCCGGTTGCTGGGGGCACGGCGGGCCTGCGTGCTGGGGCCAACCTATTCAGGCCACAGGCAGGCGTGGGAGCACAATGGCGTGTCATGCAGCGGCGTGGAGCATGTGCAGCAGGTCCGCCATGCCGCGCAGCAGACTGGAACGGCCTGCGTGATCTGCAACCCCAATAACCCTGATGGCCGCTTGCTGGGTGTGCAGGAGCTTGCCGCTGTGGCGGAGTTATGTGCACAGGCGGGGAGCTGGCTTGTGGTGGATGAGGCGTTCGGAGATTTCTGTACCCGCAGTATGGCCTCCATACTGCCGCATCCGGCACTTGTGGTGCTGCGTTCGTTTGGCAAGAGCTATGGTTTGCCAGGTGTACGTCTGGGCTTTTTGCTGGCTGCTCCCGCACTGGCACAAAAAGCGCGGTCTTTGCTGGGTGCCTGGCCGGTAGGGGCGGTTGCCCTTGCCGCAGGCATGCAGGCACTGGCCGATACGCACTGGTTGCAGCAGGCTGCGCATAAAGCCCGTCTGGCCCATGCAAGACTGACAGATATGTTGCATGGTGCGGGTCTTGCGTGGCGGGGGCAGGCCACGTTGTTCACGCTTGTTGATACCCCTCATGCGTATGGGTTGTGGGTGCACCTGTGCGGTCACGGCATTGTAACCCGCCGCTTTGCTGATCGCCCCGACTGCCTGCGGATGGGCCTGCCTGCCAACGAGCCAGAATGGACCCGGCTGGCATGTGCACTCAAGGCATGGCGGGAGGCCCCGCAGAGCGCGTAAAAAAGAGATGGATATGGCATGGAGTGGTGGATTTTAGCGCCTTCTGGTTAGGAAATTCCTCTATGTCATATTTTCATCAAACTGTTTGTCACGCTTTCCTCTTCCCTTTTTTGCGGCATGGTTCATAGAAGGAGACAGGCAGAAAAGGATACCGCCATGCAAGACCAAGACGAAGTGATCGTAGGCTACCTCATCCAGCGTGAAGATGCAGAGGGTGAACTGTCCTTCTGGGAGCCACGGAATGAGTGGCAGGAAGACCCTAATGAAGGCAAGCTCTACGAAAAGGTGGAAGAAGCCGAAGCAGACGCCAAAGCCCTGCAGGAAGGGGATGATGCAACCATTACGGTAGAACTGGTCTTCGAAGCAGATGACGAAGACTGGGACGAAGAAGAAGAAGACGCTCCCAAAGCCTGAGAAGACGCCCCTGTGTGCCGCTTTGCCAAACAGGGCGGCACGCAGGCAGGGTGCCCGCCCTGTTTGGCGGGGTTTAGGTTACTGCTGCATAAAAAGTTAAAAGCAGGCACTCCACTACAACTGCGCAGCACCCCAGCACATCCCCCGTAAAACCACCGAGCAGACGCCTGGCGCATAACGCAACAAGTGCCGCTGTGGCGCAGCCAATGCCCGTAGGGGCAGCCATAAGCGCAAGAGAGGCCCACAATCCTGAGTGGCCATATTCCGTAATGCTCAGGCAGGCCGTGCCCCCCACCGCCATAAAAACCGCTCCCCACAGGGACATGGCGGGAAGGGGAGAGAGCATGCGTGCCAGCCCGTTGGTACGGGCCGGGGGCACAAGGGCTGGCACCAGCAGCATAGCCATTCTGGCAAGGCCAGCAACTGTGGCGCATACTCCAATACCTGCCCATACGGGGAGTGCCGCCAGTGCTGCTGCGCGTACAAGCAGGCTGAGCCCAAGGGCTATAACGCCGTAACTGCCCACATGGCTGTCCCTCATGATGGCCAGCCTGCGTTCTGGTGTGCTGCCACCACAGCCATCGGCCATATCTGCCAGTCCATCTTCATGCAGACCACCTGTCAGAAGGTTCTGGCAGGCGAGGGCTAGACCGGCAGCAGCAAGGGGAGGCACATGTGCCACACGGAGGGCTGCCAGCACACTGCCGGTTAACGCGCCGATCAGCGAGGCAATAACCGGCCAGCACCAGATTGATCTGACCAGTGGCCAGGGTTGGGAGCTGTGTCTGTCCGCCGGTGGGGCCAGCCTGCTGGCTGGCAGGCGTGTCAGCAGGCTAAGGCCGCATGCAAGGTCCAGCCTGCGCCTGTCCAGCCAATGGCCGAGTTGTGCGAATGTCATGTTTTTTCAGAAACAGCGGCTTGGGCAAAGGTTGCCATGCCCGTATGGCACGCAACTGCCGCACGCAGGACGGGAATGGCCAGCGCGGCACCGGAGCCTTCTCCAAGGCGCAGGCCAAGCCCGCTTAGAATGGGCCGCATGTGCAGGTGCCGGGCCAGCCGGGCGGTATGCCCAGCTTCGGTCGGGCAGTGGGAGAGGGCGGTATGGTCCAGCGCATTGGGGTGCAGGTGAGCCAGAGGTGCGACCGCTGCGGTGCAGACAAACCCGTCGAGTATGACAGGAATATGCATCAGCCGGGCCGCAAGGGTTGCGCCCAGTGTTGCAGCCAGTTCGTACCCGCCCAGACGGCGGGTTACTTCCAGGGGGTGCGCCAGATGGGCGGCGTGGTGCTGGAGTGCCGTGTCTATGACCTCGGCTTTATGTGCCGTGCCCGCAGCGTCCAGCCCGGTGCCCTGCCCGGCCCAGTCTGCACCGCTCTGGCGGGTCAGGGCTGCGCACAGGGCGGAGGCGGCGGTTGTGTTGCCTATGCCCATTTCGCCCAGGCAAAGCAGGTCGCATGTCCGGGGTACAGCGTTAAAACCGACCTGCACGGCGTTTAGAAAGCCCTGCTCCGTCATGGCCGGGCTGGTGGTAAAATCTGCTGTGGGAACCAGATTGTTAAGAGCCACCACGGCCAGTTCCGCCTGTGCCACGCGGGCAAGCTGGTTAATGGCAGCCCCGCCATGTTCAAAATTCTGCACCATCTGGGCAGTGACCTCCACAGGCCAGGGCGAGACATGCTGCGCCATGATACCATGGTTGCCCGCAAAAATGAGCACCTGCACATGTTCCAGCCGGGGGGATGCGCTGTGTTGCCATCCGCCTAGCCAGCGTGTCATCTCCTCCAGATAGCCAAGGCTGCCGGGTGGTTTGGTCAGTTCCATCTCTCTTTGCGCTATGGCCTGCTGTGCCTGCATGTCGGGGGGAGGCAGGTCCGCGCACAGGGCTTCCAGCGCAAGCAGGGAGGTAAACGGGCCGGGCAGGGGAGGGATGGAAGAAGAAGGCATGGAGGCAATTGTGTGCTGTTATGGAGGTTCACGCAAATGGAAACAGGGGCAGACGCGCGTATGCACAGTGTAAGGCTCAATCTCCACAGGGGAGGTGTCGCAGGGAGCCTGCTTGTGCTGGGCGGTGCAAGGTCGGGTAAAAGCCGCTTTGCCGAAAATGCCATAACAGCCCTGTCCGGCCCAAGGATATACCTGGCCACGTGCCGCGCGTTTGATGATGAAATGCATGACCGCATTGCCCGGCACAGGCATGAGCGCGCCAGTGCGGGCTGGCAGACGGTGGAAGAAGCCCTGAATGTGGCCGACGTGCTCCACCAGCACCCCAGCACTCCGGTATTGCTGGACTGCCTGACCTTATGGCTGACCAATCTTTTGCTTGACGGGCAGGAGGTGGAAGGCCCCACCGCAGCCCTGCTGGCCAGTTTGCGGGCACGCACCGCTCCCACCGTACTGGTGGGGAACGAGGTCGGGCTGGGTATTGTGCCCCAGAACCCGCTTGGGCGGCGCTTCAGGGACGAGGCCGGGCTCCTGCACCAGCGTCTGGCGGCCTGTGTGGGTAAGGTTGTCTTTGTAGCGGCAGGGCTGCCCATGGTGCTCAAGAACGAAGGCGCTTCTGCCTAGGCTCAGGACCTATTAATTTATTGAACTGAATGTGTTGTTGTGATTCACAGGCTTACCGATGGAGGGTGGGCGTGTGAGTGATGTGTTTATGCTGTCTGAGAGCCAGA
>NZ_JARDYK010000004.1:0-226422 GCF_029069195.1 Acetobacter fabarum
CGGGTGGTCTGCATCGGGGGATCTGGCGGCGGCAGCGGCTTCTGCTGCGCGCATGCTGTCGCGCACCGTGGCAGGGTCAACCTCGGACACCAGAGGGCCGGAATTGCCCATGCGCCTGCGGTCCTGCTCCAGCTGCGTCTCCGCATTCTGCGCAAATGAGGCTGTGCTTGAAAGTAGGGATAAAGCAAGAGATACAAAAACAGTTTTTGATAATGCTCTGTTTTTATAACCGCCACTGCAAGGCGTGCGGCATGGTGCCAGACAGAAGGTTGACATTGGGTTGCATCCTATATGCGAATAATTCTCAAAATCATTAATATGGGAATGAGGGCTAAGTCAAATATGTTTTAATTGCAACCCAGGAATATAAAAAAAGGGCAGGGATTTTATATAATCCCTGCCCTTTCCACAAAAAATCAGAAAAAATTATTTCTGAGGGTAGTTAAACGTAAAGGTTTCGGTAAACGGCGCCCAAAAACCCGGTGTACCGGTTTCCTTGTCCGTGTGGTGCAGGAAGCCGTTGGTTTCGGGTGAGCTGTAGCGGAACACAACAGTATAGGTGCCCGGGCCATTCATTTTGATATTGTTGGCGTAGTGCGCACCATCTTTTGCCGTCATGGCGTGCAGAATACCCTCATTTTTCCAGCTGGAGCCTTTTTTGGTCAGGGTGTAATCCACGCCAATGTAGGGGATCCATGCGCCATCGGGAAAACCCCAAGGGTTATCAGCAGTTGCATGCACATCGGTTTCCAGGTGGATGGTGTCCGCACCCATGGCCATGTCCTTGGGCATGGGGGCCATTTCCACCCCGATCAGGTAGTTGGCGGCAATTTCCATATCATGGGCCTGCACAGGGCCACCAATGGGGTATTCACGCGCCATGGCCGGAGCGGCATAGGTGGCGGAAAGGGCGGTCAGAACAGAAAAGACTTTGATACAACGCTTCATTTCAGGTCTCTATGATCAGAGGTGCCTCAGGCACAGGGTTGAAGAAGTGGAGTTTTATGGTGAGGGGGAGGGGTGTGGGCGGGTGCGCACAAAGCGTTCTGTTGCCAGCAGGCATACAAGGGTCAGGCCCCAGACCAGAATCTGGACCCCTGTTGGCCTGTCTGTGTAACCGGCAAGGGCTTTGGCCGTGCGGCCAGCAAGGCTGCCATCGGACAACAGCCAGGATGTATCCCAGATGTCGTAACCCAGTGCTGGAATCAGGTCATCCGATGCCAGCAGGGCCGCAGCCTGAGAGGCCATGCCTGCTGCCAGAAGGGAGACCAGAATATTGGTGACGGCAAAAAGATGCCGCAAAGGAATAATGATCAGCCCGCGATACAGGGCGTAAGACAGGGCGGCGCCACCCAGAACACCCAGCAGGCCACCGCTGAGCAGGGAGAACGCACCAACATGGGCGGATACGGCAATACCGTACAGGAACAGCACGACCTCCATCCCTTCGCGCAGCACGGCCACGGCCACCACGGTTGCCATGGCTCCAAGGGAGCGGCTGCCGGAGGAGACCGCAGCGCCCATTTTCTGCATTTCCAGTGCGAGTTCACGCCCATGCCGGGCCATCCAGATGACGTGCCAGGAGAGCATGATGACAGCCAGACACAGAATGGAGGCGGAAAAAATATCCTGCCCATTGCCCGAAAATGCGGTGGAGAGTGCTCCCGCAAAAGCCGCTGTAATGGCGGCACCGGCCACACCTGCGGCTACGCCGCCTGCCACCCACCAGCCGCGCCCGGCAATGCCACGCGTTGCCGCAAGAACAATGCCGACAACCAGACCAGCTTCTATAACTTCACGAAAAACAATGATCAGACTGCCAAGCATGGTTTACGGCTTTGCTTCTGCGGTGACTGTTCCCTTGGCCTGATCGGGGTGATAGTCATCAAAAAAAGTGTAGTGTCCGGGGTGCAGGGGGCCTGCATGCACCCGAATTTTTGAGCCAGGAACAATAATTTTTTCAAATTTCATGTCATAGCTTTCAAGCTCGTCTGTTGTGCTGTCCTGGTTTTCCAGTTCAATGATAAACCGTTCACCAGCAGGCACGCTCAGATGATCAGGTTCAAAATGATGATCTTTGAGTGTAAGGTGGAAAACGGTTTGCGCCTGAGCCTGTACGGGAGGAAAAAGACACATCCCGGTTAAAAGGGGGAGGGCCGCAAAAAGCCGTTTCATTCTCTGATTCTCCGCTTGTCTTGACTGTTTGGGTTAGTGAGAATCATTATTAAAGTCAATGTTTATACCGATCGGTGAATTGTAAGCTCATGTCAAATCATCCTCTGGCTTTTATGCGTCTGCCCACCGACCTGCTTATGGCGCTCGATAGCCGGACGTTCCACTTCTGGTTCCAGCCGGTGCATTATCTGGTCAGAATGCTGCATATTCTGAGCATGGCCGGTTTTTTTGGGATGGAACTGCTGTTTGCGCTCGCTGTTGTCCAGCAGATGGACCGGGATGCGTTGGTCAGGCTTTCCCGCTTTATGCTGCGTCCGTTGCATATTAGCTATGCCATAGCCATGATCACGGGCTTTGCGCTGTTTTTTTACGACCCGGTGCATATAGGCGCGCGCGCCTATATTACGCCCAAGCTCTTAGCGCTGGTTTTGTCGGGGTTGCTGGAATGGTATGGCCACAAGGCCCTGTACTGGCCGATCATGAAGGGGCGGGATGATAAAGTTTCCTTGTGGTGCAAAGTGTTTTGCTTTTCAGCCTGTCTGGTCTGGGTGGTTGTTATTGTGTTTTCGTGCCTGAATTCAGAAGGCGTGCCAAAAGTGTTTTTGCGGCATTATTTTTAACGGATTATGTAAAAAAATATGGAGAACAGGCAAACCCATTCTCCATATTTATAGATATTCAGGCAGTTATACGCCGTTCTTTATTATTCAGCGGCAACATACACCTTGCCGCCCGCCTGCCGGAACTCCTCATTTTTCTGTTCGATGCCCGCAAGGCGCGCGGCATCTTCCTTCAGGTCCTGGCTGATACGCATGGAGCAGAACTTGGGGCCGCACATGGAGCAGAAATGCGCCGTCTTGTGCGCATCGCGCGGCATGGTCTCGTCATGGTACGCGCAGGCTGTATCGGGGTCGAGCGAGAGGTTGAACTGGTCTTCCCAACGGAAGGAAAAGCGCGCGCGGCTGAGAGCGTCATCACGCAGCCTGGCCCCGGGGTGTCCCTTGGCCAGATCGGCCGCATGGGCGGCAATGCGGTAGGTGATCACCCCGGTTTTGACATCGTTGCGATCTGGCAGGCCAAGATGTTCCTTGGGGGTCACGTAGCAGAGCATGGACGTGCCGAACCAGCCGATCATCGCGGCCCCAATGGCCGATGTAATATGGTCGTAGCCGGGGGCAATATCGGTTGTTAACGGCCCAAGCGTGTAGAACGGGGCCTCATCGCATTCGCGCAGCTGCTTGTCCATGTTCTCCTTGATCTTGTGCATGGGCACATGGCCCGGCCCTTCGATCATGACCTGGCAGCCTTTGGCCCATGCAATCTTGGTCAGCTCGCCCAGCGTTTCCAGCTCGGCAAACTGCGCGGCGTCGTTGGCGTCAGCTATGCTGCCCGGGCGCAGTCCATCACCGAGCGAGAAGGAGACGTCATACGCACGCATGATGTCGCAGATGTCTTCAAAATGTTCGTACAGAAAGCTTTCGCGGTGGCCGTTCAGGCACCAGCTTGCCATGATGGAGCCGCCGCGCGAGACAATGCCCGTGACGCGGTTGGCGGTCAGAGGCACATGTTGCAGGCGGACACCAGCATGAATGGTAAAGTAGTCCACACCCTGTTCAGCCTGCTCGATCAGCGTATCGCGGAAGACCTCCCAGTTCAGTTTGCTGACATCCCCCCCCACTTTTTCCAGTGTCTGATAAAGTGGAACCGTGCCGATGGGGGTAGGGGCGTTACGCAGGATCCAGTCGCGGATGTTGTGGATGTTGCGACCCGTGGACAGGTCCATGACCGTATCGGCCCCCCAGCGGATGGACCAGACCAGTTTTTCCACTTCATCGGCCGCGGAGGAGGTAATGGCCGAATTGCCGATATTGGCGTTAACCTTGACCAGAAAATTGCGCCCGATCACAACCGGTTCAAGCTCGGGGTGGTTGATGTTGGCCGGAATAATGGCGCGGCCACGGGCAATTTCCTCCCGTACAAAGTCGGGGGTCACAAATTCGGGCAGGGCGGCGTTAAAAGAGTTGCCATCCCGGAGCTGTGCTGCAGCCTCGTCCAGCGCTTTCTGGCGGCCCAGATTTTCGCGGTGCGCCACATAGATCATTTCCTCGGTAATGATCCCGGCTCTGGCGAATTCATACTGGGTAACGGGTTTGCCCTCTGTGCCCCTGAGCACCGTATGCGGAGCAGGGCACGGCTGGACCAGATAGCTACCCTCGGCCCCGCCATTGTCTTCGGGGCGGATGCTGCGTGGGGTTGTGGCGCTCAGGCTGCGTCTGGCAAGCCATGCGCTGCGCAGCTTGGGCAGGCCCGCACGTACATCAATTGTGGCGGTGTGGTCCGTGTAAGGGCCGGACGTGTCGTATACCCGTAGCGGTGGTTCGTTGGCAGTCGGGTCGAGTGCGATCTCGCGGAACGGCACGCGGATGTCGGGGTGCCCATCGGGGCTGGAATACACCTTGCGTGACCCGCGGATGGGGCCGGTGGTGACCTGGCCGGGGGCAGGGGCTGCCGTGTTGGCCGGTTTGGGGTTGCCGCCCTGTGTGGGCTGTGTGGTGGTGGTGGCAGACATTACGCAAGTCTCCTCAGGCGCGAGGAGGACAGGCCTGTCAGATAAGGAGCGTGACCACTGCTGGTAACGCCACGCACAGGCTGGCGGGGCGTTTGTTCCTTAACAGGCACCAGTCCCTCCGCCGGTATGAGCCGGATCAGGTTCCCCGCCAGAACCTTATGTTGCTGGCGGCAGGGTCGCCACGGTGCCCTGCGATGGATGCAGAGCAAAAAGTGGCCTCTCAGTTCCTTGGCCCGGAACCCCCCTTGGTTATGTGCAAGCAGATAGCCTGAGATGTGCCTGTGTCAAGCATTTACACCAATATGTGACCCAATGCGGGGGACAAACACGGGGAATGCATAAAAGGGAAGGGGGACGAGGCGACTGTATAGCGCGGTTTTGCCATGTGCCGGGTTGATTGCATGCAGGATCCCACGTACAATAATAAATATAAATTAGTAAGATATGCAAATTTTTTTCAGTATGTCATGATTGTGTCATGCAGATAGAAAGAAATAAAACGCTTGATGCGGTAAAGAATCTCGAAATATCCTCACGTGCTCATTGCGTCTTGTGGATAGCGGCATTTGTGTCTGCCATATGCGGTGGTCTTTACGGGTACGACACGGGAATTATTTCTGGCGCACTTCTCCTTATTACCAAGGACTTCCACTTAACCTCCGTGCAGGAGGAAATGGTAACCTCGGCCATTCTGGTTGGGGCGGTTATTGGAGCGGTCGGGGTTTCCTGGTTTTCCGAGCGGTATGGGCGCAGGATATCGGTCATGCTGGTTACGGCGGTATTCGTGCTGGGGGCCATTGCCTGCTCCTATGCCTCAAGCGTGAGCATGCTGGTGATCGACCGCGTGTTTCTGGGCTTTGCGGTGGGCGGGTCCACGCAGGTGGTGCCGACCTATATTTCGGAGCTTGCCCCCGCGGCCAAGCGCGGCAATCTGGTGACGCTGTTCAACGTGGCCATTGGTATTGGCATTTTCATGGCCAATCTTGTGGGTTTTACCATGCGTGACGCATGGGGCTGGCGGCCGATGGTAGCCATTGCCGCCATTCCTGCGGCTGTGGTGTTCGTGAGCATGTTCTTCCTGCCCAAAAGCCCCCGCTGGGTGGCCGAGAACGAGGGCATGGTCTCCGCTGTCGAGCAGCTTGGGCGCGTGCGCACATCACGCAAGGTCATCCAGCGTGAGATAACCGAAATCCGCAAGAACGTGCTGGGCATGGATGAGGATGAACGGGGCTGGAAGGGGCTGCGGCTCCCCTGGGTTCGTCCTGCGCTGGTGGCGGCACTGGGTATTGCGTTCTTTACGCAGGCCGGTGGGCTGGAGATGATGATCTACTATACTCCTACCTTCCTGTCGGATGCCGGGTTCAATAGTTCCTCAGCGCTGCTGACCAGCCTTGGCGTTGCCATGGTCTATCTGGTCATGACCCTGCTGGGCTGCCTGTTTGTCGACCGTATCGGCCGCCGCCGTCTGGTGCTGGTCATGGGGCCGGGTTCCGTGCTCAGCCTTGTCGGGCTTGGGGTCATGTTTGCTCTGCACCCCGATAAAGGAAGTGTCGGGAGCTGGATGATTGTTGTGTTCCTGCTGCTGTTCATGGTGTTCAACTCCGGCGGGATTCAGGTCGTGGGCTGGCTGCTGGGGGCGGAACTGTTCCCTCTGCCCATGCGCGCGGTTGCGACCAGCCTGCATGCCGCCGTGCTGTGGGGGGCTGATCTGCTGGTGACGGCAACAGCGCTCTCATTGGTTCAGATGGTCTCTCTGGGTGGGACCATGTGGATTTACGCCGGGGTTAATCTGGCTTCGGTCATTTTTGTCTATTTCTGCGTGCCTGAGACAAGCGGAGCCACGCTGGAGGATATCGAGATGGCCCTGCGTGACGGCCAGTTCGTGCCCAAGGCCGAGAACAATTACGCCATTCCCCAGTATGAGATGGAGGAGGACGCCACCCCTATCCTCCCCCGGCAGGCCAGCAGCCCGGCCTGAAGGCGCTACAGTCTTTTCCCCCCGCCCTTATGGGTTGGTGGCGGTCAGACAGAAAAGGCCGGTCCAGAGTATGGACCGGCCTTTTTGCATGAGTATGCTCAGGTTCTGGCGGCTTAGTGCGTGCGCGCCATAAACTGTTCCAGCCAGTGAATGGTGTAGTCTCCGCTCTGGAAACCGGGGTCTTCCAGAATGGCGCGGTGGAGTGGAATAACGGTTTTAATCCCTTCCACCACAAACTCGTCCAGTGCCCGCTGCATACGGGCAATGGCTAGTGCGCGCGTGGGGGCATGGACGATCAGCTTGGCGATCATGCTGTCGTAGTACGGGGGAACACGGTAGCCGGTATAGAGCGCGCTATCCACCCGTACACCCAGACCACCGGGGGGGTGGTACACAGCCACAGTGCCGGGGCAGGGGGCAAAGGTGGTTGGGTCTTCGGCGTTAATGCGGCATTCAATGGCATGGCCGGAGAATGTGACATCCACCTGTGTGTAACCAAGCTTTTCACCCGCCGCCAGGCGAATCTGCTCACGCACCAGGTCCACATCGCACACCATTTCGGTAATGGGGTGTTCGACCTGGAGGCGGGTGTTCATTTCAATAAAGCAGAACTGCCCGTCCTGATACAGGAATTCCAGCGTGCCTGCGTTACGGTAACCCATGCGTGCGAGCGCTTCGGTTGCCGTGCGGCCAATGGTATCGCGCTGTTCGGTGGAAATGGCGGGGGAGCCTGCTTCCTCCAGCACCTTCTGGTGGCGGCGCTGGAGCGAGCAGTCACGCTCGCCAAAATGGACCACGTTGCCGTAATTGTCGCCCAGAATCTGGAGCTCGATATGGCGCGGGCGGTCCATGTATTTTTCCATGTACACCGCATCATTGCCAAAGGCTGCGCGCGCTTCGGTGCGGGCCATGCTCCATGCATCGGAGAGTTCCTCGGCGGAGTGGGCAACCTTCATGCCGCGTCCACCACCACCGGCGGCGGCCTTGATCAGCACGGGGTAGCCAACGCGGCTGGCCACTTCGTGCGCTTCTTCAAGGTTGGCCAGTTCCCCGTCCGAGCCGGGGACCAGTGGCACGCCAAGGGCGAGCATGGTGGTCTTGGCGGTAATCTTGTCGCCCATCATGCGGATATGTTCGGCCGTGGGACCAATAAAGACCAGACCGTGGGCTTCCACCGTTTCGGCAAAATCGGCGTTTTCGGACAGGAAGCCGTAGCCGGGGTGAATGGCTTCCGCCCCGGTTATGGTCGCAGCCGACAGAATGGCCGCCACATTCAGGTACGAATCGCGCGAGGAGGGGGGGCCAATGCACACCGCCTCATCCGCCAGGCGCACATGCATGGCATCGGCATCGGCGGTGGAGTGGACCGCCACGGTTTTGATCCCGAGTTCCCGGCAGGCGCGCAGGATACGCAGGGCGATCTCGCCACGGTTGGCGATAAGGATTTTGGAGAACATTACTCGATAATGGCGAGTGGCTGGCCAAACTCGACCGGGTCGCCCGAAGCGACCAGAATGGCCTTGAGCGTGCCGCCTCTGGGAGCCTTGATCTGGTTGAAGGTCTTCATTGCTTCAATCAGCATCAGGGTCTGCCCGGCGGTCACGATCTGCCCTTCGCTCGCAAACGGGGGGGAGGACGGGTCGGGCGTCAGGTAGGCTACGCCCACCATGGGGCTGGGTATTGCACCCGGATGGCGGGAGAAGTCAGCCGGGGCTGTACTTTCCACTGCTGCAGGCGCTGCGGCTGCTACAGGGGCTACCGGCGCGGGGGCCGCGGCCTGCACTGTTGCGGGGGCACGGGCCACGCGAATGCGGCGGTCTTTTTCAGACACCTCAATTTCGGTCAGTCCGGTTTCAGTCAGAATTTCGGCCAGAGCCCGAATGGCATCCGCGTCCACGAGCAGTCCGCTCATTGGTCATCCTCATCCAGAATAAGATCAGTCATTGCCTGCAAGGCCAGAGAATACCCGCCAACGCCCAGCCCGCAGATAACGCCGCTGGCGGCGCGCGAAACGTAGGAGTGGTGGCGGAATGGCTCGCGGCGGTGAATGTTGGAGATATGGACCTCAATGACTGGCAGGTCCGTAGCCAGCAGTGCATCCAGCAGGGCGATGGAAGTATGGGTATACCCCGCAGGATTGATAATGATGCCTTTGGCCCGCCTGCGGCACTCCTGTACCCAGGAGATCAGCTCGCCTTCAATGTTGGTCTGGCGGAAGTCTATGGCCAGTCCCAGCTTTTCGGCGGTCTGCAGGCAGAGCTGTTCCACGTCGTCCAGCGTTGCCCGCCCGTATACTTCGGGCTGGCGCTGTCCAAGCATGTTCAGGTTGGGGCCGTTCAGCACAGCAATGAGAGGTCTTTCCATGACAGACGGGGCCGTAGCACGATGCGCCCGCGTATCCAAGAGAAAGCGGTACGAAAAGTGGGCCGACACCCCCAGACCCTGCGTTTTGCCTTGCATGTGAGGGGGCGGGTGCGTCATATTTCTGCCACGCGGGTGGGGCATATAAGGGTGGGCTACCCCTCGTGGTGGTTGAAAAAGGTTGCCTTTGGGCGGTCAAAGCGCCCATTAAGGAATGGTCTATTACGGAAACGGAGTTAACAGGCGGATGTCAGCCCTGCGCCGGGCACTTCTTGGAAGTGTATTTGTCACAACTTCTCTGTTCGCGCTTCCTTCGGCCCATGCGGCCACGGCGGAGGCGCCGAGTGGCACTGCATGGGCCGAATCCGTGCAAAAGGCCCTTGCTGCGCGCGATGCGCAGGATGTGACCGATTCTGACACTCACTCTGGTCACAAAGCTTCCCAGAAAGGGATGGCAAGCTGGTATGGCGCACGCCAGCACCTGCGGCGCACATCCTCGGGCACAAGGTTTGACAAAAACCGCCTGACCGCCGCTCACCCTACAGCCCCCCTTGGCAGCAAGCTGCTTGTCACATCGGAAGAGACAGGCCGCTCCGTTGTGGTGACGGTGAATGACCGGGGGCCTTACAGTCAGGGGCGGATTATTGACCTTTCACAGGCGGCTGCGGCCCGGATTGGTATGCTGAGCACTGGCGTGGCGCATGTGAGTGTGCAGACCGCGACGCCGGAGGAAGTGGCCGCCGCCCCCGAGGCGGGCACGTCTCCTTCCCTGAGCGCGCCACCCAAGCCGCAGTCTGGCAAGCATGGCCGTCCGCTGCATCTCCAGCGCAAGCGCTTTGGTCACCCGTAAGGCGTTTGGCGACCCGTCAGTAATTTAAAGTACTTCACGGGCCGCTTGGGCCGGGGGGCTGTCTGCTTACAGGTCCGCGCGTGGCGTGTGCGGGCAATCTGTTGGTGTGGCGGGCTTGCTGGCCAGCATGGAATCGGTCTCGGGGGGGTGGATAAGCCCCAGAGCGTACCCTTCCATCTGGGCATTCAGTTCCGCCCCCATCAGCACCACCCATGCGGTGACAAAAAACCACATCATGATGGCAATAAACGCGCCCAGTGGTCCGTAGGTCGCGTTGTAGCTGGCCAGATGCGCCACGTAGTATGAGAATCCGAGCGAGGCTATGATCCACGTAATGGTGGAGGCCAGAGCACCGGGGAGCACCCAGCGCCATTGCGTATGCCGCTTGCGGTCCGGACCAAAGCGGTACAGGGCCGACAGGGCCAGTGTTTCAAACGTGAACATGACCACTGGCCCGCTCCACCGCGCCAGAAACTCAATGGAGCCGGGTGGGGTGGGAATATGCAGGATGGCGGGCAGCGTTAAAAACAGCGGCATGGCCACCAGCAGGGCCAGCGTGAGCACCGCACCCAGAATACCAGACAGGGTCATGGCGAAGGCGGTTGCCTGAAAGACCAGAAAATTCCGGTTCTCACGCGTGTTGTAAGCAATGTTCAGGGCCGACAGAATGGAGCGTGTGGCGGCGGAAGCCGACCATAATGCAACCGAGAGCGAGATGATCAGGTTGACGGTCAGGGAGGAGGGCGGCTCGGCCACCAGTGTCTGCACCCGGTCATAGAGCAGGTTGAAGGCGCTGGGGGGGAGCAGGTTGCGCAGGATATCCATCTGAGGAGCCACGGTCTGCACGTCAAACGCCAGCCCGTAAATGGAGATCATGGCGCTAATGGCGGGAAACAGGGATAGGGTGGTATAGAACGCGCACCCCGCAGCCACCAGAGTGGTCGGCCCGAACACAAGGTTCTTGACCGTGTTGGAGAGAATGGTCCGCCAGTCTCCGCGGCTCATGGCCCAGGGGCTTGCAAAGCGCAGCCGCGCGACCTGAGTGGGCGCATCATGCCCGGTGCGTTGGGGGAGCGGAGAACGGTCCGACTGCCAGAGAGCCTGCATGAATCCAGAAAAATCCTTGATCTGTGGTCTGGCCCGATTGCGGTAACGGGCATGCCACGTGCGCACCATGGACTCGGCCAGCAGAGGCTGGTTGCGGAGTCTGGCAAGGTGTACTTCACAATGGGGCGCACTAAAGATTTTGCGTGGAAAAGCAGCGGAAAAGCGTGAAGCAACCCTTATGTTCCCAAGTCTTATCGGGGGTTGTGGGGCTCTGCCAAGTTTTTTTGTTCTGGCTGGATTTTTTACTTGCGCTTGTGTCGGTTTGGCCGCATATGCACGCCCCTACGCAGCAACGCACGTGCCACTGGCCCTCTGAGGTTACGCAACGACGTCAAGCGTTCTGGCTAATCGGGGCCTCTTTGCAGGTCTGCCTTTCGCTGGTCCGTTAGACCGTTTCGCAACTCCTTCTCCGCTGTACAGGCGGGGGAGCCTGATACTGGGGGAGTGGGGACATGAATCCCAAAATCACCCGTTTTCTTGCCGAACAAAAACCGGCAACACCCTGCCTTGTCGTCGATGTTGACCAGGTGGAAGCCCGGTATCGCGCGCTGGGCAAGGCTCTGCCGCTTGCGCGCATTTACTATGCCGTCAAGGCCAATCCGGCCATGCCCATCCTGACCCGTCTGGTCGGGCTTGGCTCCTGCTTTGATGCCGCGTCCTGGGAGGAAGTCTCCCTCTGCCTTGAGGCAGGGGCGGACCCCGAGGCCATTTCCTTTGGCAACACGGTTAAAAAAGTGTCGGCCATTCAGGCAGCTTACAAGGCTGGCGTACGCATGTTTGTGTTCGACTGCCATGAAGAGCTGGCAAAAATTGCCCGGCATGCACCGGGCAGCCGTGTGTATTGCCGCCTGCTGGTGGACAATTACGATGCGGAATGGCCGCTCTCACGCAAGTTTGGCACCACGGTCGAATCTGCGCGTGACCTGATGCTCGAAGCCCGTACGCTGGGGCTGGACCCGTATGGCCTGTCCTTTCATGTCGGGTCGCAGCAGCTTTCGGCTGAAGCATACGAAGCCGCCATTGCCCGTGTGGCCAGCCTGTTTACGGACCTGAGCAGCGCCGGGCTTGACCTGCGCATGATCAATCTCGGCGGGGGTTTTCCCATCCGTTACCGTGAGGATGTGCCCGAGATCGACCATTTTGCCGGAGCGATCGGCCGCGCCATGACCGAACATTTTGGCAATGCACTGCCCGAAATGCTGGTTGAGCCGGGCCGCTTTATTGTGGGCGAGGCAGGTGTTGTGCATACCGAGGTGGTGCTGGTGAGCGCACGCGGTCGGCAGGACGGACCCCGCTGGGTGTATCTGGATATCGGGCGTTTTGGTGGTCTGGCGGAAACGGAGGGCGAATCCATTCGCTACGCCATTCGGACTGCGCGTGATGGTTCCCCCACGGGGCCGGTGGCGCTGGCGGGACCAACCTGCGATGGAGCGGATATTCTATACGAAAAAAGCCATTACGACCTGCCGCTGGACCTGTGCTCGGGCGAACAGATCGACCTGCTGGGGACGGGGGCTTACGTTTCCACCTACTGCTCGACGCGCTTTAACGGTTTTGCGCCTCTGAGCGAGTATTACATCTGATCTCACGCTTTACGGGGCGGTCTGCGAACGGTTTTTTCCTTCAGGGCGCCCCTGTCGTAAAGACAGCCCTGTATTGTGCGTGCAGCCCTTTGCAGACGCTCCGATGCGCTTAAACATTGCTCCAGATACAGGCCCATGATCAGGGGTCTGGATAAGGGGAGTTCTTATGACACGAATGGGTATGCTGCTGGGTACGGTTCTGGTGGCAACGGCTGCCGCAACACCTTTGTATGCGCAGCAGGCACCGTCTGGCGCCGCCGCGTCCAGCACGATTGCACAGTCCGCAGCCACGCAGGATTTCAGCCGTCTTTCCGATGATGGCAGCATGGCGTTCGAATATCTGACCCTCGCACGGAACGCCATTTTTGATGGTGACCTGACCGGGGCCAAGGCGCTTATCGCCAATGCCCAGCAGGCGCTGGCTACGGCCCGTTCGGATAATACCGCCTTCCAGAAGGCCGCAGCCGAACTGATGCCGAGCAAAACCGGCCAGTCCCGTCCCCGTTCCGCGGCACCCACAACGCAGCAGGTGGCATGGCTGCCAATTGATGGCGAACTGGTGCTGAACGCCAATACAGAGGAAACACCGGAAAAAACCGCCATTGTTGCGGCGGCCAACCGGCACCTCAAATCTGGCAATCCCGCCCGTGCGGCTGAAGTGCTGCGTGTGACCAATGTGGATGCGGATTATGTTATTGCCGCCGTGCCGCTGGATCAGGTGACGCAGGACGTGGCGCGCGCAGCCCGGCTGATTGGCAAAGACCCCTACAAGGCCAGCGAAGCCCTGCGTGATGCGCAGGAAGCCGTGCGTTACGCGTCGGTGGATATTCAGGCCGTGTCTCACCCGGCAACAAACGCCAAGGCCGCTCCGGCACCGGCTGCTGCTCCGGCAAAATAAGCATACGGGCCGGTCCGCTGTGCCGGACGGGTTATAAAAAAGGGGTGGGGACCATAAGATGGCCCTCCCCTTTTTTTTGTGGTGTCGCTTACTCTGCTGCTGCGCGCAGTCCGGCTCCTGCGGCAAGGGGGCAGAGTGGGAGCGTGCCTGCAACAAATGCGCCCAGCAGTTCCAGGTCTGGCTGCCAGGGCAGGCCGTTGGAGGCGGCATCTATGGCGGCAGCGCCAAAAATAAGGGCAGGTGTAGCCAAAGGCAGGGTCAGCAGGGGCAGCAGCACGCCGCCCCGCCGCGCGCCCAGCACAATGGATGCGCCCATCCCCCCGATAAGCGAGAGGACGACAGACCCTAAAAACAACCCCCCCAGCAGCACCGGCAGGGCGGAGGCGGGCAGGCCCAGCATGACGGAAAGCGGGGCTGCGGCCAGCAGCAGCGGTACGCCGGTTGTGAGCCAGTGAGCGGTTATCTTGGCCAGTGCAACCAGTGCGGGTGGCAGGCCAAGCAGGAGTAACTGGTCAAGAGAGCCATCCTCCAGTTCCGCGCCAAACAGGCGGTCCAGCGGTAAAAGAGCAGCCAGCAGGGCGCATACCCAGATAATCCCCGGTGCCATATGGCGCAAAAGTTCGGGCGAGGGGCCAAGGGCCAGCGGGAACAGTGTTGCTGTCACCACAAAAAACAGCACCGCCCCCAGCGTGTCTGCCCCATGGCGCAGGGCCAGCCGCAGGTCCCGCATGACAATGCCCCAGAACAGCCGGTTCATGCGTAGTCTCCCTCAAACGCGCCAAAGGGGCGGGGGTCGGCGGCACCGGGCAGGTCCAGTGCGCAGGTGTTGTCCAGCGGTAAGGGAACATGGGTTGTGGCGATTAAAATTCCCCCGCGTGCACGATGGGCCGCCATGGCGTGGCCCAGCAGGGTTATGGCGGCCGAATCCAGTCCCAGACTCGGCTCGTCCAGCAGCCATAGCGGTGCGTGTGCCAGCAGTACGCGGGCAAGGGCGGTGCGGCGCTTCTGCCCGGCAGAAAGCAGGCGGGCGGGCAGGTCGGCCAGCGGCAGCAGGTCCATGGCCTCCAGCGCCTGGGCCATGTGCGCGCCGGGGCGGGTGAACAGGTGCAGGTTTTCGCTTACGCTCAGGCCGGGTTTGAGTGCGTCCTGGTGGCCAATATAGGCCACACGCTCTGCATGGGCGGCACGGTCGTTAAAAATAGACTGGCCATTCCATGTCAACTGCCCCGAATCCGGTTTGCGCAGCCCGGCCAGTACACGCAGCAGGGTGGATTTGCCTGCGCCGTTGGGGCCGGTCAGCAGCATGGCGTCCCCCGCGCGCAGGGTCAGGCTTACGCCATCCAGCACCAGACGGTCCCCGCGGAACACGCAAAGGGAGTCCGCCTCCAGCATCGTGCTGGCGGGGGTGGGGGTGCCAGATGGGTCTTTGGCACGGGGTTCAGACTGGCTCACGGAGATGGGACTTCTCCTTTTTGTTACCGTAATCACACAAAAAGCGGGATTGCTCGCGCGGTCGTGGTCACTCCCCCGCTTGTGCCTTTTATTAGTGCCGGTATGTTCTAGCCCCAACGGGATATCAAGCCGGTTGTCCGAAGAGCGGACACGCACGCAACGCCGTGCGGAACAATACGGAACACAACGGTGTCCTGAACGCATCACCAGCCATCGGCTGTGATCGGGGAGAAAACGACGATGAAATCGGTTGGCCACGACTCACTCAAAACAGGCCGCACCCTTGAGGTTGACGGCAAGACCTACCACTATTTTTCCATTCCCGAAGCGGCAAAAACCATTGGCGACGTAAGCCGCCTGCCGGTTTCGCTCAAGGTTCTGCTGGAGAACATCCTTCGGTTTGAAGATGCGCGCTCCTACAGTGTGGAAGACGCCAAATCCATTGCTGGCTGGCTGCCCAAAGGCAGCAGCACCAAGGAAGTGCCCTTCAAGCCCTCCCGCATTCTCATGCAGGACTTTACGGGTGTTCCCGGCGTTGTGGACCTTGCGGCCATGCGCGATGGTATTGTTAACCTCAAGGGTGATCCGCAGAAGGTCAACCCGCTGGTGCCGGTCGACCTTGTGATCGACCACTCCGTGATGGTGGACTTTGCCGGGACCGATGAAGCCCTGCAGGAAAACATCACCCTCGAATTTGAACGCAACGCGGAACGTTATGCCTTCCTGCGCTGGGGTCAGGAAGCGTTCGAGAACTTCTCCGTGGTGCCGCCCGATACGGGCATCTGCCATCAGGTGAACCTTGAATACATCGCGCAGGTGGCATGGACCGCCAACGTGGGCGGCAAGGACTACGTGTACCCCGATTCGCTTTACGGCACGGACAGCCACACGACCATGATCAATGGTCTGGGCGTTCTGGGCTGGGGTGTTGGCGGGATCGAGGCCGAAGCCGCCATGCTGGGCCAGCCCATTGCCATGCTTATCCCCGATGTGATCGGCTTCAAGCTGATCGGCAAGCTGCCAGAAGGGGCCACGGCGACCGATCTGGTGCTGACCGTCACCCAGATGCTCCGCAAGAAGGGTGTTGTTGGCAAGTTTGTGGAATTCTTTGGCCCGGCTCTGGACCATCTGCCCGTTGCTGACCGCGCCACCATTGCCAACATGGCTCCCGAATACGGTGCCACCTGTGGCTTCTTCCCCGTGGACGAACTGACGCTGGACTTCCTGCGCCAGACCGGCCGCGACGAACACCGTATTAAACTGGTCAAGGAATACCTGCAGGCGCAGGATATGTTCCGCACCGAAAAAACGCCTGAACCCGTGTTTACGGATGTGCTGGAACTGGACCTGAGCACGGTTGTGCCGTCTCTGGCTGGCCCCAAGCGCCCGCAGGACCGCGTGGAACTGAAGAACGCCACCACGGCGTTTGAAAAAGAGCTGACCTCCTCCCTTGGTGTTCCCGCAGCCGAAGCCAACAAGAAGGTTCCGGTCGCTGGCACCAATTACGAGCTGGGTAGCGGCGATGTGGTCATTGCGGCCATTACCTCCTGCACCAACACCTCCAACCCGGCGGTGCTGATTGCCGCAGGTCTGGTCGCCCGCAAGGCGCGCGCTCTGGGCCTGACCCCCAAGCCGTGGGTCAAGACCTCGCTCGCACCCGGTTCGCAGGTTGTGACCGACTACCTCAACCGCTCCAGCCTGACCGAAGACCTGGACGCCATGGGCTTCAATACGGTCGGTTATGGCTGCACCACCTGCATCGGCAACTCCGGCCCGCTGCCCGGCAACATTGTGGACGCGATTGAAAACAACAACCTGGTTGCTGTTTCCGTCCTGTCTGGCAACCGTAACTTTGAGGGACGCATTTCCCCCAACGTGCGCGCCAACTACCTTGCCAGCCCGCCGCTGGTGGTTGCCTACTCGCTGCTGGGCACCATGCGTCAGGATATTACAACGGCCCAGCTTGGCACCTCCAAGGATGGCAAGCCGGTGTACCTGAAGGACATCTGGCCTTCCAACAAGGAAATTGCCGACCTGATCGCCTCGTCCATCACGCGCGAAGAGTTTATCAAACGCTACGCCAACGTGGGTAAGGGCACCAAGGAATGGCAGGGCCTCAAGGTTGCCACGGGGTCTGAAACCTACAAGTGGGATCCCAAATCCACCTATGTGCAGGACCCTCCATACTTCAAGAACATGGCGGTTGAGCCCACGGCTCCGGGCAACATCAGCGGTGCGCGTATTCTGGCCCTGCTGGGTGACAACATCACCACCGACCATATCTCTCCCGCTGGCTCCATCAAAAAGGACAGCCCCGCTGGCCGTTACCTGATGGAACACGGCGTGGAACCCAAGGACTTCAACTCCTACGGTTCCCGTCGCGGGAATGACCGGGTCATGGTGCGTGGTACGTTTGCCAACATCCGGATCAAGAACGAAATGGTGCCGGGCACGGAAGGGGGCTATTCCAAGCACTACCCCGATGGCAAGGAAGGCGCGATTTACGACGTGGCCATGGAATACAAGGAAGCGGGTGTGCCGCTGGTTGTATTTGGTGGCAAGGAATACGGCATGGGCTCCTCGCGCGACTGGGCTGCCAAAGGCACCCTGCTGCTGGGCGTCAAGGCCGTGATCGCGGAAAGCTTTGAACGGATCCACCGTTCCAACCTTGTGGGCATGGGCGTTCTGCCCCTGCTGTTCAAGGAAGGCACAACCCGTCAGACCCTGGGCCTGAAGGGGGATGAAGTGATCAGCATTTCCGGAATTGACAAACTCACGCCCCGTATGGACGTGATTATGACAATTACAAGAAATGACGGTTCCAAGCAGGAAGTACCGCTGCTTTGCCGGGTCGATACTCTGGACGAGGTAGAGTATTACAGGCATGGTGGCATCCTTCAGTACGTCTTGCGTGGGATGACAAAAGCTGCCTGAGAACCTATCCGTTCAAGGTGAACGTCTTATTGCCGACCCGGTGCAGACCGGGTCGGCTTTTTCTATGAATGACCCCGTAGTTCTGAGTGCGGAACAGTTGCACAAGGACTTTGGAGAAGGGGAAATCCTGTGTGGCGTGTCCATGCAGGTCCGCAAGGGGGAGCTGGTGTCTATCATCGGTCCTTCTGGTTGCGGCAAATCCACCTTCCTGCGGTGTCTCAATTTTCTGGAAATACCTGACCGTGGCACGGTAACGGCCATGGGGGTGACCATTGCGCGCAATGGTGGCCCGTGGCGTAGTGCGGAGGAGCATCTGGCCCATCGCCTGCGGACACATGTGGGTATGGTGTTCCAGAGTTTTAACCTGTTCCCGCATCTGAGTGTGCTGGATAACGTGATGCTGGCCCCCCGCGTGGTCAAAGGCGGCAATGCCGAAGCCGACCGGGAAGAGGCCATGGCCCTGCTGGAAAAAGTGGGGCTGGCCAAGGTGGCGCAGCGTTACCCTGTTTCGCTCTCTGGTGGTCAGCAGCAGCGTGCGGCCATTGCCCGCGCTCTGGCCATGCGGCCCGAGATCATGCTGTACGACGAACCGACTTCCGCCCTGGACCCCATTGTGGCCGAGGAGGTGCTTAACGTCATGCGCACACTGGATGACGAGGGCATGACCCAGATCATTGTGACCCATGACATGCGCTTTGCCGAGGTTGCATCCGATACGGTGGTGTACATGGATGGCGGGCACGTGATCGAGGCCGGGCCGCCGGAAGTCCTGTGCGTGAACCCCGAACATGAACAGACCCGCCGCTTTATGAGGACCGTCCTGTGATGAACACCGCACAGCCCCGCCCTCGCCGCCTGATGGGCGTCTTGTCAGGCCTGTTTGCAGCGCTGCTGGTGCTGGCCGCAGCCCCCGGCGCGGTCCCGGCCGCCCACGCGCAGAGCAAGCCGTTCCACTGGGCGGCCGATTCCTCGGCCGATGTGCCCTATACCTTCCATGACCTCAAAGACCAGAACAAGCTGACGGGCTTTGAATATGACCTGATGCAGGAACTCAGCCGCCACATGGGCGCGCCGCTGGACTTCATCAACAACGATTGGGACGGGCTTATTCCCGGCCTGCAGCGTGGCCTGTACGACATGGTCATCTGCGGGATCGAGATAACCGATGAGCATGCCGAAGGCATTGACTTCAGCATCCCCTATTACGTGACCTCCGAACGGCTGGTGGTGCGCCGCAAGGGCAAACAGTTCACCACACTGGCAGACCTTGAAGGGCACAAGGTTGGTACAATCAAGGATACGCAGGCCGAGCGTATGCTGACCAACAACACCAAAATATCCCTGAGCACCTATGACGAAGAAACAGATGCGTTCATGGATCTGGTCAATGGGCGCACGGATGCCATTCTGATCGACGGCCCCATTGCCAAATATTACGGTGAAACCAACCCCGCCCTGCATATTGTGGGCGCGCCCATCGGCCGGGTGCAGTATGGCATTGCCTTTGCCAAGGGCAAGAACACGGAACTGCGTGAACGGGTGAACGCGGCTCTGCTGGCCATGCAGCAGGATGGCAGCCTGCACCATATTCTGGTGCGCTGGGACCTGTGGACGCCAGAAATGGCACAGCTTACCAACGACCACACCCAGCCCAATGTAACCCCCGCTGCGTGGAACAACTATGTGGCCGAGTTGCAGGGCAAGGGCGGGTTGCGTGTCAAGCTTGAGCGCTATGCCGGTTTTGTGCCCCAGCTGGTCCGGGCTGCGGGGCTGACCCTGATGGTCTCGCTGTGCGCCATGATTGTTGCGGTCGCACTGGGGCTGGGGCTTGCGCTGCTGCGCCTGTATGGCCCGCGCCCGCTGGCATGGCTTGCCGCAACCTACGTGGAGCTTGTGCGGGGCACGCCGCTGCTTATTCAGGTGCTGTTCATTTTTTACGGTCTGCCCGAATTTGGCATCAGCATGTCTCCCTTTGTGGCGGGTGTGGTCAGCCTTGGGCTGAACTACGCGGCATATGAGGCGGAAAACTACCGGGCCGGTCTGCAATCGGTCGCACATGGGCAGATGGAAGCAGCCCTCGCCCTTAACATGACCCATCCGCAGGCGCTGCGTTATGTGCTGGTGCCGCAGGCGTTCCGGCTGGTCATGCCGGTCATGACCAACGACTTTATCTCCCTGCTCAAGGATTCGTCTCTGGTCAGCGTGATCACCCTGACAGAACTGACGCAGACTTATATCCGCCTGTCCTCTGCCTATTTTGACTATTTTGGCACAGGGCTGATGGTGGGTGCCGCCTACCTGCTTCTGGGTCTGCCCTTCGTGCGTCTGGCGCGTCTGGCTGAAAAACGCCTTGCCATGCCTCATACCCGCCGCCGCTAGGGCTGCGGGGCTGCGGTCATGCCCATAGCTTTAAATGCGCTATAGGCATGGCCGCTTCTTGTTCTGTCCATGTTGTATCCAACCTAACCTTGCTGCAATAGAAAGGGTGATAAGCTCGTAGCCTGACACAGCATGCTGGTTACAGGGCGGGGTGGTTGGGGGCCAGCCAGATTCTGGGCACGCTCTGCACTGTCTTGCCTGTTGTCGTCGGCAGCACTGGAGAGGGCTAGCCGCCTACACAGGAAACGGTGCCGACCTCCATGGATCTTCTCTCCGCACTCCACAGTTTTGTGCGTGTTGCCGCCACAGGCTCATTTTCCGCCGTCTCGCGCGAGACGGGGGTTAGCCAGCCTACAATTTCGCGCCATATTGCCTTGCTGGAGGCGCATTACGGTACCACGCTGTTTGCGCGTACCACCCGCAGCCTGACCATGACCGAGGACGGTCGCAGCCTGCTCCCCCATGCCTATGAAGTACTGGAAATTCTGGAAACGGCAGAAACCGTTCTGGGCCGCAGGCGTGCTTCGGTCTCCGGTCTTGTGCGGCTGGGGGTGACCACAGCCTTCGGCCTGTGCCTGACCCGCAGAATGGGCGAGCTGCTGGACCGCCACCCCGACCTGTCGGTGGAGGTAGTCATGCGCGATTCGTTTGGAGATCTGGTGGAAGAAGGGCTGGATCTGGCCGTGCGCGTGGGCGAAATTGCCGAGGGCACGCTGATCGCGCGCAAACTGGGGCTGGTGCATAAATGGCTGGTGGCTTCTCCCGCCTGCCTGCAACGCTACAACATGCCCGAGCACCCCCGCGCACTTACTGAATATCCGGGCGTTGTATATAATTACGGTTCCAGCCGTCTGGACTGGAATTTTGAGCGTGATGGGGAGGAAAGCGTGATTGTCCCCACCGCCGTATTCCGCGCCAATAGCAGCGAAGCGGTGATGTACGCGGTGGAAGCTGGCATTGGTGTGGGTCTGCTCCCGGCTTTTCAGGTGCGGGATGCCGTGGCCAGTGGGCGTCTGGTGCGCCTGTTCGCGGACTGGAACATTCCGGGGCTACCGTTTTACGCCGTGCATACCGGTCCGCGCACCCTGCCGCTGCGGACCCGCACGGTTATGGATTTTCTGGTCGACGTTTCAGCCGATCTGTTGCGTGATGGCGGGATTTTATCGCCCGTTCCGTAAAGGGGGAAGACTGGGGCAGGTCATGGTCTTCGGTCATGACCTGCCCGGCCTAGCCGTGAAAAGCAGGGTCCATGGCCTCTGCCGGAGAAGGGGCGGTTGGGGTCAGTTTGCTTTCAAACCCATGCCGGAGCGCGGGCACCCAGCTACGTAGCCAGCTATTGGTGCGTTGCACGAAATCCGTTACCGCTGCCGAGTCGGTCATGCCTGCGCGGGACCAGTTCTCCGGCTCGCCGGGTACGCGCCGGGTGCCTGCGGCAGCCGGGCTGAGCAGCGTGTGCACGCTCATAAAATCCACACCCGTGCCAGATTTGCTTTTTTCCATCAGATTCCAGCCTGCATCGACCAGAATGGGGGGCAGGTCAAAACCCATTATGGTCAGGCGCTGCACGGCGGGGGGAATGTACATCTGGTCACTCAGGAGTGCCTGCAAAGGTTCGTTGGAGGTCAGGAAAAGGTTGTTCACCACCCGTATGGGGGTGGTCATCCAGCATTCAGTCCGGCTGCCGTCCTGCGGGGCGGCCTCGTTCATGAAGTTGAAGGAACTGTGGCACTGCGCCTGAATCATGTTCATGGCGGCAAGGGGGAGGGACTGGGTGGTAGCCTGTGCAATAATCAGCCCCGTGACAATACCCTGAGCGGAGCGGACATAAAGTGTTGTCAGCACTTCCCCGTGGGCCACATCGTCCTGAAAATTCACAACCGGGTGCCATTTGCCCGCAGGCAGAGGCAACTGCCGCCCGGCAAAAATGACCGAGCCTTCAAACTGCGCATCCATGGGAGGAATGGAGACCGTGCGCTGGTCTTCATCAGGGTGTAGGGCATTGCTCTCCTCAGTGCCGCCGAGGGATGAGGGGAGCATGTGCCTGACCCTGCTGCTGAGCGCGCCGTAGCCTGGCACGCTGGACGTAAGCCACGGGGCAGGAAACAGAATGGACAGCGTGCCGCATACGCCTGCGGTTATCAGTGCGGTGCGCCATAACGGGGCACGGTGCCACAGGCGGGTAAAAGCAGTCATGCGGTAACCTTGGTTGTGTGGGCGGTGTCAGGGAGCGGCTGACCGGCAGAACGGTCAGGGGGTCAGGCGGACGTGCAGCCCGTCATCGCGGTTGTCAGCCACTTTGGCGACAACGGCGCCATCGTCCTCCTTGACCAGCCGGACCATGGTGGCCCCCTGCTGGCGGGCAATAATAAGGGACTCGCTGATCATGTCCTCAATAGAGCGGACAAGATCGCGCGCGGAGGCGGCATCGCCCATGCGGCTCTGGCGGCGCATGACATCCAGCAGCAGGGAGGCGTCAATCCCGCTGGTTTCCACCTTCAGGCCGTAGCCTTCGATCATGGCTTCGATTTCCAGCGCGCCAACGCGGGCAATATCCAGACCACGCAGGGCACGGAAGACAAAAATACGGTCCAGACGGTTCAGCACTTCGGGGGCAAAACCAGCCTGACGCAGCGCCTCGACCGATTCGGCGCGCATGCGGTCGGGGTCATCATGCAGGCGGTCGGCAATTTCGGTCAGGGCATCGGTGGCAATGTTGGAGGTCAGCACAAAAATGGCCCGCACGGTGGAAATCTGCTGCCCGGTGGAGGCCTCGGTAATGTGTCCGTCGTTCCATGCGGTCAGGAACTTCTTGAACACATCGGGGTGGGCTTTTTCAATTTCGTCCAGCAACACCACGGCGTCGGGTTTTTCCTTTAGTCCGCCGGTCAGCTTGCCGTATGTGTCCGAGCCGACATAGCCTTTGGGCGAGCCAAAAAGCTGGGTGGCGGCATGGGGGCTGCTCATCTGCGTCATGTCAAAATGCAGCAGGGGGCGCTCAAGCTGGCGGGCCATCTGCTTGGCAAGGTAGGTTTTGCCCGTGCCCGGAGGTCCGGCGAGCAGAAAGATGCCAACCGGCTTGCCACGCACCTGCAGCGCCAGACGGCGGCGGAGCTGGACGGCAATATCCTCGCATACCTGGTCCTGCCCGATCACGCGGGCGCGCAGGTTTGCGGCCAGTTCCTCTGCGTCTATGGTGGTTTCGCGCTGTTCGCGCGCAAGCATTTCTTCCAGTTCGGCGCGATTGGTCAGTCTGGCAAGAACGTCCATGATGAATCCCCGTCGGCGTAGTAGCCCTTTGCGGGCCAGATGTTCGGCCCGAGTTTCAAACAGCAGTCCCGCAACACTCAGCACAAGGCCGGAGGCTGCCAGAACAGGCCATGCGGATGCACACCATTGCAGTACGTGGGTGACGGAATGCAGGGAAAGATGCAGGCTGAGCGCGATCTGGATGCTGGCGAGCACCAGAAAAATCACCATCATCAGCGGCATCAGCCGGTTCAGTGCGGGGAGTAGACCCTTCATTGCGCGATCACCGTAAGTGCAAGGGTATCCCCCTGTTTATAAAGAACGGGCAGGGGCATGGGGCCAAAAACCGTTATGGCGCCGCTGCCAACGCCCGCCGGGCCGGGTGGCGCCGTGGCAAGAATGTCCACATGTCCGCTCATGCTTATGGGCAGGATCACTGTTGTGGGTCTGGCGGTAAGCCCGACACTCTGCTGCCATGGGCCACAGACAAGGGTAATCATGCCGCCAGCTCCCGTGGCGTCATAGACCGGCATGGCCACCAGCCGCACATCGCGCCGTTTGACAGCGGCCAGAATATCCGCCTGCTGCTGGGCGGAAAAACTGGACCCCGCCAGTGCCTGCTCCGCATTCTGCGGGGCAATCACATTAAGCGGCAGGCCCATGCGCTGTGAGTCGTCGCCAGATACGGACTCGGCACCCACAGCCGGGCCTGAGGTGTTTTTGCCTGCGCCATAAAAGTGCAGTCCGGCTCCCGCCATAAGCACACAGGCCGCCATACCAATAAGCCCGAGCCGCAGATTGGGGGATTTTTCAGCCGTCTGGGGCTGCGGCTGCCATGCCGGGTCCGGCTTGTTCTGCATGGTAACGGTCAGTCTCCTTAAGCGTGGGTAATGGAGCGTTGCAGATATGTCGCAGCCCTGGCAATAAAAGCATGTCTGTGGGTTGGCGCAATGCGCAAAACTGGTCCTGCGATAATTTATTTTTTATGGTCAGCCGTGCAGAAACAGGGGGGTGGTGGTTTCTGCCCTTGCAGTCTGTGCCTTTGTGCACTAGATAAAGCATCATCCTTCTCAATTTGAATGACGTTTCGGGGGGTGGCCTTAGAAGGGCCGCCTTTTTTGCTTTGGACAAAGATATTTCTGCTCATTCCGGCCTTGAGGGCCGCCTGCTCGCACTGATTGCCCCGGCCGTAGAGGAAATGGGGTATGAAATTGTGCGCGTGGCAGTGCTTGGGCGAGAACGGCCTACGGTGCAGATCATGGCCGACCGGGCGGACGGAATGTTGATCAATGTTGAAGATTGTGAGCGGATCAGTCACGCCGTAGGTGCTGTGCTGGACGTGGAAGACCCTATTCCGGGGGCCTGGACGCTGGAAGTGTCCTCCGCCGGAATCGACCGCCCGCTCACACGCGCCAAGGACTGGACCCGCTTTGCGGGGCATCAGGCCAAGGCAGAGGTTCTGGTCCCCATTGAAGGGCGGCGTCGTTTTGCCGGTATTTCTCTGGGGTCTGATGGCACAGTGGCCCGTATGCGCCTGGATGACGGCACGGAAGTGGCTCTGCCACTGGCTGAAATCCGCAAGGCGCGACTGGTGTTGACCGATGCGCTGATTGAAGACAGCGCCCGTATGGTACAGCCTGCATCGGATGCAGGTGTGGAGCAGGATGGCAAAAAAGAGCCGCCTGCTTCCATGGTGCATTGATAAAGCTGCCTGTTTTGGAGAGCTGAGAGCATGGATACCTCCGTTTCCCGTCCTGAACTGCTGCTGGTGGCAGACGCTGTTTCACGCGAAAAGGGCATTGACCGTGAAGAGGTTCTGGAGGCCATGGAGCAGGCCATCCAGAAGGCTGGCCGCGCCAAATACGGGCACGAAAAGGACATTCGCGCCACAATCGACCGCCGTTCGGGCGAGGTGCGCCTCTCCCGCTGGACGGAAGTTGTGGATCAGGTGGAGAATGAGGACGCACAGATATCTCTCTCCATTGCCCGCAAGTTCCGCCCGGAAATTCAGGTTGGCGAATATCTGATCGACCCGCTGCCCCCCATCGACTTCGGGCGCATTGCGGCGCAGACCGCCAAGCAGGTTATTGTGCAGCGCGTGCGCGAATACGAGCGCAAGCGCCAGTATAACGAATTCAAGGACCGCGTGGGCGAGATCGTTAACGGCACCGTCAAACGGACCGAATACGGCAACCTGCTGGTTGAAATCGGCTCTGCCGAGGCGCTGCTGCGCCGCGATGAGCTGATCCCGCGTGAGACCTTCCGTAACTCCGACCGCGTGCGCGCCTATATCTATGATGTACGTGACGAACCGCGCGGTCCGCAGGTTTTTCTGTCCCGCACGCATCCGGCCTTTCTGGCCAAGCTGTTTGCGCAGGAAGTGCCCGAAATTTACGACGGGATCATTGAAATCAAGGCCGTGGCCCGTGACCCCGGGTCCCGCGCCAAAATGGCCGTGATCTCGCGTGATGCGTCCATTGACCCGGTCGGGGCCTGTGTGGGTATGCGCGGCTCTCGCGTGCAGGCCGTTGTGGCCGAACTGCAGGGCGAAAAAATCGACATTATCCCCTGGAGCCCGCAGGCCGCGACCTTTGTGGTCAACGCTCTGGCTCCGGCTGAAGTCAGCAAGGTGGTGATGGATGAGGAAGCCGGGCGCGTTGAAGTTGTGGTGCCTGATGACCAGCTCTCCCTCGCCATTGGTCGGCGCGGGCAGAACGTCCGTCTGGCCAGTCAGCTGACCCGCTGGGATATTGATATTCTGACCGAAGCGGAAGAATCCGAACGCCGTCAGGAAGAGTTCCGTCGCCGCAGCGGCCAGTTTGTCGAAGCGCTGGACGTGGATGACGTGATCGCTGGCCTGCTGGTGACCGAAGGCTACCATAGCATCGAAGAGCTGGCTTTTGCCGACCCCGATGAACTGGTGGGCATCGAAGGCTTTGACGACTCGGTGGTGCAGGAACTGGTCCAGCGTGCTGAAGGCCATCTTGTCCGGCAGGAAGAAAAGCTGGATGAGCGCCGTCAGGAGCTTGGTGTGACTGACGATATCGCAAATATGGGTGTGTTCACCAACCAGATGCTTGTGACTCTGGGTGAAAAGGGTGTAAAAACTCTGGACGACCTCGGTGATCTGGCTGGCGATGAGCTGGTCGAAATTCTGGGGGCGGATGCCATAGAAGAAGACGCAGCCAATGAGATCATCATGGCAGCGCGTGCGCACTGGTTTGAGGGTGAAGAGGGTGCAACCCCTTCCTCCACGCCAGAAGGCGGGGCAGGCGTCTGAGGCCTTGATACAGGGTGGGTGGTGATTTCTTGCCAGCAGCAGAAGAGAAGGGCAGCCTCCGCAGGTGCGCAGTCACACGGGAGGAAGGTATTCCGGCTCAGATGGTGCGGTTTGTTATTTCACCCTCATCCATAGTCGTCCCTGACTTGGACGCGCGTCTGCCGGGACGGGGAATATGGTTGAGTGCCCGCCGGGATGTGATAGAACAGGCCTGCAAACGCGGCGTGTTCGCACGCTCTGCGCGGATGCAGGTCAAGGTGCCGGAAGATCTTCTCTCTCAGGTGGAAGTGGGTCTGCACCGGCGGATGATAGAAGTGGTTGGGCTGGCGCGCCGCGCTGGTCAGGCCATTAGTGGCTTCGTTAAGGTGCGCGAATGGGTTATGCAGCGTCGTGCTGCTGTTATCGTTCACGCATCGGACGGAAGCAGGGAAGAACTGGACCGCCTGATTTCAGGCGGGCGGGATATTCCTGTCGTTGATGCGTTGTCGTCCGAAGAACTGGCTAAGGTTTTTGGGCGTGAACGTGTTGTGAATGTGGCGCTGGCGGCCGGCGGGCTGGCTACGCGTCTTTGTTGTGAAAACAGACGTTTTGCGGGGGTGGCCGTTGGCGATCCCCGGGTCTGCCGGACCTTTCCGGCGGATGGGTGTGAACAGGCGGGTCAATGAGCGAAGGCAAGGATCAGGATCAGGGTAAGGGGCGTTTGTCCCTTCGGCCGGCAGGGCGTCCGGAGGTCGGACGGACGGTTGATGCCGGGTCCGTGCGGCAAAGTTTTAGTCATGGCCGTTCAAAGGTCGTGCAGGTGGAAGTGCGTAAAAAACGTGGTCCGTCACCGGCTGGCGCTGGTGGGCGCTCCGGCGGTTCCCGTGCAGGTGGCGGCCGTACCCTGACCGCAGCCGAACTGGCCATGCGCCAGCGCGTACTTCAGGAACAGAAACAAGAGGCAGAAGACGCTGAACGGCGTGATGCCGAGCGGCGCGAAGCCGAAAAAATCCGTATTCTCTCCGCCGCTGAAGAAGCGCGCCGGAAGGAAGAGGAAGACAGGCGTCTGGCTGAAGAGCGTGCCGTCGAAGAGGCCGCTGCAACCGATGCCGAGCGCAAGGCCCGCATTGATTCGATCAAACCGATCGAGGTCAAGGCACCCGTTGTGTCTGCCGTGCCAATTCCCGGTGAAGTCACGCTTGCTCCTCCCGCGGGGCGTCTGCGCCCGTTGGCTGAGCGTGCGATCATGCCTGCCAAGCCGCTCAAGCCTGCTGCTCCTGCACGCACGCCTGCGGCTGCTCCTGCTGCTCCCGCCGCGGAAAAAGACGTCAGTGCCGCCCAGACCCTGCGTCTGCGTAGCGGTCGTGGCACGGAAGGCGAGGAAGAACAGCGCCGTGGCCCAGCCCGTAACAAGGCCGTGCCGCCCCGTAAGAACAGCAGCGGCCGCAAGGGTGATACTGGCGGTGGTCGCCGCACGGGCCGGATTGACGTACAGGCCGCGATTGAAGGGGATGACGACAAAACCCGTTCGCTCGCATCTGTACGCCGCCAGCGTGAGCGTGAACGCCGTCAGGCCGAGCTGGAACGCCTGCGTGCCGATCAGGTCAAGGTGGTGCGTGACGTTATCCTGCCCGAAACAATTACGGTGCAGGAACTGGCCAACCGTATGGCGGCCCGTCAGGGTGAGGTGATCAAGGCGCTCATGAAAATGGGCGTTATGGCGACCGTAACCCAGAGCATTGATGCCGATACGGCGGAACTGGTGGTGGAAGAGTTCGGCCACCGTGTACGCCGCGTTTCCGAAGCGGATGTGGAACTGGGTATTGAAGGCGTGGAAGACACGACCGAAGATATGCTGCCTCGTCCACCTGTGGTGACCATCATGGGGCATGTCGATCACGGCAAGACCTCCCTGCTGGATGCCCTGCGGACAACGGACGTGGCAGCGGGTGAAGCCGGTGGCATTACCCAGCACATCGGGGCTTACCAGGTTACACTGGAATCCGGCGCCAAGATCACCTTCCTGGATACACCCGGACATGAGGCCTTTACGGCCATGCGTGCCCGCGGTGCTTCCATTACGGACGTGGTGGTGCTGGTGGTTGCCGCAGATGACGGCGTGATGCCGCAGACGATCGAGGCCATCAAGCACGCCAAGGCTGCCAATGTGCCCATGATCATTGCCATCAACAAGATGGACAAGCCCGGCGCCAAGCCTGAACGTGTGCGTCAGGACCTGCTGCAGCACGAAATCGTGGTCGAATCCATGGGTGGTGACGTGATGGACATTGAAGTGTCCGCACGCCAGCGCACAGGGCTGGACAAGCTGGAAGAAGGTATTCTGCTTCAGGCGGAAATTCTGGAACTTCAGGCCAACCCCGATCGTGCAGCCGAAGGTGCGGTGATTGAAAGCCGTCTGGATCGTGGTCGCGGTTCCGTGGCTTCCGTGCTGGTGCAGAAGGGTACACTGCGTAAGGGCGACATTGTGGTTGCCGGTGCAGAATGGGGCCGTGTGCGCGCTCTGGTTGATGACCGTGGTCGTCAGGTGGACGTTGCTGGTCCGTCCATGCCGGTGGAAATTCTCGGCCTGTCCGGGGTTCCTGCTGCTGGTGCGCCGTTTGTGGTCGTGGAAAACGAAAACCGTGCGCGTGAGATTTCCGAGTTCCGCCAGCGCAAGCTGAAGGAGCATCAGGTTGCCGGGCAGGTTGCGGCCCGTGGCACGCTTGACCAGATGCTGGCCCGTATTCAGGCCGGTGTGCAGAAGGAAGTCTCCGTCCTGATCAAGGCGGATGTGCAGGGTTCGGCCGAAGCGCTGCAAACCACTGTGCTCAAGCTGGCCAATGAGGAAGTGGGCGTGCGCGTTCTGAACGCCTCGGTCGGCCAGATCACGGAAAGTGATGTGCAGCTTGCCAAGGCGTCGGATGCGGTCATTATTGCCTTCAACGTGCGTGCAACATCTCAGGCGCGGCTTCTGGCCCAGCGTGAAGGGGTGGACATCCACTACTACTCCATCATCTACCAGGTGGCGGATGACGTGGAACTGCTCGTACGTGGCAAGATGGCGCCCAAACACCGCGAAAAGTTCCTTGGCTACGCCGAAATCCGCAAGGTTTTCGAAATCAGCAAGGTTGGCAAGGTGGCCGGTTGCTTCGTGACCGACGGGGTTGTCAAACGGGGCTGTGGCGTGCGTCTGCTGCGTGATGGCGTGGTGATCCATGAAGGTGATCTGAGCCAGCTCAAGCGCTTCAAGGACGACCAGAAGGAAGTGACCAAGGGTTATGAATGTGGTCTTTCTTTTGCAGGCTACAATGATCTGCGCGAAGGCGATGTGGTGGAATGCTTTGAAAGCGAGTTAATTCCAGCATGAGTCGTCGCCACGGATCAGGCAGTAAAACAGGGGGACCGGCAGACTATCTTGCCGGTTTTTCCTCACCTGGCCCATCGCAGCGGCAGTTGCGGGTAGGCGAAGAAGTGCGGCGCGTTCTGGCTGAACTGTTTGCGCGCACCACTTTTCGTGACCCGGACCTGTCCGATGTCGCCATTACCGTGACCGAAGTCCGGCTTGCGCCAGACTTCAAGCATGCCACTGTTTTTGTGACACGTCTGGGACGGAGCGATGTTGCAGCTCTTCTGCCCGGGCTTAAGCGGGTGGCGCCGTGGCTGCGTACCCAGCTTGCCCATAAGCTGAGCATACGCACGGTGCCGGAACTCCACTTTCAGCCCGATACGGCGCTGGATACAGCCATGCATGTGGACTCGCTTCTGCGCCTGCCAGAAGTCCAGCGTGACCTTGGCAAAACAGGCGATGACCAGCCGGACGAGGATTAAGGTCTGGCCAGAAGCCTGTATTGGCAAACAGTTTTTAAAAACCTGCCGGGATATTCTGGCAGGTTTTTTTTTGCCTGCGCCTTACCCGCCCATCTGTCCTTTTTCCTGCTGGACAACAGGGCGGATGGCAAAATTGCTTTGAATCCGCACAACACCGGGCATGCGCGAGAGTTCCTCCTTATGGATGCGTTCGTAATCCTGCATGTCGCGCGCTTCCACCCGGAGCAGATAGTCGGCGTCCCCCGTCATCAGGTAGCATTCCTTGACATCGGGGCATTCACGTATGCGGCTTTCAAAGCGGCGGAGACAGTCCTCAGTCTGGCGTTCGAGTGTGATCTGCACAATTACCGTAGCGACAGGGGGCGCGTTGCGGCGGGCTATAATGGCCTGATACCCGCGTATAATTCCTTCTTTTTCCAGAATTTTTACACGTCGCAGACAGGCCGAGGGGGAAAGCCCGATACGCTCGGCCAGTTCGGCGTTGCTTATGCGGCCATCATGGCGCAGGTGGCGGAGAATGGCTTCATTAATGCGGTCTGGCATGATCTGTCTTTTGTGGTCTTTTGGCGCAAGATTATGCAAAAATAAAAATCAAACACAGTGATCATGCACCATAATGGCAGGATATGCCATAAAGAGTGGGCTAAAATTCTGATACCGTAACAGAGCGGATATTTGTCGTGACCCATGCTCCCACTCCTATGCAGGCTGGTTGGCCAGCACAACGCGCCGGAGCGGTGCTGAGCGTTAATCTGGATGCAGTTGCTCATAATTACCGCCTGCTGCGTGCCCGTGCCCCCAATGCGGTGTGTGCGGCTGTGGTCAAGGCCGATGCCTATGGGCTGGGGGTGGCGCAGGTTGCCCCCGCGCTGGCGCAGGCCGGGGCCACGCAGTTTTTTGTTGCTCATGTGGATGAGGGGCTGGCCCTGCGTCCGCATGTGGGCGCGCAGGCGGGTATTACCGTCCTGCATGGCCCCCGGCCCGATGCAGTGGAAGCCTGTCTGGCGCATGGGTTGCGTCCGGTGCTGAATAGTCTGGAGCAGATTGGCTGGGTCCGTGCCGTGGCGCATGCACGGCAGCGGCGGGTGGGTGTTGTGCTGCAACTGGATACGGGTATGTCCCGCTTTGGCCTGTCCGCGCAGGATGTGGCGGATATTGCCGCCAACCCCGCAGTGCTGGACGGGCTGGATGTACAGTTGGTTATGAGCCATCTGGCCTGCGCGGATGAGCGGTCAAGCCCTGCCAACGCGGAGCAGGCTGCCCGTCTTGTGGCCTATGCGGCCCGGTTGCCGGTATCTGCCCCGCTGAGCCTTGCCGCATCTTCCGGGGTGTTTTTGGGGCCGGATTACCATTTTGGCCTCGTGCGCCCAGGGGCTGCGCTGTATGGCGTGGCTCCCCAGGCGGGCGAGCCAAACCCCCTGCGCCCGGTTGTGGGGCTGAAGGCCCATGTCTTGCAGACCCGTACCCTCAGTAAAGGGGACCGCGTCGGTTACGGGCTGACATGGCAGGCCGAAGGGCCATGCCGTGTGGCCACCATTGCCGTGGGCTATGCAGATGGTTTTGTGCGCGCCCGTGCCAATGGCCTTGTCTGGTTCGGGGGGCAGCCCCTGCCCATACTGGGCCGCATTTCCATGGATTCCATGACCGTGGATATTTCCACCATTCCGCAGGGCCAGCTTGAGGCCGATGGCATGGTGGAACTGCTGAACGGGACATATGGCGTAGACGATGTGGCCCGCGCTGAGGGGACGATCGGCTACGAAGTCCTGACATCGCTCGGGCATCGCTATCATCGCAATTATACACGGACTGCCTGAAGGCAGAGCAGCAGGGAAAGAGTGGGATCATGAAGGTTCTTGTTCTGGGTAGTGGTGTTGTGGGTGTAACAACCGCCTGGTATCTGGCTCAGGCAGGGCATGAGGTCACGGTGGTGGACCGCCAGCCCGGTGCCGGGCTGGAAACCAGCTTTGCCAATGCGGGGCAGGTGTCCCCCGGTTATTCCTCCCCCTGGGCGGGGCCGGGTATTCCGCTCAAGGCGGCCAAATGGCTGTTCATGAAGTACAGCCCCTTTGTGTTCTGGCCCATGCCCGACCCGCATCTGTGGAAGTGGCTGGTGCAGATGCTTGAGAACTGCAACACCCCAGCCTATGACCGCAACAAGGGCCGTATGGTGCGTCTGGCGGAATACAGCCGCGATGTCATGTGCGACCTGCGGCGCGAAACCGGCATGACCTATGATGACCGGCAGCAGGGCACCTTGCAGCTCTTCCGCACCCAGAAGCAGATGGACGGCGTTGCGCAGGATATTGCCGTGCTCAGACAGTACAACGTACCGTATGAGGAGCTGAATACCGCCCAATGTGTTCAGGCCGAGCCGGGGCTTGCGCCCTCGGCTGGCAAAATTGTGGGCGGCCTGCGCCTGCCGGGGGATGAGACGGGCGACGCCTTCAAGTTCTCCCAGCGTCTGGCGGAAATGGCGGCAGCCGCAGGCGTGACCTTTTTGTACAGCACCGATATTCGCGCAATCCGGAGTGAGAGCGGGCGGGTAAGCGGGGTGGAAACATCACGCGGGGTGCTGAGTGCTGATAGTTATGTGCTGTCACTTGGCAGTTTTTCCCCCGCTCTTGTGCGACCTCTGGGGCTGGACCTGCCGATTTATCCGGTCAAGGGGTACTCCCTTACGGCGGATATTACCGATGCGGCCCGTGCCCCGGTTTCCACCATTATGGATGAAACCTTTAAAATCGGCATTACCCGTCTGGGGGACCGTGTGCGCATTGGCGGCACGGCGGAACTGGCGGGCTTTAGTACCCGCCTGCGTGCGCCACGGCGGGCTACGCTGGAACATTCGGTCACAGACCTGTTCCCCGACTGCTGCAACGTGCCTGCGGCCCAGTTCTGGACCGGCCTGCGCCCCATGACCCCGGACGGCACACCCATTATTGGCCGCACGGGACTGGATAACCTGTACACCAATACGGGGCATGGCACGCTGGGTTGGACCATGGCGTGCGGGTCTGCCCGTGTGCTGGCGGATATCATGTCCAACCGCAAGCCAGATATTGCCTATGAAGACCTGAACCTGTTCCGCTACCGGCCCTGAACCGGAAGCGTTCTCTGTGGCGCAGGTTTTACGGGCATGGTGCTTGCGCCCCTTGGGCTTTTGCCGCACCATAAATGTGGTAGAGCGAACTTGCGGGCATGTGGTCCACTGCCAGTGCGCCATCTGGCCCCATCCGGTCGATCCAGCCGCCGTGCAGATGTGCGGGGGCAAAATCTGCAAAAAATATCCGGGTCAGGTCGGTTTGTAGCCTGCTGTCTTCTGCGGTGCCTGTGCCCGCCGCCTGTCTGCATGCCAGCAGGCGGAGCAGCTCGGTCTGGGGCCAGATGCGGGTGCCGGTCTGGGTGAGTGTGCCGTCATCCATCATGCCATCGCGCACGCGCTGGTGGGTTACACCGTGCCGCCTGCCGGACTGGTACAGGTGCTCGGCCATGTGGCGGAGCGGGGTTGCGGCCTTATCTGTGGGGTTGAGACGCGTATAGGTGCCAAGCAGCCATGCCCACTCAAACAGATGCCCCGGTTCCACCGGGTTCTGGCCGTATGCGTGGCAGGGTGCCCAGTCAGGGCCAAAAAATTCCAGCAGCAGGCCCGAACGCGGGCTGATAAAACGTTCGCGCGCCAGAGCGACCAGAGACTGCGCGCGGTCCAGATAAAACTGGTCTGCCGTTGCCTCAAATAACGCAAGATATGCTTCCAGCAGGTGCATGTGCGGGTTCTGGCGGCGGGTTGCATCTGGGGCGGGTACGATATCGGCAAAACCGCCGTGGGGGGCATGGAAAATGCTTTCCACCTCCGCCACGGTTTTTTGCGCAACTCTGAGCAGTGCGGGCTCTCCGCTCAGGCGGTAGGCCCATGCATAGGCAAACAGGATAAAGGCATGGGCATACAGGTCGCGCACGGTGCTGGAAGGGTGGCCATCCGCTCCGATTGCAAAGACCCAGCCCGGCTGGCCATCAGCCTGCCAGTAGCGCGCCTGTACTGTGGCCAGAGTATGCAGGGCGTTGTCTGCCGCGTTAAAAATACCATCCAGCCGCGCCTGGCAGAAGGTGGCAATCTGGCGGGCCTGCACCATAAGGCGCAGGTGGGGCAGGGGGAGCGGGGTGGCATCAAACGTCAGCCGCTCGTGGTACAGGTTGCGGGCGGGGTCGTAGCCTGCGCGGCTCCATAATGGCAGCGCCTTATGCGCCAGCCACGTGGTCCATGGCGGGGTGCCCGGCTGTGCCGCATGCTCAGACATTGGAAGGCTTTGGGTGCGGTGCAGTCATTTTTCTGACCAGATTGCTGGTTGAACAGCCTGCGACCAGTGAAACCAGTTCCACCCGCCCCCCGGCAGCCTTGACCACATCGGCCCCCACCACGCTGTCCTCTGTGTAATCGGCCCCCTTGACCAGCACATCGGGCTTAAGGGCGGTAATCAGCTCCAACGGGGTATCTTCCTCAAAAATGACGACCATATCCACATCGCGCAGGGCGCGGATAACCGTGGCGCGCGCCATTTCGTCCTGCACAGGGCGGGTCGGGCCTTTGAGCCTGCGGACGGAGGCATCGCTGTTGATGGCCACCACCAGCTTGTCCCCCAGTTGTGCCGCAGCATGAAGGAGGGAGACATGCCCCGGATGCAGCAGGTCAAAACAGCCATTGGTGAACACAACGCTGGCCCCGTGCTGGCGCCACCGGCGCATGACCGCGCAGGCCTGTGGCCATGTGGCGATCAGGCCTGTATCGGGGTTGTCCTCCTTTAGCTCCTCGGCCAGTTCGGCGCGGGTAACGGCTGCCGTACCCAGCTTGCTCACGGCAATGGAGGCCGCCACCGTGGCAATGACAATGGCGGTATCCAGATCCTGCCCGGCGGAGAGGACGCTGCCAATGGTGGCGACTACCGCATCCCCCGCCCCCGAGACGTCATAAACTTCGGATTTGCGGGCAACCTGATGGCGGATATGCCCGTTGCGCTGCCACAGGGTCATGCCTTCTTCGGAGCGGGTGATCAGGACATCGCCCCCGAACTGGGCGGAGGCCACCTGGGCTGCGTGCTCCACTTCTGTGTTCGTGCGCAGGGGCAGGCCGGTGGCTACGGCCATTTCCGCCCTGTTGGGGGTTATCAGGCTGGCTCCACGATACGCGGCAAATGTCTTGCGTTTGGGGTCCACAAGAACGGGAATGTTTCTGGCCCGTGCATGCCCGATAACTGCCTGCAGCACCGGTTCGGACAGAACACCCTTGGCGTAATCCGAGCAGATCAGCACATCCGCCCCATCCAGTGCGGCAACGCAGTGCGCGATCAGGCTGTTCCGGGTGGGGGGGGAGAAGTCGATAAGGGTTTCATCATCAATACGCACGATCTGCTGGTGCCCGCTGACAACCCGCATTTTGGAAATGGTGGCCCAGCCCGGCTCGACCACAAGACCGTGCACATCTATGCCGGGCCAGACGGCAAGGGCGCTGCGCAGGGTTCGGGCGTTTTCATCCTGCCCGACAACACCAATCAGGCTGACCGTGCAGCCCAGTGCCGCGGCATTGACCGCCACATTGGCCGCCCCGCCGGGTACGGCGCTCTGGCGGGTCCTGCGCAGCACCGGCACGGGTGCTTCGGGCGAGATACGGTCCACCGCGCCAAAAACATACTGGTCCAGCAGCAGGTCGCCGATTACAACAAGCCGTCCGAATTCAAAATTTTCAATCATGGATGCTCATGCTCGCGGGGGTGGCGGGGGTATGGCGCTCATGGTGTGTGGCCCGGCTGGGTGCGCAGCAGGTAGCGCACGTAGTCGGCCACGCCGTTTGCAACATTGTCCAGCGCCACAGTGCACCCTGTGCCGCGCAGGGCGTGCATGTCCGCCTGCGTAAAACACTGGTAGCGGCCACGCAGCGTGTCGGGGAAGGGGACGTATTCCAGTGCGCCGGTGCGCACCATTTCGGCCCTCTCCAGCGGGGGCTGGCCACGCGCGGCGCGCACGGTGTTGACGACCGTTGTCGCCACATCATTAAACGGCTGGGCCTTGCCTGTGCCCAGATTGAACACGCCGCTATGGGTAGGGTTGTCAAAGAACCAGAGCTTGGTGGCCACCAGATCCTTGACCGCAATAAAATCGCGCATCTGTTCGCCCGGCTGGTAAGGCCCGTATTCCCCAAACAGGCGGACGCGCCCATCGGCCATAAACTGGTTGAAATTGTGGAACGCCACGGAGGCCATGCTGCCTTTGTGCTGCTCGCGCGGGCCATACACGTTAAAATAACGGAATCCTGCAACCTGCGTGGCCAGTCCGGGCAGGGCGCGCCGGACAGTCTGATCAAACAGCAGTTTGGAATAGCCGTAGACGTTGAGCGGTTTTTCGTTGGTGGGGGCTTCGGTAAAGGTGGTGGATGCGCCATAGGTTGCGGCACTGGAGGCGTAGAGCAGGCGCGTGCCCGTGTTCTGGCAGTAGGCCAGCAGTTTTTTGCTGGGCTCGTAATTGCTGGCCATGACGTAGCGGCCATTGCGCTCGGTGGTGGACGAGCAGGCCCCTTCATGAAAAATTGTGTCTATTGGCCCGTAATGGCCTGCGCTCAGAGCATCGTAGAACGCGTCCCTGTCCACGTAGTCGCTGATCGTCAGGTCGGCCAGATTAAGCGCCTTGTCGCCGTTGGTCAGGTTGTCCACGGCAATAATGTTGGTCAGCCCGCGCTGGTTGAGAGCGTGGATGATATTGCTGCCAATAAACCCGGCGCCCCCGGTTACAATAAGACGTCTGGCCATGTCAGCACAGCACCATGTGCTCAGGTGGAAGGACAGTTACGGTCATAGGCGCCAGCTCTGTGTTTTGTGTCTTTGAACCGATACTAATTGCACAGGCCTGAACAGGCAAATACAACTCCGCTCCCGCCGGGGCGGGTTGCGGGGGCGCGTGCTCTGGTGGTCTTCAGTCGCTGCCGAACAGGTCGCGGGTGAACACGCGGTCCCGGACATCGGTCAGTTCGGGGTGGTGGCGATTGCTGACAATAATGGAAGACGCAGCCTTGAACTCATCGAGATTGCGCAGCACGCGCGAGCCAAAAAACTGCTCCTCCTTCATGGCGGGTTCATAGACCACAATCTCGATCCCCTTGGCTTTGAGCCGCTTCATGATCCCCTGAATGGAGCTTTGCCGGAAGTTATCGGATGCCGTTTTCATGGCCAGCCGGTAAATGCCGACCACCTTGGGCTGCATGGCCAGAATCCGGTCGGCCAGAAAATCCTTGCGGGTGCGGTTGGCGTCCACAATGGCGCGGATCAGGTTCTGGGGCACCTGCATGTAGTTGGCCAGAAGCTGTTTGGTGTCTTTGGGCAGGCAGTAACCACCATAACCAAAGGAGGGGTTGTTGTAATGCTGGCCTATGCGTGGGTCCAGACAGACGCCTTCGATAATCTGGCGGGTATCCAGCCCCCGGGCCAGTGCGTAGCTGTCCAGCTCGTTAAAAAAGGCCACGCGCATGGCAAGATAGGTGTTGGCAAACAGCTTTATGGCCTCGGCCTCTGTGGCTTCGGTAAAAAGCAGGGGCGCGTCTTTCCTGATCGCGCCTTCAAGCATAAGGGCGGCAAAGCGTTCGGCGCGGGCGCTGCGCTCCCCCACAATAATGCGCGATGGGTGGAGGTTGTCATACAGGGCGCGGCCTTCACGCAGGAATTCGGGGGAGAAGATGACCTGCCCGGTGTTCAGCTCCGCGCGGATCTGGTCCACAAACCCGACCGGAATGGTGGATTTGATAACAATGGTAGCTTCGGGGTTGAGCGCGCTGACACAGGTGATCACATCCGTTACGGAGGATGTGTCAAAGTAGTTTTCCTGGGCATCATAATTGGTAGGGGTGGCAATTATGACAAAACTGGCGTCCTGGCTGGCGGCTGCAAGGTCTGTTGTGGCGCTCAGGCTGAGTGGCCTGTTGCGCAGGTAATCCTCAATTTCGGTATCAATAATGGGGGATTCCCGGTTATTCACCTTGCTGACCCGCCCGGCATCCACATCCACGGCCATGACGTCATGGTGCTGGGCCAGCAGAATGGCGTTTGACAGGCCAACATACCCAAGACCAACAACTGCAATTTTCATGGTGTTCTTCCCCCACACCCTGCGTGATCGGGGCGTCTTGTCCCGGTGCGTCAGGGCGTTGCAATACATGAGCAGAAAAAATCCGTCACGCTGTTTTGCAGGATGCGGGCGCCACAGAGCCGCAGCCCGGCCTAGTGGGCCTGCATGCGCAGGCGGAATGTTGCCGGGCGTGGGGGGATGGCGGTTTTTTTGGAAATAACCAGATATTCGTGCGGGTACCGCCCCAGCCTGATGGCGCGCATGTGGGCCTTAAGGGCCAGCAGTGCTTCAAACGAGTGGGGATGATGGTCTGCTATTGTGTCTTCACGCCCTACAATCAGGGTGGAATCCGCAAAGGTGATCAGCAGGCAGTGCCGGGTGTTTTGCAGGAAAAGGTGGTTTTTCCCATGAGCGAAATATCCGCTCAGGTGTTCGCGGGTTTTGGAAAACAGGTAATAGGCGGGTCTGTAAAAGGTTCTTCCCTCTTTTTCTTCCGTGGTCATGATCAGGAACGAATAGCTTTGCGCGGGCGGGGGAAGCAGGACATGGCTGGTGGCAAGGCCACGCAGGCCATATTCCAGCCGGGACACCAGAACATCCACAAGTTCATAAACAAAGCGGAAGATATTGTAGCGGTATGTCATGTATGTCATGGCGGCATCGTATGCGGAACAGGAATGATTACACCCCCTTATATCTTTATATCCCTAACAGGTAGTGTTGCGCGGGGTGCTGTTCTGTCTGTGGGCGGTCAGGGCTGGGCAGGCATGCTGTATGGGCTGTGGTTGCCTGTGCCGGCTTTGGGGCACACATAAAACGTGAACATTTTCTGAAATTTGGCAGATTCCGTGGCGCAGTCCCCCGCCCTGCTCTGGTGGGTGGCGCGGCATGGCCCCTATATTCAACCCCCGTTGCGGTGCAGTGCGGCACGGAGCAGAACAGCCCGCTGCGGCAGTGGTGCTGGTGTGAACAGATGAGGAATGCAAGGCTTATGGTACTGAGGCGCTTTTTTGCACACGGCAAGACTAAAACCAGCCTGCCCGCACAGGGGCAACGCCAGAGGACCGGTCGGGCTTGTCTGTCCTTGCTCATGCTCTGTAGCGCATGGACCGGCCTTGCAGCAGGCGGCGGGCAGGCGGTGGCCGCATCCTCCATTGTGGCGCGGCCAGCCCCCAGCCCCTTCCACCCCGACCAGACGGACAGGGCTTTTCTGGCGGATCTGGAGCACCGGACTTTTCTGTGGTTCTGGGATTCGGCAGCCCCCGCAACCGGGCTGGTGCCCGACCGCTATCCATCGGACCAGACCCAGTCCAGTGTTGCGTCCATTGGCTTTGCGCTGACCGCATATGGCATTGGTGCGGACCGGGGTTACATCAACCGCCAGCAGGCCGTGGACCGGACCCTGACAACCCTGCGCTACCTGTGGAAGCTCCCCCAGAACGACAGCCCGGATAAAGCTGCGGGCTTTCATGGCTTTTTCTACCACTTTCTCAAGCGGGAGAACGGGCTGCGCCTTGATGCAGATATTGAACTGTCGAGCATAGATACGGCTCTGCTGATGCAGGGTGTGCTGTTTACGGCCAGTTATTACACCCATGATTCCGAGGCCGAGGCCGAAATACGCGACCTTGCCGCCAAGCTGTTCAACCGTGTGGACTGGCGCTGGATGTTGCGCCCGGATAACCGGCTGAGCATGGGCTGGTCGCCCGAGCGCGGCTTTTTGCCCAATTACTGGGAAGGGTATAATGAGGGCATGATGCTGTATGTGCTGGGCCTTGGTTCCACCACGCATGCGCTTGATCCGTCATCATGGCAGGCATGGATTTCCACCAACAAGAGCCGTTGGGGCGAATCCTATGGCCAGACCTTCCTCAACTTTGCACCGCTGTTCGGCCACCAGTACACCCATGCATGGATCGACTTCCGGGGTATCAAGGATGACTGGAGCCGCTCGGCCGGGATTGATTATTTTGAAAACAGCCGCCGCGCTGTGTACGCCCAGCAGGGTTATGCTACGCAAAACCCCGGAAAATGGCAGGATTACGGGCCAAATATCTGGGGTCTGACAGCAAGTGACGGCCCGGCAGAAACCACAAAGGTGGAAAAAAACGGCCAGCAGCGCAAGTTCATGGCCTATACCGCCCGTGGTGTGGGCCGGGACTATACGCTCGATGATGGCACGCTGGCCCCAACAGCGGCTGGCGGGTCCGTGGCGTTTGCGCCAGAGCTGGCCATTCCCGCCCTGCGCACCATGCGTGACAAATACGGGGACCGCATTTACAGCACCTACGGCTTTGTAGACGCCTTCAACCCCAGCTACCATGATGGCAAACAGGCCTACTGGGCGGATGATACCTATCTTGGCATCGATCAGGGGCCCATTCTGCTCATGGTGGAAAACTGGCGGGATGGCATGGTGTGGAACACCATGAAGGACAACCCCATTATCTGCCGTGGCCTGCTGCGTGCGGGCTTCAGGGGCGGCTGGCTGACCACCCGCCATGGTATTGTGGACCATGATGATGCCGTGCGGCTCAGGCAGCAGCAGGCGCAGACCCGGGCAGGCTAGTTCGGAGCCTGACCATGGGCCGGAAAAGTAAAAGAGTTCTTTTCCGGCCCATGTTTTAATTTTTGGAAGCCTGTATGGGTTCGCTGAGCGGCTCGCGATGGTTTTTTTCGTCATCCGTGTCATGGTTAAGGCGGTATAGCCTGTACACATCCGGGTCGTTTTTATCGAGCTTGTGCATTTTGATCCGAATGCTCTCGCCGTACACATCGTCTGCGGAGGTGGAGAGATCGACGATCGTGCCGATAAGCCCGCCGGTCAGAATGTTGCCAAAAATCCAGCCTGCATTGTGGCTTGCATCCACGCCTGTGACGGGGGCATAACCGGGCTTCTGGCACCGGATGATCAGGTTGTTGTGGCTCTTGGCAACCGTAAATTCGCCCGGCGTATGGAACATGCTGATCGTTTTGCCCGCCTTGGTCACGTCGCATACCGCGCCGGGGGGATCGGAGTTGATGGAAATGGTCTGTTTGGGAGGTTCCAGAATTGTTGCGCAGCCTGATAATGTCATCAGGCCCAGTAAAAAGATTTTCTGCCGAGATTTTTGCATATTCCGGGAACCTGAAAAGTATTTTCAAAAGCAATACAAAATAATTTGTGACCGGACCATAGCGTGCCCATGCATGGATGAACAGCCTGCTCTGGTGTGAGCCATGCTGTTCATTATCTGTTTTGTGGGGCGGTGTTGAATCTTATCCCTGATAGGATGCGATCTCGATCAGGTTTTCATCCGGGTCGTGGCAGTACACCGAAGTAATGGGGCCAATCGCACCCAGGCGGGCTACGGGGCCATCCACAATGGCAATGCCGCACCCCTTGAGGTGCTCCACCACGTCAGCACTGGTAATGGCGGTAATAAAGCACAGGTCATTACCGCCGGGCAGGGCATGGGTGGCGGTGTCCCAGCCTGTGGCGTCGTGCGGGCGGAGGTTGAGCTTCTGCCCGCCAAAGCACAGGGCAGCGCGGTTGTTGCGCCCGTATTCTTCCCGCTCCATGCCAAGCACACGCTGGTACCATGATGCGGAAATTTCAACGTCGCGCACGGTCAGGACAACATGATCCAGACGATCGACTGTAAAGCGCATGAAAACCACACAGCTCCTTTTCTGTCTGCCCCGCCACGGTGGGGCGGCGGGGCAGCCCCGGTGGGGGGTTACAGTTCAGCGTAGAAGTCGTTGCCTTTATCATCAATAACAATAAAGGCGGGAAAATCCTCGACTTCGATCTTCCATACCGCTTCCATGCCCAGTTCGGGGTATTCCAGCACCTCTACCTTGCGGATGCAGTCCTTGGCCAGCCGGGCGGCGGGGCCACCAACGGAGCCAAGGTAGAACCCACCGTATTGCTGGCATGCGTCCCGCACGGCCTTGGAGCGGTTGCCCTTGGCCAGCATAACGTAGGAACCGCCATTGGCCTGCAACTCGGCTACGTACGAATCCATACGCCCGGCCGTTGTGGGGCCAAAGGAGCCTGTGGGCATGCCAGCGGGCGTTTTGGCCGGGCCTGCGTAGTAAACGGGGTGGTCTTTCAGGTACTGGGGCAGGCCCTCGCCGCGCTGGAGCCGCTCGCGGAACTTGGCGTGGGCAATGTCGCGCGCAACAACCACGGTGCCGGTCAGGGCCAGCCGGGTCTTGACCGGGTATTGCGAGAGGGTCTTGCGGATTTCTTCCATCGGGCGGTTGAGGTCAATGCGCACGGCCTCTCCCTCAAGATGTTCGTCCGTGGTTTCGGGCAGGAAGCGTGCGGGGTCGTGCTCCAACTGTTCCAGAAAGAACCCATCCGCCGTGACCCGCGCCTTGATCTGCCGGTCGGCGGAGCAGGAAACACCAATCCCCACGGGGAGCGAGGCACCATGCCGGGGCAGGCGCACCACGCGCACGTCGTGGCAGAAATACTTGCCGCCAAACTGCGCGCCAATGCCCAGCCTGCGGGTGAGGTCGAGCACCTTCTGCTCCATGTCCAGATCACGGAAGGCGTGGCCCGTCATATCGCCTTTGGTGGGCAGGGCATCATACCAGTGGGTGGACGCCAGCTTGACGGTCTTGAGCGTCTGCTCGGCGGACATGCCGCCAATGACAATGGCAAGGTGGTATGGCGGGCAGGCGGAGGTGCCCAGCGTGCGCACCTTTGTATCCAGCCAGTCCAGCAGTTGCTGCTCGGACCCCAGCAGGGCGCGCGTTTCCTGGAACAGAAAGGTCTTGTTGGCCGATCCGCCGCCCTTGGCCACAAACATCAGGTCCATCTGCTCGTCATGCACGCCTGCGGGGCTGGCGAAGATGTCGCATTGCACGGGCAGGTTGGTGCCGGTGTTCTTTTCCTCGAACATGCTCAGCGGGGCCATCTGCGAATAGCGCAGGCTGGTGCGGGTATAGGTTTCGTACACACCGCGGGAAAAGGCGATTTCCTCGTTCCCTTCCACCCAGACGCGCTGGCCTTTTTTGCCAAACACAATGGCTGTTCCGGTATCCTGGCACATGGGCAGAATACCGCCAGCGGCAATGCAGGCGTTCTTGAGCAGGTCAAGCGCTACAAAGCGGTCATTATCCGAGGCTTCGGGGTCTTTGAGGATATTGGCCAGTTTCTGCAGGTGCGTGGGACGCAGAAAATGCGCCACCTCATGAAAGGCGCGGGCCGTCAGTTCGGTCAGCGCCTCGGAGGTAACATGCAGAACGGTTTTGCCACCGCACTGCGACGTGCTGACACCACCTGCAATATCCACCTTGCGGTATTCTGTTGTGTCCTCCCCTAAAGGGAACAGGGGGGAATAGGCAAATTCTGGCAGTGGGGGGCGGGGGGGCTGGCTGGTCATGGTCGTGTCTCTACTCTTTCCGTCGGCCTGACCCCCGCGCTCGGGGGGTTCAGGCTGGTGATGGTCCTTTGCGGCGGAAGGCGTCAAGGCTGACAACCTGGGAGGAGGAGTCGCCCTGTGCTTCCGCATTTTCTCCGGCATCGGCCGGCGTGTGGTCTGCGGGTGCGGGTTCCTCATCTTCCACAACCTCAAAATGCAGGTTGAAGTGGATGGAGGGGTCCGCAAACCCGGTAATGGTCCGGACGGGTATGACCAGAATGGAGCCAACACCCCCAAAGGACAGACCGACAGACACAATACCGGCATCGCGGTCCACATTGAGGTCCCAGAACTGGTGTTGGAGCACAATGGTCATCTCGTGCGGGTACTGGGCACGGAGCCGGTCGGGAATTTGCACGCCAGACAGGTCCGTGCGGAAAGTCAGATAGAAATGGTGCTCGCCTGCAAGCCCCTCGCGGCTCACATGTTCGAGCGCTTTGAGCATGACGTCCCTGTAGGCGTCTTCCAGCCACTGGTCGTAGGGCAGCAGGCTGGGGGGGAGGGAGCCGTCGTTTCCCGGAGTATTGTTGTGGTCATCAGCCATGCTTGGTCTCCTTGCTCCAGCCGGTTGGGGGTGGCTGGCCATACGTATCACTCTAGCGTCAGCCATGCGCGAAAGGTTCGGCCAGTGCAAGCGCCAAGGCCAGCCCGCGGCCATGCCGCAGGGCACGGGCCGGGCGGTTTGCCTCAGCAGATACAGGCCATGCCTTAAAGGCGTGGCGTTACATAATAGGGGAAAATGGCATGAAGTGGGAGGGCTTCTGTTGCCCGGTGCCCTCCCGAACCGCGCTTATTGCTTATGCAGCAACAGCGAGCACCTCAGTGTTATCATTGGCACTTGTAAAATCAGCCCGATAACGGTGGTACAATGCCGGGCAAAAAAGATGTCTTTACTGCGCGTGTCGAGCCTGTTTCGTCCCCATCTGTCCGGGTCTTGCGATCCGGATTTATGGTGGAGACGCCGGGTACCGCCCCCGGGTCCACTACGCCTATGCCACATCCCGTTTATTGCCATAGCCGCAAGAAATCTTCCGGCACCCCACACATAGGAACATGGCTTCCAAAATGCAAGTGCCTGCTGGTGTTTCTGGCTTTCCCGCGTGGGGGTATGCCTGCTACAACCGCGCGCATACACGCGGGCATACCGTGTGCGCTGTCTGTTTTTTCTAGCATGGTGGAGATCCTGCGCATGTCACTGACCGAAGCACAACGTGCAGAAATTGCGGCCCACGGGCAGGAAACATTCTCCACCCGCCGCCCGACCGTAGCCGCTCTTGAGGCTATGCTGTACGCCCCGCAGGAGGTGCTCGACCACGGCTTCCTGCGCGTGATCGACTATATGGGTGATGATGCGGCCATTGTGCAGGCAGCCCGTGTTTCCTACGGACGGGGTACGCGCAAGGTGTCGGAAGATGCCGGGCTGATCCGCTACCTGATGCGGCACCGCCACTCTTCCCCGTTTGAAATGTGCGAGATCAAGTTCCACGTCAAACTGCCCATTTTTGTGGCGCGGCAGTGGATTCGCCACCGTATGGCGAGTGTGAACGAGTATTCGGCCCGCTACTCCATTCTGGATAGCGAGTTCTATTTGCCCGAACCCGCCCACATGGCAGCCCAGAGTGAGGTCAACCGTCAGGGTCGGGGCGAGATTCTGGCCCCCGAAGCCGCCGCAGAGGTGCTGGACATCCTGCGTGAAGACGCCATGCGTACCTACCGTGACTATGAGCGTATGCTGGACGCGGAAAACGGCTATGGCCTTGCGCGCGAACTGGGGCGCATCAACCTGACGCTGAACACCTACACGCAGTGGTACTGGAAGATCGACCTGCATAACCTCATGCACTTTCTTGCCCTGCGCATAGACCCGCATGCCCAGTACGAAATTCGCGTGTATGCCGAAGCCATGCTGAAAATCCTGCATGCCTGGGTGCCCACCACCGCCGCCGCGTTTGAGGAATACCGGCGCGGGGCGGTCACGTTCTCGGCCTCCATGATGGCCGTTGTGCGCCGCATGCTGGCGGGCGAGGTTGTGGAGCAGGCCGGTTCGGGCCTGAGCCGCCGTGAATGGGATGAAATGATGGCGATCCTGCAGGCTCCCACACCCTGAGTGGGGCAGGTAGCGCTGCTACCTCCTCCGGCGCTCATTTTTTATCAAGACATCTGCATTAAATCTGGGTGGACTTGACGCCTGTCCTGTCAAACGCCGCAGGGGCGGGGCATAAACAGGGTAGGGCGTCCGGTCTGTATTGCCGTGCGCCCTGTCTGCCTGCCATGCTCGTCCTACCCGCAGGCCCGGTTCCGCGCAGACGGCAGGACAGTAGGATTTCTGGGGAATTATAAGGAGCATTCATGTCTTGTCCCAACGGGCGTTCTGCCCGCCTTGCCCTGTCCGCCTTTGCCTGTGCGCTTACATTGATGGCAGCAGGCCTGCCAGCCAGGGCCGATACGGCGCGTGAGCAGCAGACCAGAGCCTGCAAGGGCGATGCCCTGCGCCTGTGCGCTCTTGCCATTCCCAATGAACAGAAAATTACAGCCTGCATGGAGCGCAAAAAAGACAAGCTCAGTCCGGCCTGCCGTGCGTATTTCAAGGATACACCAGCGCCGCGGGTCAAGGCCAAAGCTCCCACGCCCAAACGCTAGGCCCCTCAGCCTTCATGCCTGCGGCTGATTCTGTGGCGGTCTGCGGGCTGGAGACCGTGCGGGCGGGGCGTTTCCGGCCCGCACGGCTGCGGGGCTGTGGCTAGGCCTGCATGGTCCGTAAGGCTGTGGCTACGGTGTGGGCAATGGCGCGCCATGCCTTGCCGCCCTCGCTCTGGGGCGCGCCAATAACCAGCGGTACGCCACTATCCGCGCTGGAGCGGATATCGGCCAGCAGTGGCACTTCGCCCAGAAAAGGAACTCCCATGGCTTCGGCTTCGTGCCGTGCGCCACCATGGCCGAACAGGTCCGTATGATGCCCGCAGTTGGGGCAGCAGAAATAAGACATGTTCTCCACCAGACCCAGCACCGGTACCTTGAGCTTTTCAAACATGGTCACGCCCCGGCGGGCGTCGATCAGGGCGATGTCCTGCGGGGTGGAAACAATAACAGCCCCGCTCAGCGGCACCTTCTGGGTGAGGGAGAGGTGAGCGTCCCCCGTACCCGGCGGCAGGTCCACCACCATGACATCCAGATCGTCCCAGTCCACATCGGTCAGCAACTGGTTGATCGCGCCCATAACCATGGGGCCACGCCAGATCATGGCGGCTTTTTCGTCTACCAGCATGCCGAGGGAGACAGCACGGATACCCCATGCCTGCACGGGTTGCAGGCGGCCTTCCACCACTTCGGGCTTGCCCGTTGTGCCCAGCATGCGGTGCAGGGAGGGGCCATGAATATCGGCGTCCAGCAGGCCGGTTTTCAGCCCCTCCATGCCCAGACCTACGGCAAGGTTGACGGCGGTGGTGGACTTGCCCACTCCGCCTTTGCCCGAGGCCACGGCAATAATGGTTTTAACACCGGGCAGCACGGGGGCGTCGGGGGCTGCGGGGGTGCCTCCAAGCGGGCGGTGCCCCCCTGCGGCTGCCGGGGGTGCGGCTCCTGCGCTGCGCTGGGGGTGCCCGCCCTGTGCCGTGCTGCCAGTGCGCGCCTGCTCCGGTACGCCTGCGGGGCGGTGCGCGGTCAGGATAAGGGTGGCACTGGTAACGTTGGGCAGGGTTTGCAGCTTCTGGGCGGCTTCATCACACAGGCCGGACAGTTCGGGAGCCTGCTCGCGCGGGACGGTCAGTGTCAGGGTCAGGCGGCCATCATCATCCACCGTGCAGCTTTCCAGCCGCCCGGCGCTGGCGAGGGAAAGCCCTGTCTGTGGCGTTCTGATGGTCCTGAGAAGGTCCATCAGTGTGTCTGAAGAAAAAGGAGCGGTCTGCGCCAAAGGTCTGGATCCTATGCCGTGGGAGTACAATGCCGTAGTCGGGGGGAGGCTACGGCAGAGAAGGGTGCGCCATTGGGGGCGGTCATGAATTATAACGCCTTTTTTCTGGCACAGACAGGGTGGTATGGGTAGAGGAACAGCCGGGGAATAACCAACGGGCGAGGCAGGGCCGTGGCGAAAGGGTAAGATGCAGGCACACACGGACAAGGCAGGGGCAGTACAGGCAATACCTGCTGCGGGTGCGCACACGCAGGAGCCGGGCGGGGTGGCCGCCCCCACGCGCAGCCGCCGCGACCACAGGATTGACGCCCTGCGTGGGGCCGCCCTGCTGATGATGTTTATAGACCATATTCCCCAGAACCTGCTCAACCGCTTTACCATGCGCAATGTAGGCTTTGCCGATGCGGCGGAGGTGTTTGTGCTGCTGGCGGGCTATGCGTCATGGCTGGCTTACGGGCGGGGCTTTACCAAACACGGCGTGCTGCCCACCCTGCAACGCCTGTTCAAACGCTGTGTGCAGCTCTACATCGGCCAGACCATTATGGTCATGACCTATGTCTTTACGGTTCGGAGCTGGCGGCACTTTACCCCTGTTTCGGTCGATTATCTGGAGCCGGAGCTGGCCCATGGTCTGGGCTGGGTCTGGCGGGTAATGATGTTTGACGCCTTGCCCAGCAACCTCAACATCATGCCGCTCTACCTTGTGCTGCTGGGCGGGTTCCCCGTTTTTTACCTGCTTATGCGGATCCATCGTTCGCTGGCCCTGCTGCTTTCGGGGGCTTTGTGGATGCTGGTGAACATGGACCCGGGGCTGAACTTTCCCAACTGGCTGGACCCGGATGGCTGGTACTTCAACCCGCTTGCCTGGCAGTTCCTGTTCGCACTCGGGCTGACTGCGTCCGCCCAGACCCAGCAGCGGGGCCGTGACTTCAGGCGTGTGCCAGCCCTTGTGGCACTGTGCTGGGTGTATCTGCTGTTTTCGGCCATTCAGGCTTTTCCGTGGGCCTTGTGGGGGCTGCCGGACCTGCGTCCGTTCGGAGATACGCTGGCTCCGGCCAAAAGCTGGCTCTCGCCTTTGCGGCTGCTGGATGTGATGGCCATTTTCTACCTTGTCCAGTCTTCGGAGCCTGCGCGCCAGTGGGCGGCCGAATCGCGCGTGGGGCAGGAACTGGCCCGTGTGGGGCGCAGTTCGCTTGAGGTGTTTGTGGTCGGCACCATACTGGACCTGTATGCGCGGCTGATCTTCAGCACCTTTGGTGATGGCTGGGCCCTGCAGATTGCGGTCAATGTTGTGGGGCTGGCTATTCTGCTCGGCCTTGCCTCATGGCTGGACCGGCGGCGCACACGGGCACGGGCTGGCAGGCTGGTGTCCTCCCCGGCTGCTCCCGTTGCAGCCCCGGACCCTGCGGGAGGGTAGGGCATGCTTGCCGTTTTGGTACGCCATGAATAACCTGATCTCCCAGTCTTCGAGAATTGTCCTGTCCCGGCAGAAAGTTGTGTTGTCCATGCGTGTGTCCGTCCGTCTGTTCTGCTCTGTTTCTCTCTCCACTTTACTGGTCGCAGGCCTTGGGGTGTTTGCCCCGCTGCATGCGGCGGATGCCCCCGTGCCTGCGGTTGTGGCCGCCGGGGGGCATGCGCCAGACAGCTTTGCCGACCTTGCAGCCCGGCTTTTGCCTGCTGTGGTCAATGTCTCCACCACCCAGACCGTGCGCGAAGCGGATGCGGAGGAGGACGACGAGGACGACCAGCTCCCCCAGATGCCCAACTTCCCGCAGGGCTCCCCGTTCGAGAAGTTTTTCCATGACTTCATGAACCGCCAGACAGACCCCAATGCTCCCCCAAGGCGGATGCAGGCGCTAGGTTCGGGCTTTATCATCGACCCCACGGGGTACATCGTGACCAACAACCATGTGATCCGCAAGGCAGACCGCATAACGGTGACCTTGCAGGACAACACGGTGCTCAGTGCACATGCCGTGGGGCATGATGACCGCACGGATCTGGCGCTGCTCAAGGTGGACAGCAAAAAGCCGCTGCCGTTTGTCAGCTTCGGGGATAGCGAACACCACCGGGTGGGGGACTGGGTTCTGGCCATTGGCAACCCGTTTGGCCTGTCCGGCACGGTTACGGCGGGTATCATCTCCTCACGCGGGCGCAATATTGATCAGGGCCCGTATGATGACTTCATCCAGACCGATGCCCCCATCAACAAAGGCAATTCCGGCGGCCCGCTGTTTGATATGGATGGCAATGTCATTGGTGTGAACACCGCCATTTATTCCCCCTCCGGCGGGTCGGTGGGGATTGGCTTTTCCATTCCCTCCAACGAGGCGCGCGGCGTGGTGGAGCAGTTGCGCAGGACCGGCAAGGTCTCACGCGGGTGGCTTGGTGTGCGGATCCAGAACGTGACGCAGGACATAGCCGATGGGCTGGGCCTGAGTACATCCACTGGCGCGCTGGTGGCCGGGGTGGAAAAAGGTGGCCCGGCCGACAAGGCTGGGCTTAAAACGGGCGATGTGATCCAGAGCCTGAATGGCCAGCCGATTGAGGGCAAGGCCCTGCCACGCCTGTCCGCCCAGTTGCCGGTTGGTACACAGGCCCGGCTGGGCCTGTGGCGGCACGGCAAGGTCATGGATGTGCCCGTCACCATTGGCGCTCTGCCCGAAACCCCGGACGAAGCTCCGGCCAGACCTGCTGAGGCCCCCAAATCCGCAGCATCTGTCAGCTTTGCGGATTTTGGCTTTACCGTTGGCCCGCTGGATGCGGCCGGGCGGCAGAAATACACCCTGCCTTCCAGCCTGAAAGGTGTGCTGGTGACCAGTGTCAAACCCGATGGCACGGCCGCAGAACGGGGCCTGAAGGAAGGAGATGTGATTACCGAAGTCCAGCAGGCCGAGGTGGGAACGCCAGCCGCCCTCAAACAGCGGATCGAGGCTGCGCGCAAAGCCAAAAAGCGCTCGGTCCTGCTGCTGGTGCATGATGCGGACGGCCTGCGCTGGATTCCCTTCCCCCTGAGTGCGGAGGATGCGCCCTGATTGCACTTTTAACGGGCCGACGCACGCCCGTGCTGGATATGGGCCGGTATTGCCCATGGCTGGCGCGCTGGCTGAGCAACGCCACCGTCTGCCAGACCGTGCGCCTGCTCAGTGCTGTGGGGCTGGCGGGGGCTGTGGCCTGGCTGACCAACCTGCAGGAACCGGCCTGGGCGCTTATCACCTCGGTCATTGTCACCCAGAACAGCATTACGGACACAATCTCCAAGGGGCGTGACCAGCTTGTGGGTACGCTTATCGGGGCTACGGTCAGTATTGTGCCCATTACGCTGCTCATGTTTGCGCACTGGCCACTCTGGGGGGCGTTTACCATTGCGTTTGTGCCGCTGGCCATTCTGGTATCGTGGAAGCCGGAGGCCCGCATGGGCGTGGTCACGCTTATGGTGGCCATTCTGTTCCCCTCTGATAACGACCCCTATCTGCGCCCGATCGAGCGTGTACTGGCTATTCTGATCGGGGTGGGGGCGGGCACGCTGGTGACGTATATGGTGCTGCACGAACAGGCCCGGCGCGATGCGTTCCGCAACGCAGCCCTTACGGTGCGCCAGATTATGGCCATGCTGCAAAAAGCCCGCACAGGGCATGTGGAGTGGTCGGTCATTCAGGACATGAATGACGAATGTGCCGCCTCCTTGCGCAAGGTGCAGGCCGCGCTGGAGGAAGCACGGCGCGAACACTGGCGGCCGCTGGATGAGCGTGACCCCATGCTGGCCCGCCTGCCACCGGGAATACGGCAGTTGCAGATGGATGCGCTGGTGGTAGCCCGTGCCATGCTGGTTCTGCCCCAGAGTGCCACGGCGGGGGAACTGGAGCATGCGGCCAGCGTGCGTGCGGGCATGCTGCGTGGGTTCCAGTGGATCATCCAGCGTTGTGAGAGTGAGGCCGTAGCCCGCACGGGCGATGAATACCGCATTGCAGCGGAGGTCATGGCCGCCCTGCCAACGGAAAATGAAACGGCAGACCCGATCATACGTTTTGTGGTGGATATTCTGCTCACGGACCTGCGTCAGCTCATCCAGCTTCTGGGTGAGGATGACAGGGACCGTATTGCCCCATAACCATATTGTGACATGCAGCCGCTACGCGCTGCCGTGGCCTGCCGTAACCTCTTATGCGTCCATAAGTATTTTGCGCGGCAGGCATGAAGTCAGGCGGTAGTTATGTACGCCAGATGGCATGACGCGGCCCGCCAATTACGCTACAACAGAAATGAAACGCCCGACCCGTGTTGGGTGGAACTCCATATTGAGGAAGCTCAAGACATGGCAAAATGCCCCAAATCCCCCTGTGCACGTGGTATTCTGGCTCTGGGCCTGATTGCAGCGGTTGTTTATTTCATCCGTAAAAAGAAGTGCTGCGGCTAAGCCCGCGTCGGGCCTGTTCCTGACCGCCCGACACACGGCAAAACCCGTCTGGTCCACCCAGACGGGTTTTTTTTGCAGTGGCGGGCCTGCCACAGGGTGGATGCAAACGCGCAACGCAACGCTTTGGCTTGTGTTATGGTGCAGGCGTTGTATCACTGCGGTTAACATATCTGGCCTGACGCTGTCTGCTTCAGGCTTCTGACGGAAAGGATTGAGAGTGTTGCATCCTCTTGTTTCCCGCTTTTCTTCCAAGGCTGTAGCGTCTGTTGCAGCCTGTGCGCTCGGCTTTGCGGGCATGGCTACAATGGCCATGCCAACGGTTGCCCATGCGCAGGCGTCTGTGCTGCTTAAAAGCCAGCAGGCCACCGCCATTGTGGAAAGTGTTGACCGCGAAGCGCGTGAACTGCTGCTGCGTGAAAGCAATGGCCACCTGCTGACCATTGAATACGGGGCCGCTGTAAAGGATGTGCCCCACCTGCATGAAGGTGATGCACTGAAAATCCAGTTCGTGGAAACACTGGGCGCGCAGCTTGCCTCTCCGGGCAGCCCCCTGCCCGAATCCACGCTCACCACGGCGCGGGGCTTTGTACATGGTCATCCGCGCGGCATTATTGCGGCTTTTAACCGTGAGCGCGCCCTGATCAAGACCATTGACGTGCCCTCAAGCACCATCTCCTTCACCACGGAGGGGGATGACTCCCTGCATGTGGCGGTCCTGCGCACCAAGGCGATGCAGGACTTCCTGAAAACACTCAAGGTTGGCGATATGGTGGATATTACCCGCGCCGAATCCATTACCTATATCGTCACCAATAAGGTCGTGCCGCAGCCAACCCCCGCAACTCCCCAGCTCGCCGCTCCGGCAGGGGATGTGGTCGCACCCGCGCACTGACTGCTGTCTCTGCTCCCGTGCATCTGGCGTCAGGCCGGATGCACGCTGGACGTCAAGGGTGGATAGGCAAAACCCCCGCAAGGCCATGCCCTGCGGGGGTTTTTGCGTTGTGTCGACGGGCTGCGTATTAGCGCGGGGTGCGGCGGGTAAGCTGGCTTACGTCGCGCACCGCGCCACGGGCGGCGCTGGTGGTCAGGGCAGCATAGGCCTTGAGCGCGTTGGAGACCACACGCTCGCGCTTGGGCTGCCATGCCTGATCGCCCAGATCATCCATCCGTGCCCGGCGGTCAGACAGAACGCTGTCTGCAATGGCTACGGACAGGCGGCGGTTGGGGATGTCGATCTCGATCGTATCGCCTTCCTCCACCAGCCCGATCACGCCGCCTTCGCCCGCTTCGGGGGAGATATGGCCGATGGACAGGCCCGAACTCCCGCCTGAAAAACGGCCATCGGTAATCAGCGCACATTTTTCGGCCAGCCCCTTGGATTTGAGGTAGCTGGTCGGGTACAGCATTTCCTGCATGCCGGGGCCGCCCTTGGGGCCTTCGTAGCGGATCAGCACCACATCACCGGGGTTGATCCTGTTGCCCAGAATGGCGGCAACCGCGTCATCCTGACTTTCAAAGATACGGGCTGGGCCGGAGAATGTTTCCAGCCCTGCGGCCACGCCTGCGGTTTTAACAATCGCACCGTCTTCGGCCAGGTTGCCGTAAAGTACGCACAGCCCGCCATCCTGATTATAGGCATGCCCGCCATCGCGGATGGCCCCCCCAGCCTGATCCGTATCCAGTGTTTTGTAAGTGCTGGACTGCGAGAACGCGACCGTGGTGCGCACCCCGCCGGGTGCTGCGCTAAAGAATTCCCGTGCTTGCGTGCGGCTTTGGGCTCCGGGGGCGCGGATGTCCCATTTGTCCAGCGCTTCGGGCAGGCTGGCGGCGTGGACCATGGTCACATTGCGGTGCAGCAGGCCCAGCCGGTCTAGCTCACCCATAATGGCGGGAATACCGCCAGCACGGTGCACGTCTTCCATGTGAACATCCGGGCGGGAGGGGGAGACCTTGCACAGATGTGGCACCTTGCGGGAGAGGCGGTCGATATCCTTCATGGTAAAGGGCACCTCGCCTTCATGCGCGGCCGCCAGCAGGTGCAGCACCGTGTTGGTGGAGCCACCCATGGCAATATCGACCGACATGGCGTTCTCAAACGCGGCCATGGTGGCAATGTTGCGTGGCAGCGCGGAGGGGTCATCCTGCTCGTAGTAGCGGCGGGCAAGGTCCACAATGCGGTGGCCTGCCTCCACAAACAGGTTGCGGCGGGCGGCATGGGTCGCCACAAGGCTGCCGTTGCCGGGTAGGGACAGGCCGAGTGCTTCGGTCAGGCAGTTCATGGAATTGGCGGTGAACATGCCCGAGCACGAGCCGCAGGTAGGGCAGGCGGAGCGTTCGATGGCAAGGGAGTCGGCCTCGCTCACATCTGCGCTTGCGGCTGCGACCATGGAGGTCACAAGGTCGGCGCGCTGTTCAATGTCATCCAGCGTCACGCGCCCGGCTTCCATGGGCCCACCGGAAACAAAAATGACCGGAATGTTCAGCCGCATGGAGGCCATGAGCATGCCCGGCGTGATCTTGTCGCAGTTGCTGATGCATACAATGGCGTCCGCGCAGTGGGCGTTCACCATGTACTCCACGGCATCGGCGATCAGCTCGCGCGAGGGCAGGCTGTACAGCATGCCGCCATGGCCCATGGCAATGCCGTCATCTACCGCAATGGTGTTGAATTCGCGGCCGATGCCACCGGCTTCGGCAATGGCCTCGCATACAAGCTGCCCCATGTCCTTGAGGTGTACATGGCCGGGCACGAACTGGGTAAAGGAGTTGGCGACGGCGATAATGGGTTTGCCAAAATCGGAGTCTTTTACACCGGTTGCGCGCCACAGGCTGCGGGCACCCGCCATGTTGCGCCCGTGGGTGGTGGTGCGTGATCGGTAGCCGGCCATTATGGGGTCTCTTCTGCTGTGGTGCTGGAGTAAAGCATCGGGTCATGGGGTATGCGCGGCGGGGGTCCACCGGCATGGGGCCAGAACACATTACGCCACATTGTGCTGGCTGTCAGGGCCGGATTATGCAGAAATGGTCGCGCAGGCTCCCGGTTGCCGGGGGCTGAATGTGCGAGGTGCCGGTCCGCTGTCCGCGAATACCCTGATAACACTACAATTTTGTGACAAAACCCGGTTTGGGGGGACTTTCATGGGGTCCCCGTGTTGCAGGAGCGCACAGCGTTCAGTATTTCTCGCCCCATCCGGCTGATAGTTCGGAACGGAGAGCAGATGGAAATTCCCGCACGGCAGTCCCTGCCAGCGATGAAACAGGCCCCTTCCCATCAGGGAGGGCAGAAGGGCGACCCCGCCTTCAGGCTTCTGGTAACGGCAACAGGTGTTGGCGTGCTGGTTGTTCTGGGTGCCATTATTGCCGTTATGGTGACAGGTGGCTGGAAGGCGTTTGCAACCTTTGGTCCGGGCTTTCTGGTTTCCGCGGTGTGGAACCCGGTCACGCAGCATTTCGGGGCGGCAGCCCCGGTTTTTGGCACTGTTATCAGCAGTGCGCTCGCACTCCTTGTGGCCGTGCCTCTGGCTTTTGGTACAGCGTTCTGGCTGACCGCCCTTGCACCGCCCGCTGCAGCCGCGGTTATTGGTATGGCCGTGCAGCTTCTGGCGGCTGTGCCTTCCATTATTTTTGGCATGTGGGGCTTTTTTGTGGTGGTGCCGGTGGTGGCGCATTACGTGCAGCCCATCGCCCGCCAGCTTTTTGGCCATGTGCCCGGCCTGTCCGCCCTTGTGGCGGGTGCGCCGTTTGGTACGGGCCTGTTTACGGCCGCCTTTATTCTGGCGGTCATGATCACCCCGTCCATTACCGCCGTCATGCGCGATGTGTTCCTGTCCATGCCCGCTGTCCTGCGTGAGAGCGGGTACGGGCTGGGGGCCACCCGGTGGGAGGTCATGCGCCATGTGGTGCTGCCCTGGTCCCGCCAGGGGGTTGTGGGTGGCATTGTGCTGGGCATGGGCCGCGCAATGGGTGAGACCATGGCCGTAACCTTTGTGATCGGGGACAGCAACCATATCGGCTGGTCGCTGTTTGCACCGGCCAACACCATTGCCTCGCTGATCGCCCTTGAATTCCCCGAAAGCCCGGCAGGGAGCCTCAAGCTGGCTTCCCTTATGGCGCTGGGGGCCATTCTTATGGCCATCTCCTTTGTAACACTCTGGTTCTCCCGCTGGCTGCTGGCCCGTGGCGAACAGGCAGCAGGACGTTGAGGATGAAGGCGAACAATACCCTCATGCGGGCGGATCGCTCCGCCTCGCTGCTCTGGCGGCGCCACATGTGCGACAAGCTTGCCACGGGCCTGAGCTGGCTGGGCATGCTGATTGTGGTGTTCATGCTCGGCTCCATTTTGTGGACCCTGTTCAAAAATGGTCTGGCGGGCATGAGCGTGCATCTGTTCACCCTGTCCATGGCAGCGCCAGGGCAGCCCGGTGGGCTGGCCAACGCCATTATGGGCAGCCTGATCCAGACCGGGCTGGCTATCCTGATCGGCGCGCCAGCAGGGCTGATGACAGGGATCTATCTGGCCGAATACGGGGCGGGCAGCCGCATGGCGCGCATTGTGCGTTTTGTGTCGGACATGCTGCTCTCAGCACCGTCCATCCTGATCGGCCTGTTTATCTACATGATGCTGGTTGTCCCGTTCGGGCATTTTTCCGGTTTTTCGGGTGCTGTGGCGCTGGCCATTCTGGCCATGCCCATTGTGGTCCGCACGACCGAGGACATGCTGCGTCTTGTACCTGTGGCCATGCGTGAGGCCGGTATTGCGCTGGGTGCGCCCAAATGGCGGGTTATCCTGTTTATCTGTGTCCGGGCCGTGCGTGCGGGCATCATGACCGGGGTGCTGCTGTCCATCGCCCGTGTTGCGGGGGAGACTGCGCCCCTTCTGTTTACCTCGCTGGGCAATTCCGAATGGTCGCTTGACCTCGGGCGCCCCATGGCCAGCCTGCCCGTGGCCATCTACCAGTACGCTGGCTCCGCTTATCAGGACTGGATGCAGCAGGCATGGACCGGCGCGCTGCTGGTGACGCTGGGTGTGCTGATTATCAATATTGTAGTGCGGGTCGGAACCCGCGGAGGACGGTCATGAGCATAGAGGTTCCCGTAAAAGCGACAGGCATGACCCAATCGTTGGACAGCACCGCGGCCAGCAGGGATGTACAGCATCCTGTGGCCATGCAGGTCCGGGGGCTGAACTTCTATTACGGCACGTCCCACGCACTGCATGACATCTCTATCGATTTTCCCGAGCGTAGTGTTACGGGCATGATTGGTCCTTCAGGCTGTGGCAAGTCCACCCTGCTGCGTGTGCTCAACCGGATGTACGACCTGTACCCCGGTCAGCGCGCCACGGGTGAAGTGATTTTTGACAAGCAGAATATCCTCAATTCGGGGGTGGACCTGAACGTTCTGCGTTCGCGCATTGGCATGGTGTTCCAAAAACCCACGCCATTCCCCATGTCCATCTACGACAACATTGCCTTTGGCATCCGCCTGCATGAGCGTGTCTCCCGCTCCGAAATGGACGGACGGGTAGAAGACGCCCTGCGCCGCGTGGCCCTGTGGGCAGAGGTACAGGACCGGCTGAGTGCTTCGGCCACGGCCCTGTCTGGTGGCCAGCAGCAGCGCCTGTGCATTGCCCGCACCATTGCCGTACGCCCGGAAGTGATTCTGCTCGACGAACCGACAAGCGCACTGGACCCGGTTTCCACCGCCCGGATCGAGGAACTGCTCGACGAGCTTAAAACCGAGTTCACCATTGCCATTGTCACGCACAACATGCAGCAGGCTGCCCGCTGTGCGGACCAGGTGGCGTTTTTCTATATGGGGCGCCTGATCGAAGTGGACAGCACCGCCCGTATGTTCACCACCCCGCGTGAACAGCAGACGCAGGACTACATTACAGGCCGCTTTGGCTGAACGCCGAGCACAGGGCACGGAGGAAAGCGTTATGGGCAACGAACCCGCACATACCATTACCCGCTACGATCAGGAGCTGGACCGGCTGCGTGGCATTGTGGCGCGCATGGGTGGTCTGGTGGAGCGGCAGACCGCTCAGGCCATCGCCGCCGTGGTGAACCAGAATGAAGAAGCCGCTCTGGAACCCCCGGAGCTGGACCCCGAAGTGGACGCGCTGGAGCGTGAGGCCGAAATGCTGGCCATCCGTATTCTGGCCCTGCGGGCACCTATGGCGGTGGACCTGCGCGTTATCGTGGCCGTGCTCAAAATGAGTGGTGACCTTGAGCGGATCGGGGATTACGCCTCCTCCATCGCGCGCAGGGCGGGCAAGGTGGAGGTTCTGGACGGGGCTGTTTCCTTCAGCGCCCTGCGGGCCATGGCGCGTCTGGTGCAGGAAAACCTGCACATGGCCGTGGAATCCATGGTCGAGAACGATGCAGAGCGCGCGCAGGAAGTGTGGAAAGCCGATACGGCGGTCGATGAGCTGTACACCACCATGTTCCGTGAACTGGTGACCTATATGATGGAAGACCCCCGCAAGATCGGGCCGTGCATCCATCTGCTGTTTGTCGCCAAAAACCTTGAGCGGATCGGGGACCACGCCACCAATATTGCCGAGCGTGTGTACTACGCGGTTACGGGGGAAATGCTGCCATCCGTACGCCCACGCGGCGGTGCGGCCCGCACCAATGTTGAACAGCCCGAATAAGTTGGCCCCCGGCAGGGGCAGGCACGGGTGCTAATACCGTGGGTTGTGCCGCAGGATCGGGCAGTCTGGCTTTAAAAAGTCAGACTGCCCGTTTTTGTCTGGGCACCCGTCCGGGCTTCAGGTCAGGTCCGTGGAGTGTCTGGGCCCAGCGCAAAAAACGTATGGTGTAGTCCCTCGGCCAGTCCAATGGGCCGTACCCCCAGTGTGGTTTGCATGGGGAGAATATCAAAATCCTTGTTTTCCAGCAGGCGGCGGATTTCGTCCGGGCCAATGCGGGGCAGGCCGGGCACGTAAGAGCCCAGACGGGCAAGGACCGTAAGCAGGCTTGCAGGCACGGGTATGGTCGGTCGGGGCGCAAGCCCTGCCGCCGCAGCCACCATGGCGGCAAACTGGCGGTAAGGCACGGCATCTGCCCCGGCAATGACCAGACTGTGCGGGCCATCCCATGCCCTGTTCAGAGCCGCCAGAATACAGGCGGTTACGTCCCCCTGCCAGATGGGCTGCACCAGAGCACGCCCCCCACCGGGCAGGGGCGTAAACGGGAGCAGGCGCTGCACGGCGGCCAGCCGCTGCACGGCGTTCTCGCCCTGTGCGCCGTAAATCATGGTGGGGTGCAGGATCACGCCTGACCGGCCGGAGTCCATCAGGGCTCGTTCCCCCAGTAGAACGCCATTGCCGTGTACATCTGGCCAGAGGGTGAACTTGCGCGTGCTGCCAAGGCACACCAGCCGGGCCGTGGCAGGGGCTGCGGCCAGCAATGCGGGAATATGGCGGGCATGCGCGGTACAGACAATGTGCGTTGCATCGGCCAGTGCGGCGCGCAGCGGGCCGGTTGGGCCATTTAGCGCCGCAATGCGCGGAGTGGGCAGGCCGGAGGCGCGCGCGGGGTTGCGTATGACAGGCACAACGGGCGTGCCCCGCAGGGCCAGTGCCTGACACACGGCCCGCCCCGACCGGCCGGAAGCGCCAATAACATGTACGGGGTGCGAAGGGGGCTGGTGGGGGCGCATTGCGGTGTGTCTGCTGGCTGTGGTCAGGTGATATGGTGTTAGTGCGCCTGAACGGACAGTCCGATTTTCTGTGCTAGTTCGGGCGTGGAGGCAAGCTCACCCAGCGAGGCGGCTACCTGCATGATCGGCATGGGCTGTTCCGGTTTCAAGGTTACGCTCAGGGTCTGTCGGCCGGGGTTGGCCAGCCAGTGGAAGAAGCTGGCAAAGGTGGGGTTCCGCGCCGTGGCGGACTGGGCCTGCACATAGGCCAGCAGACCTTGTGGTGGCAGGTCGCGGGCTGCGGCAATGGCCCCGAGTGCCTTGGGGACCAGCCCGTGGTCTATGTAGTCGAGCGAGAGGGAGATCACACGCATTTCCGCATTGCTGTCAACCAGCATGGAGGCGGATGTTGCCTGCCCGAGTTCGCCGTGGATATGCAGCCGCCCCATGTTGGCGGAATCGATGCTGAGGGTTTCCAGATGCAGCGCGCCGGTTTTGGGTGTGTGTGTGTCATTGAGCACCACATCGCCTACAAAATGGTCATACCCGAGCGAGGGCATCCAGCCCATGTTGGGTACGCTCGGCCATAGTTCCAGCCCCTGTATGCTGGAGACTTCCTGCTCGGTGGAGTCGGTATGGGTTGCGTGGGACAGCACGCGCCTGGCGCGCACAAGCGGGGTTGGGCCATCCATGCTCAGCTGGTCAATGCTGATATCGCGCGTACTGGCATGGGCGGTGTAGGGCGTGCCCGTGGTCAGGGTTTTGTACAGGTCGGCAAGGGCTACGCCATCCACGCTGATGGACTCGGCCCTGATATGGCGCGGTGGAGCCGCATCGGTGGAAAGCTGCACGTTGCGGGCTTGCAGGTGTGATGTTTCGCCCGTGCCAAAATTGTCCATGCTGGCGCTCTCTGCCGACAGGTCGGATTGCAGGGCGCTGACAAAGCCGTGCAGACCGGTAGCCTGTGCGTGGCCGATGCTCAGGGTCTGCGCACCGGGGGCAGTGGGGTCCTCTGCTCTGGTGGGCAGGGTCAGATCGTCCATTTCCATGGTTTTCAGGTGCAGGCTGCCTGTGGTGTCCGCCAGCTGGAAGTTGCGGAAGCTCAGGTGGTGAATCCGGGTTGCGTCGGAATCCTGCGTGTCGGGCTTGGTCAGTTCCGCCTCATCGGCGGTCAAGGTTTCCGATCCCTGCCGGAACACAAGGCCGTTAAACCGCACGCTGCGGCCCAGCAGGCCCGACTTTGCCCGCGTATAGGTGAAGGAGACATCCGGCCCCAGCGCCTGTTTGAACCGCTCGATCCCTTTATCCACCATCACACGTTCTGCGTGGTGGGCACCAAACCATGCGATCCCGCCGAGAATGGCGATAACGGAGACCGTGACAAGAACGTTCTTCTTCACGCGTTGGAAATCCTGCTGTTTTCACCACAGTCTTCAGCTTTAGTGCATGCGGGGGTGGGGGGCAAGCGGTGCAACGGTAACATGTTACCTAGAGAAAACTGCCTGAAAATACGGTCATTAACTGCAATACCTCTTGACGGCCCGTGCGCCACCCATCATAACCCGCCATCAATACGTAACTGTTCTCATATGGAATCAGTGTCATGAAGACCACCCTCTCGCTGAAGCCCGCGGAGGTGACGAAGAACTGGATCCTGATCGATGCCGAAGGTCTCGCTCTGGGTCGTCTCGCCGTCATCATCGCCACGCGCCTGCGCGGCAAGCACAAGCCTCAGTTCACACCGCATGTCGATTGCGGCGACCATGTTGTTGTCATCAACGCCGAAAAAGTGGCGCTGACCGGCAACAAGGCGGACCAGAAGCTCTTTCATTACCACACCGGCTATGCCGGGGGTATCAAGACCCGCACGGTCTCGCAGCGCCTGAACGGCAAGCACCCCGGCCATCTGGTCGAAAAAGCAGTTGAACGCATGATCACGCGTGGTCCGCTCCAGCGTGAGCAGATGCGCAACCTGCATGTGTACGCTGGCGCTGAACACCCCCACGGTGGTCAGACCCCCCAGGTGCTTGACGTTGCGGCGATGAACCGCAAAAACGTCGTTAACGCTCAGAAGGGCTGAGACAATGTCTGAAACTCAGGAACGCACAGGCACGCTGGCCGATCTGAAGACCGTTGCACCGGTTCTGGCCGATTCTGCTCCGGTTTACGAAGCAAAGCGTGATGCACAGGGCCGCTCCTACGCCACTGGCCGCCGTAAGGATGCCGTGGCCCGCGTATGGATCAAGCCGGGTAAAGGTGAAGTCACCGTTAACGGCCGTCCGGTTGTTCAGTATTTCGCACGCCCCGTGCTGCGCATGCTGCTCACCCAGCCCTTCCTCGTATCCGATCGTTACAACCAGTTTGACGTGGTCTGCACCGTAACCGGTGGTGGTCTGTCCGGTCAGGCGGGTGCGGTTCGTCACGGTATCAGCCGTGCGCTGACCCACTACGAACCCGAGCTGCGCAGCATCCTCAAGGCCGCTGGCTTCCTGACCCGCGATTCGCGTCAGGTTGAACGTAAAAAGTACGGTCGCGCAAAAGCCCGTCGTTCCTTCCAGTTCAGCAAGCGCTGATCCGGTTCGGACTTCGGTTTTTTGTTCGGCAGACGGGCGGGGGGATTTTGGTCCCCTCGCCCGTTTTGCGTTTAAGGCCTGCGGGGCCGGGGTGTTGATGTGTTTTCTGGCTCAGGGAGCCAGAAAGGTGCGTACATCGCGCGCAAGGGCGGCGAGGCTGTCTGTGCGGGTATAGAGCATGTGCCCGCCGGGGTAGACGTGCAGGCCAATACGGCTGCGGCCGACGGGAATATGCTCCGCCACCCAGCGGGAGGACGCATAGGGGCACACCAGATCGTACGCGCCGTTGGCAATGAACACCCGCAAGGTGGGGTTAAGGGCCAGCAGGCGGCGCAGGGTGGGAATGGGGCGCACAATGGGGGTGTTTGCGTCGCGGTAGTCCCATGTCTGGCTGATGGCATCGTTGAGCAGGTTGTAGCTTAGGTCAGTCCGGTAGCGCAGTTCGGTTGTGGCGTACTGCTCAAAGGCGCTGCCATAGGCGTGGCCAAACCCATCCAGCATGGGGTCGGGGCTTTCTCCATTGTCCACTCCTTCGGGGAAGGGGTCGGCAATGGAAAGTGTGGCGTCATACAGCGAATACAGGCGGCCATCGCGGCTGCGTATGTCGTGCGCCTCTGGCCGGGGCATGCCGCGCTGTTTGGTAATAATATCCTGCTCAATGCCGGTATGGTTTGCGACCGCCTCGTAAAAATCCTCGGCATCATCACCTGCGGGGGGCGTGCCTGCCAGTGTGCTCAGGTATGGCCCCGTGGCGTACCGGTATGCCGTGTCCAGATGCTGGGCGGTGTTCTCGGGCGTCAGCTTGTGCTGGAGGGCCAGATTGGCCGCTTCAAGCGAGGGCAGCACAAAGGCTTCGGCCAGAATGTTGTTTTCCGTATCCAGCAGGGTCATGTCCAGCGCCGGGGAGATCATGATCATGCCATTGAGCAGAATGTGCTGGTCTTCGGCCAGAGCATTGGCCACCTCTATGGCGCGCAGGCCGCCATAGCTTTCCCCCGCAAGGTAGCGGGGGGACATCAGGCGTTTGTTGGCGTTGGCCCAGAGCTGGATGGCCTTGGCGAAGGCTTTGGCATCCTGCTTTACGCCATAGAACTGCTTGTCCGCCTGTTTGGGGTCGGTAGGGACCGACCAGCCCGTACCGGGCGCGTCCAGAAAAACCAGATCAGCAGCGCTCAGCCAGCTTTCCGGGTTGGGTCTGATCTGTGCATTGGCGCCATCAGCGGGGTTGCCTGTGGGAAAATCGAGCGTGACCGGGCCTGCCGCTCCAAGGTGCAGGTAGGCAGTGCCCGCGCCAGGCCCACCGTTAAAAAAATATACGACCGGCCTGCGTGCAGGGTCCGCCCCATCCCGCGTATAGGCGGTATAGAACATGCGTGCCGTGGGTTTGCCTGCATCGTCACGCAGGGTCAGCGTGCCTGCCGTTGCGGTGTACGTCATTTTTTGCCCGCCAAAGGTGCCGTTATGGTGGGTGACCGAATCCTTGGGCAACATGGCGGCGGCGTCATGGAATGTGTCTGTGGCATCGGGGGTCTGGGCGGGCTGGCCTGCTTCGGTCCGCGGGGGGGCAGGGGCTGTGACCGCCAGCGCGGATGTGGCGGACAGGCAAAGGGCAAGGCAGAGGGGCAGACCGGGCCACAGACCAGCGCGGACAGAGGTGGAGTGGTAAGGTGCTGGGCGTGTGATCACGGTTGTATCTTCCTTTGCAGGCTTGTACTCAGGAGCCATGCTGCGTGTGCAAACGTGTTCCTGCAAGGGTGGGCTGGACTATTTTTTGCCTCAATCCCATGTCTTACACATAACCGACGTTCGCACTGTGAAGGTGTGGAACACAGGAAAGGAATATTTATGCTCTCTATTCGGAAAATTGCGCTCCTTGGTCTGCCCCTGTTTGCCTTTGCAGGCACGGCGTCTGTTGCGCATGCCGATCCGTGCCTGTCCCTGAGTGGCTGTGTCCAGCAGGGTGTGAACAATCAGGTGGAATCCGCCAAGAACGCAGGCAACCAGTTTACGTCTGGCGTGCGCGATCAGGCCAAGCAGCGTTGGAACAGTGCAACCGAAGCCGAGCGTGAAAAACTGCTGGCCAAGGGGGGGGCGCTGACCAGCAAGGGTGCCAACGCCACGGAAAAACTGAATAACGCGGAAAAAACCGTTAAAGACCGCTGGAACAATGCCAGCACGACCGAACAGCAGAAAATTCTGGCCCAGCGTGACAAGCTGACCAATACGGAAAAAAATGTGAAGAACCGTTGGAACAATGCGTCTGACAGCACCAAAAACGCATGGAAAAGCAAAAAAGACCAGTTGAAGTCTGACGTGAACAACGCAACCACCCTGCCGTCCCTTCCCCCCCTGTAAGGGTGGGTGTGGCCACGGGCCAAGGCGCTTTCAGGCCATAAAAAAAGGCTGCCCCTTTACCGGGGGCAGCCTTTTTTGTAGGCCCCTGCTCCAGTAGGAGAAGGGGCACGCAGATTATTTGCGCTTGCGTGAGGACGGGCCGCTTTTGCCAGCCGGTGGGCCTTTACGGTCAAAATTGGCGCGGCCTTTTGGCGGGCCACGGCGTTCGCCAAACGGGGGGCGGCCACCGCCACCCGCACCGGGCGGGCCTTTGCGGGGAGCTTCTGCGGGTTCTACGGTCATTTCGTCCGCATCGGCAGCAGCGGCACAGGCGGCAAAGCGTTCGGCCTTGTCCTGTGCGATTTCTACCAGTGTATGGTCGTTTACAATGCGGATTGCGCCAATATCCTGCTTTTTAATGCCGCCCAGACGGCACAGAACAGGCACCAGCCATTTGGGGTCTGCCCGGTCTGCCCGGCCGACAGAAAGGCGGAACCAGCTTCCGTTCATGTCGGGTGCGCGTTCACGCGGCTCACGCGGAGGGGCGTTTTCGTCCCGTGGGGCGCGGGTGCGGGTGGCGTCTGGCGTAATCACGCGTAGCTGGGCGGGCTCAGGTAGGCTTTTGCGCCAGAGGCCCACAAGGGCAGTGGCCAGCTGTTCAGGCGTGTGCTCGGCCACCAGACGGGCGGTAAGTGCCTGAATATTCTCGTTCTCCGAAGGGGGGAGCGAGAGGAAGTGCGCCCCCAGAAGGCGCTCGGCATCGGCTTCGGCAATGGCCTGCGGGGTGGGTGCACCACTCCATTCCGCCGTTACTTTGGCTGCCTGCAACAGGCGTTCGGCCAGACGGCGGCGTGCGGGCGGAACCAGCAGAACACAGGTGCCCTTTTTGCCTGCGCGGCCCGTACGGCCCGAGCGGTGCAGCAGTGTGGCGGGGTTGGACGGCAGGCTGGCATGGATGACCAGCCCCAGGTCTGGAATATCAATACCGCGCGCGGCCACGTCGGTTGCCACGCACACGCGGGCCTGCCCGTGGCGCAGGCTTTCAATGGCGCGGGTGCGTTCGTTCTGACCCAGATCGCCCGAAATGGCGACAGAGGCAAAACCGCGCTCGGTCAGGATGTGCTGGAGTTGGCGCACGGCCTCACGCGTGTGGCAGAACACAATGGCGGAGGGCGAGTCGATCAGGCGCAGTACGTTGACAACCGCCCGGGCCATGTCGCCCTGATCCACCAGAACGCCACGGTAGGTAATGTCCGCATGGGCGGTGTTGGTGCCCACCGTATCCACACGCAGTGCGTCATGCTGGTAGCGTTTGGCAAGGCCTGCGATCTCACGCGCAATGGTGGCGGAGAACAGCAGGGTGCGGCGGTCCTTGGGGGTGGCGTCCAGCAGGGTTTCCAGCTCGTCGCGGAAGCCGAGGTCGAGCATTTCATCCGCTTCGTCCAGCACGGCGGCCTTGAGGTGCGACAGGTCGAGGTTGCCACGCTTGAGGTGGTCGCACAGACGGCCGGGCGTACCCACAACAATGTGGCAGCCAGCAGACAGGTGGCGGGCTTCCGTACGGGGTTCCATACCCCCTACGCACGATACGATCCGTGCGCCCGTCTTGGCATAGAGCCATTCCAGCTCGCTCCGGACCTGAAGTGCCAGTTCACGCGTGGGGGCAATGACCAGCGCCATCGGTGCGCCAGCAGGGCCACAGCGCTCTGCGCCGTTCAGAAGCGTATCCGCCAGGGAAAGGCCGAAGGCGACCGTTTTGCCCGAGCCCGTGCGGGCGGAAACCAGAAGGTCGCGGCCTTTGGCGTCATCGGCCAGAATGGCGGCCTGAACAGAGGTAGGGGCTTCAAACCCGCGCGCGGCCAGAGCCTGAGCGAGCGGGGCGGGAGCATTTTGGAAAGGCATATAAATGAGGTCCAGACAAACAGGTAGGAGAGAGGAAATAAAGCGTCCTGTCCGGAAAGACCTCTCTCTCGTGCCGGGGAGTATACTGCTGACCCGCAGTGCCCCGGCAACCTGTAAAAGACATCCTTACTGGAAGGGTAGGTAACGGAAATCCATAAAGAGTTCGCTCAGGCTGGTGTCTGGCGCGCCACCGTTGCCCTCCCACGCATGAATGCGCGAATAGGCAAGCTGCACACCAGCTTCCACCGTACCATAACGGCCTTTAAAGAAACGATACCACGCTCCGATTGTGGCTTCCATAACACTATGGATGTTACTGCCAGCCGCACAGTTACCACTCAGCTCGGTATAGCACCCTGTGTTGTTATAGGCAGGGTTGCCGTAACCGTAGGCTTGACCACCTTCCGAGAAGTAGCTGCGACCGGCCTGTTGGTAGCCAAAATAGCCATACACGTCAATGAGTGGGTTGGGGTGGGCAATAATTCCCGCTGTGCCCTGCATGGAAAACAGGGGTGAAGGCGCACCACTGGCCTTGAGTGTGGCATCGGGCAGCAGCACCGAGCCGTAACGGCCAATGCCGTAGCCCGCCAGCCCCGCCAGCCGCACTTCCACCTTGTGCGGAATAACCGGCAGGATCATGGACCCACCGCCGCCGCCGCCTATGGCCGTATGGTTCTGGCCCGCCCCAAGGGTGGAAACGCGGTCATGTGGGAAGTGGAGAATACCCTCCACTTCGTAATGGCCCCAGTGCGGGTCCCAGGCGATCTTGCCAATGACATCGGGTGCGATTTCGTTGGGGAACAGGGCATCGTTGGTCAGGCCCACGCCGCCGGACCCCACGGTAACGGTCTGCCCTCCGGGCATGATCACCTGCCCGTCCGATGTGCCATTGTGGAAGGAACCGGTGCTGTACAGCGTTGCCGAGTTCTCAATTGAAAGGCCGGTCCACAGGCGGTGGTTCAGGAAGTCCTTTACAAAGCGGAACTGGAGCTGACGCGCCCATGTCTGCCCTGCCAGCATGGAGGATTCTATGGTTTCGGGCAGGCTTTCCTGTCGGGGGATAATCCCTACGCGGCCGGGGGTGAGCATGCTCCACGCCTGCCCGGCAAGGAAGTGGAAGTTTTCCTTGCTGTTGTCATACGCAAGATAGGCCTGACGCATGCGGAACGCGTAGCTGTTGCTCTCATAGGCATCGGTGGTGTCGGCGCCTGCGCCAAAGTCCATTTCGAACACGCCCGAAATGGTGGAGTCTTTGTCAATATTCCCGCGTGCCATGAGCGAGAGACGGCTGTAACGTGCGCTGCCTTCAAAATTGTTGGTATGGTAGCGCGGTTCGTTTTTGAAGGGGGTGTCCTGCCAGAAGTTGAAAGTGCCGCTGGCGGTGTGGCGGTTGCTCTCCACGGCGGAGGCATCAATAAACCCACCGAGGATAAGGGTAACGGGGCCGAGGTGGAACACGCCGTGGTCACCCAGCGCGCCTGCCGCCTGTGCGCCTGCCGTCTCACGCGAGTGGGGGCCAACGCCGTTTTCCGCCAGGCGGGAGATCACGTCTTCCGCGCGGTGGCCAACTACGGATTCTACGGTTGGCGTGTCCTCAGCACCTCCAAAAACGGGCTGGGCGTCGGGCATGCCGGTATGGAAGTGCCCGTTGCCGCCAAGGTGGTGAATCCCGGCTTCTTCTTCATGGTCGGCGGAGCGTACGGCAATGCCTGCCTCATGGTCAGCAGCGTCCATGCTGGCGATCTGGTGGGCGGCCAGGCCGTGATGGGCCGCGACACTCCCTCCATGGGCCACAGAGCGGTGCGCGGCAATCTGCTTCTGCACGCTTACCAGAGCTTTTTGCAGTGCCCTCTGTTCGGACTGAATGCGCGTAATCTGCTGTTCCAGCGCATCCAGAGCGCTTTCGTCCCCTGCGGCCATGGCCGGTGTGCCAAGGCACAGCAGCAGCGGGCCGGAGGCCAGCATTGTGCCCACACACAGGCGGGCTTTCATGCAGTGCGCCCAAGAGGCGTGCAGGGACTTAAAGATACGCATGCTCTCTTCATTTGCTGACAAGTGTTACGCGGGAACCTGTTTTAATCAGAACCATTTTAGCCCCCCTTTAGTAAAGGGAGACATGCTTAAAAAATAATTTCAGAACAAACGCGCCTGTCGTTAAAAAAGACGCAGTAGAGTTTAAAAAACAGGGCATTGGGAAAAAGGAAGTCTTCATGGTCAGAATGATCCACAGCATGCTGCGTGTGCTGGATGAACGGAAATCTGTCGCCTTCTATACCGGTACGCTGGGACTTGTACCGGTTGGCCGCTTTGAGTTCGACAGCTTTACACTGGTCTATCTGGCCAATGACGAGCAGAGTTTTGAACTTGAACTCACCATCAACCACGGTCGCACGGAGCCTTACACTCTGGGGGACGGCTATGGGCATCTGGCGGTTTCGGTGGCGGATGTGGTGGCCGAGCACGCCCGCATGCAGGCTGCGGGCTACCCGGTGACCCCGGTTAAAACCATGCAGCATGCGGGCACGGTGGTCGGGCAGTTTTTTTTCCTGACCGATCCGGACGGATACAGGATCGAGGTGCTCCAGCGCGGCGCGCCGGGCCGCTTTGTCTAACCCCCCATCCGGCGCAGACAGGCCGGGACAGCAGGGCGTGCGCCATGCTATGCTTTGCGGGCCAGTGCAGCACTCATCCGTGCGGGTGGGGCATGGCATCCCGGTCTGAATTGGCATATAAGGCGCGCAATGCTGACCTCTTTTTACAAAATGCACGGTCTGGGGAATGATTTTGTCATTCTCGACGAGCGGATGGGTGCGCTGCCCCTGACCCCTGACCGTATTGCCGCTCTGGCGCACCGCCGCCGGGGTATTGGCTGTGACCAGCTTGTAACCCTGCATGCGCCCACGGTGCAGGGGGCTGATGTGCTTGTGCGCTTTTTCAACCCCGATGGCTCGGAGGCAGGGGCCTGCGGCAATGCCTCGCGCTGTGTGGCCGACCTTGTGTGGCGTTGTAGCGGTAACGCAACACCCGTGCTGCAAACCCGCGCAGGCGTCCTGCCCACCAGCAGAACTCCCGATGGGCTGATTACGGTGGATATGGGCGCGCCCCGCACCCACTGGCAGGATGTGCCACTGGCCATGGCGATGGATACGCTGCACCTGCCCCTGCCGGGGGACCCGGCGGCGGCTTCCATGGGGAACCCGCACGCCACGTTTTTTGTATCCGATTTTGGTATGGTGGCGCAGGGGCATGCGCTGGAGCATGACCCCATTTTTCCCGAACGCGCCAATATCGGCTTTGCCCGTATGGATGGGCCACACCACATGCGCCTGAAGGTGCATGAGCGCGGTGCGGGCATGACCGAGGCCTGCGGGTCTGGCGCCTGTGCCGCTGTGGTCAACGCCGTGCGGCGTGGCCTTGCCGCACGGACCTGCGCGGTGGAACTGGATGGCGGCACCCTGCGCATTGTCTGGTCCGAGCAGACGGACCATGTGCTCATGACCGGTTCCGCCACCACAGCTTTTGAAGGGACGGTCGATCTGGCCGCCTACCCATCATGACCACCCGGCCAGAAATCCTGACCTTCGGCTGCCGCCTGAATACATGGGAAAGCGAAGTCATGCGTGACCATGCGCAGGGGTTGGGCAATGTGATCATTGTCAACACCTGCGCGGTGACGGGGGAGGCCGAGCGGCAGGCAAGGCAGGCCATCCGCCGTGCCCACCGTGAAAAACCCGATGCCCGCATTGTCGTGACCGGCTGTGCCGCCCAGATCCACCCCGAAAACTGGTCCACCCTGCCCGGCGTGACCCGTGTTCTGGGGAACGAGGAAAAACTGAAGGCCGAAAGCTGGTCCCCCGCAGCTCTGGCCGAACCCGTGGCCGTGTCCGACATTATGGCGGCAAGGGAGACGGCGGCCCATCTGGTGACCGAATTTGCAGGCCGTACCCGTGCATTTGTGCAGGTGCAGCAGGGGTGCGACCACCGCTGCACCTTCTGCATCATTCCTTTCGGGCGCGGGCCTTCCCGCTCCGTGCCGGTTGGTGCCGTGGTGGAGCAGGTGCGCGCACTGGTGGGTGCGGGCTACCGCGAGGTGGTGCTGACCGGCGTGGACATGACATCCTGGGGCGCGGACCTGCCGGGCAAGCCCGTGCTGGGGCAGTTGTGCCGCCGTGTGCTGCGGCTGGTGCCCGAACTGGAGCGGCTGCGCCTGTCCTCGGTCGATCCGGTGGAAATTGATGAGGACATCTGGCAACTGCTGGAGGCCGAGCCCCGGTTCATGCCCTATCTGCATCTTTCCCTTCAGGCCGGGTCGGACCTTATTCTCAAACGCATGAAGCGCCGCCATCTGGTGGAAGATGCCGCCCATGTTGTGGCGCGCGCCAGAAGCCTCCGGTCCGATATTGGCATTGGCGCCGATCTTATTGCCGGTTTTCCCACCGAGGATGACGCCCTGTTCGAGCAGACGCGCGCCTTTGTGGCGGACATGGCGCTGCCTTACCTGCATGTCTTTCCCTACAGCGAGCGTGAGGGCACGCCAGCGGCGCGCATGCGTGCGGTGCCCGTGCCCCAGCGCAAGGCACGTGCGGCCACCCTGCGGGCGGTGGGGGCCGCATCTGCGGCGCGTTACTACGCAAGCCTGCTGGGCCAGCCCCAGCGTGTGCTGATGGAAACCCCCACAACAGGACATAGCGAGCAGTTTGCACCCGTCCGCCTGAGCGGGGCCGAAGCCTCGGTCGGGGACATTCTCTCCCTTCTGCCCATCGCGGTGGAAGAAGGCGGACTGGTGGCGGAAAGGATCTAGAATGGCGCTTGGTTTTTTCTCTCGTCTCAAGGAGGGGCTGTCCCGCTCCACCCAAAAGCTGGGTGGCGGGCTTACGGGTATCTTTACCCGCCGCAAACTGGATGACGAGGCGCTGGAGGAGCTGGAAGAACTGCTGATTACCGCAGACCTCGGCCCCGGCGTTGCGGAAAAGGTGATTGAGAAGTTTCGATCCAGCCGTTTTGGCACCGAAGTCACGGATGAGGAAATCCGGCTGGCGCTGGCCGAAGAAATTGCCCGGATCCTTGAGCCGGTGGCCGTGCCGTTTACACCCGACCCTGCCCACAAACCGCATGTGGTGCTGGTTGTGGGGGTCAATGGTGTGGGAAAAACAACCACCATTGGCAAAATGGCGCGCTTTTTTTCTGCTCAGGGCAGCAAGGTCATGATGGTGGCGGGGGATACGTTCCGTGCCGCTGCCGTGGAGCAGCTCCAGATATGGGGCGAGCGCACGGGCTGCCCGGTCATTGCGGGCCCCCCCGGTGCGGATGCCGCAGGCCTTGCCTACGAAGCGCTCAAGCGTGGCAGGGCCGAAGGGGCGGACCTTGTGTTTGTGGATACGGCAGGCCGCCTGCACAACAAGTCGGCCCTTATGGAAGAACTGGCAAAAATTATCCGCGTCATGCGCAAGTTTGATGAGGGCGCGCCCCATTCGGTCCTGCTGGTGCTGGATGCGACCACAGGGCAGAATGCGGTGGAACAGGTGCGGGTTTTTCGCGAACTTGTGAATGTGAGCGGGCTGGTTGTGACCAAGCTGGATGGCTCGGCCCGTGGTGGCATTGTGGTGGCGCTGGCTGACGGGTTCGGCCTGCCTGTGCATGCCGTGGGTGTGGGCGAACAGGTAGAGGATCTGCGGCCTTTTTCCGCTATGGACTATGCGCGCGGGCTGGTTGGCCTGCCCGGAACAGAGTAATCGGCGGGGTGGCGCAAATGCTACGGTGCAATATTTTGGACAGCAAGCCTGCTAAGGTTTCTTGACAGGATATGGCAGCCCCGTTAGCAAGCGCCTGCACCCCTTGGGAGGTGCGAGGTATGGGTAAGGAAAAAAACGATTCCTTTGACGCCAGATTGCAGTCGGCAGAGCGCCGCTACGGTCTGGTCAAGGAGGAAAAACCACAGCTTGATGCAAATGTGGAGGCTGACAGGTCTCTGGCTGCATTGGCGTTCAGAGCCGGGACAGAAATGCTCGCGGGGCTGGTTGTGGGGGTTGCCATGGGGTGGGAGCTGGATCACTGGCTCCATACCCGGGCGGTGTTTCTTGTCATCTTCGCACTTTTGGGCGGTAGCGCCGGAATGCTGAATGTTTGGCGTCTGGTCAGGACGATGGACGTAAAGTAAGAAGCTGAAGCCCGGATACTCGATTCGGGGCAAGGTCTAGGAGAGCGGTTGTGGCGGGCGGTTCCAGCATTAACGTACTTGAACAGTTTGAGCTCCACCCCGTTCTTGGCGGGCTGGGCGAGGCCCTGCGCTTCAGCCAGTCTCCGCTGTACATGATCGCGGCAGTCTGCCTTGTTCTTGCGTTCCTGTATTTTGGCATGCGCCCCGCAGCAGTTGTCCCCGGTCGGCTCCAGGCCGCAGCCGAGGTCTGCTACGAGTTCATTCACAACATGGCCGTGGACACGATCGGGCCGGAAGGTGCCGCCTTCTTCCCGTTCATCTTCACCCTGTTCTTCTTCATTCTGGCGGGGAACTACATCGGGCTTCTGCCGTTCTCCTTCACCTTTACCAGCCATATTGCTGTCACCTTCGCCATGGCGTTCATGGTGTTCCTGCTGACGGTTGTGGTTTCGCTCAAGGTGCAGGGTCTGCGGTTTTTCGCGCACTTCATGCCGGACGGCGCCAGCCCCTTTCTGGCTCCCCTGCTGATCCCGATCGAGATTCTCTCGTTCCTCTCCCGCCCGGTCAGCCTGTCCATCCGACTGTTCGCCAACATGGTTGCCGGGCACGTCATGTTCGATATTTTCGCAAGCTTTGTTATCATGCTCGCCAGTTTTGGCGTGGTGGGTGACGTGTTTGCGATCGGGCCTATCGCCATTAACGTGGCGCTTATGGCTCTTGAGTTGCTTGTCGGGGTATTGCAGGCCTATGTGTTTGCCATCCTGACGTGCATCTACCTGCGGGAGGCCGTGGCTCACTGAGCTGCTTTGCCCGTTTCGTTTGAAACTGTCTTAAAACAAGGAAGTGACTGATATGGACATCGCTGCAGCCCGGGAAATCGGTGCAGGTATCGCCGTTATCGCCCTCGCCGGCGTTGGTATCGGCCTCGGCAACATCTTCTCCACGCTGGTCAGCAGCATTGCCCGTAACCCGGCGGCTCGCCCGCACGTGTTCGGTCTGGGCATGCTCGGCTTCGCACTGACAGAAGCTATCGCCCTGTTCGCGCTGCTGATCGCATTCCTGATCCTCTTCGTCTGAGATCGGGAAAACAAGAGGAGACATTCCTGTGGGTGTGATTACGAAGACAGTTCGTGCCGGACTGCTTGCAACGGCTTGCGGCGTTTCTTTGCTGGCCGTTTCGGCACCTGGTGCATACGCCACGGGAATGCCTCAGCTTGACTTTGCCAATCCACTTGTGACCGGTCAGGTCATGTGGGGGGCAATTATTTTCTTCATCTTCTATCTTGTTCTCAGCAAGGCCATGCTGCCGGGTGTCGCCCGCGTCCTGCATGACCGTAGCCAGCGTATTACAGGTGATCTTGAGGTCGCCCGGTCCGCTAAACAGGATGCTGACAAAGCCGTAGCCGAACTCCAGCAGGCCCGCAAAGATGCCATGGCGGAAGCCCAGGCGCATCTTCAGAAGGTTCTGGACGAGGAACACCGTGCGGCCGACCAGCAGATGCAGGAAATCAACGCACGTCTGGCTTCCGAAATTGCGGATGCCGAAAAGAATGTTGCGGCAGAAAAAGCGCGGGCTTTAAGCGCGCTTAAAGAAATTGCGGCTGATACCACACAGGCGCTGGTCCAGCGGCTGACAGGTGTTGCGCCAGACGCCCAGCTTGTTGCCCAGAGTGTTGAGAGCGCATCCGCGCGTCGCAGCATTATCTGATCCGTTCTCAGGGGAATTTTGGTCATGACTGACATTTTTCATGTGGCGGGTTTCTGGGTCGCTGTTTCGTTTGTTCTGTTCTTTGCGCTGGCAGGTAAAAAGCTGTGGACGCCTATCGCGTCCATTCTGGACAGCCGCGCCAACCTGATCCGTGAGGAACTGGACGAGGCCGCCCGCCTGCGCCGCGAAGCCGAGCAGATGCTCGAAGATGCAACGCGTGAGCGTGAACAGGCTCTGGCGGAAGCCAAGTCCCTGATCGAGCAGTCCCGCATTAAAGCGGATGAGATGGCCAAGCAGGCCCGTGCAGAAGCCGAGGCCGCCGTGCGCCGCCACGAGCAGATGGCCCGCGACCGGATTGCCGCCGTTGAACGTGCCGCCGTAAAGGAAGTGCGCCAGCTTGCGATTGATGTAGCCGTTAACGCTGCGCACAGCATTATTCCTCAGACCATTGATGAGCAGAAAGCCTCCGCGCTGGTTGATCAGGCGCTGGCGGACCTGCCTGCCGCGTTCTCCCGTCAGGCTGCTTAAGCCCATCTCCCTTCAGGGTGCATATGTATGACACAAACGGTGCAAACCTCTGTGTCGCAGGCAAACGATGTTCAGCCCGTGCTGAGCATCGTTATTGCTGTTCTGGACGAGCAGGATAACCTGCCACAGGTCTGCCGCGAACTGGCCGAGGCCTGCAAGAGCCTCCCCCCATCGGAAGTCGTGTTTGTCAACGATGGGAGCCAGGACAATACGGTGGCCGTGCTGCGCCAGCTCCGACGGGATTGCCTGCCCAATCTGCGTATTCTCTCGCATGATCGGTGTTGCGGTAAGTCCGCAGGGTTACGCACGGGCATTACCGCGGCAAAAGGCCAGTGGATTGCCACGATTGACGGGGATGGACAGGACGACCCGCGTGAACTGGTGGCGCTGGTAGCGCTGGCGCGGGCCACTCAGGGCACGCCTCCGCTGGTGGTCGGGGTCCGCGCCAAACGCAAGGATGGCTGGTCCCGCCGTTTTGCCACGCGCTTTGCCAATGGCCTGCGCCAGAGGCTGCTACAGGATCATTGCCCGGATACGGGTGCGCCGATCAAGATTTTCCAGCGTGCGGATTTTTTGCGCCTGCCCCAGTTTGAAGGGCTGCACCGGTTTATGCCCGCCTTTTTTGCATCTTATGGGGTGCCATTGGTGTGTCATCCGGTTTCGCATCGGCCCCGGCTGCATGGGCAGTCCAAATATACCAATTTCAACCGTGCTGTTGTAGGCGTGCGGGACCTGCTGGGTGTCATGTGGCTGCGTAACCGCACCCGGCTGCCCAGAACGGTTGATGAATGCTAGGGCTTGCACGCGGCGCCCGGTTTCTGCCGTGGCGTGTGCTGGTGCTGATTGGTCTGGCAGCTTTTGTGCTGTTTCTGCCCGGCCGCATGACGACCCCCCCATTTGACCGGGATGAACCACGCTACATGGAAGCATCGGCCCAGATGCTGGAGACGCACAATTACGTAGATGTGCGTTTTCAGGATATGCCGCGCTACCTTCAGCCTGCCGGTATTTACTGGCTGGACTCTCTGGCCGTTAAGGCAGTGGGCATGGATTACGCCCGCACGGTGTGGCCGTACCGTATTCCCTCCCTGCTTGCCATGACCGGGGCCGTGGTGCTGACCGCCATGATGGGAGCCAGCCTGTTTGGGGCCATGGCGGGGGTTGGGGCTGCGGTTCTGCTGATGGCCTCGGTGCTGGTGGCGGCCGAGAGCCGTATGGGTACAATTGATTCGTGCCTGCTGCTCAGCGTACTGGTGGCCCAGTACGCTCTGGTGCGGGCACTGGCGGACAGGGAGGCCGCACGCGCCACACCTGCTGGCACGGCTCTTCTGTTCTGGGGGGCAGTAGGTTGCGGGCTTATGCTTAAAGGCCCGGTCGTGCTTATTCCATCCCTTGCAACGCCGCTGGTCATGGGCGTGGTGGAGCGTCATCTGGACCTGTGGCGCAGGCTGCGTCCGGCATGGGGCTGGCTTGTGGCCGCTGCCGAGGTGCTGCCATGGTGCGTGGCCATCGGGGTGGTCAGTCATGGCGAGTTCTTCAGGCGCGCGGTTGGGGGGAATTTTCTGGGCAAGGTGGCTTCGGGGCAGGAATCACATGGCCTGCCGCCGGGCTATCACATGCTTGTGTTCCTGATCGCGTTCTGGCCGGGCTCCTACTTTGCCGCCAGTGTGCTGCCACAGGCCTGGCGGGAGCGGCGTACCCTGCCGGTGCGTTACCTGCTGTGCTGGATTGTACCGCACTGGGTGGTGTTTGAAAGTATTGCAACCAAGCTGCCCCATTACGTGCTGCCCACATACCCTGCCATTGCCATATTAAGCGCGGGCCTGCTGGCGCAAAGTGGTGTTATGTGGCGTAACGGCCCGCACACACGCTGGGGCCGCCTGCTGCTTGGGGGGTATGCCGTATTGTGGGGCATGGCGGGCTGTGCGCTGGCCGTGGCGGGGCCGCTTTTGCTGTGGGTGCTGGAGCGCCAGATCAGTGTTTCCGCCCTTGTGCTGGCGGGTGGGGTTCTGCCTCTGGTCGGGCTGGCTGTGTGGCAGATCTGGCGGACGGAGCTGTGTTATGCGGCTCTGAGCAGTTGTGTCGCGGCGGCCTTGTTGTACGTGGGGCTGTTTACGGTTGTGGTGCCGCAATTGCGTAGCATCTGGCTGGCGCCCCGTCTGGTGGCGCTGGTGCAGGCGCACAAGCCCTGTGTGCAGACACAGGTTTATTCCGTTTCCTTTACCGAGCCCAGTCTGGTGTTCCTGATCGGGGGCAAGGTGGTGCTGGGGAGCCCCGCACAGGCCGCACAGGCCATGCGCGACCACCCGGCCTGCACTGCGGCCCTTGTGGATGTGCGCGAGCGCAAGGCGTTTATGGAAGCACTGGGGACGGATGCGCCAAAAGCGTTCAGTCGGGGCACGGTTGCGGGGCTGAACTATTCCAACGGCCATACCATGGCGATCAGCCTATACACGCTGGATGCGCCTGCGGTGGGTAAAACACACTAACCCTCTGTATGTGCGTGCTCCCCAGATGTGGGTGGCTATGGGGGCAGGTCTCTACGGAGCAGGTGCGCGCATAGCCTGAAGCAGGTCTGGTGCTTCCGGTCATATGGGTCTGTCCGCACAAAGCTACGGACGCGCCAGCGCCTTGCCGTAAAACAGATGACAATTCAGGGAAAAGTGGTGCCCGCTGACGGATTCGAACCATCGGCCCCATCATTACGAATGATGTGCTCTACCAACTGAGCTAAGCGGGCACAGCAGTGTGTGCGGTAGGCTGACTATCATGATCATTCAGAGCATGCAACATCCATTACGGCAGTAAAGGGGGCTTTTCTCCCCATATTTCCGTGCGGGCTGGTTTTTACGTCTTTGTTCGGTGTGCCGACCTGCAAGGGCAGGCGCATGGCGGCCCTGGCTCCGGCGTAAGGGTGGCGGCAGAGAGCGCCGGACACAAAAGCGCTGGGCGCAGGTCTGTATGGCAGGGGTGCCATACGGTTTTTTCAGTTACAGGTGGGGTGGTTGGTATTAAGAACAGAAGTGATGAACGTAACACAAGTCATGGCCCTGCTGCGGGAGGCTCTGTTTCCCGGCCGGGATGTCCCGGTGGATGAGGAACGGCACGTCCGGCTTTTGCGCGGGGTGGTGGAGTGTCCGTGCTGCGGGCATTACCAGATTCTGCCAGAACTTGCCCCCGGCACGCAGGCGCGCTGCTGCCGGTGCAACCAGTTGCTGGACCGGCGTAACCGGACATCTCCCATAGCAACGCCACTGGCCTTTTGCATCAGCTCGGCTTCGCTCTACCTTGCCATGCTGGCCTCCACCCTGATGATGCTGGACCTGTATGGCCGTCAGCGCACGGTGAATATCCTGACCGGCCCGATTGAACTGCTGCACGAGGGCTGGGGCGAGGTGGGTGTGCTGGTGGCCATTGCCACCATTATTGTGCCCGGTCTGGTGATTGGCATGATGCTGTCCATTCTGGTGGGGGCATTGCAGCCCGGACTGCCATTCTGGGTGCCGCATCTGCTCAAATGGTACGAACGCCTGCGCCCGTGGTCCATGGTGGAGGTGTATATTCTGGGTGTGTTCGTGGCCTACACCAAACTGTCCGATCTGGCTTATGTGCAGATCGGGGCGGCGGTGTTTCTGGTCTCGGGCCTTATGCTGACCATGTCCGCAACTGACGCCACGCTGGATACGGAGCTGATCTGGGAACGCAGGCAGACAGACCACAGCCTGCGCCGTATGGATAACAAACGCATCCGTCTGGTCTGCGAGAGCGTGACGCGCCAAACCCCCCTGCCGCCGCCTTCGCACATGGCGTCATGCCTGTCCTGTGGGGCAGTGCTGGCGTTTGAGCAACCCATGTCCGCAACCGGGGCTCTGGGCTTTTGTCCGCGCTGTGGCCACGTAGTGCGCCGCCGCAAGGCCAACGGGCGCACACGCGCGCTTGCGCTGCTTATTTCTGCCGTGGTGTTTTATCTGCCTGCCAATATCTACCCGGTCATGACAGTGATCCGCCTGGGGGGTGGCACGGGGCATACTATTATAGCAGGTGCGGTGGAGCTGTGGCAGGACGGGATGATCCCGCTCTCGCTGCTGGTGCTGTTTGCGAGTGTAACAGTGCCTGTGCTCAAGATTTTTGGCCTGCTGTTCATGCTCTTTACCACATGGCGGCGCTCGGAGCGCTGGCTGGTGGCGCGGACCAAGCTTTACCGGGTGATCGACGTTATTGGCCGGTGGTCCATGATTGACGTGTTCATGGTCTCCATTCTGGTGGCCATGGTCCGGTTTAACAGCATGGCCAGCATTACTGCCAATGGGGGTATGGTCTGCTTTGCCGCCGTGGTGGTGCTGACCATTTTTGCGGTGCATGCATTTGACCCCCGCGTTATGTGGGACGTGGTGGGCGACAATGAAACATCCTCTGATTGCGGTCTTGCCGGGCGGGCGACACCCGCCCCCGCGCCGCAGACAACTGCCGCGTATTTGAACAGTATGGAGCCGGACAGGGCGTGAACGACAGGCACAATTCTCCAAAACATGGTGAAAGTGACACTCAGGATGCGCTGGTGCGCAGGATCCGGTTTTCCATTATCTGGGTTATTCCCATTGTTTCGGTGCTGATCGCGGGTTTTCTGGTCTGGCGCAGCTTTGTGGATAACGGGCCGGAAATTTCTGTTATCTTTGATACCGCCGATGGCCTGACCAGCGGGCAGACGCAGGTTAAGAACAAGTCCGTGGTGCTGGGAACGGTGCAGAACATCTCCCTCACCTCCGACCTGCGCCATGTTCGTGTGTTAATCCGCATGAACAAGGGCACCAATGGCATGCTGACCGACAAGGCGCGGTTCTGGGTTGTGCGCCCCCGTATTAACGGGGCCAGCATTACCGGGCTGGAAACACTTATGTCTGGCGCGTACATAGCCTTTGATCCGGGGCTGGACGAAAGTGGCCATACTTCCGGCCAGCACAGGGACCAGTTTGAAGGGCTTGAAGCCCCACCGGGCATGCGCTCGGACCAGCCGGGCCAGACCTATACGCTGGTTGCCAATAATATTGGCTCGATCGGGCAGGGCGCACCGGTCTTTTTCCGCGATGTGGATGTGGGGGAAGTGCTGGGCTATACCATGCCACCGGGTGGACGCGGACCGGTGCTGATCCAGATTTTTGTCAAGGAACCCTACGACCATTACCTGAACGGGGGCACACGGTTCTGGAACGTGTCTGGCGTTAAGGTGGGCTTTGGGGCCGGTGGGCTCAAGGTGCAGTTGCAGTCCCTTCAGGCGCTGTTCTCCGGTGGGGTGGCTTTTGGCCTGCCCCCGCTCGATGAGGGCAAACTCCAGAGCGATCAGGCCGTGGCTGAGGCCAACACCGTGTTCAAACTCTATGAGAGCGAGGAAGATGCCCAGAACGCCGGGTACCATGAGCGTGTCTCCGTTGCCACGTATCTGACCTCTTCCGTCAAGGGGCTGGCTCCGGGGGCTGTGGTCAGCATGTTCGGGATTCAGGTGGGGAACGTCACCAGCGTCAAGCTGGACATGACCTCCACCCCCGGCCATCCGCGTGTGCGGATTGGCATGGAAATCCAGCCCGAACGTGTGATGACCTCCAAGGAACTGTCGCACGAGGAAGTCACGGACATGCTGCGGACACTGGTGGTCAACGGTCTGCGTGCGTCCACCGACAGCGCAAGCCTGCTGACGGGGGAAGGGCTGATCTCGCTCACCTTTGTCAAGAACGCGGGCAAGGCCACGACCAGCATGGAAGGGACCACGCTTGTCATTCCCGGTCAGCCGGGGGGGATGAGCGGGATTATGGAATCGCTTTCCACCGTAACCGACCGTCTGGCGGCCATGCCGTTCGAGCAGATTGGCACCAACGCCAACAACCTGCTGGCTCATGCGGACGAAACACTGAGCAGCCCGGATGTCAGGCAGTCTCTGGCCAGCCTGCGTGTGTCCATGCAGCATTTTCAGGCTTTGACGCAGGACCTGCAAAAAGGTCTGGCGCCACTCAGCCAGCGCCTGCCTGCCATGGCCGAACAACTGGACCAGATGCTCCACAACGCCAACCGCCTGCTGGCCAGCTATGGGGGCAACAGCGACTTCAAGCGCAACCTTCAGGCCATGGTCATCCAGCTTGGGCAAACCGCGCGCTCCCTGCGCTTTTTGTCCGATTTCCTGACCAACCACCCCTCTGCGCTCATATCGGGACGATAAGATCATGGCTCGCGTTAAACCTTACGGACTGGCTGGGGCTGGTCTTTGCCGCCGCAACGTTCTGGTCGGCGGGGCCTCGCTGGGGCTTATGGCGTTTACCCTTGCAGGCTGCGCCAGCAGCGGGGTGTCGCTTTACACGCTGGCGGTTGTGCCGGGGCAGGCACAGGCCGGTGGCCCACGCTTTGTAGAGGTGCGCCTGCCCAGCATTGCCTCTGGTCTGGACCGTGACCGCATTGTGACGGCCGATAGTGGTTATAAGCTGAGTGTTTCAGGCAGCGATGCGTGGAGCGATTCCCTTGTCAGCCAGATTGGTCACGCACTGGCGGGGGATCTGGCCCAGCGCCTGCCCGGTACGGGCGTGTTTGTGGAAAACGATGCCGCCGCCGCTGACCCGCAGGTTTATGTTGAGCTTTCGGTCAGCCGCTTTTCCACCGGACCATCTGGCAAGGTGGAACTGGATGCCATGCTCTCGGTCCAGCCTGCGGCTTCGGGCGCGGCCTACGGGCAGGGAACGCTCCAGCGTATCAGCCTGAGTGGCCCCGCTGGTGGCAGCACCATGAGCATGGTGCAGGGCCTCAGCCAGCTTCTGGGCCAACTGGCGGATGTGGCGGCAGGGCAGATCCGCCTGCTCCCCTCTGATGCCCCCAATGCGACCGCTGCTGCAACGCAGGATGCAGCCCGGCCCGCTTCCTCTTCCTCCGCGCAGCTACGCCGTCAATAAGGCGCACTCCGGTTTTCCCGTGGTGTCTGATGCCAGCCCCCGTATACACTGTGCGGGGGCTTTTTTTTGGTGATGGCTTTTTTTTGTTATTGCACTACGCTCGCCTTGTTTTCCATCACATGCGAGAGGTTCTCATGGCGGATATTACAGGAAAAGTGGCGCTGGTTACCGGCGGCGGGCAAGGCATTGGCCGTGGCATAGCCCTACGGCTGGCCAGAGATGGTGCGGACATAGCTCTGGTGGACATCCGCGAGGATCATCTGGCTGGTGTGGTGAAGGAAATCGAGGCACTGGGCCGCAGGGCCACCAGCTTTATTGCCGATATTGGCGACCGTGCGCAGGTGGCTGCGGCCATTGACCATGCCGAGGCCACGCTGGGCAGCTTTGATGTGATGATCAACAACGCAGGCATTGCCCAGATCAAGCCGCTGGCGGATGTAACACCCGAGGAAGTCCAGCGCATTTACCGCATTAACGTGGAAGGGACGCTGTGGGGTATCCAGCTTGCGGCTGCCAAGTTTATTGCGCGCAAAAGCAAGGGCAAGATTATTAACGCCTGTTCCATTGCCGGGCACGAAGGGTACGCCATGCTGGGGGTTTACTCCTCCACCAAGTTTGCGGTGCGCGGGCTTACGCAGGCTGCCGCCAAGGAATATGCCTGCCACGGCATTAACGTAAACGCCTACTGCCCCGGTGTTGTGGGGACAGATATGTGGGTGGAAATCGACAAGGAATTTGCCAGACTGACCGGCGCACCTGTGGGTGAGACGTACAGGAAGTTCGTGGACGGCATTGCCCTTGGCCGGGCCGAAACACCCGATGACGTGGCCGCACTTGTATCCTGGTTTGCTGGCCCCGATTCCGATTACGTGACAGGCCAGTCGATTCTGATTGATGGGGGCATGGTGTACCGCTAAGGGCACAGCCTGTGTCCACCCCAAAAAAAACCCGCCAGAGTGCGCCTCTGGCGGGGTTTTTTTTATAACAGGGTGGCAGGTTCCGGCTCAGGCTGAGTCGGGGCCGTATTCCGCATCGTGGTCAACCAGCGCAATGGGATATTCGCCGGTAAAGCAGGCATCGCAATAGGTGGAGCGGCTGGCCTTGCGGCTTTCATGCCCCATGGCGCGGTACAGCCCGTCGAGCGAGATAAAGGCCAGAGTGTCCACACCAATCAGTTCGGCCATTTTCTGCAGGTCGTTCTGGGCTGCCAGCAGCTTGCTGCGCTCTGGCGTGTCGATCCCGTAGAAGCAGGAATGTTTGGTGGGGGGGGAGGAAATGCGCATATGCACTTCCCGTGCCCCGGCTGCGCGCACCATGTCCACGATCTTGCGTGATGTGGTGCCACGCACAATGGAGTCGTCCACCAGCACAACGCGCTTGCCGTCCAGAATCGGGCGGTTGGGCGAGTGCTTCATTTTAACGCCCAGATGCCGGATCTGGTCGGTGGGTTCAATAAAGGTGCGGCCGACGTAGTGGTTGCGGATGATGCCCAGCTCGAACGGAATGCCGCTGGCCTCCGCATAGCCAATGGCGGAGGGCACGCCGGAGTCGGGTACGGGAACGACCACATCGGCCTCAATCCCGCTTTCCTGCGCCAGTTCACGCCCGATTTCCTTGCGTACGTTATAAACCGGCAGACCTTCCAGCACGGAGTCCGGGCGCGCAAAGTAGATATATTCAAACACGCAGAAATGGGGTTGCGTCTCTCCAAACGGGCGCAGGGAGCGGATACCCTCGTCATTGATGACAACCAGCTCGCCCGGTTCCACATCCCGCACGAATTCCGCGCCAATAATATCCAGCCCGCAGGTTTCGGATGCCAGAACCCATGCGCCGTTCTTGCCGCCTTCGCCCGGCAGCTTGCCCAGCACCAGCGGGCGTACCCCCATGGGGTCACGCACGCCGATCAGCGCATCCTGCGAGAGAACAACAAGCGAATACGCGCCGGTCACCCGCTTGAGGGCGTCAATCAGCCTGTCTTCCACCGTGGCGTAGAGCGAGATGGCGATCAGGTGCACGAACACTTCCGTATCCGTGGTGGACTGGAACAGGCAGCCACGGCGGATCAGCTCACGCCGGAGGGTATCGGCGTTGGTGAGGTTGCCGTTATGGGCCACCGCCAGCCCGCCAAAGGCGAACTCGGCAAACAGGGGCTGTACGTTGCGCAGCAGGGTGGCCCCTGTTGTGGCGTAACGGTTATGGCCAATGGCGCGTGTGCCAGCCAGTGTGGCCATGACGCGCGAATCACTGAACACATCGCCCACAAGGCCCAGCCCGCGGTGGGAATTGAAGCGGTGATGGGCCGGATCGAAGGAGACAATACCCGCTGCTTCCTGCCCACGGTGCTGGAGGGCATGCAGTCCAAGGGTGGTCAGGGTTGCTGCGTCCTTGGCGTTCCATATGCCAAAGACGGCACATTCCTCTTGCAGGTGGTCCTCGTCCGCACGGACAGGATCGGGGAGGGAAACGGACGGCGTGGAATGGGGGTGCATAAGCGCGCAGGGCCTCCGCAAATGGCTGGTACTGGCCGTATGGGGATTACAAGGTGGCGTCATGACCTGTTGAACGCTTTGGCGCAACCCCCTTTGCGTCAAATTCCGCCAGATAAGGGTGGATATAGGTTATGGCGGCGCGAATATAAGGTGTCAGCCGCCCGTTGGTCTCTATGGCTTCCATGTCTTCGGGCTGCAACAGCCATTGCCCGGTCATGAACAGCAGCACAACCACGCACATACCCCGCACAAGCCCGAACAGCCCGCCCAGTGTGCGGTCCAGCCCGTCCAGCGGAGTGGCGCGCACCAGCCGCACGATCAGTGCGGCCAGCAGATACCCTGCCACCAGAAAAAACAGCAGCACCAGCGCAAAGCTGGCCAGTTGCAGCCCTGTGGGGGAGTGAATGAACCGCCCCAGCCATGGCACGGGCACAGTATGGAAGCGAAACGCCAGCACACAGGCCACGGCCCAGCTGAGCAGGCCCAGTGCAAGCTGCGTAAAACCCCGCCACAGCCCATGCAGGCTGGAAAGGGCAACAATGATCAGGGATATTGCATCTATGGTGGCCATCGGCGCAGGCTTACAGGCCCCTGTAGAATGGGGGAGGAAGAGAAAAACGCATAAAGTCCGCGCCGCCTATGGCAGCTTGCTTGTGGTAACGCGCCAGGGCCTGCTGGGGCTGCCGTTTTTCTTTTTACGGTGAGGGGGCTGGTTGAGCTTGTGCAGCAGGTCAGACACTTCCACGCGGCGCAGGAGTTCGGTCCAGACATCGGCCTCATCCACCCCGTCCTGCACCCACATATGGCTCAGGGTTTGCAGGAACAGGGCGCTCTCACGCACAAGGTCTGCGTGTTTTGCGCTAATAAAGGCGGTTGTGCATCCGGTCGCGTGCAGCCCGACCTGCATATACAGGTCTTTGCGTTCCTGAGTAAGCGGCGGCGGCAGATGCGGACGGGAGTAGACCATTACGGGATGATGCGCCGCACCATCCCGGCTGGTCAATGCCCGGTTGATCAGATCGTAAAATATTTGGCGTGTTTGTTCAGCACCACCAGAGCGGAGGTGGACTGCTCCGGGTGGAGCTGGTCTCCATCGGTCAGGGATACGCCAATGCGCTCTGCACCCAGCAGGGAGAGAATGCTGCCCTGCTCCTCCAGCCGGGGGCAGGCCGGGTAGCCGAACGAATAGCGCGACCCACGATAGCCCTGCTGGAGCAGGTCTTCCATGTTCCGCGGGTCTTCGGCGGCAAAGCCCAGCTCGGCGCGGATACGCTTGTGTGTGTACTCGGCCATGGCTTCCGCCATTTCTACCGAGAGTCCGTGCAGGTAGAGGTAGTCCTGATACCGGTTTTCCTCAAACCAGTCGCGGGCAATGTCGGAGGCTTTCTGCCCTACGGTGACAACCTGCAGGCCTACCACATCGCGCTCGGGGTCGTTGATGTCGCGCACGAAGTCTGCAATGCATGCTCCATCCGCACGGGGCTGGCGGGGCAGGGCAAAGCGGGCGGCCTCGGTTGTGCCGTCCTGTTCAAACAGGACAAGGTCGTTCCCATCGCCTGCGGCTTTCCAGTAGCCGTAGCAGGCCTGTGGTTTAAGAATCTGCTTATCCGCCGCCAGCTTGAGCATGCGTTGCAGAATGGGGCGCAGTTCCTGCCGTGCCCAGACCAGAAACTCGTCCAGAGAGCGTCCCTGCTTGCGGAACCCCCACTGGAACTGGTAGAGCGCGCGCTCGTTCAGGAAGGGCAGAACAGCCTCGGGAGTGGCCTCCAGTACCTTCGCACCCCAGAAGGGGGGTGTCAGGCGGGGTTCGTCCGCGGTCAGGCGCGCACGGCGGATGGCGACCTCGGCCTTGTCCACCGGGGCGTAGCCGCGTGTTTCCGCTGTTTCTGGCGAGCGGGCGTTTTTGCGGGTGGCCTTGCCCTCGCGCCGCTTCTGAATGGCGGCCAGATATCCGTCAAACCCGCTTTTGGCGATCTGGTCCATCAGGGTCAGGCCATCAAATGCATCGCGCGCATAGGCTACGCGGCCGGTGGTGCCGTAGGCGGCCACGCAGTCTTCTTCCACGTAGTTGCGGGTCAGGGCCGCACCACCCAGCAGAACGGGGGTATCCAGCCCTGCGCGGGCGATTTCTTCCAGATTTTCGCGCATGATCACGGTGGACTTCACCAGTAGGCCGGACATGCCGATGGCGTCCGCTTTTTCCTTGCGGGCGGCGTCGATCATGTCGGCCACAGGCACTTTGATGCCAAGGTTGACCACACGGTAGCCGTTGTTGGTCAGGATAATGTCCACAAGGTTCTTGCCAATGTCGTGCACGTCGCCTTTGACAGTGGCCAGAACAATGGTGCCACGCTGCTGGCCTTCGGCGCGTTCCATGTGCGGTTCAAGCCATGCCACGGCGGCCTTCATGGTCTCGGCGGACTGAAGCACGAAGGGGAGCTGCATCTTGCCCGCGCCAAACAGTTCGCCCACCACCTTCATGCCATCAAGCAGCACGGTGTTGATGATGTCCAGCGGGGCCATGGTCTGCATGGCTTCGGCAAGGTCGGCTTCCAGCCCCTTGCGGTCGCCGTCCACAATGCGGTCCTTCAGGCGTTCTTCGGCTGTTTCGGCCTGCTTGCGCTTGACGGCCTCGGAGGCCTTGCGGTCTGCGAACAGCGCCAGCAGAGCCTGCAGGGGGTCGTAATCCTCTGTCCGGCGGTCAAAGATCAGGTCTTCGGCGACCTTGACTTCCTCGGGGGCGATCAGGTGCAGCGGGCGGATTTTGGAGACATGCACAATAGCCGCCGTCATGCCTGCCTTGACCGCGAGATCAAGGTATACCGAGTTCAGCACCGCGCGGGCCGCAGGGTTAAGCCCGAAGGAGATGTTGGACAGGCCCAGCACGATCTGGATATCGGGGAAGGCCTCGCGGATCATGCGAATCCCTTCCAGGGTCCACTGGCCGAGCTTGCGGTCATCCTCCACCCCGGTGGCGATGGTAAATGTCAGCGGGTCGATCATCAGATCGGACTGGGGCAGGCCGTATCTGTCGCATGCAAACTCCACCAGACGGCTGGCAATGCGCAGCTTGTCCTCGGGCTTGCGGGCCATGCCCACTTCATCAATGGTCAGGGCCACAACTGCTGCGCCAAACTTGCGCGCCAGTGCCATGCGGTCGGCTGCCGGGCCTTCGCCATCTTCGAAGTTGATGGAGTTGATGATCGGCTTGCCGCCATGCAGCTTGAGTGCGGCTTCGATGACCGGAGTTTCGGTCGAATCAATCACCAGTGGCGCGTTGACCGAGGAGGTGAAGCGCTTGATCACCTCATCCATTTCTTCGCGTTCGTTGCGGCCGACAAAGGCGGTGCAGACATCCAGCGCGTTGGAGCCTTCGCGTAGCTGTTCGCGGCCTACGGTTACGCAGCCGTCCCAGTCATGCGCTTCCTGAAGTTCGCGCCATTTTCTGGAACCGTTGGCGTTGCAGCGTTCCCCGATGGAAAAATAGGCGTTTTCCTGCCGCAGGGGCACCTGCGAATACAGGCTGGCAACGGAGGGCACCCACACGGCGGTACGCGCAACAGGGGCTGGGCGGTGGCGGCCCGTGGCCTCTGCCCGGCGGCGCAGCATGGCGTCCAGTGCGGCAATGTGCGGGGTGGAGGTGCCGCAGCACCCGCCGGTCATGTTAATGCCGTCTTCATGCACAAAGCGCTCAACCCATGTGGCCATGTCTTCGGGGCTGAGCGGGTAGTGTGTTTTGCCGTCCACCAGTTCGGGCAGGCCCGCATTGGGCAGGACGGAAATCAGGCGGGGCCAGTTTTCGGACAGCCAGCGCACATGTTCGGCCATTTCCTGCGGGCCGGTGGCGCAGTTCAGGCCGATCAGGTCCACATCCAGCGCGTTAATGACCGTGGCGGCAGCGGCAATGTCCGGCCCGACCAGCAGCGTGCCGGTGGTCTCTACAGTCACCTGCACAAAAATGGGGAGAGTGACGCCCGCTTCGGCCCGGGCAGTTTTAACGCCGTTGACGGCCGCCTTGATCTGGAGCGTGTCCTGGCAGGTTTCAATCAGCACCGCATTAACTCCGCCTTCAATCAGGCCACGGGTCTGTTCGGCAAGGGCGGCTTCAAGGCTGTCGTAATCAATATTGCCAAGGGAGGGCAGCTTGGTGCCCGGCCCCATGGAGCCCAGTACGTAGCGGTGGCGGCCATCGGCAAAGCTGTCCGCTGCTTCACGCGCCAGAATGGCGGAGGCACGGTTGATCTCACGCGTGCGTTCTGTCAGCCCGAACTCGCCCAGTGTAATGGGGGAGGCGCCAAACGTATTGGTTTCCACCATGTCGGCCCCGGCCTCAAAATACCCACGGTGGATTTCGCGGATCAGTTCAGGGCGTGACAGGGTCAGGACTTCGGTGCAGTTTTCCTGTCCCCAGTAGTCACGTTGCACATCAAGGTCGAGCATCTGGATACGGGACCCCATCCCTCCATCACAGAGCAGAACCTGTTCACGCAGGGCATCAAGAAGTGGCAGACGAGAAGACATGACAGCACAAGACCGGAATAGTGGGGAAGACAAGCCCCAGCCGCATGGGCGGGCCGAAGCCACATCCTTATTCCAGACGCAGGCTACCCTGTCCACCGCCATGCGCGCCCCGCCGTACATGTGCGGCGGGCGCATGCCGCTTTTTGTGCTGGGGGAGGCTCCACAGGGGCAGGCATGGCGGGGTAAGGGCGGTGTTGTGTTTGTGGGGGAAGCCCCTACCCCTGCGCAGACTCTGGGGTGGCGATGCGTGCTGGAATGGACCGGGGCCAAAGAGGCAGGCAGCCATGGCGGACATTGCCTGTGCTGTGTGGGGCGGGGTGGGCTGGACCAGTTTCTGCTGGCGCAGGCGCAAAGCCGGGTGCGCGGCGTGGGGGAGCCGCTGGAGGTTATGGTAGTGGTGTGCGCGCCCCAGCAGGTGGCGGTGTATAAAACCCGGCTTGAAAACTCGGTGTTTCTGTCTGCTTTTTATGCGCTGCAACCCTAAAAAAACAGCCTGATGGCGCGCATCAGGCTGTTTGGGGAAGCGTATAAGATTATGCTGGTGGCGCTTAGAGGTAGTTGGCCAGCGACATATTTTTCATATTCGCGATCAGCATGAACGACGCCTTCAGGCTTGTCTGCACATTGGCGGACTGGATGGCTACCTGACCAATATCGGTCGTGCGGGCGTTGTCGAGCTGGGTCTGCAGCGCTGTTGTCGTGTTGGTCAGCAGGGTGGATCGCGCGGTCAGGGCGTTCTGCTGCGCACCTACGGCTGTTTCCATGCTGATCAGCTGGTTGGTGGTGGTGACCAGCGAGGTATGGAGCTGGGCGACCATGTCGGAATAACCAGGACTGGTGGAGGACATGCCCTTCATGCCCGAAACCAGCATCATATCCCGCATCAGGTCCTTGATGGGGGAGCCGGTGGAGGTGGCGTTCGCGTCTGCCGGATTGCCCTGTGTGGCCACAACCCCGTAGCTGCTTGCCGTGCTGTCCCCCGTGATAATGCTGGTCTGCTGGCTTTTGGCCTGCGCCAGTGAATCCGCTGCACCGGTCGGGCTGGAAATGGTGCTCGAAAAAATGGAGCTGTCTCCATTCATCAGCGTGGTGGCCTGCTGCAGAATGGAGTCCATGCTTGTCCCCGATGCCATAAGGGGGGCAATCTGGCTGTTTGTGGTGCCGCTGGTCACGCTGGACGGGTCGGAGACCGGCGCTTCGGTCGAGGACTGCCCGGCAAAAACATAACCTGTGCCGTTGGAGATGTTCAGGACGGTTGCAAGCTGGCCAAGGCTACTGGATGCCTCGGTTGAGACCGCGTTAATCGTGGACGTGGAACTGGAGCCGCCAATGCTCAGCAGGTTTGTGGCCATGCTCTGGGCGAGCGAGACAATCTGCTTGAGGGCGCTGGCCGTAACGGTCAGGCTGTTCTGGGCATTGGTAATGTTGGTCTGCCAGGCTTTGACCTGCGTGATCTTTGGCGTCAGTTCAAAGACGTTGGAGCGGGAGGGGCCAAGACCAGCAAAGGTTTCTGACGTAATGCCGTTGCTGGAGGTCTGCCATGCCAGAGTGGTCTGGGCGTTGGTGAGTTCCTGCACGGCGGCGGTAAGAACAAGGTTTGCAGCGCTCGCGCCATACTGCCCGATAGAAGTGCTCATGGTAAAGTATCTCCCATTCCCAAGGCTTAGTTGATGGCGTTCAGAAGAGCGCTGAACATGGTCTGGACGGAGGAAATGATCTTGGCGTTGGCTGTATAGGCATTCTGCAACGCCACGATCTTGGCCATTTCGTTGTTCACGTTCACGCCCGACACGTTGGTGACCTTGGCGTTAATGGTGGTCTGCACGGCGGTTGCGTAGGTCAGGTTGGTGCTGGCCGTGCCGATCACTGCACCCTGGGCGGAGGTCAGGGAGGTAGCCAGTGCAACCAGCCCCTGCTTGCCGTTATACCCGGCCTGGAGTGTCCCGCTTGGTCCTAGCCCCGTGGTGGGGGCGGCAAGCGTGCCGCCATTGTCCACATCATCGCTGGAGGTGCCGAATGTGGTGCTCAGCACCTTGGTAATGGTGCTGATGCTGCCATCAGGGGCAAGCTGGGATGGCGTGGTGGCGTAGCTGTTGCTCACGCTGATCACGGAGGACAGGCTGACAATCCCATTGGGGGTTGTCTGGGTGGGGTTGTAGGACTGCGGGGTTGGGGTCTGGGCTGCGCCAGAGCTGTCCACGTCCGTACCGTTGGTGAACAGGGGCATGCCCGCGTTGTTGAAGCGGTTGATCAGCGTTGCGGAGAACGAATCAAGCTGCGCCTGCATGGTGGGGTAGGTTGTGTCGCGCAGGGTAATGTTTGCCCCCAGCGTGCCACTGGTCAGGTGGGACGTAATATCCGTAGTGGATATGTTGGTTGTCCCGTCCGCGACCGTAATGCCCGCAATGGCGGAGTTGGCCGGGTCGCCCGCCTTGTAATACATGGAATCGGTAATGGTGGTGTTGGCCGTACCGCCGTTTGTTGCGGAGAGCGGCCATGTATTGCTGGGCAGGGTCTGGGTGTTGTTGTTCAGGTCGATCTGGTCCGGGCGGGTTGGCAGCAGGGTGCCATCCTCGGTTGTGACAATCATATCGCCCTTGGAGGTCGCGGTAAACTTCACCCCCAGTTCGGAGGAGAGGTCGCTCATCACCTGAAGGCGGCTGTTTTCCAGACTGGACGTGTCGGACCCGATAGCCTGCAACCCCATGATCTGCTTGGAAAGCTGGCCGATCTGGGTCAGGTTCTGGTTGATGGTGGACACGGTGGAAACAATGGTGTTTTCCGCTGTCTGCCGCTGCTGGGTATAGGTGGACGCCAGCGTATGAATCGTATCGGTCAGGGATGTGGCCGCCGTGATGACTGCCGTCTGTGCCGAACTGTCGAGCGGGGTGGAGGTCAGGGAAGTCAGGGCGCTCTGCACATTGCCCAGTTCATCCGACAGGGTCTGGGTATTTCCCGATGTGGCGGAAGTGGACCCCTGGACGGATGCAACGGCTGCAAGCGAATTGGAGGAGGATGTCAGGGCCGAGACCTTGGCATTCTGGGTGTACAGCGAGGATTGCAGGAAGGGGCTGACATTGACCACCGTTTTGCCAATGCGCACCCCCGCGCCCTGATTGCCTGCAACAGCCGAGGTTACGCTGGCCGATTCGGCAGCATAGCCAGTAGTGCTGGAGTTGGCGACGTTCTGGGCAACAACGGAGTACTGGTATTCAATCCCGTTCAGCCCGCTGGAGGCTATTGATAGAGCTGATCCTAGGTCCATTGTATTCCCCGTCCGTCCATCACGGCGTGTTTTAAAAATCCGGTCACGAATAGCAGCCATTTGGCGGCAGTTAAAGGAGTCTTACGGCGCAATGGTTTTCAGAAGGTTAACGCGCGATGCAAAACGGTCTGCCCGGCTGCGCCCTAGCTGCTGGAATCCTGCGTGATCTTGTCGATCGCGTTGGTCCGGCGGGTGGATTCGGTCTGCACAAGCTGGAAGTTCAGGTCGTAATCACGCTGGATTTCCACCATGCGGGTGGTTTCCATAATGGCGTTGACGTTGCTGCTTTCCAGCATGCCCTGCCGTATTTCCTTGCGGGGCATGGCCCGTGTGGGGGTGGTGGGTTTGAGCAGATAGTTGCCCTCGGGCTGGAGGGTGTTCAGGTTGTCCACCGTCATCAGGTCCAGAGTGCCGATTGCACCATTCTGCGTGGAAATCGTGCCATCGGAGGAGACGGACAGAACATCGTCCTCGCGCGGGATAACGATGGGGCGCTGGAAGCGGTTGAGGATCGGGTTGCCGTTAATATCCACAATGGTTCCATCGGAGCGGCGCTGGAACTGGCCGTTGCGTGTCAGCCGCACGCCCTGCGTGGTCTGCACGGCAAAAAAACCTTCCCCGTTAATGGCAAAATCGGTGGGGTTGCCGGTCTGGCGCAACTGGCCCTGCCCGTGGTTCTGATAGGTGGCGCGGTCCTGTGTGTAGGCTTCCGTGCGCGCGCCGGGGATGCCGTGAATGTCTCTCTGTTTGACGATGTAATCCGAAAACAGCTCGCGGGAGGACTTGAAGCCCGTTGTATTGGCGTTGGCCAGATTATTGGACGTTACTTCAAGGTCATGCGTCAGCGCATTGATGCGGGACAAGGCGATGTAGGTCGTGTTGTCCATGGCTTCTAACTCCGGCGGGTGGTCTGGGGCTGTTTATGCACGGCAGGCCCCGAATCATGGGGCATGATATGGTTTGTGTGCCGGAAATCTATTGGATTGGCCATAATACAGCAACAGTGGATGTGTGGCATATACAACAAAACGTGGCCTGGATGTATAAGTGGTAAGGAACCGGCCAGACAAAATCTCTTGCAATGGTCATGCTGTCGTCTTACCTCTTGCAGACAATACATGGTGTGGCAGCATACCGGCTGTGCGTATGGCCATGTCAGTTCCCGCCCATGCTCCCATCATCGTACTGTTGCTGGGGTGAGCATGGTGCAAGGCACACCCGGAGGCTTGTCATCCTATGATGCGTTCCCTTGATATCGCCGGTACGGGCATGCAGGCCCAGACGACGAACGTCGAGACAATTTCCCACAACATCGCCAACATGACGACCACAGGCTACAAGCGGCGTCGGGCGGAGTTTCAGGATCTTATCTATCAGGATCTGCGTCGCGCGGGGACCATGAGCTCGGATACGGGTGACCTTGTGCCGTCTGGCGCGCAGGTCGGTCTTGGCGTCCGTACCGCAGGCATTTACCGTATTAACGAGCAGGGCACTCTGGAACAGACCGGCAATGCGCTGGATATGGCCATTGAAGGGCGCGGCTACTTCCGCGTCACCCTGCCTTCGGGCGAATACGCCTATACGCGGGACGGCACGTTCTCCCTCTCCAACGATGGGACGGTCGTTACGGCGGATGGCTACCCGCTCAGCCCTGATATTTCGCTGCCGAACAACGCTGAAAACATTACCGTCGATCAGAGCGGGCAGGTGCAGTACACCCTGTCCGGGCAGACCACGGCGCAGGTTGCAGGGCAGATCCAGCTTGTAACCTTCCAGAACGAAAACGGTCTAGCCGCCATGGGGCAGAACCTGTTTACCTCCACCACCTCCTCGGGTGATCCCATTACGGGTACGCCGCAGAGTACGGGCTTTGGGGATATCCGGCAGGGCTTTGTGGAAGAATCGGCTGTGAACGTCGTGACCGAAATTACCGACCTCATTACTGCGCAGCGTGCGTATGAAATGAACAGTAAGGTCATCACCGCTTCTGATCAAATGCTTCAGACACTTACGAATCTGAAATAACATGTCCCTGCGGGCAGCCATACTGCCGCTGCTGGCTGCGGTTTTTGCGGTTCTGCCGCCTGTGGTCTGCCTTGCCGCAACCCTGCGCACGGCAACCACGGTCACATCGGATACGGTGCGGCTGTCGGACCTGTTCATGGACCTAGACCCCGGGCAGGACCGCGTTCTGGGGCCAGCACCGCTGCCGGGCAGCAGTTTTGTTGTGGGCGGGCGGCAGCTTCTGGCCATTGCCGACCAGTATGGTGTGGACTGGATGGACCAGTCGGCAACCGCTCAGGTAACCATTACACGGGCTGGCCGCGTGCTGGACCGCGATTTTTTTATCCATATGGTCAAGCAGAACCTGCCTGATCTGGGCGATGGTCAGGTAACGGTTGAGCTGGGGGATTTTCATCCCATGACCGTTGCGGCGGATGATCCCAAACCCGTTGTGATGTCCGATCTGGACTGGGACCAGAAGAGTGGCCGTTTTTCCGCCACGGTTTACCGTACACACCCGCTGGGTGATATTACGCAGGATTCGTTTCTGCTGACCGGGGTGGTTCATGCGGCGCAGCGTGTACTGGTTTACACGCATGCGCTCTCGGCCGGAGCCGTGCTTGCCGCAGCGGATGTGCGGGTGGACGACTCCTATACGGGTCGGAGTGGTTCCAGAGCCTATACGGGGGATGTGGACGTGGCGGGCATGACCCTCCTGCACAGTGTTATGGTGGATGAGCCCGTGCTGGAGCGGGACCTGCGGCGGACGGTTGTCATGCACAAGGGGGACCCGATCATGCTCTCCTACACTGCGCCGGGCCTGCGGCTGTCGGCAACAGGGCGTGCGCTGGAGGATGGGGGTGTGGGCCAGTATGTGCATGCGCTCAACCTGGCCAGCAAAATGATTCTGACAGGGCGGGTCATCAACGGGTCCGAAATGGAGGTGGACACCACATCGGGCGCCGTGCCATCGGATGGGAATGCCCTGCGTCGCCTCAGTTCGTCCTCCCGCTCCGGTGGGTAGGGCGGCATATGCCCCCGGTAGTAGCTGAATGACTTGGAGAGACTTATTGACCCAACACCGTCTGTCTGGTGCCATTATGGTCGGATTGCTGGGCCTTGCCTCCTGTTCCGGGTTGGCGGATACGAGCGAACTTGGGCATCCTCCGCGCATGACCCGCACATCGGACCCCACGCAAATGCCCGATTACCGGCCGGTCACCATGCCCATGCCCCCCCTGCAGGCGCCGCCGACAGAGGTGGGCAGCCTGTGGCGGCCGGGGAGCCGCGCCTTCTTCAAGGACCAGCGCGCCTCTCAGGTGGGGGATCTGCTGACGATCAAGGTCGAGATTGCGGATAACGCGAACCTCGTGGACAATACTTCAGCCTCGTCCAGCGGGTCGGAGGATTTTGGTATTCCCAGCCTGTTCGGCTTCAAGGGCAAGGCGCTGTCGCATCTGACCCGGTCAGATGCGCTGAACACGAGTAGCGCAAGTGCTAATGCCGGTACCGGCACCATCCGCCGGACAGAAGCGGTGACACTCACACTGGCTGGCACCATTACGCAGGTGCTGCCTAACGGTAATTTTGTGGTGGTGGCCCGTCAGGAAGTGCGTATTAACGGGGAGTTGCGCCAGCTTATGGTGAGCGGCGTTGTCCGCCCGCAGGATATTCTGGAAAACAACACCGTAACCCATGACCGTATTGCGGAGGCGCGCATTTCCTACGGTGGGCGTGGGCAGTTGACCAAGCAGCAGACCCCGCGTTACGGCCAGCAGATTCTGGACAATGTCCTGCCGTTCTAGGAGGGGGGACACCGGGTTTATGTTGCGTTGCGATGAAGCTTCCAAAAAGGTGGAACATTCCCCAACGCATAACTTGACATAACGGTTCAATTTACCCCATTCAACAAGCTGTGCAATGCCTGTTTTCTGTGTGTTGCATGGCCATCAATGCCGGGGCAGGGTGGCTGCGGCCAGAAGAACGCTGGCGGTGGCCCCGACGCGCAATGGATGGCGATGTTGGCATCATCAGCAGGTAACACCACGGGAGATAAGCATGAATAACGGTGACAACGCATTCGGCACCCTGGCCGAGCCTAAGCAGACCATACTTGTACAGGGGCTGAATGTAGCCAGCCTGAAGTGCGAAACCGACGCCCCCATCGCCATTGGCGGTACGGTGCGCAGCGCGCAGTTGCATGCCCCGATTGTGGATGTTCTGGAAAGCGGCGTGGTTTCGGGCGAGCTGGTGGCCGAGGAAGTGGTTATTCGTGGCACGGCGGAAAACGTGGTTGTCCGCGCCAAGCGCTTTTTTGCGACCGGCACAGCCAAAATCCAGAACTGCACGCTGTTCCTTGAAGGCGTGAGCGGGTGCAGCATCCAGCAGGGTGCGGAACTGACCGGTGACTTCAAGATCACCACGGCAGCCCTTGGCGTGGCCCCTGTTGCTCCGGCAGCGCCCGTAACGCCTGCCGCCTCCCCGGTAAGCTTTGCCCCGACCCCGACCCCCGCACCGGTTTCGGCCAAGGCCGTCAAGGTTGAGGTCAAGCCCGCTCCGGCTGTGGTGGCGTCCTCCAAGTCCACTGCAACGGAATCCTCCAAGGCCACATCTTCGGGCGTGGATAACGGTTCGGTCTGGGGGGATGTGGATCAGGTCATGCGCTCCACGGCGGAAACGGAGGATGGCCACGCCTCCCTGATGGGCATGTCCGATACGCAGCCGTAAATCTGTGTCTGGTCTGGGGGCAGGCTTGTGGGTGGGGTGTGTGGCTGGCTGCACTCCCCTTTATGTGGCTGGTTCTGCCACATGCCCGGCCGCCGGAGTGTTTTTATGAAGAGATGTCGTAGGTTGTGATGCTGATACCCCGTTTGTCGTTCGGGAAACTTGTGCATATTTCATCAAGCCTGATGACTCTTCTTCTGGCCATGAATATTCACACCATTGCCGGACACATGAAGGATAAGAGTACGGAGACGGCCGGGCAGCCTCTGGTTTCTGTCGCCCAGGCGGCGGCGGCGGAGAGCATGCCTTCCGTCAACGATTCCAGCAGCAAGACCAAAAGCGACAAGGACGCGCTGGAGGGCTGGGTTTCCGTTCTGGACGCCAATCAGGCGGCGGAAATGGCCCCCGATGTGGGCGATACGGCGAGTAAGGGCAAAAAAAAGGTTTCTGTCGCGGCGGATGACTGCGCCAAGGGTATTTCCTGTGCGCAGGTTAAAACCGGCGCGGCTGGCCTTGGCCCCGACCCCGATCCGGAAGTCAGCAAGGCCGAGGCCGATCTGGTCAAGGATATTCTGGCCCGGCAGTCCACCATTGAGGGCGAGCAGCAGCAACTGGACCAGCAGAAACATGTGCTGAATGCAGCCCGTGCCGTGCTGGACCAGAAAATGAACACGCTGGATGCCTCCATGGCCACGCTGGAGCAGAAGCAGGCCGCCCACCGTGAGGTGATGGATGCCGAGACGGACCGGCTGGTCAAGATTTACGAGGACATGCCCCCCAAGGAGGCGGCGGCGGTCTTCAATATCATGGACATTCACGTACTTATTGCCGTGGCCAGCAAAATGAACACCCGCAAGGTGTCGGCCATCATGGGTAACATGTCGCCCGAGCGTGTGAACCTTATTTCCCAGTTTATGGCCGGGGTCAGGAGCTTCCGGGCGTCCTCTGACGGAGGCGATGGCGGAGACCGGATGGCGCAGACCGTGGGTACGGCAACATGGTGGGCCAAACCCAGCGTCAGTGTTACCCCTGCTGCGGGTGCGCGTGCAGGCGGGGCGCAGCCTTCCCCATAGCCGTTGGCCCTCTGGGGTTTTTTGGCGCAAGGGTGGCTCTTGTCTCGCATTTACATGGGAAGTGGCTTAAAATAACAGATCATCTGGTAGCGACAGGTCCGCTTGCCGGGTCTGGCGGCATCAGGCATCAGATCGGCCTGGTCGGGCGCAGGGTGTGCGTGTAGGCTTGAAGGACGGGAACAAAAAGGCATGATGATCAGGCGCGGAATAATGATGGCCCTGCTTCTGGCGGTTGTGGGGTGTTCACCCGATCATATTGCCAGCAAAATAACGGGGCGTGAGTGTAACGCCGGTTATATTCAGGAAGGGGAGGACTGGTGTGCCCCCCCCGTGCGCCCACCCGCTCCGCAGCCGTACTGCACACAAAGCTGGAATGGTGTGGACTGCTGGGCCCGCCCGGACCTGATGCCCAATGTGGCGCGTGAGGTGGCGGAAGGCCCGACAGGGCTGACGCAGGACCAGAACGCGCAGCGATTGAACATGCCGATTAAAAAAGTGCCGCCGACAAACGCGTATTATCCATAAAACGGGGTTCGTTTGGTGCGCCGGACCGGGTTACAATACAAGCTGGAGTGGGTCTGGTGTTGCAAGGCTGTTCTTTTACTGTGGCACAACGTGCCCCTGATGTGTTTATGGCTATACAGCAGCCAGTTTATCTTGACGGGTATGACAAGGCGATGGCAAGGCCATGGTTTGGCGGAGCGCGGAGTGTTTGGATGCTGAAACGTCTGGAGAGTTGTGTGATTCCCCATTTTTCCATCGTGACAGCGTAGCCATTTCCGTATGAAAAACTTTCTTACAAGTCTCAGGGCTCTGGGTCGCACGCAGCAGATTGCACTTGGTATTGCGGGTGCTGCCCTGCTGGGTGCTCTGGCCTATTTTTCTTTTTACGCCGGAGCGGGGGCCAGCGCCCTGCTGTACGGTGACCTGGACCTGACTGAAGCGGCCGAAATGGCCGATGATCTCGCCAAGGCCCATATTTCCTTTACCACCAGCCAGGACGGCACCCGTATTTTTGTGGCCAAGGACAAGGTTGCCAGTGCACGCCTGCTGCTGGCCAAGGACGGTCTGCCCAGCGGTGGCGCGGTCGGGTATGAGCTGTTTGACAAAAGCGGCACCCTGACCAGCACCCAGTTCGAACAGTCGATCAACGAAACCCGTGCCATGGAAGGTGAGCTGGAACGCTCCATTCGCCTGTTGCACGGGGTACGGAATGTGCGTGTGCATCTGGTTCTGCCGCACAGGGACCTGTTCTCGACCGAGACCAATCCCTCGCAGGCCAGTGTGGTGCTGGATATTGGCCGTGCGGGCCGTATGGCGCCAGATGGTATTCAGGCTATCCAGAACCTTGTCGCCGCGGCCGTGCCGGGCCTGCGCCCGCAGAATATTTCCATTGTGGATACGCGCGGTGATGTACTGGTCAAGCCGGGTGATCCGGACAGTCTGGCCGGGCAGGAATCGCAGATGGAAAAAATCCGTCATGCGGAAGAGCAGCGCCTTGCCCAGGCGGTGGAGGACATGCTGGTGCCCACACTGGGTGCAGGCCATGTGCGTGCCCGCGCCGCGGTCACCATGTCCACCGAAGAGGTGCACGAAACGGAGGAAAGCTTCGATCCCAACCAGCAGGTGTTGCGGTCGCAGCAGACCAGCTCGGACAAGAGCGCCAACACCGAATCCAGCCCCAGTACCACGGTTGGCAACAACCTGCCCAACGCCAACGCCAATCAGGACAACAAGACCGGTTCGACCAACGACCGCGAGGAAGAGACCAATAACTACGAAATTGGCAAGCGTGTGCGGGTTGTTAACCAGTCGCGCCCCCGCATTGCGCGGGTGAGCATGGCGGTGCTGGTTGATGGCACCATGACCAAGGACAAGAACGGCAAGGAAGTCTGGACCCCGCTCGACGACTCCGAGATGGAGCGGATCACCACCCTTGCACAGACCGCCGTAGGCTTTGACAAGGCCCGTGGGGACGAAGTGCGCGTTGTGTCCATGCGCTTCATGCCCGATGGCGGGTTTGATTTTGCGGGTGCGAGCGTAGACTACTTCAGCCGCGAAATGCTCATTTACATGGCGGAGTGGGTTATTCCCATTCTGCTGGTTCTGGGTGCGCTGTTTATCGGCCTGCGCCCTATGCTGCGCCGCACCGGGCTGGTTACCCTTGTTTCCAAGGAAGGGCATGGGCAGGAAAAACTGCTCGAAGGTGTGGAGGATGGCTCCATTGTTATGGGGGCTAACGGCCAGATGCTCCATGCCAGCAGCGGTCTGCCAGTGGGTGAGGATGGTCAGGTGGTTGATCTGGATGGCGTCCAGGGCAAACTGCGGCAGGAAGCACTGGATAAGGTGGCCAACCGCTTTGAAAACAACCTTGATGAAACCATACTGATTATCCGGAGCTGGCTGTCCGCCCCGGATCCGAAGAAGGGAGCCTAGGCCATGTCCGAGACCGCAGCCTCTGATGCACGGCAGTCGGAAACGGCTTCTCCCGTTGTGCATGATGAGACCAGACACCTGACAGGCAAGCAGCGTGTTGCCGTTCTTCTGCTTGCTGCCGGGCGTGAGCGCGCGGTCAAGGTGCTCAAGCAGTTGCAGGAAGACGAGGTGCGGGACATATCGGTTGCCATGGCCGGTCTGGGGCTGATCAGCGCTTCCGTGGTGGAAGGCGTGTGTGCGCAGTTCACCAAGAACTTCGAATCGTCCGAAGGGCTGGTCGGCACGTACGAAACCACCGAGGAACTGCTGCGCAAGGCGCTGTCGGGCGAACAGGTCGACAAGATCATGGAAGAAATCCGTGGTCCGGCCGGGCGCACCATGTGGGACAAGCTGGGCAATGTGCAGGAAATGGTTCTGGCCAATTACCTGCGCAACGAATACCCACAGACCGCCGCCGTTATTCTCAGCCGCCTGCAACCCGCCCATGCCGCCCGTGTGCTGACCCTGCTGCCAGAGGATTACGCAACCGAGGTCATGATGCGTGTGCTGCACATGGAAACGGTGCAGCGCGAGGTGCTGGACAGCGTGGAGGCCACCTTGCGGTCCGAGTTTATTTCCTCCCTTGGTCGTTCGTCCAAGCGCGACAGTTACGAGCTGCTGGCCGAAGTGTTCAACAATTTCGACCGCAAGACCGAAACGCGCCTCATGGCGTCCATGGACAGGCGCAACCACGCCGATATGGAAAAGGTGAAAGCGCTCATGTTCACCTTCGAAGACATCAAGCGCCTGCCGCACGAGGCCCTTATGCGCATTGTGGCGCAGGTGGACCGCGAAAAACTGCCCCTCGCCCTCAAAGGCGCGTCCGAAACCGTGCGCAAGATGTTCTTGCAGTGCATGTCCAAGCGCGCGGGCAGTATTCTGCTCGAAGAAATTTCGGCCCTTGGCCCTGTGCGCGTGAAGGATGCTGATGCGGCGCAGGTCGATATTGTGACCATTATCAAGAATATGGCCAATGCGGGTGAAATCGACCTGACCGAAAACGGCGGCAACGACGAGATCATTCCGTAATGCTGGAACGGGTATTCTTCCGGTCTGGTGTGCGCCGTATGGCGGATGGTGTTTCCTCCAGCGGGACGCCGGATATGCCTGCGCGTCCGTACCCGCGGATGATGGACCTGGAGGATTTTAGCGTCCCGGAGGTGGACCCTGCCTCGCAGGAGAATCCCGAGGAGGACGATACCCCCCCCGAGCCCCCCCCGCCCGACCCCAATCTGCTCAGCATGACGCGTGACGAACTGGCGGCCATGCAGCAGCAGGCGCGGGATGAAGGCTACGCCGCAGGTGCGGCCGACAAGGATGGCGAGCTACAGGCGTTTTACACCGGGTGCCTGGCCGAACTGACCAGCGCCTTCAAGGCGGAAAACACCCGGCGTGATCGGGAGCTGACCAAGGCATCGCAGGTTTTCGTGGTGACGGTGGTGGATATTGTGCGGAGCCTGACAGCACTGGATGGCATGGTGTTGCAGGGCATGCAGCGCGACCTGCTGGCTGATGCAGCCAGCTTTGCCCGGGAGTGCGAGGGTGATGTGACCGTGCAGTGCAGCACGGCCGATACACAGCGCCTGCAGGCAGCCTTACAGACAGACAGCGGTGTGCAGGTCGAACCCCTGTCCGACCTTGCACCGGGTATCATACGGATTTCCACGGCAGCCAATACCATTGTCATTGATCCAGTGCAGTGGCGCAAAAACATGGCTGAAAAAATAGTTGCCAGTGTAACGGCCCTTGCGCGCCAGCGCATGCAGCACAACACTGGGCAGGCATAAGCAGGCGGAGACAATCATGACAACAGACAACACCGATATCGGGCTTGAGGATTTCGCCACCAGCACGCCAGCGCCGGATGCCTCCGCCACGGCTGCCCCCGGAGCGGCCCCCGCGGCAGATGGCAAGGATGTGGACGACGTCCAGAAGGAAGCCGTTTACGATATTCCGGTCAAGATAACGGCGGTTATTGGCACGGCCACCATGCCGGTCAACCAGCTGCTGCGCCTTGGGCGCGGTGCCGTGGTTGAACTGGACCGCAAGCTGGGGGAAGCTGTGGATATTTATGCCAACAACCGCCTGATCGCCCGTGGTGAAGTGGTGGTGGTGGATGATAACCATATTGGCGTGACCATGACAGAAATCCTGTCCTCTTCTACGACCAACGGTTAAAATCCTTGTCTGCACCCGGTACAGCCGCCGCAAGCATTGCCCAGCCCGCTGCCGGGTTGGGGGCGGGGGCGTTTGTTATGCCGGTCATAACCTGCATAGTTGCGTTTGCACTTGTTATCGGGCTGATTTTTCTGGCCCGTTACGGGCTCAGGTTCATGGAGCCATATCTGCTTAAAGGGCGGCAGACGCCCAATCTGGCGGTTATGGAAAGTGTGGCCGTGGACCAGCGCAGGCGGGTAAGCGTGATCCGTTACGGGCAGAAAAAAGGGTTGGTCCTGACCGGCGGCGGCAGTGATGTGTTTATGGGCTGGGTAGAGGATGGCGATGCTGCTATGCCTGCCCCCGGTCCGGTCCCCTCTGGTCTGATGCACAAGCGGAGCCCCAAGCCTTGACAGTTCCTGCCTTTACAAGACGTGGCGTGTGGTTTGCGAGCCTTGCGCTATGTACTCTGGCGGTGGGCGTACTGGCAGGCATGCCGGTTGTGGCCCATGCCCAGTCCATAGCTCTGGACCTGGGCAAAGGCGGTGACCCGGGCACAACCAGCCGCATTATCCAGCTGACCGCCCTGCTGACCGTGCTTTCGCTCGCGCCCAGCCTGCTGGTCATGGTTACGGCGTTTACCCGTATTATTGTTGTGCTCTCGCTGCTGCGCGGGGCTATTGGCTCGCAGGGGACGCCACCGAACATGGTGCTGATCGGGCTGGCCCTGTTTCTGACCTTTTTTGTCATGCAGCCTACGTTCCAGCAGTCATGGGATCAGGGCATTGCCCCCATGATGGACGGACAGGTGGAGGAGATGGAGGGGCTCAAGGCGGCAGCGGAGCCGTTTCGCACGTTCATGCTCTCCCACGTCCGTTCGGCTGATCTGGCTACGTTTGAGCGTCTGGCCAATGTAACCCCTGCCGCAAACGTGGCGGATACACCGTGGCGCGTGCTTATGCCCGCTTTTATGGTGGGCGAACTCAGCCGCGGGTTCGAGATGGGGTTCCTGCTTTATCTGCCGTTTCTGGTTATTGATATTGTCACATCCAGCGTGCTGATGAGCCTTGGGATGATGATGTTGCCGCCAGCAACCATATCTCTGCCATTCAAGCTGATTTTCTTTGTGCTGGTTGATGGCTGGCAGATGGTGGCAGGGGGGCTTGTCCGCAGTTTTGGCGGCTGAGTCGGAGCGGGGGCTGCGCATGGCGTGGAGCCTGCCGGTTTTATTGCCCCGTGCTCATAACTGGTCGCAAATGGGGCGTTTGAGCCTTTAATATTGCAAGGTTTTTAGAAATTGCAATGCGGTTACAGGCTTGCTCATTGTCACGAAAAAGCTATCATTCCGCGGAGGGTGGTCATCAATTCGGCTGGGCCACAGGGCGGAGCCGGAGTGGTGGCTTTCTAAAGGTATTGTCTTGTAGGAATTTTATCTGGCGGGAGAGCAAAGCCGATTGTCTGAGGATCATACGATCTTCTGTAAAGACATCCAGACATGAACGCGGTATGAAGGCGTTTGTATGTCTGGTCCGTGTGTCTGGATAGCGACAGATTATCTGCTTTATGTCTCACAAGGGGCGTCCACTGGCGTTTCCCGGTTTTTGTAAATATGCAAGGGGGGCCATCAAGGTCAGGGCTGGCTGGCGTTTTTTTCCACGTGATGGAAAAAAGGTCGGAATTTACCGCACAAGGCACCCCAACAATATGAAGGAAGTTGCACTGATATGCTGCAATGGCTGAACAAGGACGCTCCGTTCCGCGAGAAGATTCGGGTCGTTATGCTGTGTCTGGAAGCATATTTCATGTTCCAGATTATTGTGGAGACGGTTGGCTTTTTCTGGCACGCGCCAGTTCATTACACGTATATCATCAATATGGCGGCCCTTGTTTTCGGTCAGTTGGTTGTCTGGCAGATATGGCGGTGGTTCACGAGCCTGATTACCGAGCCGGTTGAAAAACTGGCCACCATGGGCGAAGAACTCGGCAACGGTGTCGCCCACAGCAATGTTCCCTTCCTCAAGAACAAAGACTGCGTTGGCCGTCTTGCCCGGATTATGGCGCGCTTCTCCCGCATGGTGGAGGAACAGGCTGCTGCCCGCCAGCGGCAGGAAAAAATGGCGTCCGAAATTCAGGGTGCCCTGACCGGCAGCCAGGAACGCGACAAGCATACCCATCTGGTTATTGAGCGACTGGGTCAGGCGCTGGCCGACATGGCGCAAGGTGACCTGCGCGCACGGATTGATGACCCGATTTTTGATGGTGAATTTGCTCCCCTGCGTGATGCGTTCAACCATTCCGCCACGCGTCTGAATGAGGCGCTGAGCGCTGTTGCTTCCAACTCGGACCTGATCTCCACCGGTGCTGCCGAAATTTCCACAGCCTCGGACGATCTGGCCAAGCGGACAGAAAAGCAGGCCGCCAATCTTGGGCAGGCCGCCTCCTCCGTGAGGACCATTACCGAAGGTGTGCAGAGCAACGCCAAAGCCTGCGCCGACGCCAATGCCGAAAGCCAGAAAGCGCTGGAAAAAGTTAAGGCTGCAACAAAGGTCATGACCGAAACCACCACAGCCATGGACGGGATCAAAAGCTCGTCCGATGCGATTGGTGAAATTATTTCGGTTATTGATGGCATCGCTTTCCAGACCAACGTGCTGGCTCTGAACGCGGGGGTGGAAGCCGCCCGTGCGGGTGAAGCCGGGCGCGGGTTTGCCGTGGTCGCGCAGGAAGTGCGCTCGCTTGCCGAGCAGTCCGCAACGTCTGCCAGCGAAATCAAACGCCTGATTTCCGTTGCTGCCGAACAGGTCAGCAAAGGTGTGGACCTGGTGCAGCAGACCGGGCGTTACCTGAACGATTTTGCAGGCAGTACCCAGAACATTGCGACCCGGGTTGAGGAAATTTCCTCCTCCACGCAGGATCAGGCCCAGCGCCTGTCCGAAGTCACGGCTTCTATTGGCGGTATGGACCAGGTCACGCAGCAGAACGCCGCCATGGTGGAAGAAACCACAGCAGCCAGCCATAACCTGACTGCTGAGACCCGGACCCTGGCAGCGACACTCAGCCGCTTTAAAATGGATATGTCCGGGGTGCGTGCGAACCATGCGTCCCGTCCAGCACTTGTGGCTCCGCGTTCTGCTCCTCCCCGGCCCAAACCGTCTGCTCCAGCCCGTGTGGCGCCTCCAGCTCCAGCACAGGTCACGCCTCCCCCGGCCACGTCCGCGCTGTCCATGCCCACCACTTCTTCCGATGCAGGCTGGGAAGAATTTTAATGGCCATTATTCCAGTATGTCAGGGGTCGCTTGGCCCCTGTCTGTGCGGCTGACAAGGGAGCGGACCGTTGGCTAGTGTGACCTTACCTGAACGTCTGGACAGTTCGGCGGCGTTCGCCCTGAAGAGTGAGATCGAACAGGCTGTTAAACATGCCGGAGGCGGGCAGGTTGCTCTGGATGCCTCTGGCGTGACGTACCTGGGAGGACTGTGTTTGCAGGTTCTCCTCGCCAGCAGATGCCCCCTTGTGGCGCCATCGGTGCCAGTCGTGGAAGCATACGGCCTTTTTGGCGTAAGTGCGTATCTGACCGAGCCGCTGGCGCCATTGAAGGAGAAATGAGGACTATGGTGGAAAAATCGGGCATTCGTGTCCTGACGGTTGATGACTCGCGCACCATGCAGGGTATGCTCCGCAAGGCTCTGGAAGGAGCGGGGTACGATGTTATTCAGGGTGGGGATGGCGTGGAAGGGCTGGAAGTCCTGCAGGCAGCCGACCCTACCCCCAATGCGATCATTACAGATATCAACATGCCCCGCATGGATGGCTTTGAATTTATCGAGGCGGTTCGGGCGCTGGATCAGTACAAACATCTGCCAATGATCGTTCTGACAACGGAAAGCGATCCCGAGAAAAAAGCCCGCGCCCGCGCAGCAGGCGCTACGGGGTGGATTGTCAAACCGTTCAGCACGGACAGCCTTGTGGCGGCTATCCGCCGGGTGACTGCCTGAAGGAGAGAGAGACCAGAATGAGTGGTGACATGGACGATATCCTTCTGGTTTTTTTCCAGGAGTGTGAAGAGCAGCTTCAGGAACTGGAGCGTGGCCTGTCTGCCCTTTCGGATGGTGAATCCGGGAAGGAGACAATCAACGCCGTTTTTCGTGCCGTGCATTCGGTCAAGGGCGGGGCTGCATCGTTCGGTCTGGAAAATCTGGTCCGCTTTGCGCATGTGTTCGAAAGTTCCCTCGATGGCCTGCGTTCCGGCCGGGTTGCCCCTACGCCAGAGATCGTCAAAACCTTTCTCAAGGCCATGGACGTTCTGAGCGATCTGGTCGCTGAGGCACAGGATGGCGCAACGGTCGATGCCGACCGGATAGAGGAAAGCCGTACCGAACTTCAGACCATTATTGGCGAAGGCAGCGGGAATGCCGGACAAAAGGAAGAAGAAACCGTTCCGGCCGATTTTGCGCCTGTTCCGGTGGATTTTGAACCGGTCATGGCTGATTTTGACTTCGGCGATTTTGGCTTTGAGGAAGACGCTCAGGCAGACGCGGCATCGCTGGTCGTGACGTTCAGCCCCCACACCGCCATGTATGATCGTGGGGATGATGCGCGTAATCTGCTGATCGGCCTGTCCGATGTGGCCGTAGCGCATGGTGGCGCAAGTCTGGTGACGTGCGAAACCGCAGGGCTGCCCGCGCTGGCAGGCCTGGAAACCGAAAAATCCTACCTGTCATGGCGCGTGGTTCTGCCCGCCGCTGTGCCGGAGGAAAGCGTGCACACGGTCTTTGACTGGGTGAGTGATGTGTGCGACGTGACCATCACGCGTGATGGTGGCTCCAGCCCCGGTGGTGAGGAAGAACTGCCCGAGGCACAGGCCACCCCGACCGAGGAGCCGGAGGAAACGCCCGCCCCGGTTGTAACCAACGCAGCTCCTGTGCAGGCACCTGTGGCTGCCAGCCCCGCTCACGCTCCGATCTCCGTTGCGGAAAAAATCATGGCGGAACTGCCGCCCGCTCCAACTCCTGCGGCCACGGCCCCAATTGCCGTAGGCAATGCCGCCGCCACGCGCCGCCCGGTTGAGCAGGCCACCATCCGTGTGGACCTGCACCGCGTGGACGACCTGATGGACCTTGTGGGCGAACTGGTGATTGCACAGGCCGCGCTGGAATCCATTGGCCAGCGTGAAGATGGTGGCCAGCAGGAAATGATCAAGCGCATTGCCAGCATGAAAACCCTGACGCGCGACATTCAGGACGCCGTCATGGCCGTGCGGGCCCAGCCAGTGCGCAGCGTGTTCCAGCGCATGCAGCGCGTTGTGCGCGAGGCCTGCTCCATGACCAACAAGGACGTGGTGCTGACCCTGGAGGGTGAGGACACGGAAGTGGACCGCACTCTGGTTGAAAAACTGTCCGACCCGCTGACCCACATGCTGCGCAACGCGGTGGACCACGGGATTGAAAGTGCAGAAGACCGGATTGCCGCAGGCAAACCCCCTGCCGGGCAGATCCTGCTATCTGCCGGGCACCGTTCTGGCCGTATCCTGATCACCATCAAGGACGATGGGGGCGGGATCAACCGTGAGCGTGTTCTGGCAACCGCCGTCAAACGCGGCATTATTGCCCCCGATGCGGTACTGACGGATGATGAGATCAATAACCTGATCTTTGCTCCGGGCTTTTCCACCGCTTCCACCGTGTCCAATCTTTCGGGCCGTGGGGTAGGGATGGACGTGGTCAAGCAGGCCATTCTGGGCCTTGGCGGGCGTGTGACAATCAGCAGTGTGGAAGGGCAGGGCACCACTTTCTGCCTGAGCCTGCCGCTGACGCTGGCCGTGCTGGATGGCATGCTGATCGTGGCGGCCGGGTCCACCATGGTTGTTCCGGTTTCTTCCGTGGTGGAAACCATGATGGTCAACCACCAGGATATTTACATGCTGCCCGATGGCGCCAATGTGGTGTCCATCCGTGGGGCGTGCATGCCACTTATTCCGCTGGCATCCGAACTGGGGCTGGGTGGGTACAACGCGGGTGGTCCGTCTGAGGAGGACGTGATTCTGGTGGTGGAAAACGAGTCCGGCGCCCGTGCGGCCCTGATTGTGGAGGATATTCGCGATCAGGCGCAGGTGGTGATCAAGAGCATCGAGAAAAACTACCGGCAGATGTCTGGTGTGTCCGCTGCCACCATTCTGGGGGATGGGAGCGTTTCCCTTATTCTGGATGTTCCCGCACTGGTTGCAAATGCTCTGGGGCGGATTGACACGAGACCATCGGATGTTCGCACAGGACTTGCGGCATAAAACCTAACACCACATCAGCCGATCTGTATTTGAGTAGGAAAATGGATATGACGGACGAAGCCGGGGCGGACACCAAACTTGTCAAGATGATCGTGTTTGCAGTGGGTGAGCAGGAATATTGTATTCCTATCCTGAGCGTGCGCGAAATTCGTGGGTTTGAAAAAACAACAGCCCTGCCGTTTGCTCCGCATTATGTGTGCGGCGCGATCAATCTGCGCGGTATTATCCTGACCGTGATCGATCTTGCGGTTTACCTGAACGTGGAGCCGCAGCCCGACAACCCGCGCCGCGTGGTGATTATTGTGGAATCCCGCAATGGCACGGTGTGTGGCCTGCTGGTGGACCGGGTGATTGACATGGCCGATGTCAATCTGGCTGACATTCAGGCCGTGGCGGAGGAAGACAGCAGCCTGAGCGGTCTGGTCATGATTGCGGACCGCATGATTGGCGTGCTCCGGCTTGAGGTTGTGGTTGGTCAGCTGGTAGGTGGGATGACTTCCTGATGGGAGGCGTGAGTTCCACTGCCGATCCGGATTACACGGACGCCGATTTTCAGATGGTGCGGCGGATCGCCAAGCAGGAAGCCGGGATTTTTATTCCCGATTCCAAAAGTACGCTGGTGTATTCACGCGTGTCCCGCCGTGTGCGGGAAAGCGGTATGGACAGTTTTCACGCCTATCTCAACTATGTGCAGAGCCCCTCTGGCCGGGCGGAAATGGAAAAGCTGGTCTGCGCGCTGACAACCAATGTCACCAGCTTTTTTCGGGAGCGGCCGCATTTTGTGCATATGGAGCAGACTGTCATGCCTGTGCTGGCAGCCAAGCTGCGTAGTGGCGGGCGTGGGCGCATATGGTCTGCAGCGTGTTCTACAGGGCAGGAGCCGTGGAGCATTGCCATGTCTGTTCTGTCGGTTTTTCCCGAGGCGGCATCGTATGACATGCGTATTCTGGCGACGGATATCAATTCCAACGTAGTGGCGCAGGCTGCCGTTGGGAGCTATGTCGCCAGCGAGACAGATGGTATTTCTACCGCCCAGAAAAACCAGTTCATGCAGGCAGATGACCGGGGGAACCTGACTTTTGTCGGCGACATCCGTACGCTTCCGGTCTTCAAGGTGCTGAACCTGAATGCCGACTGGCCGATGCGGGGGCAGTTTTCGGTTATTTTCTGCCGCAACGTCGTGATTTATTTTGATGAACCCACGCGTGAGCGCCTGTGGGGGCGTCTGGCCGACAAGCTGGAAAAAGGTGGTTTTCTGTATGTTGGCCATTCCGAAAAAGTGGCCGATCCTCGCCAATGCGGCCTGGAGCAGGTGGCCCCGACCATTTACCGGAAAGCAAGCTGATTGATGGCCCAGCCAGTAAGAGTTCTGATTGTTGATGATTCACGCACGATTCGTGCGTTGATCAAGCGTTCCTTCGCGCAGAATCCTGATATTGAAGTCTGTGGTGAAGCCGCAAACCCGCTGGAAGCGCGCGACCTGATTATCAAGGATCAGCCGGACGTAATTACCCTGGACGTGGAAATGCCGGGGATGAATGGCCTGCAGTTTCTGGAAAAAATCATGCGGATGCGCCCCATCCCCGTTGTCATGGTGTCCAGCCTGACAGCCAAGGGGGCGGATACGGCCATTACGGCGCTCCAGATGGGGGCGTTTGACTGCTACCCCAAGCACAACGTGGCTCCGGGGGAGGATGCGTTTGCAGGCCTTGGGCGGCTGGTTGTGCTGGCGGCCCGCTCGCAGCCGGTCTCGCGCATTCAGCGGCGCACACCGTCTTCTCCGGTCAGCCATGTGCAGACCACGTGGGGTAATTCGGTGGACCTTGTGGCCATTGGCTCGTCCACCGGTGGGGTGGAAGCGCTGGAAGAAGTGCTTTCAGGGTTTCCGCAAAAAAGCCCGCCGGTTGTTATCTGCCAGCATATGCCCCCGCTGTTTACCGCCAGCTTTGCAAATCGGCTTAACCAGTCCATGTCGGCACTTTCCATTGCCGAAGCGCGGGATGGAGAAGTGCTGCAACCCGGCATGGTCCGGATCGCTCCTGGCGGGGACCGGCACCTTGTGATCGATAATGGCGGTGGCAAATACGTGACAAGGCTGATCAGTGGCGCGCCGGTCAGTGGGCACTGCCCCTCGGTGGATGTGCTGTTCAAGTCTGTTGCCAAACATGCCGGGCGGAATGCGCTGGGGATCATCCTGACCGGTATGGGGCGGGATGGAGCAGAAGGACTGCTGAACATGCGGCAGGCCGGTGCCTATACAATCGCGCAGGACAAAACGTCCTCAGTTGTTTATGGAATGCCACGGGTTGCGGCGGAAATTGGTGCGGCCTGTCAGGTTGTGCCATTGCGCCAGATCAGCTCCGCGGCCATGGCTATTCACACGCGCTGACCATACCAGAAAAGGGTGGCTTTTAACCGCCCTGTTTATCGGATGCCGGTCTTTGATGGCTGGAATTGAGACTAGGAATAAGGGGGAGACAAATGCCTGCCGCTTCACAAATCAAGGCCCTGATCGTAGATGACCAGGCCTCTATCCGTCAGGTTCTGGCTAACAGTATGGCCGAAATCGGCTTTACCAATATTGCCCAGCGCAAGGATGGCAAGGAGGCTTTGGAATATCTGGACCAGAACCCCACGCATCTGGTGATTTCTGACTTCAACATGCCGGTTATGGATGGTCTGACCCTGCTGCGCGCGGTGCGGAGCAACCCGAAAATCCAGAAAGTGGCGTTTATTATCCTGACCGGTGAAGCCAGCAAGGATCTGGTGCAGGAAGCGGTCAAGGCTGGTGTCAACAACTTCCTTGCCAAACCGTACACTGTGGCCAAGCTGCGTGAGGTTCTGGAAAAGGTGTTCGGGCCGATAAAGTGAGCGATCACACCGTAGTTAAAACGGTTATTCAGGGGGAAGTGGAAATTTCTGGCGATCCGTCAGTGGTTTTTGCAACACTGCTTGGCTCCTGCATTTCGGTCTGCATGTTTGACCCGCTTGCGCGTGTTGGTGGCATCAACCATTTTTTGCTACCAGATGGGGGAGTGAATGAATCCGGCATGGCCATGCGGTTTGGCGTGAACTCCATGGAAATGCTGGTCAATGGTCTGTTCAAAGCCGGGGCACAGCGTGGTCGGCTGGAGTGCAAGGTTTTTGGTGGCGCGGCTGTAGTGCCCAGTCTGGGCCGCATAGGGCAGGAAAATATTCGTTTTGTGACCCACTATCTGGTGGATGAAGGTATTCGCTGCGTGTCGCAGAGTCTGGGCGGAACATTGGCCCGGCGTATTCGGTTCTGGCCAACAACGGGCCGTGCGCAGCAGAATCTGGTGCAGGACGTGCAGGGTATTGGCAAGCAGGAAGTCGCCTACAGCCGGCGTGAGGCTGAAGCAGAGCGGAAATGGGCCAGAGAGGCCAGTTCCGAGGTCGAGCTGTTTTAAAAAGCCGGGCCGGAGAGGAAGAAAAAGATGGATGTGGTGCCCCCTTTGCCCCATGGCGTAGCCGGAAGCGCATGTAGTCTGCATGATGTCATGGACCATCTGGTGGAACTTCTGGACGAGACCTGCCAGGATTTTATGGGTGTGCAGCGCGTGGTAGGCGAAAACATGGCCACCGCATCGTTGAGTGATACAGATGCGCAAGTTCTGCAAAGGCTGGATTCTGCCACGCAAATGGTGGAGGCCGTGTCCACCGTGCTTAAAAATCTGGTTGCCTGTTATGAACAGGATGAAACGCAGCCGCTGGATGTTGGCGTGCTGAGTCAGGGCGTTAAGCTCTCCCATGTTATTCGGGTGCTGCGCTATGGTTTGCAGGCTGATATGGCCAGACCTTCTGGCGTAGTGGACCTGTTTTAGGTCTTAACAACCCTGTTTTTGGGTGAAGCCCCGGTTACGCCATGTTCAGGACTGCATGGTTTATGGTCTGGCTTGCCGGGTGCATGCGGGGCTGAGGCACCGCGCACGCGCCAGTCCCCACCCGACCATTAAAAAGACCCATCCTGCGGTGCGTTCCGTAAACAGGGAACTGGTCGAGGCCAGAGGCCAGAACAGCATGCATGCTGTAATAAAAAGCATGGCCTGCATAAGGTCTTTACTTGCAAGTGCGGTCTGAAGCAGTTTTTTCAGCCAGAGCAGAACCATACACACAAACAGGAACAGCCCTGTCAGCCCTGCCGTGGTGGTGATTTCCAGATAGGTGTTGTGGGGGTGAATGGTGCATCCTGCTCCTATGTCCTGCCCGGCAACCATGTTGGCAAACTGTGGCACACCGTACAGGTAGGCTGTCTCGCTGCAATGGGCGCGAAAACCATTATAGCCCAGGCCAAGCAGGGGGTGCGCGTGAATCATGTTGAGCGCACGGATATAAAGCTGCCCGTAAGGGGACTGCGAAAAATGCCCGAGTTGTTCAAAAAAGCGCAGGACCAGCTTGTTATAGGACGGAGGGGAGATAAACGGCAGAAGACCCAGCGCCACAAAGCCGGACAATGTGGCCAGCAGAACCATAACCCGTGTGGTTTTGATCAGCATGGCGCACAGGAAAAATCCAAAAAACACCAGCACCGCAGGCATTCTCTGCCCGATTATGACCACGGTCAGCAGCAGAAAGGACATAAGGGCAAGCCCCGCCAGCTTCTGGGCCAGTTCCTTTTTCTGCACCATACGCATGGGATAGATCATTAATCCGGGGAACATGATGATTGCGAGCGGCGGTCCGGCACGGGGTTGAAAAAACGGGCCGGTCAGGGCGCCATCCAGCCAGCGGGGATAACCCCACAGGTTAACCCCGAGCAGATACTGCTCCCAGCACTGGCAGATAATCCACACCCCGGCCAGTGTGACGCACAGACCCAGCAGATTCTGCTTTTGCGTATTATCCAGCAGCCATTCTTCCAGTGCTTTGGCAAAAATAAAATAACGCAGGAGCGCTATGGCTTCCAGAACGGTATGTGTGGACCCGTTGAGTATGGAGGAGGCAACAATAACCCCCCAAAGGCCCAGAGCATAAGGGAACCAGCCACGGAGGAAGCAGCGGTAATGTTTTTCAAAAATGCAGTATAGTAAAAAGCTTATTGCAATAAACAGGATACTCAGATCCGCTATGGCGCGACCACGCAACTGGAAAAAAGGGAGCAAAACGCAGAGTAGCAAAGAGATTTTTTTTAAATGAACATTGCAGGACATAAAAATATTTTTCAAAGCCATACTGCGGTGCTCCAATTGAGCTGGGTATTATAAAGATTCCCTGCGCAAAAGCCATTCTTAAACCACCCGTAAGGAACGTCGGTTTGTGGGGATGTTCCGGGTGTGAAGATTTTGGAAACGCGCTGGAACACTCTGGTCTTTTGTCGGCAGGGTATTCACGCGGTTATGCTGCGTAACTGCAGCATTTGCAAAGTCGGGGGAGTTGGAAGGGGCAGGCCATGCACGGTGTGCAGTGGCCTGCGGTTCTGTTCTGCGGTTTGCCCCGGTTGTTCAGGAGGGCAGGGTCAGCAGCCGGTTGGCCAGAACAGGGGCGCTCAGTGGCACCAGCCCGCCCACAATGTTGGAGGAGCAACTGCCGTAGGTCAGGGTGAGCCCGCAGGCGGCAGCGGCAATAATACCCCCGACCCGGCCTGCCTGATCCATTTTGCTGGCGACCATGGTGGTGGCCCCCTGCTGGGCAAAGGCGTAGCCTATATCGGCCGATTCCTCGGCGTCCAGCCCGGCGGGCAATACCAGACTGAGCGTTGCGCCAACACGCTCGACCATCTGCATCATTTTGCCCATGCTGACGGGGGAGTAGACGCAAATGCCCGGCAGATCGACCAGAATAGGTTGTCCTGGCTCCTTGTGGTGCACGGCGTCGGCCAGAATTTCGGGCGTGTTCCCCTGAATGATGGGAATGTTATAGGGCTGGAGCAGCGCCGAAAGTTTGGCGAAGCTGCCAGCCGTATGGTCGCACGCGATAATCAGCGGTGGGGGGCTGTTCCTGTGTTCTTCGGCCAGAACGTAGCGTGCGGCCAGCTTGGCCAGCACCAGTGTTTTGCCTGAGCCTGAAGCCCCGCCAAAGGCAAGGGGGGTCCGTGTGGCATCGGGCAGGGTGCCAAAGGAGAGTATATTGCCCAGCCCTTCGGCCAGTGTTTTACCTGCAAGGGCCTGAATGAGCGGCTGCGGCACGGAGTGCCAGCGCAGAATGTCCTCTACCCTCAGGTGGCTGACCGGAAGGGCCACGCCATTGGTCGCGGTTGCGCCGTTATCCGCCGCCTGCTCCGGCACGGATAGTTCCTCCCGCGTATTTCCCTGACGGCGCTCCGCAACCTTCTGGCTTGCGGTGTCGGAGGGACTATCCTGCATATTCTACTCCCATGCTGCGGTCTTCTGTCGGATGGTCACGATATGGTCGCAACCGTCTTGATCCGGGCACGCGGGTATATCTCAGCTTGTGACAGAACGGAAATGGAAGGACGTACCCGTTCGACAATGGCATGCATGGAATCTCTTACAGGGGAGGCGACAACAATAACCGGAATTTCGCCGTTTGTGGAAAGGGCGTTAAATGTATCGCGCAGTTTTCCCACAAAAACATTGAGCATGGAAGGCGGCATAGCCAGCTTACGGTCTTCTGCCGGGCCGGTGATATGCGCCATGAAATCCGATTCCCATTTGGAGGAGAGGGTCACAATGGGAATATATCCCCCAGGCCCAACCAGCGCGTTGCAGATCTGGCGCGACAGGCGCGTGCGCACATGGTTGGTCAGCGGTCCAATGCCGCGCAGGCCCATACCGCAGGCTTCCTGAATGCTCTCCAGAATGGTGGGCAGGTCACGGATGGAAACACGCTCGGCCAGCAGGGCCTGCAACACGCGTTGTACGGTGCTCAGGGGTACCTGCGAGGGAATAAGGTCGTTGACCAGCTTCTGCTGCTCACGCGGCATGTCGTCCAGCAGGGCCTGGGTCGCCACATAGGTCAGCAGGTCTGGCAGGTTGCTGCGCACCATCTCGCTCAGATGGGTGACAATCACACTGGCGGGGTCCACCACGGTGCAGTTCATGGCCATGGCTTTGGTTTTCTGCGCAGGGTCTATCCATACTGCGGGCAGGCCAAAGGCGGGTTCGGTTGTTTTTTCGCCCGCCACGGGTGGTGCACCGCCAGAGGGCGTCATGGCCAGCAGCTTGTGGGGCCGGACCTCGCCCGAGGCGATCTCGATCTCCTTGAGCTTGATGACGTATTTTTCCGATGGCAGGTGGATGTTGTCCTGAATGCGCACAGGCGGGGTAACAAAGCCCATCTCGGTCGCAACCGAGCGGCGTAGCGCCTTGATCTGCTCGGCAAGCTGCGGAGTGTCCCCCCCTGTCAGGGGCAGCAGGCCAAAGCCCAGCTCAAGGCGGAGCAGGTCGAGCTTGAGAATGTCGGAAATGGGGGTGGCGGTCGCCTGTGGGGTAATGTCGGTTACGTCCCCATCGCTGTCGGCGGCGGGGGCGCGGCTGCGCAACCAGGCCCCGGTGCCAGCCGCCACCGCAATGGCCAGAAAGGGGAAGGCGGGCAGGCCGGGCATAAGGGCAAAGAGGACAGACAGGGCCGCCGCCACGCCAAGCGGCTTGGCGTTACCGCTGAGCTGGCGGGCCAGAATAACGTCTGCCGTGCCATCCGTGCCACCTTTGGTGACCACAATCCCTGCGGCGGTGGACACCAGCAGGGCCGGAATCTGTGAGACCAGACCATCGCCTACGGTCAGCATGGTAAAGGTGCTTGCCGCCTCGCTCAGCGGCATGCCGTGGCGGAGCACACCAATGGTCAGCCCCCCCACAATGTTGATGGCGGTGATGATGATGCTGGCAATGGCATCCCCGCGCACAAACTTGGCGGCACCATCCATGGAGCCGTAAAACGCGCTTTCTTCCTCCAGCTCCTTGCGCTTGAGACGGGCCGAGCGCTCGTTGATCGCGCCGGAGGCCAGGTCCGCGTCAATGGCCATCTGCTTGCCGGGAATGGAGTCGAGGAAGAAGCGGGCCGCCACTTCCGCAATACGTCCGGACCCTTTGGTAATGACCATGAAGTTCACGACCAGCAGGATACAGAAGATGATCCCCCCGATCACCACATCTCCCCCCATGAGGAACCCGCCAAAAGCTGCCACAACGTGGCCTGCGGCGTAGGGGCCTTCGCTGCCATGGCTGAGGATCAGCCGCGTGGTCGCGATTTCAAGCGAGAGGCGCAAAAGGGTGGTGAGCAGCAGAAGGGTGGGGAAGGAGGTAAAGTCCAGCGGGCGCTCAAGGAACAGCGCCACCATAAGCACCAGCACCGAGGAGGTGATGGAAATGGACAGCCCCATATCCAGAATAAAGGTGGGCAGTGGCAGGATAAGGATGGACAGCAAAAGCACCACGCCCAGTGCCAGCCCTATATCGGTCCCCGGAACAGCAGCGCGCCAGGGCAGGGCTTTCCACCCCCCATTGCGCAGGGTGCCTGCCGCGTGGGTCAGCAGGCGCGAGCCCGATGCAAACCTCAGGCGTGCGGCTGCGGTCCTGTCCGCCAGTTTGCCCGCGGCGGCTTTGTTGACCGAGTTGCCATCGGCAGTATCCAAGAACCACGTTCCCTTTTGTGTTTTGAGTGGCACGGCCGTGGCGTGTTCCGTGACGGTCCATCCTGCTGCGTATCTGGACCGGCAGCGCCATGCAGGGCCATGCCTGAGCCCTGCAATTACAGTTATCATCAAGTATCATTCAAGGCCAGAAAATGGTTCTGGGTGTACGCCTCCTCCCGCTCCGGATATTGCGGCGGGTTTGGTATGGTTAAGTCCGGGCTGTATGGGTAAGATTACCCACCATGATCACAGGATGCAGATAAGGCGACATGAAAGCGACTTGGGAACCTGAAAAAGCCCATATGCAAAAGCTGGTGGCCCGCAAAGACGCCGTTTTGCAAAATCCGACCCCCATGAGTGTCGGCCAGCTCTGCGAGGAGCTGTGTCAGGCCGAACTGGCGGGGGAGGCGGTCAGGCTGTCGCTGGAAATGGTGCGGCGGGAGCCCGATAACGTGGCTTATCTGCTGGTCGCCGCCTTTGTGCTGAGCACCCATGTCTTCCGCTACGACATTGCGGTGGCGTTGCTGCGCAAGGCCACGCTGCTGGAGCCCGATAATCCCGCCATCAAGATCCTGCTGGCTCAGGCCCTGATTGTGAGCGGGGATCTGGCGGGTGGCACGGCGCTTTTTTCGGACATCATCAAGCTCTATCCCAGCCAGCGTGTGGTGGCCACGGTGCAGATTTCGCAGGTTTTCCTGCGGATGGGTTACCCGCTGGAGGCGCTGAACATCCTTCTGTTCGCCATTCAGCAGGAGCCGGGGCAACCAGCGCTGTATAACGCGGTGGGGTGTGCGCTGGGCTGCCTCAACCGTGCGGAGGAAGCCCTGCCGTGGTACGAGCAGGCCCTGCATATGGCCCCGCATGATGCGGGCATCCAGCTCGGTGCGGCCATTGCCACGCTCAAGGCGGGCCATTACGCCAGAGGGTGGGAACTGTTTGCGCAACGGTCCCACAAGCTGACATCGGTTACAAAATGGTTCGCCCAGTTCCCCCGCCTGCAGCCCGGCAATGACGTGGCGGGTAAAACGGTTGTTCTGTTTCAGGAGCAGGGTCTGGGCGATACGCTCCAGTTCATCCGTTTTGCCACGGTGCTGGTGGCGCGTGGCGCGCGGGTGACTGTTGCTGTGGGCAATGCGCTCGTGCGGCTGATCAGCCAGTCCTACCCGGACCTGACCGTGCGTGACGCGGTGCAGTTCGGGCTGGATGAGAGCTTTGATTATGCCCTGCCCATTCCCAATCTGCCCTATGTGACCCAGATGCAGACTGCGGCGGATATTCCCGGCACGGTGCCCTACCTGCGCGCAGACCCGCAGGACGTGGCGCGCTTTGCGGCCCGGTTGCCAGCAGCGGGGCCACGCATTGGTCTGGTCTGGTCGGGGGAGAGGCGGACATCCGCGCAGGATGTTATGGCCAACCAGCTCCGTTCGAGCACGCTGCCCGTTATGGCAGGAGCCTTGACACCGGTGGATGCAGCGCTGGTCAGCCTCCAGCTTGGCAGCCCGCGGGAGGATATGGCGCAATGGCAGGGCCAGCCGATCTGCGACCTGATGGACAGCGTAACGGACATGGCCGATACCGCTGCGATCATAGCCAGTCTGGACCTTGTGATTTCGGTTGATACGTCGGTCCTGCATCTGGCCGGGGCGTTGGGCAGGCCCGTGTGGCTACTCAGCCGGTGGGACGCCTGCTGGCGGTGGCTGGACAGGGGGGAAACCACGGTATGGTACCCCACCATGCGTATTTTCCGCCCGCAGGAGCGCTCCTTTGCTCCCGTGCTGCGCCAGATGGGTGAAGCCCTGCAAACCTGGGTGGCCGCATGGCATGCCACCCACCCCACGCTCTAGACGCACAGGCTGCGCCTGTGGAGACAACAAAGGACCAGCCAATGGACCAGCCAGCAGAAGCTCCCGCCATCAGGTTGCCTAAAGGCATGACCGTGGAAGGGCTGTGGGAGGCCAGACAGGCCCTGTTACAGAACCCCACCCCCGAGGGGCTTAAAAGTCTGGCAACGCTTATATTCGAGGTGCAGCAGTATGTTGCGGGCGAACGCCTTGTGCTGGACGTTATTGCCGCGCACCAGGACAACCTGCCCCTGCTGCTGGCCGCGGCCGATGTGCTGGCCACCTACACCATGCGCTACGATATGGTCGTGGCCATTCTGGGCAAGGCGCTGACCGCGTTTCCCCAGATGGGCCAGCTCAAGGTCTTTCTGGCTACGGCGCTGGTCACCAAGGGGGACGTTGCCGCAGGCCTGCGCATTTTTACCGAGATCATGCAGCAGCATCCCGAACTCCATCAGGATGCGTGCGAGCATCTGGTGATGGCTCTGGTGGATGCGGGCTACACGCAGGAAGGGTTTATGGTGCTGGATGCGTGGTTCAGGGATAAAAAACCTGTCACGACCGCGCTGCTCAATAGCATGGGTTGTGTGCTGCAACGCCTGAACCGCTCGGAGGAGGCGCTGGTCTGGCATAGAAAAGCGCTGGAAAACGACCCCCAGAACGCCAGCGCGGGTATGGGGTATGCGATGGCCCTGTTCAAAGCCGGGCATTTTAAAGAGGGCGCTCCCTATTACTTTGCACGTACAGGGCTGGTGCAGGATACGGTCAGTTGGTACCTGTCCCTGCCACGTCTGCAAAAAGGGGAAGCCCTGCAGGGCAGGAATCTGGTTTTCTATCAGGAGCAGGGGCTGGGCGATACGCTCCAGTTCATCCGTTACCTGCCTATGGTGGTGGCGCAGGGGGCGCGGGTCACGCTGGTTGTGTCTAGGGTACTGACCCGCCTGCTCAGCCTTGCTTTCCCTCAGATACGTGTGGTGACAGAGCAGGATTTTGCCCAGCAGGCCGGGTATGACGCCATTCTGCCCATTCCCGACCTGCCTTTTGTCATGGGGCTGGAAACACCGGCCGATATTCCCGCTCAGGTGCCCTATCTGGGCGCTGTGCCAGCCGATACTGCGCGTCTGGCGGAACTTCTGCCAGTGCAGCGGCCCCGTATTGGCCTGGTCTGGTCCGGAGGGCGGCGCACAAAAGCCATGGATGTGCTGACCGACCAGCGCCGCTCCACAACTGCGGGGCAGATGCTGGCCGCCATAACGCCGGTGGCCGCCACGCTGGTCAACCTCCAGCTTGGTCCCCGCCGGGAGGACCTTGCCACATGGCATGGTCAGCCGGTGTGCGACATCATGGACCATGCGCGTGACATGGCCGATACCGCCGCCCTGATTGAAAATCTGGACCTTGTGATTTCGGTCGATACCTCGGTCGTGCATCTGGCGGGGGCGTTGGGCAAACCCGTGTGGCTGCTCAGCCGGTGGGATGGATGCTGGCGGTGGGGGGACGAGGGAGAAACCTCCCTCTGGTACCCCACCATGCGTATTTTTCGTGCGCAGGAGCGCACACTTGGGCCGGTGCTCGAGCAGATGGGGGCGGCTCTGCGCACATGGATCGCCACATGGCAGCCGGGCAAGGGTGCGCTGGACTAATCCACCCTTATCCCCCGTGGTGTTCCCGTACCCTTATTCGCTCCCCTGTGCGACTATGCGCGGGGCACTGGCCCGCGCTACGGGGGCGGCCCGGTAGGAGGCAAGGGAGCGTCCGCGCATGCCGCCACCCCGGCTGTTCCCCACAGGGCCGGGTTCCACAAAGTTCCGCATGCCCTGAAAAGGATGGAACACTTTGGGGTGTGATATCTGGGGCATGCCATCCGGCCCCGCGCTGGTGCTGGCTTCTGCCACCATTATCGGGCCGTGATGGATTGCGGGCATGACGGGGTGCGGGAACATCTGCGGCAGAAGGGGCGATTTCTGCGCCAGTTGTGGTTCTTCCCGCCCGTTTTGCGGCACGGCCCATGCTTCGAGCACCTTCCACTGATAGGGAGTGCCTATGCCGGGGGTCTGGGAGTGGTAGGCCGCTGCTGCCCGTGGCCAACTGCCGGTCTTGTCATACATCTGGAGCAGAAAATTGCCTGCAAACATGGCGTTGCGTAGCGGGTCAAACGCCTGATCGAGCGAGGCAAAGGCATCGGGGTGCTGTTGCAGGTTGACCTGCATGCACCCCACGTCAAGGGACATGATGCCCTGCTGGCGGAAGCTCTGCACGGCGGCCACGGCCTCGGCCTGACTGTTGTAGTGGTGGCCAACGCCTGCGGCGTTGATTGTCCACGGCCAGGCGGAAACCGTTCCATCGGATTCGAGCTTCCCGCTTTCCACCCGCCCCATGGCGGACAAAAACCCGTCAGGAATATGCAGGTTACGTTCGGCCTGCGCCGTGGCCTCCGTGCACAGCCCCGCCTCGGCGGAGCGGGCGTGAGCCTGCGTGGCGCCTGCGGTCATGTGGGCAGCACCGGCCAGAGCCGCAACAGCAAGGAGCCAGCGCGTGGGCAGGGTGGGGGAGAGGAGGAGCGTCATGCGCGGTCTGGCGAGGCTCTGGTCGGGAGTTATCCGCATGACGGGGCCCTTGGCTCCTTGGCTGGTTGTGGTTCCTTGGCAGTCATGTAAAGACTCTACCGGATGGTGCACAAGTAATACTGGCCCTGCCTGACCGGCTTTGCGCACAATTGTAGTCCTGCGGTACGGATCATGCAAGGATTCATGGTCTGGACTGGCCCTGTGCATGCATGCTCTGTCTTATCCGGCGGTTCTGGTCCTTCCGTTTGTGGGTGGCTGGATAATGCCATGATTTTGCATGATCCCGGGTGCTCTGTATGGCCGGGCATGTTACGTTCCGCCATGCCGCGGAGCGGGGGTGTGGGTAAAAAAGGCTTTTGGGCATGGGTCGTGGCGGGTTACATGGGCATTGAATGTGCTGGCCCGTGCGCCTATTCTTATGGCACAAGCTGACGTGATGAGCCTGCACAGTGTGCCGGGCTGACCAACCAGGGGTAAACAGGTATATGAGGAACCGCCTCAAGGCGAGCAACGGGCAGACCAGCGCGGTCGGCCAGCATGGTGGCAGGGCGGCCCGTTCCTTGAATCGCACGGTGGGCCGGTCTGGCGCGCCACGGTGGGTCAGCGCCGTTATGGCTGCGTTTTTCATGCTTTCCCTGTTTGTCCCGCTCTCTCCCGCCCACGCCGTGACGGTGCGGGTGAAGGATATTGTGGATTATGAAGGCGTGCGGGATAACCAGTTGGTCGGCTACGGGCTGGTTGTTGGCCTGCATGGTACGGGCGACCGTCTGACCAACATTATTTTCACGCGTGAGACGTTGATCAGCATGCTCAACCGCCTTGGCGTGAACATCCGTGACCGAGAAATCCAGTTGCAGACGCATGACGTGGCGGCCGTTATGGTGACCGCCACCCTGCCACCGTTCTCACATGGGGGCGGGCGGATAGACGTTACCGTTTCCGCCGTGGGTGACGCGCAGGACCTGACCGGGGGCACGCTGCTGGTAACCCCCCTGCAGGCGGCCGATGGCGAGGTGTATGCCGTGGCGCAGGGTTCCCTTGTGACCAACGCCTTTACGGCGGGCGGGCAGGCCGCCACGGTTACACGCAACATTCCCACCAGCGGGCATATTGCCAATGGCGGGGTGGTCGAGCGTGAAGTGCCGGTCAAGCTGGGCGAAACCGGGGTGATCCACCTTTCGCTCCACAACCCCAACTTTACCACCGCAACCCGTGTGGCCGAGGTTATCAACCGCAGCATTGGTGCGCGCATGGCGCGGGTGGATGACCCGCGCACCATTGCCGTGGACCTGAGCGGACGTAATGCATCGCTGACCCTGTTCCGTATTGGTGACCTCCAGATCGAGCCCGACACCATGGCCAAGGTTGTGGTGGACGAGGCCAGCGGCACCATTGTCATGGGGGATAGCGTGCGGATCAGCACCGTGGCGATTGCACAGGGCAACCTGACCATTCAGGTGACCGAAACGCCCGAGGTGGTTCAGCCAGCGCCTTTTTCCAATGGTGTGACCGCGGTGGTGCCGCGGACACAGGCCAATGTGAACACGGAAAATTCGCACAGGCTGGGTATTCTGCGTGAGGGGCCAACACTGGCCAGCCTTGTGGCGGGCATGAACGCACTGGGCATGGGCCCACGTGACATGATTGGTATTTTGCAGGCGATCAAGGCCGACGGCGCGCTTCAGGCCGATCTGGAAGTAAGGTAGGCAGAGCATGAGCACGGTAGCCAATGTGAGCGCGGCCCAGATTGCGAACGCACAGAACACCGCCTCCACCCAGTCCGGGCTGAAGGCGGAGGCGCTGGAAAAAACCCGCAAGGCCGCCGTCGAGTTCGAAGGCATGACCATAGGCGAAATGCTCCAGCCGATGTTTGACACGGTGGATACCGCCAATGGCCTGTTTGGTGGTGGGGCGGCGGAAGCCCAGTTCCGGTCGTTGCAGGTGCTGGAAATGGGGAAGCAGATCGCCAATAATGGCGGCATCGGGCTGGCTGACAGCGTTTACCGTCAGATGCTGGCCATGCAGGAAAAAGCCCAGCAGGAAGCAGATAAAGCATGACCGATACGTCACAGGAGCTGCAAGGACGGCTGTTGCAGGCATTCGAGGCCGTAAGCACCCTGCTGGAGCAGGAGAACACCCTGCTTAAAACAGGCCAGTGGCAGGACGTGGAAGCGCTGTTGCCCCGCAAACGCATATTACTGGAAACACTGCGCAAGCTGTTGCCGCCAGAGCAGACCAAACCCCTGACCGCCGAGCAGCGCAGCGCTGGTGTAAGCCCGGAGATGGAGGCAGCGGTCACGCAGTTTAACACTCTGGTCCGCGCCAATGAGGAACTGCTGCAAAGCGCCATTGCCGCTCAGGGTACGCTGATCAAGCTTGTGCTGGATGATGCAGCGCAGGAACAGCGCACGGGCTATGGGGCATCTGGCGGTTATACGGTGGATAGCCACGCCGGGGCGCTGACCCTGCGGAGTGATGTGTAAACACTTCTGGGTAAGGCGACCGCCCTTACCAGTAGGCCCCCATGACCTTGCGGGGCTGGTTTCCTGCGGGGTCAGCCCCGGCGTACCAGGCGCTCCAGTCCCATAGGAAAGTGTCCCGGCGGTTTTCTGCCGTCATGGCAGCCAGTTCATCCACAACGGAGGGTGGCTGCTTTTTTTTGTTCCGCAGTTCTGCGGTGGCCATGTTGCGCAGGGTTCTGAACGCGGTTTCCGAGCCCATATACACGCAGCCACACCCTATGGGGTCCGCGTAAAGGTAGATCGGGCCATCGGGGGAGGGGCGGTAGGTCATCTGCCCCGGTGGCAGCAGGTTCATCATGGCATAACGCGCGGTTGTATCGGCCGGATGGGCAATAAACCCGGCTTCGGACAGGGTTTTCCCTTTTTCCAGATACGGAGCGGCGGGGGGGGTGCACCCCGCAAGTGCGGTGCAGAGCAGCCCGGCTGCCGCCTGCGCCAGCCATTGTGCGGGGCGGGGTGTGGCCTTGGCCGGTAAGGAGCTGCCTGTGTGCATCTGGCGGGTTCCGTGCTGTGGTTTTTGAAAAGGTTAAAGGGAGGGGGCGGCTGCGTCTGTCATGCACAGGGGGGGGACGCAGACAAATGCCTGCATGGTCGAGTAATGCAGGCTCATCAACTGCTGGAGCGTCTGTGCGGCCATGCTGCCATCCGTGGGGTTGGTGGCGGGTACGGTTGTGCTGGTCAGCGGCAGGCACGCCCGGATCATTTTTTCGGCCCCTGTGGGGGAAATGGCATAGCCGCACACGCTCTGGGTCGACAGCAGCGGAAAAGCGAGGGAGGTGACTTCCATTTCGCTCAGCGCGCCTGCGCCACGGGCGGAGTAGGGGGGCTGCACCGCACCATTGAACAGGGCCAGCTCGGGCAGAACATCAAACTGGAGCGTTGAGCCGGGTGTGCTGCCCCAGAGAACAAAGTCCCAGTCCTCCGGCAGACTGGCCAGAATGCGCGTGCTTTCGGCCTCAAAATTGGCGCACAGCACGGCGCTGCTTTCAAACACATGGGCGGGCGTCTGGTGCTGGGCCACATTACCCCACAAGGCAACATGGGAGAGCGCCTGCGCAAAGGCTGCGTGTGAGAACAGACATTCGGCGGAAATCAGGTTCATCTGCCGCATGGCCTGCGTGTCCAGGGTATGTTCGTCCACGCCAACGGAGCGTACAAGATCGGGGACATGCGCGTTCAGCTGCACAAAGCGTTCGCTCTGGTCCGGAGTTTTGTCGCTGCTGATGAAAAACTTGAACATCGAGGATTCCTGCTGGTGGCGAGAGCAAAAAATGCGATCACTAACGGGGCGCAATGGGTAGCTGGCTGTACCATGTTCAACACAACCGCCACGACGGGACCATACATCTGGTGCGTATAAGGATACGGCAGAGTCAGGCGCATGGAAAGCCTTGAGAGGCGGGGCAGACCCGGCAGGGCATATTCCTGTGGCTTTGTCGGGGACAAAATCGTATGCTAGGCGGAAATATATGTTTTTGGGGTCTTGTACGACAGGGTCCGGCGTTGGTGTGCAGCACGTAAAGGATTGGATTAATGAGCATTAGCGGTATCTCGCCGGTAAGCCAGTATCTGACGGCCCTGAAAAATGAAGATGCCGCCGCCTCCGTCTATGCCAAAACGGATGTGACCACCAGACAGGCCTCCGCCGGGTTTGAGCAGGCCGCCGCCTCCATTACCACCGTTGCAGGGCTGATGAAGAATTACTCGGCCCTGAACGTGGTGCTGGGTGCGTATGGCATGGGTTCGTACTCTTCCGCCACGGCGCTGGTCAAAAAGCTGCTCACACAGGACCCGACCTCCTCCTCGTCGCTGGCCAAATCGTCGGGCAATGCCACGTGGCTGGCCTTTGCCGATGCCTTCAAGACGTGGGGACAGGGCGGTGGGAGTGTGCAGACATCCCCGCTGACTTCCTCCTCCATCACGTCCATTATCAACGAATACCAGACGGATACGAGCAAATCGCTTCAGAGCGATCTTGCGACTTTTAATAATGCCGCACCCGGTATTACCACCGCGTCTGCCCTGCTGGCCAATACGAGCGTGCTCAATGTTGTGCTGAGCGCGTATGGCATGGATGCGCTGGAAGGGGATACGCCGGTCCTGACCGCGCTGCTCACGCAGGACCCCACCTCCTCCACATCGCTGGCGCAGACATCGGGCAATGCAGCGTGGCAACTGTTCGCCAACGCCTTTCAGGACATGGGCAAAAATGGCGGCACGGCCAGCGCCTCGCCGTTTACCAGCACCACCATGACCACCATTACCCAAGGCTACAGCATTGCGGTTAATTCGGCGGTTAATAACAATATCAATGCCTTCACGGCCGAGGCCGCGACCATGACCTCCGCCTCCGACCTGCTGAACAACCAGACCGTGCTCTCCATGGTCATGTCCACCTATGGGCTGGATTCCAGCACGGATAACAGCAGCATCCTGACCGCGCTGCTGACGCAGGACCCCACCTCCTCCACATCACTGGCGCAGGCTTCGGGCAGTACGGCCTGGCAGGACTTCGCCACGACTTTCAAAAGCATGGGGCAGAACAAGGGTGTGGCCGCCTCCACGCCATTTACCGCTGCGACCATCAGTTCCATTGCCGCCAAATATGCGGATGTCATCAACACCGGTACTTCCAGTGCGATTGCGTCCTTCACAGGCGATGCAGCGGCCATTACGTCGGTTAACAGTCTGCTTGGCAACAGCAGCGCATTGCAGGTTGTTCTGGGAGCTTATGGTCTGGGCTCCCTTGCCGCCGATCCCGCAGTGGTCAAGACCCTGCTGACGCAGGACCCGGATTCCGCAACATCGCTGGCCCAGACATCGGGGAATACGGCGTGGCAGACCTTTGCGCAGGCGTTCAGGGCATGGGGGCAGAACAACGGGCAGGGCGCCATTATGTCCTCGTCTTTTGTGGCGTCTCTGAATGCCAGCTTCCAGAGCAACACCAATGCGCTGGTGCAGTCGGGCGTTGCGAATTTTGCAAACGCGGCAGGTTCCATTACCACCGCCTCGGCCCTGCTGGGCAATACCGCCGTGCTGAGTGTGGTCTCCGGCGCATTCGGGATTGACGCGTCTAGCAATGAGACTACGCTGCTGAAGTCCCTGCTGACGCAGGACCCCACCTCCTCCACATCGTTGGCCAGTGCTTCGGGTAATGCCACGTGGCAGAGCTTTGCGACGGACTTCAAGGTATGGGGGGCTAACGGGGGCAGTGTCAGCGCCACACCGTTCACGTCCGACAAGATCCAGAGCATTGTGGAAAGCTACCAGATGCGGCAGTACGAGGGCAGCAAGGCGCTGAGTGATGACGGCGTGGGCAATGCCCTGTATTTTACCCGCACCATGAGCAGCATTACGTCCCTGTCGCAGCTTATGTCGGACCCGACCCTGCTCAAGGTGGCGGAGACCGTATCGGGCTACAACCCCGACCAGTTTGGTGCGCTCGACTATGACCAGCAGGTGCGTCTGCTGTCCAAGAAGGTGGACCTGAGCAAACTGTCCACTCCCAAGCAGATCCAGCAGTATGCGGAGCAGTATCTGGCCATGTTGCAGATCAACCCGCAAACGCCTGATACTCCCGCCTCCATGCTCGACCTGTTTGGCGGGAGCAGTGATGATGACATCCTTTCCCTGTTCGGTGGGGATAACTCCTCGGGCGATCTTTATTCCGGCCTGTTCTAGGCAGGCTGGTCCGCCCCTATCCTTTTGGGCGGTGCTGCATAACACGGCATCTGGTTGGTTGGTAACGTGAGTCTGGACCCGCAATCCCCCTCGTCTGTCGAGGCATCCGTATCCGCTCTTTCCGGTGTGCTGGAAGCAGTGCGCGGTGCTATTGCCAGCCCCCGGCATGATGTGCCGGTTGGGCTGCTGGAAGGGCGGGTAACCGGGCTTTCGGGCCTGTCGGTTTCGTTGAGCGGGCTGCGGGATTTTACCGGCGTAGGCGACCGCGTGACCATTTATGGGCTGGATGGGCGGCAGACGCAGGCCGAAATTGTGGCTTTTGCGCAGGATATCGCCATTGCCATGCCTTTTGGCTCGCTGGAGGGCATTGGCTCGGGCTGCCGGGCAACCTTTTTACTGTATGATCAGGAACAGCGCCGCCGCAGGGCGGGGGGTACGCTCATGGTCAACGCTGGCTGGCAGGGCCGGGTGGTGGACCCTATGGGCCGCCCGATGGATGGTAAAGGCCCGCTTCCCTCGGAGGGTACGGCCCAGCGGCTCCATGCTGCCCCGCCCGAGGCGGCCATGCGCGCGCGCCTTGGCCCACGCATAGACCTTGGGGTGCGCGCACTGAACCTGTTTACCACCTGCCGCGAGGGCCAGCGCCTTGGCCTGTTTGCGGGTTCGGGCGTGGGTAAGTCCACCCTTATGGGCATGCTTGCGCGGGATACGGCCTGCGATGTGGCGGTTATTGCGCTGGTAGGTGAACGTGGGCGCGAAGTGCGCGAGTTTGTGGAGGATGATTTGGGGCCGGAGGGGCTGGCCAAGTCCGTTGTGGTGGTTGCCACGTCCGATACATCCCCCCTTATGCGGCGTGAGGCAGCCTATGCCGCCATGGCCGTGGCCGAGCACTTCCGTGATCAGGGCAAATCGGTGCTGATGCTGATGGATAGCGTGACCCGCTTCTGTCAGGCCCTGCGCGAGATTGGCCTGTCCTCGGGCGAGCCACCGGCCACGCGCGGCTACCCGCCCAGCGTTTTTGCCGAACTGCCCCGCCTGCTCGAACGTGCAGGTCCGGGGCTTATGGATGAGCACGGCCATGCAGGGCAGATGACCGCCATGTTCTCGGTGCTGGTGGAGGGGGATGACCAGAACGAACCCGTAGCCGATGCCGTGCGCGGTATTCTGGACGGGCATGTGGTGCTGGAGCGCCGTATTGCGGAATCAGGCCGTTACCCCGCAGTCAATGTGCTGCGCTCGCTCTCGCGCACCGTGCCCGGATGCCTGACAGAGGAGGAAAACCAGCTTGTGCTGCAAGCCCGCTCCTGCCTGTCCACCTGGGATGAGATGCAGGACATGGTTCGCCTTGGCGCGTACCGTCCCGGCAACGACCAGCGTGTGGATGAAGCCATTCGCGTCGCTCCGGCGGTGGAGGAAATGCTGAAGCAGCGCAAGGGCGAGCGCGCGACCCTGCCGGAAAGTTTTGACGCCCTGCGGGGCGCATTATCGTAGCTGACCCTGTATGAGCAGTGCGCGAATCCGCTCGCTTCGGGCACTTATCCGTGTGCGCAAAAAAGAGGTGGATGAGGCCCGCGCGGGCATGGCCCGTGCGCTGGCGGCCGAAAGTGCTGCTCTGGCCGAGCTTGAGCGGCAGTTGACCCAGATTGAACTGGAGCGTGATGAGGCCGAGGGCGATGCCGGACGGGAGTCTTTCCGCCTGTGGCTGCCCATAGCGCAGGAAAACGTGGCGCGGGCCGAACAGGTGGTGCGCAAAACGCGGACTGATTCCATGCGGGTGCGTGAGGAGCTGATTCAGGCCAACGCCGCATTCAAGGCCGCGCAGACCCTGCTGGACAGGCGTGAGGAGGAGGAGCGCGCTTTGCTGGCCCGGCGCGAACAGGCGGAGCTGGACGATCTGGCCCGGCGTGCGCGCAGGTTTTTTCCATAAGTTCGGGCTGGGTTCATGGTTTGGCGACCATAAACGTCAAAGCTATGAAAAAACGATGGCAAATGGCTCTTTTCTTATGTTTGATCCTTGAGAAAGCAGAGTGCGCCCGCTATCGCTTACAGATCATAAGGGGCTGACAGTGATCGTGTACCATGCGACCCGTTTCTCCCCACACTCGTGAGTGATTAGGAAAACGTATGCAACAGACAGAGCAGCAACCCGCAAAAATTTTTATTGCGACCCCGTGCTTTGGCGGAATGGTGACGCAGGAGTATATGGAATCCATCATTGCTTGCGCTGGTGTGCTACAGGTTCCCATGACGTTGTCACTGCTGGGGGATGACGCCATGATCAGCCGTGCGCGCAATACCCTGACGCACAAGTTCCTGACTTTGTCTGACGCAACGCATCTGCTGTTCATTGATGCCGATATTGGCTTCCCGGCCGAGGCACCTGCCCGCCTGCTGGCTGCTGGCAAGGATGTGGTGGCCGGAGCCTACCCGATCCGCCAGTATTTCTGGGACAAGACCACGCAGGAAAACATGCTCCACGGTGAACCGCAGGAGACCGCATCCCTGCGCTATGTGGGCGAGACCGAGGCCATGCACCAGCAGATTGAAAAAGGCCCGATGGTTAAAACCCATTACGCGGGTACGGGGTTCATGCTGATCAGCCGTGGCGCGCTTGAGCGCATGGTCAGGGCCTACCCCGAAACAGCCTACTCCCGCATAGACGCCGCCAATGGCGAAACAGGCAGCACCGCCTACGCCCTGTTCGACGGCAGCATCGACCCCGAAACCGGAACCTACCAGAGCGAGGACTTTACCTTCTGCCGCCGCTGGCGCGAAATCGGCGGAGAAGTCTGGCTGGATACCTCCATCAATCTGACACATGCAGGCCGCGCCGCGTTCCACGGCAAGCCGGGCTGCCGTGTTGGCATGGTTCACCACAAGGGCGCTTAAGGTCGCAATAACACCACATGCCAGATAACAAAAAACGGCCCATCATTATCAAACGTGTGAGTGATTCGGGCGAGTCGGGTCATCATGGCGGCGCATGGAAGATTGCTTACGCCGACTTCATGACGGCCATGATGGCGTTCTTTCTGGTCATGTGGCTGCTGAATGCGACAACAGAGGAGCAGCGCAAGGGTATTGCGCAGTTCTTCAACCCCATGGCGGAAAAGGATACCCGCCTTGGCTCCTCTAACGGCATGCTCGAAACATCGCCCTCTCCCCTGACCGCAGGGACCACCTTGCGCAAGGTCAAGGATGGGGATGCCCCTGAGGATGATGGTGGTGAGCAGCCCGGTGCCAAGGATGCTCCCCGCCGCTCGGAAGAGGGCGGGTCACCCGATAATATCACCCGTGGGCTCAAGGCGCACCTGAACCCCGCATCCCCCGCCATTATTCCTGTTGGCGGGCCGGAAAGCGGGGGAGGCAAGAGCATTGGCACCATTGGCGTGGATAACCCCGTGGCCGCTGCGGCCGAGCAGTCCAAGATCGACAGCATGGTGCAGGGGCTTGAACAGTCCGTGGAGCAGAACCCCGATACGCAGGCAGCGGCCAAGAACATGTCCGTCTCCTTCGGGCGGGATGATATCCGTATTGAACTGCGCGATGCCAACAATACCCCCATGTTCGATACGGCCTCCGCCACCCCCAACGCTGCCGGGCGCAAGATGCTCGAGCAGATTGGTGCGTGGCTGGCGCCCATGCCGGAGCAGCTCTCCATTGTGGGTTATACGGATGCGGATCAGTACCGCAGCACCAAGCATGGCTCGGGTATGTCCAACTGGACCCTGTCTGCCCTGCGGGCCGATGGCGCGCGGGAGGTGCTGGTCAGGGCAGGCTACCCGGATCGCAATATTCTGAGCGTATCAGGCCGTGCGGACCGGGACCTTGCATTGCCAGCAGACCCCGGCTCCGCCGCCAACCGCCGCGTGGTGCTGATCCTGCACCGCCGCTTTGTTAATCCTCAGGCTGGTGGTGCGGCTATTGTGCCGCTGACCGCCGGTGGGGGTGCCCCCGCAGTGCAGCAGCCTTCTGCCGGGCAGGCAGGCCAGCCTGCCGCCACCCCTGCGGCCCCGGCCCCGGCAGGGAATGTGCCTGTCGCACCCGCAGGCGGTCAGGCCCGCGCCCCTGCGGCTCCGGCAGTGGCACCGGCCACTCCGGCTCCCGCTCCACCGGCCGCACCCGCCGCACGGCGCCACCGGGGTGTGCGGGTGCGTAGCGTAACGCGGCCCGGCGCATCGCAGGGTCAGCAGACCCAGCCGCCAGTGGACCAGCCTTTTCAACCCTCGCAGGATACGTGGACACCCGCGCCGCAGTAGCCCGCCCGTAACACGATGATGACCGTGCCGCAGGCAGTGTGCCCGTCTGGTGCAAGTAGATGGAAGTGGAGATCGTTAAATGCTGTTCATCGGGGGGCTCATTTTTGCGCTGCTCTGCGTATTTGGTTCGTTTGTGGCATCCGGGGGGGCGCTGGCTCCCCTTATCATGTCCATGCCATTCGAACTGCTGACCATTCTGGGGGCTGCGGTGGGTATTTTTGTCATGTCCAATTCCAAGGACGTGCTCAAGGAGTTCCCGCACTATCTGCGCCGCACTATCAAGGGGCCACGCTACAACAAGGCGGCCTATACGGAGCTGCTGGTCACGCTGTTCCGCTTCATGCGGCTTGCGCAGGCCAAGGGCAACATGGCGCTTGAAGAACATATTGAAAACCCGAATGACAGCAGCATTTTCGCCCTTTCCCCCAATGTGAGGGATGATGTGCCCACCCGTGCGCTGATCTGCGATTACCTGCGTCTGGTCAGTCTGAACATGGATGACGCCTACCAGCTTGATGAGGTCATGGCGCGCGAGCTCAAAAAGAACCTGAGCGAAGAGCTGCATACCTCCGAAAGCCTGCAAAGCATTGCAGACGCCCTGCCAGCCCTTGGCATTGTGGCCGCCGTGCTCGGGGTTATCAAAACCATGGCGTCCATCAGCAAGCCACCGGTCATTCTGGGTGAGATGATCGCAGGCGCGCTTGTTGGCACCTTTCTGGGCGTGCTTTTGTCTTATGGCGTTGTGGCCCCACTTTCGTCTAGGATGCGTGATGTGATCATGCAGGACGCACGGTACCAGGACCTGATCCGCACGGTATTTGTGGCACATCTGCAAGGCAACCCACCGCAGATCTGCGCGGAAATCGGGCGCAAGGATATCCCCCATGCGTTTATGCCAACTTTTGCCGAGCTGGATTCGGCCTTGTCCGAGGCGACCAACCCCGGCGCGGCCGCAGCGGCCTGAGCGTAAGGGAATGTTGGCGGTGCGTCCGCTGGCGGGAGGGAGCAAATAATGGGTATCAAATCTACAAGCGGGTCCAACCTGAGCGAAAACGCGCAGGAAGCCCCCCTCTCCTCCCTGCTGGCCGCCATTACGTCGCGTAGCACCACATCTGCTGGTCCCGGTGCGTCCGGGCAGGGCAGCGGTTTTGCGGCAGTGCTCAAAAGCATGTCCGCCCCTGCCACCACCACGCAGGCGACCACGACCCAGCCCGGCAACACCAGTGCGGCCAGCAGCATACAGCAGGCGGATACGGACCAGACCGACACCACCGCGGACGATACCTCCAGCCAGAGCAGCGCCACCCCTGCCCAACCCGGTACGCATACGGTGGCGGGTGCAAAACATACCCGTGTAACAGCCAGCGCACAGGCAGGTAAGGCCAGTGCCAGCAACGCCGCGACAACCGCCCAGACCCAGCCCGCCAGAGGCCAGAAAAGCCAGCCCGACAGCCGTCGTGATCATGACGCAACGGTTGCGGCAGACAGTGCAGACAGTGCAGCGGCTACCACCAGTGCCGCTACAGCGGATGCCGGGCAGGGTACAACGGTCTGGAGCACGGCGGAAATGCTGCTGCAGATGGCCATGCAGGGTGCTGCCACGGCGCAGGGCGCTGCCCCGAGCGTGGCCGGAGCGCAGGCCGGGACCGATGCCACAACAACAGGGGCAGACAGCACGCAGGGTGGAGCCGCACAGGCAGCCTCCCCCCTGTTGGCGTCCGTACAGGGCGGCACAGGGCAGGGTGCGGGGGCGCTGGCTCCGTCCGGTGTGTTGCAAGGCGCTGTTCAGGCTGCGGCAGATGCGTCTGGGGCACAGAGCCTGCCCTCCGCTGCCGGGCAGAGCGGCTCTGTCTCGTTGATTGCGGGTCTGGGGGTTCAGCCTCTGAGTGCTCTGCCCGTGGGGCTTGCCTCTGCCGTGGCGCAGCCTGCTACACGGGCTGCAGGGGCTGGCTCTGCCAGCCTGTCGGCTTTGGGCAGCACGCAGGCTACACCGGTGGCACAGGCCACAGTAGTCCAGAACGTTACTGCCAGTGCGGCTTCGGGCGCGGTTATGGGCACAGACAGTACTGGTGAGCATGCTACTGCTCATGCCATTTCCCTTGCTGCTGCCAGTGCTGCCAGTCAGGCTGCCAGCGCACAGGCCACAGCCACAGCCACGGGTACGGTCACAGATGCGGCCCGGCAGGTGGCGTTTACGCTCCAGCAGGTTGCCGCGGCGGTGAGCAATGTAAGCGTCACCCGCACTGCCGGGTCTGGCGCACAGGCGCAGGACGGGGTTGCCGGGCTTTCCCTGACGCCAGATGCCACCAGTGGTCTGGCATCTGGCGCTACAACAGCCATGGTCGCGCTGGGCGGCGCTGTGCAGGAGGCCACGAGGCAGAACCCGTCCGGTTTTTCCGACCAGTCGGGTAACGGGGCGGAGGCGGAAGGGCAGGCAGTGCTGGCTGATGGTGCGGCCTCGACCAGCACACTGGCGCAGGAGGCCGCGCAGGGGGGTTCCAGCTTTGCTTCCACGCTGGGTTCGGCGCTGCTGGATGGCGGGCGTTCCCCGCAGGCCGCTCCTGCGCAGGTTGCGGCCTTCTCCGCCTCCACAACGGAAGATGGGGCGACTACGGGCCTGTTCTCCCTCGCCAGTGCGGATACGGGGATGTCCATGACCGTCATGACCGCCGATTCCACCCCTGTCCATGTGCGCGTACAGGGGAGTGATGGCGTGACCACTGGCGTTGTGCTGCAAAGCGAGGACGCCGCAACCGCGCACCATCTGGCCAACACACGGCACGAGCTTGTTGCAGCATTGGATGCGGCGGGTGTAAACGTAGGGCAGATCAAGATTGATGTTGTGAGTGCGAGCGATGCCAGCAACACCGCCAGTCAGCAGGATAATGGCAGCACGGCAGGCGGAGCCTTTGGCGGAGCGGGCACCAGTGCCGGGCAGGGCGGTAACCAGCCCTCGGGCGGGAACGTCTGGGCCAGCAGGTCCCAGCCAGCCATACAGGGTCTGGCAACGGATCAGGCGCAGGTGGATGGGGCGGTTGCCCCTACTACGCGCTCGTATGATGGACGTGGGGTTAATATTACAGCCTGACCCGGGCGCGTTACAGGCAGACAGGAAGGAAGCGGGCACATGTCCTCGACATCACTGACAACCAACGAGTACTCCCTGCTCTCGGCAGCGGAAGCAACGGCCAAGAGTTCTGCGGCTACGTCCGGACTGTCGACCTCGGCCTCGTCTTCCACGTCAGGTACGGCTGCGCTGTCTTCCCTTGCCAATAACTACACCACCTTCCTGACCCTGCTGACCACGCAGCTCCAGCACCAGGACCCCAGCAGCCCCATGAGCTCGGACTCATTTACCAGCGAACTGGTGCAGTTTGCCGGGGTTGAACAGCAGGTGCAGACCAACGCCAAGCTTTCCTCGCTCATCTCGTTGAACGAGAGCGGGCAGCTGAGTGCGGATAGCGCACTGGTTGGTTCGCAGGCTACGGCAAGCAGCACTACCCTGCCGCTGCAGAACAGCTCGGCGACCCTCAACTACAAGGGAAGTTCGGGGCAGACCGTGGCTATCGCCGTGTCCAATGCAAGTGGCACCATTGTCAAGGACGCTCTGGTTAGCGCCAGCAGCGGCACCAATACCTGGACATGGGATGGCACGGACAACAAAGGCAACAAGCTGTCCGACGGTGCTTACAGCGTTGCAGTCAAAACCATGGATTCAGCGGGCAATACGTCCGATGTTCCCTTTACCGTTACGGGTACCATTACCGGTATCCAGACCGGTGCCAACGACATGCAGGTGCAGATGGGTGGGGCCACAATCCCCATGAGCCAGTTGCTCAACGTGTCCAACGCGTCCAAGTCTTCGTCCAGCAAGAATGCGGATACGCCCTCAACCGGGTCATAGGGCGTGGTGGGGCGTGGCGCTGCCATGCCCCTTTTTTTTGTCTCCGGCCAAGCGGTATGGTGGTGGGGTGCGGGAGTTATGGTTAGATTAAATTTAACATATTTCTTAACGTTAAATTGACGAACCGGGGGTAAAATCGGTTATGCCTTATGCAATAACTGGCATTGAGGTGGAAAAGTATGTTGGCCTGGTTTACCGAGAGAGCGCCCCTGAGACGGAAAATTTCCATCGTCATGGCCTTTTTGCAAGCCTACATGATTTTACAGATACTGATGCAGCTTGTCAGCTCCGAACTGGACCTGCCGCTGACTGTGCAGCGTTATCTGGGTCTGGGCGGTTTTGTGGTCAGTTCTCTCATGGTATTTCTGGCCCGCTGGGTGCTCACCAACCTTGCTGCCGCACCGTTTGAGACCATTACAGCCCTGACCGAGCGCATTGCAGCAGGCAAGCTGGATGAGAAAATTCCGTATGTTGACTGGTCGGATTGCGCCGGGCGGCTTGCCAGAGCGCTGACCACCTTCCGCGCTGCGCTGGTCAAGCAGCTTGATCTGCAAAAAATTGCGCAGGACAGCGCCGACGAACAGCAGCGCCTGAGTGAGCTGACACAGCAGCGGGCCGTAGAGCAGAACGGCATGATTGTGGAACTGGGTAAAGGGCTGCGCACACTGGCGGATCGTAATCTGGCCTTCCAGTTTACATCTCCCTTTGCGCCAGAGTTTGATGCCCTGCGCCGTGATTTTAACGAGGCCGTGGTCTCCCTGTCCGAAGCTATGGCCGATGTGGCGGCAGCTTCGGCCCTCATTCAGGGCGGGTCGCTGGAAATTGCCGAAGCTTCGCAGGATTTTGCCCAGAGAACCGAGCGGCAGGCTGCGGCCATGGGCCAGATGACGGCTTCCATAACCAGTGTTAAAAACGGTGTGGATAATCAGGCCGAAGCTGCGCAGGAAGCGCGTGATGCAGCACAGAGCGCCCATGCCGCCGTGCAGCGTTCTACCAAGGTCATGCTGTCGGCCATGTCCGCGATTCAGGAAATTGCAACTTCGTCGGCCAAAATGTCCGCCATTATTGGCATTATTGATGACATTGCCTTCCAGACCAACCTGCTGGCCCTGAATGCCGGGGTGGAAGCCGCTCGCGCGGGTGATGCAGGGCGCGGGTTTGCCGTGGTCGCAACCGAAATCCGCGCACTGGCGCAGCGTTCCTCCACCTCCTCGCGCGATATCCGGAGCCTGATTGAGATTTCCACCCGGCAGGTGACCGAGGGCGTGCGCCTTGTGGAACAGACGGACAAGGAACTCAGGCTGGTGGCCGGGCAGGTGGAAGCCATTACCACCCATGCGGGCAACATCGCCAATGTGGCCCGCGAGCAGGTGGGGAGTCTGGGCGAGGTCAATGCCGCCGCTACCCATATTGACGCCACAACCCAGCAGAATGCCGCCATGGTGGAACAAACTGCGGCTGCGGCCCATAACCTCAAGACCGAGGCAGCTAATCTGGTGAGTGTGGTGGGCCACTTTACCCTGCCCGGTGCTGGCCCTGCACTGGCCAGACCTCATGGTGGTTCGGCCCGTCCGGCATTGGCCAACCCGGCCCGCACGCCCCGCCGGCCTGCGGCCCTTGGGGCAGGCAAACCCACCCCCTCGCGCCAGCTGGAAAGCAGCTCGGCTGGCGACTGGACGGACTTCTAGGATATGTGTTCCACCTCGAAGGAGGTGCTTGTGCGTAGCAGAAAGGCCGGGTGCATGTGTGCCCGGCCTTTTTGCTGCGCGCCGTATAACGCGCTCACGCGAGCGTGTTGCAGATTGATGCCCGGTATGGCGAAGAATCGGCAAAAGTATAGAAAATTTTTATAAATTCCTGCCACCACTTGGCGTGCGGGTTCCGTTAGGTAGCACTGGTCACGCTCTAACGCCGGGTGTAGAATGAATGGCATACACACATTGCTGATTTTTGCCCTTGCTGGCGGGAACAGCCAATAAAAATATGGTGCAATCATGATCCATCCTGCAATGCGTGCCTATCAGAATGTGGCAGGGTATTCCCTGACGGACCGACAGGCCGATGCAACCTGCTTCAGACTGCTGATCGAAGAGCTGGAAACGGCATCCGCCAGTTCCGACCCCTCCGTTCGGTTGAAGGCCCTGACCAAGAACCAGCGTTTGTGGTCCATGATCATGAAGGCGAATTCGCTGGATGCGGGGGCTACCAATTATGAAGACAGGGAGTTGTTTGTAAGGCTTGCCGCTCAGGCACAGCGTTATGGCATCCGCGCTATTCTTGATACCAATCTGTCCCTTGCACCCTTGGTCGGGATTGCAGAAACCGTTCTGGAAGGCTTGGAAACATCCGCAGGTTCCGGACAGGAGTTTGATACCAACGCCATGCTCTGAACGGTCGAGGGGCCAAAAAAGGTGGCTCGACTATGGAAAATTCGGACGCGCGGGCTGGCCATTGGCAGCCTGCCTCAATAGCTGACAGACTGTCTTTTATGGGCATAGAGCGGCATGAGCGTGAAACGCTGGCCGGTATGCGCCCTGATATGGCCGAGATTCTGGACGAGAGTCTGTCCGAATTTTATCAACGTGTGCAGGATGTGCCGGAACTGGCGCGGTTTTTCCCGACCGAAGCCATTACCGTCAAGGCCCGCTCCTTGCAGCAGATGCACTGGGAGACCATTCTATCGGGCAAGTTCGGGCCGGATTACGTCAGTGATGTTACCCGGATTGGCCATGCCCATGCCCGCATAGGGCTGGAGCCACGGTGGTATATAGACGGCTACGCCGTGCTGCTGGATGCCATATGCCGCCGCCTGATCAGGCGGGGGGTGCGGGGTGGGCGGCGCTTCGCTTTTGGCCGTGCGGAGGCCGAGGCCGAACTGGGCGAAAAGCTGGGCCACCAGATCGGGGCGATTCTCAAGGCCGCGTTTCTGGATATGGATCTGGTCATTTCCACCTATCTTGCACGGCTGGAGGAGGAGCGGCAGAAAGCCGCATCCGAGCGCTCGGCGCTGGAACAGATTGCCCAGGCCCTTGAGCGCGTGGCCGAAGGGGATCTGAGTGCGACACTGGCGCGGGATGTGGCCGAACGCTCCCCCGTGCTGGCTGCCGCCTTTGCCAAGCTCAAAACCGGACTGAACGACGTGGTCTCCGACATTCGCGAGGTTTCCACACAGGTGGAGGATGCCGCCGCCTCCATCAGCAAGAGTAATGCCCGTATTCTCAGCCAGAACGAGGCGCAGGTCGGCTCCATTCATCGCCTGACCAATGCTACGGCCACGTTGGAGACTTCGCTGGACGATGTTTCGGGGCAGACGGTGGCTGCCGAGCATGCCGCGCGCAAATGTGTGGAAGCCGCAGCGCGCGGCAATACCAACATGAACGATGTGCGCGCCACCATGGCGGATATTCAAATCGCATGGAAAACCATAGCCGATCTGGTTGGCGCCATTCAGAGCATTGCGGCCCAGACCAACTTTCTGGCTCTTAACGCCAATGTGGAGGCTACGCGGGCCGGGGCCATGGGCCGCGGGTTTTCGGTTGTGGCCATGGCCATTCGGGACCTGTCGGTTAAAACATCCCAAGCCGCCCGCCAGATTGCAGCCAGTGCGCAAAAAAACGAAGCGGTTATCCGCAGCGGGGCAGATGCCGTGAACCAGATGGTGGAGGACCTCTCCGATATCGGGGCAGGCATTGCGGTGGTGAACAACGCCATCTGCAAGATCAACAAGGAAATGGGTGGTCAGCAGCAGAGCGTTAAAGGGACACACCGCGAGGCCGCCGCCCTGCGTGACCTGACAGAAAAAACATCGGCCATGAGCCAGCTTGCCTCTGCCGACTGCGCGGATCTGAGCCAGCGTTCAGCCAGAATGGTGGAACTGGTGAGCAATTTTGTGCTCTCTGATTACGGGCTGGATGATGTGGATGATTACCCGATAGCCGCAGAATAGGCAGGCACAAAAAACCGGCCTGTTTTGCGGCAGGCCGGTGCAGAAGCACTTTGGGTTAAAAAGTGGCTTACTGCTTCATGGCAATGGTGGCCTGGAGCAGCTGGTCTGCCGTGGTTACGATCTTGGTATTGGCGGTGTAAGCTTCCTGCGCCACGATCAGGGCGGACAGGTCGCTGGTCAGATCGGTGGTGGAGGATTCCACATAGCCAACCGTCAGGGAGCCTGTTGCGTTCTGCCCTACCAGCCCGGTCCTGGCACTGCCCGAGGCGGCGGTGGCCGTGTATGCCTGACCATCCTGCGCCAGCAGACCGTTGACATTGGCAAAGTTGCTGAGTGCCACCTTACCGATCAACTGTGTGTCCCCGTTGTCGAACGTGGCCATGACAGAGCCATCGCTTTCAATGCTTGCACTCTGGTACGTGCCGGAGGTCACACTGTCACTGACAGTTTTTGGCGTTGTGGAGGAGACACTGAGGGACATGCCGCTTGTGCCGCCAATGGTGCCAATGTTGACGTTTACGTTCTGCGTATTGCCATTGGGGTAGGTAATGGAGATCGGCAGGTTGGCGGTGGCCCCGCTCAGGGTAGAGGTCACGTTATTGCCGGAGCTGTCTGTCACCGATTTCAGCGAACCATCGGTGTTGAAATCCACCGTATAGGCCGTTGTGGGTGTGACGGACATGCCCGAGGTGGGGGAAGTGGCTGCTACAGTCCATTCTGTGGCGGAGGACTGCGTCCACGTCAGGGTGACATCCCCGGTATTGGCTGTGGGGTTGGCCTGATTGTAGGTGCCATCGTAAACAGTGGTGTTTGTTGTCACCGGGGTTGCCCCGGTAACGGAAGACAGGGTGCCTGTTGCTGTGAGCGTTGTGGTCTGCGTGGGCCGGAAAGTCACATTGGCGACATTGATCTGGGTAACGCCCGATGTGTTCAGCGCGCCGGTTGTGGGGTCCACCATGTAACCATCAAGGTAATAGCCGCTGGTGTTCTGCAGGTAGCCGTCCTTGTCTTCATAGAACTCACCGTTACGGGTGTAGTACTGTTCGGGAGCAAAGTCGGCGCCAGCCGAAGTCACTGCCCCGGTTTTTTTGGAAACGTTGAACAGCCCGTTGCCGGAAATGGACATGGCCAGCTTGTCCGTGCTGGAGGCGGCGGTCCCCTGGGAGTTGACGTGCTGCACGGTAACGGCGGCTACGGAGTTGGCCACACCCTGTGCGAACGACCCCGAAGTGGACCCTGCACCGGCCACAAAGTCCTGGAACGCGGTGGTGTCGGCCTTGTAGCCAACCGTCTGGCTGTTGGCGATGTTGTTGCTGAGGTTGGTAAACGCGGTGGACTGAGCGTTAATCCCGCTGACAGCCGTGGTAAGGGAGTTAAAAATAGACATGTGTCGTCCCTGCCTTGTGGATGCGCAGTTATCTTACGCTGGGCTGTCTGTGCCCGCTGGGGCACACGCATCAGCCACGGGTTGATGGCGAGCAGGTTCGGGGGGCAGCAACACGCCTGACCACACGACCTGCGCCTGAGTTACCCGACTGAGTAGCATGTAGGGTATGAAACGCAAGTTTTTCCTGTGTGAAAGAACTGTAAACCGCCGTTTTCCGGCCGTTAGCGGCGGGGAGGGGGCGGTTGCTGCGGGAGTGGAGTCACAGCCCGTGCGCCGGGGGTTTTGAGCTTCATGACATAAGCAATAATGGTGGCGACGGGCTGGAAGTATTCGGCCGGAATTTCCGAATCCAGTGGCAGGGTGTACAGCGCGCGCGCCAGAGGCGGGTTGGGCACAATGGGGATGCGCGCCTCCTCCGCAGCTTCTCGCATACGCGCGGCCAGTTCATCCGTGCCTTTGGCAACAATTCTAGGCGCGGCATGGACCCCGTTTTCGTATTGCAGGGCCACGGCGTAGTGGGTCGGGTTGGTAATGACCACGGTGGCTTCGTCCCTGACCGCCTGCACCATGCGGCGGCGGCGGCGCATGCGCATCTGCCGCTGGCGGGCCTTTACCTTGGGGTCCCCGTCCATTTCCTTGGTTTCGTCCTTGATTTCCTGAAAGCTCATGCGCAGTTTCTGCAGCCGGTTCCAGCGTGTCCACACATCATCAAGCACGGCTATAACGGCCTGCACCACCAGCAGCACCAGAGTTGCGTACACAAACCACGAGACAAGCTCATGCGTCAGGTGCAGCACACTCCACCGTTCGGAAACGGGGGCCACACGCAGGGTCTCCTTGGCGACCCCGAACAGGACGCAGCCAAACACCACGAGCTTGATAAGGCTTTTGGCGGTTTCCACCAGATTGTTCTTGCTGAACAGCCGCGAGAGTCCCTTGGCGGGAGACAGGCGCGTCATGTCGGGCAGAATGGCCTGGGGGCGGAACAGAAAGCCGCTCTGGATCACGCCAAAGGCCAGCGTGATCAGCACCCCCGTGCCCACCAGAGGTGCCGCCAGCCAGACCCCCTCCAGCGACGCCTGTACGGATGCGCGGTAGAGGGAGGCACGGTCGAAGGGAATACTGTCAAAATGGGCCATGAGCCCATACATGTGTTTGGTAAACCTGTAGGCGGACAGGCCGGTGCTGGTGGTGAAAACGATCAGGAAGCCGCTCAGCACAACCAGAAGCTGCACCTCGCGCGATTGGGCAATATTGCCTTCCTCACGCGCGTTTTCCAGCCGTTTTCCGGTTGGGGCCTGACTCTTTTCGCCTGAACTGTCGTCGGCCATGCGCGCGTGCTCCTAGTGGTGCGCGGGGGTGGCGCCAATTCCGGGCAGGCCAAGCAGCATGTCGCCCGCCCGCTCCTGCCAGACACCACTCATGACCTGAATAAGAATGGCCAGCAGCAGAACGCCCCCCAGCAACTGTGCGGGCATGGCCATGGAATAGACCTGAATGGACGGCATAAGCCGGTTGAGCACCCCCAGCATGGCAGGCCACAAGGTGCCGATCAGCACAAACGGGGCCGAAAGCTGAAAGGCCAGCATAAAGGTCTGGGACGTAACCTGCGTTACGCTGTGCGCCATATCTCCCACCATGGGAACATGGCCGGGGGGGAATACGCTGTAGGAGCCGGTAATGGCGGTCAGTGGCAGCGCGTACAGCCCTGTGGACAGAAAAATAACCGGCACCATAAAAGAGGCCATATGGCTGATGGCGGTGCTGCCCGCCCCCAGGTCCGGGTCGGGCTGGAGCACACTGGAAAGGCCGGTAAAAATGGCCACGAACTGCATGGAAATGCCCAGTGCGAGCGAGACGAGCCGGGCCAGCCAGCCAATAAAAATACCGTACAGCAGTTCGCCCGCAATAATGGCAATGGCGCGGGCGGGCATGTGCAGCGCCTGCCCCGATACGTCCTTGAGGGCATTCTGCTCAAGGGGCAGGATGGCAATGCTGATGCACAGTGCAATGCCTGCGCGGACGATCATGGGGGATGTACTCTCCCCCAGTCCGGGGGAGGCCATGACCAGCGCGCTGACCCTGCACAGCACCAGCAGGAACATGGCGGCCAGTACCTGTATGGACCCGCCGGGGAACAGCAGGTAGTCGGTCATGCCCACGGGGTGGTGTGGGGGCCGGTCATGACCCGCCAACCATAATGACCTGGTCAAAAATGGTGCGGGCGTAGGTATTCAGGGTAGAGGCCATGTAGGAGCCGGTCAGCAGCAGGGCGGCCATGGCGGCTACAAACTTGGGCACGAAGGAGAGTGTTGCTTCGCTCACCTGCGTCATGGCCTGAAAGAGCGATACCAGAACACCCGCCACCAGCGAGGCCAGCAGGGAGGGAGCCCCCAGCTTGACCGCCACAAACAGTGTCTGGCGCAGAATGTCGTGGATATCGACCGTGTTGTGCATGGGCTAGGTCTTAGATCGACATTTTCATGACTTCCTGATAGGCTTGCACCATACGGTCGCGCACGGTGGTTACGGTTTGCAGGGTCAGCTTGGCTTCCTCGACCGAGGTGGCGATATCGCTCATGTTGCCCTTGCCGGACAGGCCATCTGCCGTCTGGGTTTCTGCTGTTTTACCGGTCTGGATGGCGCCCTTGAGCGCGTTATCCAGTGCGGACGTAAAGCCCGAAACAATATCGGCTCCGCCTGTGGAACCCGTGTCCTGCCCGTCTGTTGTGGACTGCATGCTCTTCTGGGTCTGCCCGTAGGCGTTGAGCGCATCGAGGCTGCGTGTGGTAAGATCGCTGGTCATAGTGGCCCTGTCTGGCGCGGAGGGGACATGCCACCTGCCGCCATGAGAGTGGTCTGGAACGTGGGGATACCCTAATCCATTTGGTCCCTGCAAGGCCAGTGGCTTTTATGCCTGCCCGGCCAGTCTTTGCAGATTAGAGCACGTCCATTTTGGTGGCGGGGGAAATAACGTTAATGCCCCGTGTAACCGGCAGACTTGTCTCGCGCGAGGCGGGGGTGGCGCTGTGCGCGTTCATGCGTGCACCAAGGGGTATGAACGCCTGCTCGTTCAGCCTGTAGCCAATGCCCCATTGGGTTATAAACGGGTCGGTAATGCCAAAATCGCGCAGTTTTTTGCGGATCTTGCAGATCATCACATCAATGATCTTGGCGTGTGGTTCTTCCTGCCCGGCATACAGGTTGTCCAGCAGGGCTTCCTTGCTCAGCACCTGTGTCTTGCGCAGGGTCAGTAGTTCCATCACGTCATATTCACGCGGGGTCAGGGGGAGGGGGCGGTCATCTATAAGAACCTGTCTGCGGTCGACGGTGACAACCATGCGGCCGACATGCAGGCTCAGGCTGTCATGCCCGCCGGTGCGGCGCACAATGGCGCGCAGGCGGGCGAGCAGTTCCACCGGCTCTATGGTGGCGCTTACGCAGTCATCCGCGCCAATGGACAGGGTTTCCGCCACTTCCTGCGGGGTGGATGTGCGCACGATCATGATGATCGGGGTGGGAATGCGGGAGTTGCGGATGTGGCGCAGCAGGCGCGTATCGGGCCGGGCCTGCTGGATGACCGCAATATCGTACTGCGAGCGGCGCAGGGTTTCCACAACTCCTTCCGGGCCGGACATGGTCAGGGACAACGCCCCCTCAACCGCCGCTTCCGCCAGACCACGGTATGGGCGGATATCCCCCTGGGTTGAGGTGTCTCCGATACACAACAGGCGCATGTTTTTTTCCGTCTATTGGTTCTGTCGAATGTGTGCGCTCGATGCCGCAGGGAACCGCGGTGGACCAACTCCGTCCGACAGGCCGGGGCACGGTTCTGGTCGGGTATTTGGGGTGCATTGGGGGCTGTGCAAGGGCAGACTCCAAAAAACACCTTGGCTAAGGCATGACCATCCCATAATCTGGGGGTAAGATTTTTTGCCGGTTTGCATGCGGCGCTACGGTGCGGCATACCGGTTCTGTGTTTCCTGTAAGTCCTGAAGAGGTTCCATACACATGGCAGATACCACGGTTGCCGCCCAGCTTGCCTCCAGCATGCGCACGGCTACGGCCCACATGGCTCATGCGGCCCACCGCTCGGTCCAGCCCGAGCATGTTGCCTCCAGCGCGCTCAGGGTTGCGTCCACCAGTCAGGACGGCTCCTCCTCCTCCATGCAGTTTGATGCCACGGGGCAGGTTGTGCCTTCGGGCAATACGCATAACAAACATTCCGGTTCGGCCAGCTTTATCAACCTTCTGGCCTGATCGTGCGTTGGGTCGGGTCTGCCCCGGCCCCATCGGGCAACCGGCCGGGACTGGGTTGTTATACTTAACGCATGATGCTTCAGGGTATTGATGAGTGCGCAGCAGCGGCAGCGTCCGTTCTGGTCCTGCATGACTGACAGGTTCGTGTTGACTGCTCTGGCGGCAGGCGGACCGGTCACCACAGTTCTCCTGCACCCGCTATCATATGTGCAGAAGAGTCCCGCCGTATGGCGGGGCCATTGTTCGTTCAGGATTAACCAGACGTGTATTTCAGCAGATCCGTTTGCATGAGACGCTGCCTTCTTCCCCTTGCCCTGCTTCTGTCCTGCTCCGCCATGACAACCGTGGCCGATGCGGCGCGGCGCACCCATGCGCCCCGCACCCCTCAGGCCGTGCCCCCCAAGGGCAGGGGGCTTAACGCGGCAACTGCCGCTGCCGCCGCAGCCGGTGTGGCCGCTACGGCAGGTGCTGCCGCAGCCACGCCCGCCCCCGGTGCCGCAGCGGATGCCGATCTGCTCAAGGGGCTGCCCGCACCGTGGAAAGCCACAGTGCTGGACGTGCCGCTCCCCCCGCCTGACTCTTCCCCACAAGCCGGGGGCAATAGGCGTAAACCGGGGCAAAAGGCAGGGCAGCCCGGTGGTTCAGGTTCCAGTGTTGCTGGCGGGGGAGCAGGCCCCATTCATGTGCCCGCCACATCAACCAGCCGTGTTCTCATTCCACTATCCCCCCGTATGGGGCTGGCTGCCTTCCGCAGTGGCGACAGCTTTGTGATCGTGGTGGACAATGCCGAACCCATGGATACCAGCGCCCTGCACGGGGATGGTGTTTTTTCCACCCTGACCGTTACCACCTTGCCGGGTGCTACCCTGTTGCAGGTCAAACTGCCCGACACGCGCGAGTTCTTTTTGTCCCAGCAGGCAGAAGGCTGGGTGCTGGGGGACAAGCCCCCGCCGGGTAACGTTTATGGCGACCGGCGCGTGATCAACCCGGTTGTGGCGGATGGGGGAATTCTCTACCCCATGCGCAAGCCCGGCCGGGTGCTCAGCATTACGGACCCTGCATCCGGGCAGAAGCTGTTTGTGGGCACCTCCACCACGGATGACGGGGGTATTCTCTCCTTCCGTCATGGGGCTGGGTATGACGTCTGGCCTACGACCGAAGGCGTGGTTGTGGCCGCGAATTCGCCCGATGTGGGGCTGCGCGCAACCCCCGATGGCGCGTTGCTGACATCGGGTGAAAACCAGCTCCCCGACAGCAAGGTGGCCGTGTACGCCAACACGGTCGATCTGGACTGGCTGGGCCTGCAAAAACTGCCCGATGAGCAACTGGAAGCCCGTCTGCACAAAGCCCTGCTGGCTGCGGCCGATTCCGACCCTGCCCAGCGCTTTGCCGCCCGGCTGGAGGAAGCCCGTGCGGCCTTTGGCGTTGGCGCTTTTCTGGAAGCCCGCGGAATCCTGACCGTCGCTTTAGAAGATGACCCCGAGGAGGCCGTGCGCCCGGAGGTCAGCTTTCTGCTTGCCGCATCCGAACTGCTGAGCGGCAATATGGATGGCGCCTTCCTGCTTGAAGGCCCATGGCCCGATAACGAGCAGCGTGCAACACAGGTCTGGCGTGGCCTCTACCTTGCCTTCAAGGGCGGGCATGAGGCCGAGGCCGCCCATCTGCTGGCGCGGGACTTTACCCGGCTGGATAATTACCCGACCAGTGTGCGCAGCGTGCTGCTGCCCTTTGCAGCCGAGCAGATTGGCCGTTACGGCACGGCGGAGGACCTGAGCGCGCTGGACAAGCTGCCAGCAGGCTCTGCTTACAAGCTGGCGACAGCCTTCCGCGACCTGCGCACGGGCAGGCGTGCCCAGGCGTATGATGCGTTCAGTGCGCTCTCGGTCGATCGGGATGCCGTGGTGGCGGAAAAGGCGCTGGAGCAGAAAATTTCGCTCGATATGTCCGACGGCAAGCTGACCCCGGTTGCCGCAGCGGAAATGTTTAACGGCCTTATGCCCGATGCCCGTCTTGCCGGGCGCGAAGCCACGGTGCGGCTATTGCAGGCCGATGCCTATATGCGTGCGCGCAAATGGCCCGAGGCTCTGGCAACGCTGGATATGGTCAAGGACACGCCCGAGCAGGTGTCTGAACCTGTCCTGTCACCCATGCTGTTCCAGACCCTTGCCGCAGTAGCCTCCGAAGTTGTCAAGGATACGGACCGGGATTCCATCCTGCATGGTGCGGCCATGTTGCGTGCCCATCTGTCCGCCCTGCAACCGGGCACCAAAAAGGGCGAAATCCTGATGGCCTACGGCAAGATGCTGCTGGGTCTTGGGCTGGCGGATGAGGCGCAGGAAGCGTTTTCCGATGCCGTGCCCATGCTGGATTCGCCCGAACTCAAGGCTCTGGCGGGGCAGGGACTGGCTGAATCCTATATTGCGCTCAAAGACCTCGCAAGCGCGACCGATGTGCTCCAGCGCACGGACAGCCCCGACCTGCCTGATGACATGAAGGCCTCGCGCCGCCGCCTGCAGGCCCGGATTACACTGGCCAAAGGTGACCAGACCGCAGCTCTGGGCCTGCTGAACGGGGACAGTTTTTCCGACTCGCTGGATATGGCCGCCCGTATTCATGAAAGCCGGGGCGAATGGCCCGCCGCCGTGGCCAGTGTGCGCAAAATGGCCGAGGAGGAGATTCCACCTCAAGGCCCGCTGAGTGCTGCCCAGCAGACACTTGCCCTGCGTCTGGCCTCCGATGCCTCTCAGGCGTCGGACGCGCAGACGCTGGCATGGCTGGCCCATCTGGTGGGGGACCGGAGCATGGATGGTGAGAGCGGGCGTGTGTTCCGCCTGCTTACACAGGTCGGTGGGCCAAAACCCGGTAAGGCCCCAGCATCCAAGCCTGCTGCGGCTGCTACCAAACCCTGACCCGCCGGAATGGATTCGGCCAGAGCAGGTCCGGCCCGACCCGTATGATGCGGGTCGGAGCCATATAAGCATGGTCTGCTCCTCGTGTGCTAACCGCCCAGCATGAACTGCGCCCAGTAGGGCAGGGCGGGGATGTTGCGCAGCAAAAATACCATCAGCAGCCCAACGGCGCAGGGCAGGGCGCTGGGGTAGCGCCATACAGGGCGCGTGGCGGAGCAGACTGCCGCCTGCACCATAGGAGTGCGCGTGGTGCGCCGCAGCCCGCGCACCACCCAGAACCCACACCCTGCAAGCAGCAGAAAAGCCCAGAACCCGCCCAGCCCCACCCATGCCCCGCATGCGCTCAGTAACAGCACATCGGCTGCGGACATAAAATTACCTCGCCGCGTAATGGACAGGCCGAACAGGCCCGCGCCCCCCAGTATCCAGCCAGCGCAGGCCCCTCCAATGGCGCTGCCCGCATGACCAAGTGCCACCCCCGCCAGCAGCCCGCATAACAGCATGGGCATGAGGATGGCGTTGGGGAGCCAGCCTTCGCGCCGGTCAAACTGGACCAGCAGGTTGGCAAGATGGAGGGCTGCCCCCTCAGCCAGAACAACGGAGGGGGGGGTATAAATCAGCAGGGTGAGCGAGCAGGCAGCCGCCAGCAGGCAGCCTGCTACCAGTTCATGCTGCTGTTGCGGGGGTGGGGCTTCCATAGGGGGGCGCACACCTGCCGCCACAGGCAGCCAGCGTAGCAGAAGTGCACAAACCCGCACGCAAAGGGGGAACAGCAGGGCAATGCACAGACCGGCAAGAGCGGCAGGCACGGTACGGGCCAGCAGGCTCCAGACCAGCATGGCCAGTGTTGCCCCGGCCTGAATGGTTGCATCGGTCATTCTGGGTGTGCGCATGCTCTGCTCGCTCTGGCAAAGGCGTGGTGTGCCGTCTGGACCATGCCATAACGCTGTGCCGGGCGTCTGTCATGGGGCATTGGGCGATGCTGGAGGAGGAGAGCAATAAATCTGTGGTAATCGGGGGGAATGAGCGCTACTGATGGCTCAAATGCCGTGAGCAGCGGAGGTCCAACCTACCCCTATGGCACCGCACAAACACAAGGGAGCTGGCATTTTCATGCTGGAGGCACTGTCATCCCAGACCGCGCTGACCCATAGCGGGACTGACCTGTTTTCACTGGCTGAACGGCGCCTGCAATGGCTGGAGTCGCGCCAGTCCGTTCTGGCGGGTAATGTGGCCAACGCCAATACGCCGGGTTACGTATCCAAGGATGTGACGCCCTTTGCAGGCGTATTGCAGAGCCAGATGACCATGGCCATGGTGCAGACCGAGCCGGGGCATATGGCCGGGCCGGGTAATAGCGCCCTTGCGCGCAAAACCACGGGTGGCACCGCATCCATTGATGGCAATGAGGTCCGGCTGGAAGATGAGCTGGGCAAAATAGCCGATACCAACGACCAGCAGCGCTTTGCCACAACGGTTTACACCCGTTACATGGGCATGTTCTCCACCGCGCTGGGCACCAGTTCGTAAGGACGGAAGCAGCAGATGGATTTTACCAACACGATCGGCATTTCCGCCGCTGGCATGCGCTCACAGGCAGAACGCCTGCGCGTATCGGCCGAAAACCTTGCCAACAAGGATACAACCGGCTCTACCCCCGGTGCGGACCCTTACCGTCGCAAGACCATTACCTTCCAGACCACGCTGGATCAGGCTACGGGCGCATCCAGCGTTAAGGTCAGGTCCATCGGGCAGGACCATACGCCGTTTGAAACACGCTACGAGCCCTCCCACCCTGCGGCAGACGCCAAGGGTTATGTGAAGGTGCCGAACGTGAACACCATGGTCGAGATTATGGATACGCATGATGCCCAGCATTCGTATGAAGCGAATCTGAACACCATGCAGATCACCCGCTCCATGCTGACGCGCACCATCAATCTGATGAAATAAAGCCGGTCCGTAGACTCTCCCCGGATGCACAAAATCTTCTCGGAATTTTAGGTCTTGTGCATCACAGGGTGACTGCGCAAACGGCTTCGGGCTGCTCTGGCCGGGGTATTGTGGCTTATTACCGGGTCTGCCGTCTGGCCCATTTTGCTGCCTTGGGCAGTTAATCCAGAAAACAGTCTTTGCACACGTGGTGACGCACCTTCTGCTCTGGCAGAGGGGTGGTATTGCACGTTTTTGTGGGAGAATGGTGTCTGTGCAGTCTGTGCAGTCTGTGCAGTCTGTGCCGAGGGAGGGTAGATGTCTGTTGGTCAGACAGGCCTGCGTGCCCTGCGGCTCTGGCTAAAGGCCGGAGTACTGCAATTTGGGCAAAAAAATACCCCCGGCTTTCGCTGAGGGCATTTTTTGTCGACTGTTTTAGTAAGATGGGCTGAACCGGATAGATGTTCAGCCTGTGTCTTACGACTGGAACAGGGACAGGATGTTCTGGGACTGGCCGTTGGCGATCGAGAGGGACTTGATTGCCAGGGACTGCTTGGTCTGCAGGGAGGTCAGCTTTGCGCTTTCTGCGGACATGTCAGCATCGGTCAGGGCGCCAACACCAGCCGTCAGGTTGTCGGAAACCGTCTGACCGAACGTGGTCATGTTGGCGATGTTCTTGGTGTTCTGACCCAGTTCAGAGGTCACGTTCGTCATAGCCGTGATGGCTTTCTGAACAGCGGCAATGGCCGAAGTCAGGGTGACGCCGCTAGCAAAGCTGCCAGTGGAGGTGAGGAAGTTGTTGTTGCTTGCCAGGCTGGCACCGTCAAGCGAGCTGGACAGACCCAGAGCTTCGGTCAGGGAGCCGGAGCTTGTGGAAGTGATGCTGCTGTTGCTGATGACGTTGAACAGGTTGCTGATGGTTGCCGTGCTGCCCTGCAGACCGGTCACATACACAACGCTGGCAGCGGTGATGCCGTTGAAGGAACCCGAGGTGGATGCGCTAGCGGAGCTGACCAGCAGGTTCACGCCGTTGGTGGTGGCGTTGGTTGCAATGGTGTCGATCTGCTTCAGGTAACCCGTGATTTCGGTGTTGATCTGAGCGAGGGACGTGGTGCTGCCCTGGTTGTTGCCCATGGTGGTCACAGCAGCCTGAACTTCTGCCAGAACGGAAAGGATCTGGTTGGCGGCGCTGTTGGTGGAGCTGACAACGGTGGAAGCGAAGGACAGGCCATCGTTCACTGCGCCCTGACCGGCAATGTTGCCGTTCATCTGCGAAGCAATACCGAAAGCAGCCGGGCTGTCAGAAGCATTTGCAACTTTCTTGCCGGTGGAAACTGCGTTTTCAGTGGCGCTCAGCTGGGTCTGGGTCGCGTTCAGCGTTTCCAGAGCAACCATGGCAGAGGTGTTGGTGTTAATAGAAAGGCTCACGGTGTGATCTCCATTTCGAGTGGGCTTTATGCCCGTCTTCAAGGTTGAATAAACCCTCGAACGGCTAAGAGAAGGTTAACGCGATCAATTTTTTTGAGAGGTGGGTAAAAAAAATCCATCGCCGGGCCGGAACATGGTCGGAAAAAGGAGGGGAAGGCAAAAAAATGGCAGTTACCCAACGGTTTCTGTCAGTCGCCCACGCGGTATAAAAAAGCCTCCTCCCACGATGGGAAGAGGCTCTGGCAGGAAACGGGCGGAATTTCTGGCTGATGCGTTAAGAGATGGCTTAACGGTCAGGCACTTTCGCGCTCGGGTGGGGTGGTCGGATTTTTGCCAAGGGCGCGCAGGTAAGGCCGTTCTTTGGTCAGGGTTGCGGGCATTGGCATGTCCAGCGTGTCGGCAAACTGGGTGGGGGCTGGCTGGTCCTGCGGGGCGGATGACTGCTGTTCCACCGCCTTGGCTATGGCGGTTTGCGCAGCGGTTGCACTTTCCAGCGCGGACTGCACAAGTTCCTGCGCGGTCCGTTGTGCGGTCTGGCTGGCCTGTTGCAGTTTTTCCAGTGTTTCTTCTATGCCCAGACGTGCGGTTTCGGCCTGTTCGATCAGGCTTTCCATCCGACGCTCCTGCGAGGGCACCTGTGTGAGAACCGAGTCCAGCCGGTCAGCGACCGAATCGGCCTTGGTGGCCATGTCGTCCAGTTCGGTGCCGGTAATCTTGGCCTGTTCGATCATGCGGCTCAGGGGGCGACCACTGACTTCTCCCGCCACGCGCAGCTTGTCCACGCCTTCTTCGGCCTGGTTCACGCTGTTTTCGAGCTTGTCCACCAGTTCCAGCAGGCTGGTCCGGTCGCGCTTGAGGTTGCCCAGAACCCGACCGAGGTAAAAACTGTAGATAATACCAAGGAACAGAAAGACAGAGAGCGTGATCTCAATGATCATCTGAATCTGTGTGAACATTATTCAGGAGATCCTTCGGTCTGAACTGGCGCTGGGTGTGCTGCAGGTGGGTGGGGTGGCTGAGGAGGGACGCCAAGGGGTGGTGGCAGGTGGTGTTCTTGCGGCGGCACCAGCCTGCGTTCGATTTTGACCGCGTTCTTGTTGCCCAGCTTGCCCAGACGGCCCGTAAACAGCGGGGTCTGCCCGCATTGCAGGCGAATGGGGAAGGGCGCGCCGCTTTTGTGCGGGAAGGTCATGAGGGAGCCGATCTTGAGGTTGAGCACCTCGGAGAGTGGTACGATCTTTTCATCAAATACGGCGGAAACCTGTGCATCGGTTTCCAGAATTTCAGAAAACAGATGGTCTTCCCAGATGGAGTCGCGGCCAAATTTTTCGCCCATGAACTGCTGGGAGAGCTGGTCGCGTACCGGTTCCAGCGTTGCGTAGGGAATGATCAGGTCCATGTTGCCGGTGCGGTCCTCCATATCAATATGGAGTTTGGCCAGCACCACGGCGTTGGAGGCGCGGGCAATGGCGGCAAAGCGGGAACTGACTTCCAGCCGTTCAAACGTAAGCTCCACATCGCAGACCGGGTTGAACGCAATGGACAGGTCGTTGAGCGTGAGGGTGATCAGCTTTTCAATCAGTGCGCGTTCAATGGCGGTGTGGGGGCGTGTTTCCACTCCTGCATGCCCAACCCCGCGCGGCCCCCCCATGAGAATGTCGATAATGGAGTAGGACATGGCTGAGTCCACAACGACCAGACCGTAATTGTCCCATTGCACCGCCTTGAACACGGCGAACATGGAGGAGGAGGGAACCGCCCCCATGTAGTCTCCAAAGCGCAGGGAGCGAATACCTTCGATGGTGATTTCGACGTTATCATTGGTGAAGTTGCGCAACGTGGCGGAGAGGATACGCACAAGCCGGTCAAAAACGATTTCCAGCATGGGCAGGCGTTCATAGGCCACAAACCCGGCCTTGATCACGCGCTCCATGCCGGTTTCTTCCGGCTCTTCAAACCCGCCAAAGGTGTGGCCTAGCAGGTTGTCGATTTCCGACTGGTCCAGCAGGTGGCTGCCAAACGGGTCTTCCTCGGGGGTGGCTTCGTGCCCGCCCTGTTCACCCTGTGCCGTGTGGGCGTCCTGTGCATCATGGGCGGAGGCATCACCCTGCGGAGCGGCGGTGTCTGCCGGGCCCTGTTCCTGCGCGGGATCCGCGTGCCCGGTGTCGGCCGTGGCATCAGGGGCGTGTTCCTGTGCGTCGTCGCGCGCCTCCTCCATATGCGGGGCGTCCGGTGCGGCGTCTGCTTCGGGTTGGTTCCCGGGCCCTGATGTTGTGTCGTCTACATCCTGCATGTGGTTTGTCGCTACGGTTCCTGAGGGGTGTCGGTTTGAGCGGGTGTCAGAAGCCGGAGAGCTTTACTGGACAAGGAATTCAACAAGATACAGGTTTGTCACCTGCACGGGGGCAAGTTGCGCGCGCAGGCGGCGCAGAATGGCTTCGCGCAGCCTGTAAATGCCATTCCCCCGAATATCCTGCGGACGTGTTTCATGCAGGTAGGTCTGGAACACATCCTGAATTTCCGCAATCCGGTCCTGTAGTGCGGCCTCGTTGGGCACACCGCTGACTTCCACCTTGGCGGTCAGTTTGACGTAAACAGGGTGACCACCGGATGTGTCGAGGTTGGAGACCATGGGTGGAATACCCACCAGAACCGGCGGGTGCATGGCGGCCTCGGCCTTGCTGCCCACGTTCTGCTTGAGCTTGGATGTAAAGATTTTGTCCTTTTCCCAGTACACTCCACCGCCAATAAGAAGAACAAGACCGGCAGCGCCCGCCATCATCAGTTTCCGCTTGGACTTGGGGGCGTCTGCTCTGGGAACTGCTGCGGCAGCATCTGCTTCTCTTGCGCCGGTTACAGTCTCGCTCATGTCGGGTGGGCTCCGGAATGGTTAATCAAATACACCTGTTACCAGTTTAACCGCTGACGCGCACCTACTCAATGGTGTGTGGTTGGCGATATTCGTGATAATGTCTGTTCTAATGGCGGTTCCTCATGTGCCTCTTAGGCTATTCAAGCTCCACCGGCGGGTATAGTTATCATCAGGTAAACTGATTGGAGCGGTAGAACGTGCGTTACCATGTCCTTAACTTGGCCAGAGACCCGGAACGCTTGGCTATATTCCGTCAGAACAACCCAGAATGTGCGTATTTTTCCCAGCGCATTGCCGTGGATGGCAAGCAGGTTGACCGGGCCGGGCTTATAAGTCAGGGGGTTATGCAACCTGACCTGCTTTATACGGACGGGGCTGTTGGTTGTGCGCTTTCACACATGTCGTTGTGGATGGATGTCATGCAGCGTCAGGAAGCTGCGACCATTGCAGAAGATGATGCCATTCTGAGAGAAGATTTCCGTGAGATACAGGAAAAGCTGCTCGCGGACCTGCCTGATGACTGGGAGCTGGTGCACTGGGGGTTCAATACGGACGCTTATGTTACATTCCAGTTAATACCCGGCGTGACCCCGTTTACCGGGACGATGTACCATGATCTGGTGTTGAGCCACCTTCCAGAGTTTCGCCGTGCCAGAGTGGTTCCCCGGCTTGAAACGCTCCTGCGCTGCCACGGCACCATGTGCTATTCCATTTCGCCCCGTGGAGCAAAGCGGCTGCTTGAACAGGTTGTGCCGCTCCGGCCCATGTCTGTTTTTTATCCCGGTTTAGGTCATCAGAAAATCAATACTGGTATTGATGACATGATGGCGGATTACTATGGGCAGATGAACGCCTATGTCTGCTTTCCGCCAGTTGTGGTTTCGTTGCATGATGTGGAAAACAGCACCGTGCAGACCAAGGACATGCCATGTGAGCAGCCGGTTGTGCCGCTTTTTCCTGAAGCAAAAACATTGGATGAAGATGCGCTGGTTGCGCACTCCTTATGGCGATGCATGAGCAGGGATGGGCAGGTGGTGGTGCCCCGCATCTGTCTGTTGCCTGACGGACGGATTGGCGGCTTGCCGGAAAAGCTGAGCGGGTGCTCATGGCACAGGCAGGACAAGGATCTACTCTTTAAAAATGCGCAGGACGTGCCCTGGATGCGTTTTCATCTTCAATCCGGTGCATATAAAAGTGAGGGAGGAGCGGAAACCCTTGTGCCCATAGTAGACTTTCCTCTTCCATCCCCTGTTTTTCCATTGGTACGAGGCAAAAAGCCGCAAAGGCGCAATCTGGTTATTGTGCGGGCCGGTCCGTCCTCCTTGCACCCACAGTGGCTGGAGGGGCTGACCTCGGAGGACAGGACGTGGGACTTGTGCGTAAGTTATTATGGAACTGAAAGCGAGTTTTCCAGCCTTGATGGTTGCGAATATGCCATCTTGCAGAACAAAGAGCGTAAATGGCCTGCTATCGCGGCTTTGCTGGGAAAAGATAGTCCTTTCTGGCATTATGATTATGTGATGATGCCCGATGATGATTTGGCAATGACCGGCGCCGATATCAATCGGTGCTTTGCGATCATGGCGGAATACAGGCTGGAGCTGGCACAACCGGCCTTGCCAGCCAATACGCCCCGCTCACAATATTCCCATGACCTGACTTTGCAGCGTGAGGGGAATGTGCTGCGGTACACATCGTTTGTGGAAGTCATGACCCCCTTGTTCTCGCGCGAAGCCCTGGAAGACTGCCTGCCCAGCTTTGGTCTTTCCCGGAGTGGTTGGGGGCTGGATTGGGTCTGGCCATCTATTCTGGGTTACCCCAGAAACAGGATTGTCATCATTGATAGCGCGGTTGCATACCATACCCGTCCGGTAGGGAGCGATTATGCGGGCCTGACACCGACACAGGATGAAAAACAACTCGTGGCTCTGTTCGGTGCAGGTAAAGAATTACGGAATTATGGGGTTGTCCCACTCGGTTGAGTGGGGAATGCGCGATTTAACCAGCTTTTTTCTGGCGTGAGGTTTTGATGGTTGTTTATACTCGCAACGATGTTCTGGATGCTGCCGCGGCTTATTATGACTCCACTCAAGCCAAGGAGTTTGTTCCGGGGGAGACATTTATTCCGTGTAGCGGCAAGGTCGTGGATTCTGACGATTTGAGGTCTTTGGTCGATGCCTCCTTGGATATGTGGCTGACGACCGGGCGCTATGGTGATGAATTTGAAAAAGAGCTTGCCCTTAAAACGGGTATTAAACATGCCAGGCTTACTGTTTCTGGGTCGGCAGCAAATCTTCTGGCGTTTTCATCTTTAACGTCATGGAAATTGCAGGCGCGTCGTATTCAGCCCGGTGATGAGGTGATTACGGTTGCGGCTGGTTTTCCCACTACGGTCACACCCATTATTCAAAATGGCTGTGTGCCGGTTTTTGTGGACGTGGATCTGCCAACGGCCAATATCGACGTGTCTTTACTGGAGGCGGCGCTCACGCCCAAAACCCGCGCCATCATGTTGGCCCATACCTTGGGCAACCCATTTGACTTGCAGGCGGTAAGTGATTTTTGCCGCATGCATAACCTTTATCTGGTAGAAGACTGCTGTGACGCGCTGGGTGGTACATTCAACGGGAAAGGTGTGGGGCAATGGGGGGATCTGGCGACACTTTCTTTTTATCCGGCTCACCATATTACCACGGGCGAAGGTGGCGCTGTTCTCACTAACCGTAAATCTTTGGCTACCCTTGTTGAATCTTTTCGTGACTGGGGGCGTGACTGTTGGTGTCCCCCCGGTGTGTCCGATAGCTGCCATAAACGGTTCGACTGGAAAATGGGTGAACTGCCAGCAGGGTATGACCACAAATATATCTACTCTCATATTGGCTACAATATGAAAGTGACGGATATGCAGGCTGCGCTGGGTGTTAGTCAGTTGCGCAAGGTAGACGGTTTTGTGCAAAAACGGCGGGAAAACTTTGCCGCATTAACACAGATGATTAAGGCCGCCGGTCTGGAGGATTATTACATTCTGCCAGAGGCAACATCTGGTGCGGACCCAAGCTGGTTCGGGTTTTTGCTGACCATACGTGATGGCGTCAGTCTGGACCGCCGTGCGGTAACAAAAGGGCTGGAAGAGCGCAAGGTTGGAACCCGCCTGTTATTTGCAGGCAATCTGACCAGACAGCCTGCTTTTCAAAGAGTGGATTATCGTGTTGCCGGCTCTTTGGAGCGGACGGATAAAATTATGCACGACAGCTTCTGGATTGGTGTGTGGCCAGGTATCGGGGCACAAGAGCGCGCATACATGGTTGAGACCTTGCTTGAAGTGACGCGTAGGGAATTACGATGAAAACAGTCATACTTGCCGGTGGGTTTGGTTCGCGCCTGAGTGAAGAAACCGATAGTATTCCCAAGCCGATGGTTCAGATCGGTGGGCGCCCGATCCTGTGGCATATCATGAAGATATACAGTGCTTATGGCCTGAATGATTTTGTGGTCTGTCTTGGATATAAAGGGCACCTTATCAAGGAATTTTATGCCAATTATTTCAGGCATATGAGCGATATGGTGGTTGATCTCTCCAATGGTACGATCGAGTACCAGAGGGGAGATGTCGAGCCTTGGCGCATTACACTGATCGACACGGGATTGAATACCCAAACGGGCGGACGTCTTAAACGGGTTGGCCGTTTTTTACAGGATGGCCCTTTTTGCATGACTTACGGTGATGGCGTGGGGAATGTAGATATTCGAAAATCCATTGATTTTCACAAAGAACATAAGAAAAAGGCTACGGTTACCTGCGTCGAGCCTCCCGGACGTTTTGGTCTTATGGAAGTTGAAGGTACCGCGGTAAAAAGATTTTCTGAAAAAACCGACAATACAAAAAATCTGGTAAACGGCGGTTTTTTTGTGCTTGATCCCTCAGTTCTTGATTATATCGATGGGGATGACGTTCTGTGGGAGAAGGGGCCCATGGAACATCTTGCCAGAGATGGTCAGTTAGAGGCGTTCCATCACTCTGGTTTTTGGCAGCCAATGGATACCTTGCGTGATAAACGCCTGCTGGAAGATTTGTGGGACCGTCAGGTGGCACCATGGAAGATATGGTAAGCCGTTTTGCCGTAGACAAACGGTTCTGGTCTGGACGCAAGGTTTTTGTGACCGGGCATACGGGCTTCAAAGGGAGCTGGCTGACGCAATGGCTGGTCGATCTGGGGGCTCAGGTCACCGGTTATGCCCTTGCGCCTGAAACGCAGCCAAATTTGTTCGGGTTGGCGCAGTTGGACAAGGTTTGTCGTCATACCATTGGCGATATCCGTAATCTGGGAGATGTCCAGTGTGCTCTGGCGTCCTCTGCTCCAGAGGTGGTGATCCATCTGGCGGCACAGCCTCTGGTGCGTCGTTCTTACCAGCAGCCCTTGGAAACGTTTTCCACCAATGTCATGGGGACGGCGAACATATTGGAGGCAGCGCGGCAGCAGACAACCGTTAAGGCCGTACTTATTATCTCGTCCGACAAATGCTATGACAATCGTGAATGGTCATATGGCTACCGGGAGAATGATGCACTTGGTGGGCATGACCCATACAGTGCCAGTAAAGCCTGTACGGAAATTGTCACAAATGCATGGCGTAGCTCTTATGCCCATGGACCACTGGTTGCCTCGGCCCGGGCGGGTAATGTGTTCGGAGGGGGGGACTGGAGTGAAGACCGGTTGCTGCCAGATGCCATAAAGGCTTTTTCAGCAGGGGAGACACTGGTCATACGCTCGCCTCATGCCGAGCGGCCATGGCAACATGTGGCAGAACCGCTTGCGGCCTATCTTATGATCGTGCGGGCTATGCTGGAAGAAGGGGCTTTATATGCAAGAGCATGGAATGTTGGTCCCCGTGTGGAAGATATTGTGTCTGTAGAGCATATTGTAAAAATGCTTGCACAGGCTTGGGGACGCGGCGCACGGTGGGAAGTGCGGCCACCAGCCGTAATGCTCCATGAAGCGGGCCTGTTGCATCTGGACTCTTCGCAGATTGCCCGTCTCATTGGCTGGCGTCCTTCCGGTTTGCTGGAGCAGGCCCTGAACGCAACAGTCGCTTGGCGCGCAGCGACGACGACCGAAGACGCCGTGCAGTTCATGCGTAAGGATCGGGCTGTTTTTACCCGGGCCAACATATCGTGTCCGGAACAGGTATGAAAATTCTCCTGACAGGTGGCACAGGTTTTATTGGCCACCATCTACAGCGCAAGCTTGTGGCGCTGGGATGGGAGGTTGATGCCCTGGTGAGGCCAACATCTGATTGCAATAGCCTTGATCCGGTTGTGACGCCAAGAGTATGGAATGGTCACTCTGGTTCGTTATGTGATCTGCTTACACAGAGTAACCCTGATATTGTGTTCCATCTGGCCACACATTTTCTGGCCCGGCATGTTATGGACGACATACCTGCGTTGATACGCAGCAATATTGAGTTTCCATCTCTGGTTTTGGAGGCCATGCGCGCGGCGGGGTGTAGCAGGTTCATCAATACGAGCACGGCCTGGGTTCATGTCGGCCCCTTGGCGAACGAAGCAACATCTTTTTACGCAGCGACAAAACAGGCATTTGATCAGGTTTTGCGTTTTTATCAGACGACCTACCAGTTTCAGGCGACGACACTGACGCTGTGTGACACCTATGGTAAGGCTGACTTGCGCGGAAAAGTGCTGTCTCTTCTTATAAGTGCGGCTTTGTCTGGCCAGAAGCTGGACATGTCGCCTGGCGAACAATGCCTGGATCTGGTCCATGTGGATGATGTGAGTGAGGGCTTCATACAGGCGGCCCGTTTGTTACAAAATGGCGTGACGGGTACGTTCAGTATTACCTCTGGTCGTTTAATAAGTCTGAAAAATCTGGCGCAGAAGGTTGCGCAGGCAACCGGCCGCAAACTCATGATTGAATGGGGTGGGCGTCCTTACCGGGCAGGGGAAATCATGTTGCCCTGGCAAGGAGGAGTGCCTTTGCCAGGCTGGACCCCCATGATAGACCTTGATCATGGCATAAAAGGTTTGTTGTCATAATGTTTGATCAGGTTCCAACAGCCTTGTCTGGCGTTTTTATGCTTCTACCCGTTGTGCGCAAGGATGAGCGGGGGAGCTTTACAAAGCTGTATCATGCGGATTGTTTTGCCCAGATGGGGATGAACAGGCCGGTTGTGGAACAGTATGTCACAACCTCGCACAAGGGAGTCCTGCGGGGTTTGCATTTTCAGAAACCGCCTCACGACCATGACAAGCTGGTAACCTGTCTGTCAGGCGAGGTGCTGGATGTGGTGTTAGACCTGCGGCGTCAGTCCCCGACGTATGGGCAGCATTGCTGCTTGCGCCTGAGCGGGGAGCAGCGCATGCAGGTTTTTGTTCCTTCTGGTTGCGCCCATGGTTTTTATACTCTGAGTGATCAGGCTGAACTGCTGTACGCAGTCAGCTCTGTTTATAATTCAGAGTATGATGATGGCATTTTATGGCACAGTGCTGGCATAGACTGGCCTGATCAGTTTCCTCTGGTGTCACAGCGAGATCAGGAGTTTCAGGCCTTTGCGGACTTTGATAGCGCATTTTGATGGTCGACCATCTGGTTTGTGTCAGGTAATATTTTCATAATAAAATTGGGATACAGGACATGCTCGTAGTGCGATATTCTGCGTTTTTCAATGCAGATATTGGTAGTGGTAACAAATATTTTGAATTAGTTATTTCTCTTATGACTGTGAACAAGTTTTTGCAGCCATATGTAGATTTAAAAGTTATTATATATACAATGCAGAGCTACAAAAAATCCTTTGAAGTGCTTCTTGAAAAATATGGTTTTTCATATGAAGTGTGGGATCTGGATGCTATGCATCCGCAATTCTGGCATAATTCGGTCGAGTTTTCCAAGTCTTTAAGTAATTTAACGGAAATTGATAAAATATGCACTGTGCGTATGCTTTCCGATTTTCATCTCCTTGATAAAAATGCCTACCGTCTTTTAATCGGGGCAGATGTGTATTTCCTGGGGATTCCTGATGAGGTTCTGGGCTTCGTCTGGTCTGGGAGTGCAGAAAAAAAGGAAAAAATCCTTTATATGCGCGACATGTACACGTTTGGTGGCTTTGAATACAAGATAAGGCACTGGGCTGGTGAGCACCTGTCTGGCCTTCTGGGCGATTTTTATTGTCTGGCACCTGAGGTAACTCTGGATGTGAGCGCAGTACAGGGATGTTTGAGAATGATCGATAGCTGGCCAGTCGTGCCCAGCAGATATGATCCGGCCCCTCCGCGCAATCTGTCGGGTGTGACTACACCTGAGCAGCAGGCGGCATCCCTGCTGCTTGCACCGTTTGGTGGCAAAAAATTGCCAGCAAACCGTTATTCACACTACCAATATTTTCCGGAACTGGTGGTTTTGCACTCTCACACACTCGCTTTTCCACTCACGCATCTGGGAGACGAGTTTGTGCGTGAGTTTGTATCCATCATCGGGGTGGAAGCAAATGTAAGTCAGTTCCCGGGGGCACAGGAGCCTATCTTATCAGGGCAGTAAGTCCCCCTACCGCCCTGCGGGAATGGTCGCGTTCACCCGCTCGGCCAGCCGGATCACCAGCCCGCGCATAAGGGTGGCCACCTCGGCTGCGGAGCCAACATCCCCTGTGGCTACAAGGTGTGTGCGTTCACGTATGAGTGGCTGGGTGGGATCACGCGGCAGCACAACCCATGTGGCATCCAGCGTGGCCACGCCGTTTGTCGCCACATCAAAGCGTGAAATATCAATCTGCACACGCATGGTGGTGACGTCGGCCAGCGGCTGGTCGGTAATCATTTCAGATGGGCGTTTGTTGGACAGCACATTGGTCAGCAGGTCGGTCACGCCAAGGGACAGGCGCGTGGCCCAGCGTGCGCGTGTGTTGCGCAGGATTTCCTCGCCCTGCCGGGTAATGATGTCCTGCGAGTCCAGATAATCAGGCAGGATCACGCGGCTGATGGCAATGGTGGCCGCGCGGGAGGAAAGGTGCGGCTCGCCTATATTGGCGTCTGACGGCACGCCCAGCGTGTACAGCCGCAGCGGGGGGGAGGCGCAGCCAGCAAGGGACAGGAGCGGGCAGCAGGCCATAACGGCAAGCAGGATGCGGCGTGGCGCGGAGGTCATGGGCGGCGTCCCATCAGCAGGAGTTGCGGGTTGCGTTCAATATCGGACGAGAAGCCGCGCAACGATGCGGCAGAGGCGGCAATATCGCGCAAGGTGGCGTCCAGATTGGCGCGATTGACCGAACGGGGGGAAAGGATATTCTGCAACGAATCCAGTGTTCTGGTGGCCGAGACCAGTGTGGCGTGCAGGTCCTCTCCACGGGAGTTGAGCTGCGTGTTTCCTGTTTCCATCAACTGGTCCACTTTGCCTAGAGTCACGTCCAGCCTGGTTTGCAGGTCCTTTATGGTCTCGTTCGTGGTTTTCAGCATTTCGTGCGAGAGGTCGATGGCCTGTCTGGTGCTTGACAGCAGGGGGGGCAGGTCACGGTTCAGGCTGTCACTGAGCTGGGTGACGGAGAGCAGGGCGGCATCGGCATGGTGGCTGATTTCCGTTATGGGAATCTGACCCAGCGAATCCTTCAGTTTTTCCACGGCCGACATGCGGACGGGAATTTCTGGCAGGCTGGTGACGCGCGGATGCAGCACAGGGGGCACCGAGCGGTCAAAGTCCAGTTCGATATTGGATTGCCCGGTTACAAAGCTGAGCAGGTTCAGCTCCGCGCGCAGGCCGATGCTGATCAGTTCCTGAATGTTCACCTTGCTCCCGCCGGACGCGTCCTTGACCACGTCAATCTGGTCTGGCTCCAGTGTCAGCACCACGGGAATGTAGGCTTTGTGGTCTATCGGGTCAAAGCGCAGGGTAATGCTTTTGACCGTGCCCACCTTGACCCCACGGAAGTTGACCGGTGCGCCAACAGACAGGCCGGTAATGGAGTTCTGGAACACCACCACCGCCTCGCGCGAAGGGGACAGAAAGCTGACATGCCCAAAGATCATGATGATGAACAGGGCCAGAAAGCCGCCCAACAGCACGAAGGCCCCGATAACGGTTTTGCGGTTTGTGCTCTCAGACATGCTGGTCAGCCTTTGTCTCATCTGTCGGGGGAATGGTGGAGGAGCGGTTCATGAAGGCCATGACTTCGGGAATGGTGCTGTGGTCCCGCAGGTCCCGCGGGGAGCCTTGGGCTATGGGCTGGTGGGTGTTTGCGTCCAGAAAAATGCCATCATCGGCAATGGCGAACAGGCTTGGCAGTTCGTGGCTGACAATGACAATGGTCGCTCCCAGCCCGTCACGCAGGGTCAGGATCAGGTCATCCAGCCGGGCGGAGGTAATGGGGTCCAGACCTGCGGAGGGTTCATCAAAAAACAGAATGTCGGGGTCCAGCGCTATGGCGCGCGCAAGTCCTGCGCGTTTGCGCATCCCGCCCGAAATCTCGGACGGAAACAGGTCTATCGCCTGTTCCATGCCGACAAGCCCGAGCTTGAGTTCCACCAGCTTGCGCACCACGTCTGGCGGCTGGCTTGCAAACATTTCCATGGGCAGGGCCACGTTCTCGCCCACGGTCATGGAACTCCACAACGCTCCGGACTGGAACAGAACGCCAAAGCGGTGGTTGATCTGGGTTCTGCGGTGTTCGTCCTGCGCCCAGTAGTCCTCCCCGCCGACCAGAATCTTTCCGGTGGTGGGGGGGAGCAGCCCGATCATGCTTTTAAGCAGGGTGCTCTTGCCGCAGCCCGAGCCCCCCATGACCGCAAAAATGGAACCGCGCTTGAGGTCGAACGAGACGTTCTGCTGGATAATCTTGGGGCCAAAGGACAGTTCCACGTCCCGCACGGAAATAAGGGTATCGCTTTCGACCATTGCTCAGATTCCCAGCGCGTTGGCCATAACGGCGAATACCGCATCCATGGCGATAATGCCGACAATGCCAATAACTACCGCACGTGTGGCGGCAATGCCGACATCGGCAGCGCTGCGCCCGGCCTTAAGTCCCACACGGCAGGCGGCAAGGGCAATAAAGCTGCCAAAGAAGAAGGCCTTGATAAACCCGAACACGAACTCCTTGAGTTCGACTCCGTTTACGGTGGAAATCCAGTACCCCATGGGGGAGACATCCATCATGCTCATGCTCACCACAAACCCGCCCAGAATGCCAATGAGCGTGCCGTACAGGTAGAGCAGGGGCATCATGAGCGAGAGGGAGAGAATGGCGGGGAGGAGGATGTAACTTGAGATGGGAATGCCAAAGACCTGCAGGGCGTCAATTTCCTCATTGCCCAGCATGGTGGCAATGCGGGCCGCATATGCCCCACCCGTGCGCCCGGCCATGATAATGGCGGTCATGATGGCCGAAATCTCACGCGCGCAGGCAATGCCCACAAGGTTGGTCACATAAATTTCGGCGGCAAAGCGGCGCAGTTCCACCAGCCCCACAAAGGCCAGAATGGCCCCGATCAGGAAGTTGACCACACCTACGATCAGCAGCGCATTGGGGCCTGCGTTCCACAGGTCTGTAATCAGGTCCTTTGTGCGCATGCGGCTTTTGCCGTGCAGGGCGTGCATGGCCCCGCGCGTGGTGTCCAGCGCAAGGTAGGCGACAACCCCCGTCTCGTTCAGGGTGCCCAGGGTCAGGTCGCCGGTTTTTTCCAGCAGGTTCTGTTTGTGGCTGTTGTGGCGAGCGGGGGGAGCGGGGTTTGGGGGCAGCAGGGCCAGCAGGCGCTGGGCCGGGGCGGGCAGGCCGTCCTGCGCAAACGCCAGCCCGGCGTTGGCTGCCGCCTGCTTGGCTTCCCACAGAAAGGAAATGAAGGACGAATCCCACTCCGTAATACCCGCCGTATCCATGCTCAGGCAGGTGGCACCGGGTGGGGGGGGCGGAATATCCGCCGCCGTAAAGGGGATGACCCCGCCATTGGGCACAGTCCACGCCCCCCGCACACTCAGGCAGGGGCCGTGCTGCCCGGTCTGCAGGGACCATGCGGGTCGCGCGGCAGGGGCTGCCGGGGCGATGGGGGGGGAGGGGTCTGTTTGCTGGGTCATTGTCTATGATAGCATTTAAGACATGCCATGCCGTGCTGGCTAGTCCCGACATGGTGAGCGCTGGCCCATATGGTGTGCGGTTCGGGCCGGGTGTGCCGTTCCGGTCTTGAGTTTACTAATAATTTTCATGGTCAGATATTTTCATCAGCTCTGCATTGCACGGGCGCATTGCAGGGGGGCGCACGCTCGGCTAGATGCAGCGCTTGGTGTGCGCCGGGTGGGTCCGGGGCGGTAACCGGGAGCGCAGGCAAGCATGGCGCGCTCCCCCGCATACGGGAGTTGATATGCGACGCAGACGCGGGCGGCCACTTAATGGCTGGCTTATAGTGGACAAGCCCTCGGGCATGACCTCCACGCAGGTGGTGGGGTGGGCCAAACGGCTGTTCGATGCGCAAAAGGTGGGCCACGGTGGCACGCTGGACCCGCTGGCGACCGGGCTTTTGCCGCTGGCTTTTGGCACGGCCACCAAAACCGTTCCTTATGTTATGGACGGCACCAAGGTTTACCAGTTTACCCTGCGCATGGGTGACGCGCGCGATAGTGATGACGCCGATGGCGCAGTGACCGCCACATCGGATGTGCGTCCTACGGATGAGCAGCTCCGCGCGGCGCTGCCTGCGCTTACGGGTAACATCATGCAGGTGCCCCCGGTGTATTCCGCCCTCAAGGTGGCGGGCGAGCGGGCATATGACATGGCGCGTGACGGCCGCCCGCCGGACCTGCCCCCCCGCCCTGCCCGCGTGGACCGTTTTGAACTGATCGCCCGCCCCGATGCGGATACGGCGGTGTTCGAGGTCGAATCCGGCAAGGGCGTGTACATGCGCGCACTGGCGCGTGATGTGGCGCTGGCCTGCGGCACGGTTGGCCATATTGCGGTGCTGCGCCGCCTGCGCGTGGGGCCTTTTGCCGAGGCCGATGCAATTATGCTGGACAAACTCGCGCCAAACGACGACAACGCGCATGCTTCTGCGGAACTGCTTCTTCCGGTCGAGACCGCGCTGGCCGACATCCCGGCGCTGGCCCTGACTGAGGAGGAATCCGTTCTTCTGCGCCACGGGCGGCCTCTGAGCCTTCTGGATCTGATGGGACGTATCCCCCAGACCGATGCTTCGGGGACCGTGCGTGTCATGGACGCAGGGCGCGTGCTTGGTCTTGGTCGCCTGGAGGAAGGGCAGCTCAGGCCGGTGCGTATTCTATGACATTTTTCTGATGGAGACATGTGATGTCGATTACCGCTGAACGCCGCACCGAAGTTATTGCCGAATACCAGACCGCCCAGGGCGATACGGGTTCGCCTGAAGTGCAGGTTGCAATCCTGACCGAGCGCATCAACAACCTGACCGATCACCTTAAGACCCATGCGAAGGATTTCCATTCCCGCCGCGGTCTGCTGATCATGGTTGGCCGTCGTCGCCGTCTGCTGGACTACCTGCGTGGTAAAAGCCAGAGCCGCTACGAAGCGCTGATCGCGCGTCTGGGTCTGCGCCGCTAATTTCCGGTTTTTGTCTGCCAGCCCGGCATGATGCCGGGCTGGTGGGCAGGCCGGATGGTCTGTGGGGGTTTTTGTGCTGGTCATATGGCCGCCAAACCCCCATATATCGTTGTACGCCACAGGCTTTGGCACGCGGGCTTTGACGTTCCGGGTAAGGCCACGGCGTTTCCGACCACATGGCGCCTGGGCGGTGCTGCCGCCAGTCTCCATGCCGTCCGAGGCGCTGTCCGCCATTCGGTTCTGTCCCGCTGTTTGCCGTGGTTTTGAATAAAAACTGTGTCAACAGAAGATGAGAAGACAGAATGTTTAACTACTTCCGTAAAGAAATTGAGTGGGCTGGCCGTCCGCTGGTGCTCGAAACCGGCAAGGTTGCCCGTCAGGCCGATGGTGCGGTGCTGGTCACGTATGGCGAAACCGTGGTCCTGTGTACCGCTGTTGGCGCGCGTGACGTCAAGCCGGGGCAGGACTTCTTTCCCCTGACCGTCAACTATCAGGAAAAAGCCTACGCGGCAGGCAAGATCCCCGGCGGGTTCTTCAAGCGTGAAGGCCGCCCTTCCGAGAACGAAACACTGGTCTCCCGCCTGATCGACCGCCCCATTCGCCCCCTCTTCCCCGAAGGGTTCCGCAATGAGGTGCAGGTCATCGCCACGGTGCTGACCCATGACATGGAAAACGACCCGAGCATCCCCGCCCTGATCGGCTGCTCGGCCGCACTCACCCTGTCTGGTATTCCGTTCTTCGGCCCCGTAGGTGCTGCCCGCGTTGGTTTTGCCGATGGCGCGTTCATCCTCAACCCCACGCTGGAACAGCTCAAGGAAACCAGCCTTGACCTGGTGGTGGCCGGGACCGCCGAAGGCGTGCTGATGGTGGAATCCGAAGCATCCGAACTGTCTGAAGATGTGATGCTGGATGCCGTGACCTTTGGCCACACCGCCTTCCAGCCCGTGCTGGACGCCATTATTGCGCTGGCCGAGCACGCCGCCAAGGAACCGTGGGACCTGCCGGGCGAAAGCAAGGAAGAAGCTGCCCTGCGCAAGCAGGTGGACAAGCTGGGCCGCAAGCTGATCGCCGATGCTTACAAGGAAAAGCAGAAGCAGACCCGCTACGAAAAGCTCAAGGCCGCGCGCGACGCCATTGTGGAAAAACTGACAGCCGCCGCGCTGGATGTGGCTGCCGCCAAGCCCATGATCAAGGACCTCGAAGCAGACGTGGTCCGCACTTCTGTGCTCAAGACCAGCAAGCGCATTGACGGGCGTGACCTTGTGACCGTACGCCCGATTGTATCTGAAGTGGGCGTACTGCCCCGCGTGCATGGTTCGGCCCTGTTCACCCGTGGCGAGACGCAGGCGCTGGTTGTGACCACGCTGGGCACCGGTCAGGACGAACAGGTGATTGATGCGCTGGAAGGCGAATACCGCACCAACTTCCTGCTGCACTATAACTTCCCTCCCTACTCCGTAGGTGAGTGCGGTCGCGTTGGCTCCCCCGGCAGGCGCGAAATCGGGCATGGCAAGCTGGCATGGCGCGCCCTGCACCCGCTGATGCCCAACCGCAAGGAATTCCCTTATACGGTGCGTGTTGTTTCCGAAATCACGGAAAGCAACGGCTCCTCCTCCATGGCGACCGTTTGCGGTAGCTCGCTGGCCCTTATGGATGCCGGTGTGCCCCTCAAGCGCCCCGTGGCCGGTATTGCCATGGGTCTGATCAAGGAAGGTGACAAGTTTGCCGTCCTGTCCGACATTCTGGGTGATGAAGACCATCTGGGTGACATGGACTTCAAGGTGGCCGGGACCGAAGAAGGCGTGACCGCGCTGCAGATGGACATCAAGATCACGTCCATCACGCCCGAAATCATGAAGATCGCTCTGGGTCAGGCGCGCGATGGCCGTCTGCACATTCTGGGCGAGATGAGCAAGGCGCTGACCGAAAACCGCACGACCGTTGCCACCACGGCGCCGCGCATCACCACCATCAAGGTGCCGCGTGAAAAAATCCGTGATGTCATTGGCTCGGGTGGCAAGGTTATCCGCGAAATCGTGGAATACTCGGGTGCGAAGGTGGATATCGGGGATGATGGTACAATCACCATTGCCGCCACCGCCGAAGACCAGACCAAAAAGGCGCTTGAACGCATTAATGGTATTGTGGCCGAACCCGAACTGGGCCGCATTTACGACGGCAAGGTTGTTAAAACCGCCGATTTTGGCGCGTTCGTCAACTTCCTTGGTGCGCGCGATGGGCTGGTTCATATTTCCGAACTGGCGCAGGGTCGTGTGGGCCGTACCTCCGATGTGGTCAAGGACGGTGATGCCGTTAAGGTCAAGGTCATTGGTTTTGACGACCGCGGCAAGGTCAAGCTGTCCATGCGCGTTGTTGATCAGGCCACAGGTGCCGACATTACGGAAACCGTGGGCGAAAAACCTGCCCGCGCCCCGCGCCGGGATGCCGAATAAGGCGCGTCCTCTGTGGAGGGGGGCTTTTGCGCTCCCCTCCACGTCGCGGACCAGATACAGGTATCTTAGAGAAACGACAGGATAGTCATGAAGGCGATTAACACGCTTCGCATGGGGGGGACGGATGTTCTGCCGCTGGTTGAAGGCGGTAAAGGCGTTTCCGTTTCCACAGGTGCATCGGCCGGGGCATGGGCTGCTGCGGGGGGTGCGGGGACGATCTCCATCGTCAATGCCGACAGTTATGACGAGCACGGTCGCCCGGTGCCGCAGATTTACCATGGCCGCACCCGCCGGGAACGGCATGAGGAGCTTGTGGACTACGCCATTCGTGGCGGTATTGCGCAGGCGCGCATTGCGCACGAGATTTCTGGTGGCAAGGGGCGCATCCACGCCAACATCCTGTGGGAAATGGCCGCCTCCGAACGGGTGATTACCGGTGTGCTCGAAGGGGCCAGAGGTATGATCCACGGCCTGACCTGCGGTGCGGGCATGCCCTACCGTCTGGCCGACATTGCCGCCCAGTTTGGTGTGTCTTACTACCCTATCGTTTCCTCCGCCCGGGCCTTCAATGCGTTGTGGAAGCGTTCGTACAGCAAGGCATCCGATCTGCTGGGTGGCGTTGTGTATGAAGACCCGTGGCGTGCAGGCGGGCATAACGGCCTGTCCAACACCGAAAACCCCTTTGCGCCGGAAGACCCCTATCCGCGTGTGCTGGCCCTGCGGCAGGCCATGCGGGGCTTCGGGCTGGATAATACCCCCATTATCATGGCCGGTGGCGTCTGGTGGCTGGAAGAATGGCAGGACTGGATTGACAGTGCGGAGCTGGGGCCGATTGCCTTCCAGTTTGGCACACGTCCGCTGCTGACCACCGAAAGCCCGATCCCCGAGGCATGGAAGCGCCGGTTGCTGACCCTGAAAAAGGGTGATGTGTACCTCAACCGCTTCTCCCCCACGGGGTTCTACTCCTCCGCTGTGAACAACGGCTTCCTGCATGAACTGCGCCAGCGCACCGAGCATCAGGTTCCGTTTGCAACCGAAGCTACGGATGAGCTGACAGCACCTTATGGTGTTGGCCCGCGTAAGCGCAAAGTGTTCCTTAAGCCCGAAGACGTGGCGCGTGTACAGCAGTGGGAAAGCGAAGGCTTTGTTGAAGCCCTGCGCACCCCCGATTCCACGCTCGTTTTTGTGACCCCCGACCGGGCGCGCATGATTGTGGCGGACCAGACGGACTGCATGGGCTGCCTTTCGGAATGCAAGTTCTCCAACTGGAGCCAGCGCGGCCCCAGCTACAGCAATGGCCACCGGGCGGACCCGCGCTCCTTCTGTATCCAGAAAACGCTGCAGGCCGCAGCCCATGCTTCCGGCCCGGATGCGGACAAGGTGATGGATGAAAACCTGATGTTTGGCGGCACCAATGCATGGCGCTTTGGCACGGACCCGTTCTATGCCAACGGGTTTGTGCCCACGACCAAACAGCTTGTTGAGCGGATTATGACAGGCAGGTAAGGCGCTCCCTCTGCGAAGGTAGAGGGGTGTTCGGGGGGCAGGAGCTGTTTGGCTTGGCCCTCCGCTGTCTGGTCATTCCATTTTTGTAATAAGACTGTGCCCGCCAGTAATGGCGTGGGAAAACGTATAAGCCAGTCTATATTCCATTGTATATACTTCTTGTCTCCTTTATGTTCGGCCCGCAGTTTCGGCCGCGGTCACTGCTGGCATTTCCGCAGAAATGTTTAGAAAATATTGACGCATAAGGGTGACGCATATCCATGGGCCAGCACTATCTGGAATTACGCCGTTTTTTTTCTGGCTATCGTCTGGGCGGTTTTCTGGTTTCACCACCTCTGCTGGTCATGCTCATGGGGACTGGTCATGCCCACGCGGATGCAACGGTGGAACATATTACAGTAACCAGCCCGCTTTCCTCACGCGTGGCGGATTATCGGGTTCTGTCCACAACGCTGGACCCTTTCCGCAACGGGTCAAAGGTCGATGCGCCTTATGCCATTGACGCGGTGCCAGAGGCGCTGGCCCGGAACCAGTCCCTGCTGGACGTGCAGGAGGCATTCAGGTTCATTCCCTCCGTTCAGGGCGAAAACATCCGCCCGCAGTCACGGGGTATGCAGGCCGGGGTGGTGCAGAACACCTTTATAAACGGGCTGAACATTGCCGCGACGACAGACTACCCCATTGAGCAGTTTGAACGGATAGAGGTCATGAATGGTCCCACCAGCGGGCTGTTCGGGGCGGCCAGTCCGGCGGGGACGTTCAATTATGTGCTGAAGCGCCCGACTGAACAAAACCTGCGCCGGGTGCGGGCGGAATATCTGTCCCGCGATGACTGGATGGGCCATATCGACCTTGGTGGTCATTTTGACCATGCGCACCGTTTTGGATACCGGCTCAATCTGGTTGAGCAGGACGGGACGTATTACACCAAAAACAGCCAGCTCAAGCGTGAACTTGCAAGCCTTGATCTGGATTTTCATCTCACACCCCAGACCACGCTGGAAGTGGACACCAGCGCCTACCATTATGTTGACAAGGGGTTACCCGGCACGTTTGCGCTGGCAACGGGGGTGGTGTTCCCCAGTGCCCCTTCCCCCAGAACAGTGGGGTATGGGCAGTCCTATGCCGGGGACAATAATCTGACGATTCTGACCCAGGGGCACATCACCCACAAGATCAACAGGGACTGGACAGTATCCGCAGGAATTCTGCACGAGACAAACGACCGTGCCTCCACGGCGGTGACCAATACACTGCTGAATAACGCAGGGCGTTACCGCACGACCGCTGCCAACACAACCTACAGTCTGGATGCGGTGCTGAGCAATAATGTCTATCTGAACGGCCGCGTGCGTACTGGGCCGCTGGTGCATGATCTTGTAGTGGGGACCACGGGTTTTTCGTGGGATAGATATACGCCTTACAAAACGGGGGCCATCACGCTGGGTACTGCATCGCTGTCTGACCCGGTGGCGTTCGCGGAGCCGGTTTTTCCGGATTTTCGCAATCGGTACCGCTCTGTTCATACGTTCCAGCAGTCCATTACATTTGGTGATAAAATCAGTTTTGGTCGTCACTGGAGTGTGCAGGCTGTTGCCAACCAGAGCTGGATTGACACCAGCAATTATAGCAAGGCCGGTGCGCGTACCAGCCGCTATACGGCCAGTGGCATCAGCCCGACAGCGAGCCTGCTCTACAAGCCCACTGACAGCATGAGCGCATATTTTACGTACGCCAACAGCCTGCAACAGGGGGATAATGCCCCTGCGGGCTCAGCCAATGCCGGGCAAAGTCTGGCTCCTTACCGCAGCCAGCAGTGGGAGCTTGGCTATAAGCTCCAGCTTGGAAAAGTTGACCTGCGCACGGCTTTTTACCAGATCGAGCGGCCTTACGCCTATATTGGAGCCAATAACGTGTTTGCCCTTCAGGGGAACCAGAAGAACCGTGGCTTTGAGGTCATGGCCAGTACCGTTATCGCCCATTCGCTGACCCTGTTCGGCGGCATTGCGGTGCTGGACCCACGCCTGCACAACACGGCTTCCGCTGCAACAGATGGGCGGAAAGTGCTTGGTCTTGCCCCGGTTGTTCTGAATGCGCTGGTGGAATACAACCTTCCGTTCTACCGGCCCATTACCCTGAGTGCCGATGTCAACTATTCCGCGCGGCGGCCGGGCAACTACACAAACACCATGTATGCATCAGGCTACCTGATCGGTAACATGGGTCTGCGTTATACGCGCCCCATACTGGGCCGGACGGTGGTGTGGACGCTGAATGTCAGGAATATCAGCAACGCCAGTTACTGGGCGAATATTACCCCAAGCAGCCAGAGCGGCTACAACAGTACGGGGAGCGGCACCGGAACACTTGGCGCACCCCGCTCCATAAGGTTGTCCGTGCAGGTGGATTTGTGATGGATCACTCCTCTTTCCTCCGGCGTTTTGCGGGCCGGGTCTGTCTGCTGGTGGGTGCGTTGTGCGCTCTTGTGCCTGCTCGCCCCACACGGGCGGATACGGGGGAGCCGCTGGCTCTTGCTGCCGCAGGTAGCCTGCGCGGCGCGCTGGATGATATTGCGCGGGAGTTTACGCAGCGCACGCACATTCCGGTAAGATTGACCTATGGCCCGGCAGGCCAGCTCAGCCGCCAGATTGCGAGGGGAGAGCATGCCGACATGTTCCTCTCCGCCAATACGGCGTATCCGCTCCAGCTTGTTCAGGCGGGGCTGGGGCGGGCCTCTTTTGTGTTTGTCAAAAACAGTCTGTGTTTTATTGCGCCAGCACAATCGGGTCTGACAACGCGCAACAGTATTGCGCGCCTGCTGGACCCGGCGGTGCATATTGGTATTTCAACACCGGGGAATGATCCGGGGGGAGACTACGCCTGGCAGGTTCTGTCCAGGCTGGAGCAGGCTGAACACCTTGCTCCGGGCTCTGTTCTGTACAGGGCGCGCGCGCTGGTGGGCGGGGCAGTGGCGCCGCCAGTACCGCCCGGAGTCAGCCCCGTGGCCTATTACCTGCGCTCGGCGCAGGTGGATATGTTTATAGCATATTGCAGCCAGCATTCCTTAAAGCCGTCGCCCGACCTGTCTTACACTCCCGTGCCGGACAGGCTGAGCGGGCCGGTGGAGTATGCGGCGCTCATTCTGGATCAAACCCGCCACAGAACGGAGGCGGAAGCGTTTGGAAGGGTTTTGCTGTCCCAGGGGGCGCAACGTATTTTCCGGCAGTATGGTTTTATCAGCCCCGGCCATGCTGTGGCGGGGCGGGAGACGCCCTCCGTCTCCGGTCCGTAACCCTGATCCATAACAATGGGGATTCCGCCACTCCGGTGCGCGGCTAGTCCCGCATGCGGGCGATTTTCTGGTCCGTTGTGTACTGGCTCAGTGCGTATACCGACCAGATGGCGGCTGGCACCCAGCCAATAAGCGTGATCTGCAGCACAAGGCAGACAAGACCCGCAAAAGGGCGGCCAATGGTAAAGAACTGCAACCACGGCAAAAGCAGGGCAAGGATAAGGCGCATAGGGTGTAAACTCCATGTTATGGGCCATGATGGCCACAGCCGCGCCCAGGGGGCAAGGGCATGTGTGCGGGTGGTGGTTTTATGCCGGGCAAAAATCCGCCCGGCGCTAGGAGGTTGCGGGGGTTGTGTGCTAGAAAACACCCGGCACCGTGGCAACCGGTGTTCAGGTGGATTTGGCGTGGCATGCGGGCAACCAGCCCTGCACCCGCGCAGCATGACAGAACGGATGAACCTTGACCGAGATTTCTGACCAGACCGGATCACCGCAGCCTTCAGACCTTGTGCCCGTGACCATTGAGGAGGAGATGCGCTCCTCCTACCTTGCGTATGCGATGTCGGTCATTGTCAGCCGTGCGTTGCCTGATGTGCGAGATGGTCTCAAGCCCGTGCACCGGCGTATTCTCTACGCCATGCACGAGAGCGGCTTTACGCATGACAAACCTTACCGCAAGTCCGCCCGTGCAGTGGGTGAGGTCATGGGTAAATATCACCCCCATGGCGACAGCTCCATTTACGAAGCCATGGTGCGTATGGCGCAGTCCTGGTCCATGCGTGTCAAGCTGATCGACGGGCAGGGTAATTTTGGCTCGGTGGATGGGGACAGCCCCGCCGCCATGCGTTACACCGAAGCACGTCTGGCGCGCTCCTCCACCTTTCTGCTGGGTGACATCGACCGCGATACGGTCGATTTCCAGCCAAACTATGATGAAAGCGAGAGCGAACCCACGGTTCTGCCCGCTGCCTTCCCCAACCTGCTGATCAACGGTGCAACCGGCATTGCCGTGGGCATGGCCACCAATATTCCCACCCATAATCCGGGGGAAGTGGTGGATGCCACGCTGGCCCTGATCGCCAGACCGGACATGACGCTCGAAGAGCTGATGGAGATTGTGCCCGGTCCTGACTTTCCCACAGGTGGCACCATTCTGGGGCGTTCTGGCATCCGCAGCGCCTATGCTACGGGGCGCGGCTCCGTTATTATCCGTGCCAAGGCCGATATTGAGGAAATCCGCAAGGACCGCAAAGCCATTGTGGTGAGTGAGATCCCCTATCAGGTCAACAAGGCCACCTTGCAGGAGCGGATTGCCGATCTGGTCCGCTCCAAGCAGGTGGAAGGCATTGCCGATATCCGCGACGAGTCCGACCGCTCGGGCATGCGCGTGGTTATTGAAATCAAGCGTGATGCAACGCCCGAAGTGGTGCTGAACCAGCTTTACCGCTTTACCCAGCTCCAGACCTCCTTTGGCGTGAACATGCTGGCACTTGATGGCGGCAAACCCCGCCTGATGGGCCTGAAGGATGTGCTGGAGGCCTTTATCGCCTTCCGCGAGGAAGTGATTCTGCGCCGCTCGCGCCATGACCTGAACAAGGCGCGCGACCGGGCCCATATTCTGGTCGGGCTGGTGATTGCGGTTGCCAATATTGATGCCGTTATCGCCCTTATCCGCGCAGCGCCGGATGCCGCCACCGCGCGGGAATCGCTTATGGCGGCGCAGTGGAACGCTGCGGATGTGGAACCCCTGCTGGCCCTGATCCACGATGAGGGCAACGTGGTGGTGGACGGCAAGGTTCGCCTGACCGAAGCACAGGCGCGCGGCATTCTGGAACTGCGCCTGCAACGCCTGACAGGGCTGGAGCGGGACAAGATCCAGAACGAACTGTCCGAAGTGGCGGTGCGGATTAACGAACTGCTCGAAATTATCAGCAGCCGCCCCCGCCGTATGGAAGTGCTGTGCGAGGAACTGGCCCGTGCCCGCGCCGAGCTGGTGACCCCACGCGTAACCGACATTGCCGATTATGACGGCGATCAGGATGATGAAAGCCTGATCGAACCCGGCCAGATGGTTGTGACCATCACGCGGGAAGGCTTTATCAAACGCACACCGCTGGATGTGTTCCGCGCGCAGAACCGCGGTGGACGTGGCCGCACCGGGGCAGGAACCCGCGGGGATGATATTGTGGTGCGCTCCTTTAACGCGCATACGCACCAGTGGGTTATGTTCTTCTCCTCCGGTGGCAAGGTGTACCGCCAGAAGGTGTGGCGTCTGCCAGAGGCAGGCCCCGCCGCCAAGGGCCGCGCGCTGATCAACCTGCTGCCCGACCTTGGAACAGACACCATTACCGCCGTGCTGCCCCTGCCGCAGGACGAAGAGCTGTGGGAAAGCCTGCACCTTGTCTTTGCCACTGCCAGTGGGGGTGTGCGCCGTAACCGGCTGAGCGACTTCCGCAATATCCGCGTGTCCGGCATGATCGCGATGAAGCTTGATGACGGCGACAGCCTGGTTGGCGTTGCCACCTGCCGTGATGGTCAGGATGTGTTCCTCGCCACCCGCAAGGCGCGCTGTATCCGCTTCCAGATTACGGATGATACGGTGCGTGTGTTTGCCGGGCGTGGCTCGTCTGGTGTGCGCGGGATCCGTCTGGCGGAAGGGGACCGGGTGATCAGCCTTGCCGTGCTCAACCATGTTGAAGCCACGGTGGAGGAACGTGCGGCCTATCTGCGGATGGCCAACGCCAGACGCCGGGCCGAAAACGCGGCGGATACCGAGGAGGATGCCGACATATCCGTGGCGGATGGGGATGAGGATGAAGGTGCAACCGGCGCCGAGGCCCTGACCCCCGAACGCTTTGCCCAGCTTGAAGCAGCCGAAGAAGTGCTGCTGATTGTCAGCGATGGCGGGTTTGGCCGTCGCTCCTCCGCGTATGATTACCGCGTTAGCGGGCGTGGCGGGCAGGGCATTACCAACATGACCTTCTCTGCCAGCAAGCGGGGGACGGAGGTCTCGGCCACCCTGCCGGTGCTGCCGGGTACGGATGTCATGCTGGTGACCGATGCAGGCCGCCTGATCCGTGTGCCGGTTGATCAGGTGCGTATTATGGCCCGTCAGGCCAGTGGGGTTACCTTGCTGCGCCTGAACGATGGGGAGCGGATTACCAGCGTGTTCCCGGTCATGGATAATGGTGAGGACGAAGCAGGCGAGGCCGAAGATGCCGCTCCCCGGCAGACCCCCGATGATGGTGCCGGTCCGGCAGCATGAGCAGCCCCGCTGCCGCCCCCAGACGTGTCGGGCTGTATGCCGGTACGTTTGACCCGGTAACAGTCGGCCATCTGGACGTGATCGAGCGGGCAAGCAGGCTGGTGGACCGGCTGGTTATCGGGGTTGCCCGCAACCCCGGTAAAAGCCCGCTCATGCCGCTTGAAGAGCGGATTGAATGTGTGCGTGAAGCCCTGCCCGCCATCAAGGCCCGTACAGGGGGGGATATGACGGTTGTCTCCTTCCACTCGCTTCTGGTGGAGGCGGTGCGGGCCAATGGAGCCACGCTTATTTTCCGTGGTCTGCGCGTTCTGTCTGACTTTGATTACGAGGTGCAGATGTCGGGCGTAAACAGGCGGCTGGATAGCGGGATAGAAACCGTGTTTCTTATGGCGTCGGAGCGCACGCAGTTTATTTCCTCCCGTATGGTGAAGGAAATTGCCAGCTATAACGGCGATATTTCGGAGTTTGTAACACCCTATACTCAGGCGCGCCTGCTGGCCCGTCTGGCTGAACGCACGGGCTGAACCGTGTGTTTTGGCGGGTGTTGCTTTAAACAGGAGAGTTTCTGATGTCCACAGAAGATAAAAAAGACCTGATTTACATGGATGTGCCCGCAGGCCGCGTGGTTATCCGTCTGCGCCCCGACCTTGCCCCCAAGGCCGCCGAACGCCTGCGCACGCTGGCCGAACAGGGTTTTTATGACAACGTGGCTTTCCACCGCGTTATCCCCGGCTTTATGGCTCAGGGCGGTGACCCCACGGGCACAGGTATGCACGGTTCCGACCTGCCGGACCTGCCTGCCGAATTTACCAACAAGGCCAAGTTTGAACGTGGCACCATTGGTATGGCGCGCACGTCTGACCCGAACAGCGCGAACAGCCAGTTCTTTATCATGTTCGAGCCCTCCCCCCATCTGGATGGCCAGTACACCATTGTGGGTGACGTGGTTGAAGGCATGGAGAACGTGGACAAAATCAAACGTGGCTCCGGCTCGTCCGGCGTGGTGAACGAGCCCGACCGGATTGCCAAAATGATCCCGGCGGACAAGGCGGAAGCCTGATCCCACGCAAACGGCCCGCCCTGACCCGGCGGGCCGTTTTTGTATGGGCCCTTGCGGGACATGGCCGCTTATTGCGCGCCCGATGGGTCTGATGTGGCACAAAGAGGCGGAAAAATGCCTTTGTGTGCTTGACGCAGGGGGTTAATCCGGTTAGGAACAGCCCCATCACGCACGGTCTCTGACCGTCCGCGTGGTTTTATGTGTGAGCCGGTAGCTCAGCCGGTAGAGCATTCGACTTTTAATCGAATGGTCGAGGGTTCGAGTCCCTCCCGGCTCACCATTTCTCCCCAAAAAGCTTTAAAAACTGCTGGCCCGCTCAGGGTTATAAAATAGAGTTATAAAATTAAACCGACGTGTTTTCGGAGTATATGGCCACCTACCTTGAGATTATGCGGTAGGGATTCATTACGGTCGCCATCAAATCTCCTCTGCAAAAGATGTGAGCCAAAAATCTGCTTGGCGACCGATCTGGCTGGCGGAGAAGTATAAGGCGAAGGTTAGTGGACATGTTCTGATGGAATGCTCCCGTGTTATGGCCGGGTTTGCACGGTGGGTGTTGATGCAGGGATGTGCGGCGGAATAAAAAATAGTGTTTATGCGCGCAAAGTATGGCATAGGTTCTCTATCGTTGCCTGTTCTGCGCCCTTTAGGGCAATGCCGTAGCGTTACGCCAGACACGCAAGACGCCGCTTTACCCCTTCCGCCTTATACCCCTTGCTCACCTGTTCCTGCCTGTCAGGGGCAGGTTTTTTGTATTCAGGGTATGGGAAAATCCCGTGTGCGGCATATGGGGTATGGCCTTGGGTCTGGCGGGTAGTGGGCAGACGATCAATCCGTCAAATGGAGGTTCCGAATATGGCCGATACAGGCCAGAATGTGCCCGCTGTGGGGTCCGTCACGCGCAATACAGCCAAGGTGGCTGCGATTATTGCTTTTATTCCCTCGTTTTTTTCTGTTCTGCCACAAAATGTGGCGCTTGTTATCTGTGCGGGTATGGTCACCTGTGCCGCCATAACTGCGGCTGTACCCGCACCTGTGCATGGGCGGGTTCTGGTCGCGCTGTACCAGATTGTGCGGGTAACGGGGTTGGGGGTGCAGTACGCTGTGCCGTATATGGCCTCCCATCTGGTTAAGGCTACATCTGCCAGTAAGGCATATAGCCCTGTACCCGCGACAGCGACGGGGGGCACGGTTGCAGCCAGCGCGCCCGGTACGGGTGCCAATACCACAGGGTGTGTGGGTACGGATAAAAGCACACCCTGACATTTTTCCTTTCAGGAACAGTCAATATGAAAAATTATGTCAAAGCGGGCAGCCTTGCGGCGCTGTGCCTGCTGTGTTCGTGCGCGCAAACCGCGCAGGGTAAACTACGTCAGGCGGTGTATGATACGGCCAGTGCGTACCATCTGCTGGCCAGCCCCATGCCCGACATTATGGCAGGGCATGTGCCCGGCGTAAGCCTGAGTGCCGGGCAAAAAGCCCTCGCCCGCAAGGCCAGCCAGAGTGTGCTGGACGAACTGAGCGCGCTTGAGCAGTCCATACAGGCCGGGAACACGCTGGCCGAAACAGCCGTTGCAGCCTTGCAGGCGGATTTTGCCGCGTTTTCCACCTGCTGGAGCGGGCTTACTGCGGGGAGCACCCCGGCTGCATGCGCCTCGGCCACGACGGCAGGCACGGCTATGACCACCACACAGGCCGATGCGGATGCGTCCGTATCCACCAACGGGAAGGATTGAACCATGACCGCAGCGGAAATTAGCGTCATACTGGGTATTGTGGGGACAGTTGTCTCCCTGGCGGAAAAATATGGCCCCGAAGCGTATGACACGGTTTTGAGCGCCATTGAGCAAAGCAGAAGTGGCACAGGCCCGAGTGATGCGGATATTGCGGCACTATTTGCCAAATGTCAGGCTGACAACACGGCTATTCAGGCATCATGAGTGTGGATTTTGAGTGCGGCATGGTGCTGGGCGGGGGGCTGGTAGGGCTGGTGGGGGTTGCGCTGGCCGTAACACTGCGCCTGCTCGCCCAGCGTGACGGTGGCTGGCCAGACTAGGTGTTTAGTCCCGGGTTCTGTTCTGGAAGTGCTGTCTCGGCGCGTAAAAACCAGCCGCACGAATGGCCGCTTACTGATAATGCCATGCTTAATACATCAATTTAGCAAATTTCCTTTCAGGAGGATGAGTGTGTGTCTTGGGAATATCGTCAATCTACAGGCGTTCCAGCAGGTCACGCACGGTTTGTACAATCTCGCCTATGCTTTCCTCGCAGTAGCGGTGCTGGTCGGCGGCAAAGGCGGGGTTGGTGTAAAAAGGCCATTGCAGGCTATGGCTGGCTTCGCGCAGGTGCAGGATGGCCTGCTCGTAACGGGCAAGCTCCTGCGCCGTGGCGCTGGGCAGCGTATCGGTGCTGAACAGGCCACGTCGGGCAGCGTGGGTGTAGGCATCGACCTGCGCCGAGTGGCGGTGGTCGGGGCAGGGCGTATGCGGTTCCAAAGTGTTCTCCCTCAACAACACGCGGTCAGTATGTGCGTAATAAATGCACAACGCAAGACCTGATAACACGCATATGTGTGCAGGAGAGCGCGGGGTTGTGGGGCTGGGCGTTACTTCCATGTCCATTTGCCCACAACGCGGCCGTTAATGCTGATCTCGTCCAGTGTGAGTTCATAAGTGGAATAGGCGCTGTTAATGCTCATGATCCGCACCCGCCGGGGTTCTTCCATGCCGGGGATCAGCTCCAGACGTTTGAGCACAAGGCCAAACCCGTCCCACAGAACATACACACCGGGGGGGGAGGGAATACGGTGGGCTGTGTCCACCAGCACCCTGTCTCCGGACTGGTAATCCGGTTCCATGCTGTCCCCCGCCACGCGTACAATGGCCAGCGTGTCTGGTGTTTCGGAAAACGCAGCAACGTAGCCACGCGGCAGGGTCCAGTGTTCCACCGGGCGTAACCCGTCCTGAGGGGCACACAGAACCGGCACACAGCCCGGCCCGGCTGAGGTGATGACATCATATTCAGGTATGGCAATGCGGCCGGAGCCAGCGGGGGGCAGCATATCGGGCTGGGGTGGGGCCGGTGCCGGGCCGGGCTGGGGGGTCATTCTGGCCATAAGGCCGGATTCCCCCATGCTCACACCGGCAAGATTCCATACCTCGTTGGCGGTAATGGGGGGATCCCCCCGGCCATTCAGCAGCGGTACCATGGATTTGACCATGGGTAAGGGGAGCACATCCTTTTTGTAGGAGGTCTCATACATGCGGTAGGAGGAAAACTTCTCTCCGTACCCCAGGTCGCGCGCAAACTCACGAATCGTATAACCAGCGCGCTCGCGCAGGGTTTTAAGCCTGTCCGTGATCCGATTCTGGTTCATGCCTGTATTGTGGGCAAAAGTGTCGTACATGTCAGTGCGTAAAAACCGCTTGCAGTTTGTGTTTTTAATGCGCACATTATGTGCATGAACAACGCACATACCAGCCTGCCGGATGCGGCGCAAGAGCCGTCCAGGCCTTTTCCCGCCCCCATGACCCCACCGCAGAGTGATTTGCGGGGTCTGCCTTTTATGCCGCTCGATACCTGCCGCCTGCTGGACAGCGACCTGTTCGCCCTGAGCACGGGGGATGGGTTTAAATGCGCCGTAGCCCTGTGGTGCAAGGCATGGCAGCAGGTGCCAGCGGGCAGCCTGCCCCATAACGACCGGGTTCTGGCGCATTTATCCGGTGCGGGCGGGCGATGGCCCACGCTGCGCGCTGTGGCCCTGCATGGTTGGGTGGTCTGTTCGGATGGGCGGCTGTACCATCCTGTTATTGCGCAAAAAGCCAATCAGGCGTGGAAAGCCCGCCTGGCGCAGCGTGCCCGTGCGGCCCGCCGCTGGGGGCATACGCCCGAGGAGAGCGTGCCCCCCACATCGGCCGATCCCGCATGCCACGGCATAGCCCACGCAGATGCAAGGGAGAGGGATAGCGAGAGGGATAGGGAGAGTCGCGCACTCCGTGCGCGGGGGGATAATCATGCGGAGTTTGTTCGGGAGCAGGCCGGAGCGGGCGCGCGCCCGGCAGACGGAACTGCCGTGGAACTGGGTGGGCAGGTGCGGAGCCGACAGGGCTCGCCCGTGCAGAACAGGGCGCGGGGGCGTGCTGGTGGCGCGCGCGTGCCCCACCCGCTGGAGGAACAGGCCGCCCGGTTAAGCCAGCGCAGTGCGGCCCGCGCACAGGGGCGGGAGCGGCTGCATAACACGCCAGAGGCGCAGGCCCGCACGGCGTGCAATGACAAACCCGGTGATGCGGAATGTTGAGCATGAACACGCAGGGCCACGGTATGGTGTGCCTGCCCCAGCCCAGCCCCGCACTGGCGGGCCAGTTGGAAGCGTTTCGCCCCGGCGGGTTTGCACCACCGGCCGCTCTTGTGTGTGAGGCCCGTACCATTCTGCCCGCCTATACCCGTGCCCTGTCCCCGCTACCTGCGCCGGAACTGACCCGCAGGGTAGAGGAGTTTGCCGAGATGCTGAACGCAGGCGTGGTCAACCCGCTGCCCGGTGTGGCTCTGCACCTGCGCTGCGTGGCGCTGGTTACGGCCTGCGCGGCAGTGCCCGCACTGGCGTGGAGCGAGGCCAGTGTGCGTCAGGCGCTTGTGGCGTTTACGTTTTTTCCATCCGCAGCGCAGCTTGTGGCGTTGCTGGAGACGCAATGCGGCGTGGTCCGCGCCACACAGGGCCGGTTGCGCCTGATGGTGGCAGAGGCAGACAGGCGCATGGCCCGCGCACAGGCGCAGGAGCTACGCTGGGCGCAATGGGAGCAGCGGCATGCGCAGCACCCTGTGTACAACCCTGTGGATAATGTGGATTGTATGCAAAACCAGACCTGATTGCGCGCCACTTTACAGAAATTTGAACAGTTTACAGCCCGTTTTCCCCAAAGCGGTGGAAAAGACAGGGAAGGCAAGGATTTTATGCAAATGAACGCATCCCACACGCAGGTTTCCAAAAAGCAGGGAGCTGCACAGCATGCGGATCTTTTATCCGTGCAGGGCGGGTGCCCGCCCACAGCCGAACGGATGGAAAAATCCGTATTTGTGGTGGATACGGCGCTTCCCGGTGGTCCGTTACGGGTTCTGGCTACGGTGCAGGCCCTGCTGAATGCGCGCGATATTACCCAAGATGCCGCCAACGCGGCGGAACGCTGGTATAGGGACTGGGTATTTGCGTATGTGGGACATATTGAATATCCCACCAACCATACGCCCAATACCCTGACCCGGCATGATGATGTGTCCTGGCAGATGACACGCGCACACGCTGCTGGCCGTCTGGCCGATGTGCGCCATGCCCTTGGTCTGTGTGCCGATATGCGGCTTAAACTGATGCTGGTGGATGAACTGTCATTCATGCAGATGGGGCGCGTACTTTTTCCGCATCTGTCAGATGCCCGTGCGCGGCTCAAGGTTTCTGCCCAATGCGCCATGCTGCTGGAACAGCTTGAGGGGTTTTATAACGGTCTGCGCCGTGCGAACCAGAACCGTAAAAAACCGCGCTCCGGTGGGACGACGGACTGCGGAATGTTGGAAAAAAAGACGCTACAAAAAACGGATTTGTAAAAAATATGCACATTGTGTGTTTTTTTAACTTGCCATGTGCGCGCAGCCTGCGTATGTAAATACCTACATTGGAATTCCTGCGCCAGACCGCAGCAAGCCGCCCCCGCCGGGCGGCTTTTTTTATGCTTCGGGCGCTAGACGGCACACAGGGCCGTATTCCCTATTTGTGGAAAAATCATGATCCAGTCAGTGAGCTATGCCGATGTGGTGCGCCTGCACCGTACGGATGCAGTGTGTGTTGGCCTGCGTGCGGGCCTGCCCCTGCTCTGTTTTTTGGTGCCGGAAGCGGAAAATACACGCCATAGGGCTGATGTTCCCCTTTCATGGTGCGAGAGCGCACAGGCCAATCTGCCACCAGAGGTGCGTGTGCGCTGTGTGGTGCGCGAGCGGGCGGTACGTGGCCCGGTTGTGGGGCAGCTCCCCCAGCCTGCCATGCAGCGTATTCACGCCATGATCGCGCGAGAGCGCACCAGCCAGACGGTGGAAGGAGGCTGGCCGCACAAGACCATGCCCCACAATAAGGCCTACACCCATGCCTGCATGCAAAAAGACACCAGACCCCAGCACGGCAATACCCGAACCGGCTATTACGCCTGAGGTCTGGGAGCACATCTTCAGTCAGGCGGAGGAAGGCCATACCCTGCGCCAGATCAGTACGGGGGCGGGTATGCCAACATGGGAGCATATGCGCGCCAGCCTGCGCGCCAGCTCCACGCTGGCCAGCCGTTACGCCCGCGCACGGGTGCTGGCGGCAGAAGCGTTTGAGGACCGGCTGTTGCAGGAGGTCCATAGCATAAGCGGGGAAGATACTGCCGCCATGCGCCTGCGGATTGATACACTCAAATGGATCATGTCCAAGCGTGCGCCTGCCCGCTACGGCGAAAAAGCAGCAGGCGAACCGCAGGAGCCCTCCGTGGCCCGGCCCGATGGCAGGCCCCGCACCATCCGCCGTGTGATTGTGGACCCGCCGGAGCGAGGAGCAGGGAAAAATGAGCGGACCAAGCCTTAAAATTCCCACGGCAAGGGTGTTCGCGCCCCTGCTGGCGCCGTGCCGTTACAAAGGCGCATATGGGGGACGGGGGTCTGGCAAGTCGCATTTTTTTGGTGAATGTGTGGTGGAGGAACATCTGCGGCTGGCAGGGCACCGTACGGTGTGTATCCGGGAGGTGCAGAAATCCACCCAGCTTTCCTCCCGTCAGTTGATTATTGATAAAATCAGCCAGTTCAACCTGCAACGGTATTTTGATGTGCAGGACAGGGCCATTCATACACCTGGTGATGGGTTAATCGTTTTTCAGGGCATGCAGAACCACACGGCGGAAAGCCTGAAGTCGCTTGAAGGGTTTGACCGTGCATGGGTGGAGGAGGCGCAGTCCGTTTCTGCCCTGAGCTGGCGCATGCTGCGCCCCACCCTGCGTAAGAAAGGGGCGGAAATATGGGCCTCATGGAACCCTCATGCTCCAGAGGACGCCGTGGATGCGTTTTTCCGCGGTGCAGGTTCGGACCGGGCGGACCTTGTGGCCGTGCGGGCCAACTGGTCGGATAACCCATGGTTTGATCAGGGCACCTTGCCAACAGAGCGGCTGGAAGACCAGCGTACCCGCCCAGATGAATACGGGCATGTGTGGGAAGGGGATTACCAGAGTTTTTCCGCCGCCCAGATTTTTGCAGGCCGGGTAAGGGTGCAGGAGTTTGCAGTGCCCGAAGACGCGCGGTTTTATTATGGTGTGGACTGGGGTTTTGCCAAAGACCCGCTTGCCGCCCTGCGCTGCTTTATTGTGAACAATACAGTCTATATCGACCACGAAGCCGGGGGCATTGGCGTGGAGCTGGATGCCATACCCGCCGTGCTGGGGCAGATACCCAATGCCGGGCAATGGCCTTGGCGGGCAGATGGCGCACGGCCGGAAACCATAAGTTTTCTGGCGCGCGCATATGGTTTTCGTATTGGTGCCGCCAGAAAATGGCCCGGCAGTGTGGAGGACGGCATAGCCCGGCTTAAAGCGTTTGACGGCATTGTGGTGCATCCGCGCTGTATGCGGGTTGCGGAGGAATTTCGTTTGTATTCCTACAGGATAGACAAGGACACAGGGGATATCCTGCCCATTGTGGAGGATGCGCATAACCATTGGATAGATGCGCTGCGCTATGCGCTGGATGGGGTTATTCACAACCGGCGCACCCTGCCCCGCTTTAATGCCGGAACACTCCGGCACATTCTGCACGCCAGCAGGAACGGAAAAAACTGATGACAAACTGGTTGGCCCGCCTGTGTGGGCGTTCGGGCGCAAACCCTGCGCAGGGTGGGGGAGTGCGTGCAGCTATGGAGCCGTTTCTGCCCCATAACCCGCCTGCTGCGGCTCTGCCACTTATTCCCCGGCACGCAGCGCATGGTGGGGGAAGAAGGCGTTTGGGCCTTGGTGCCATGTTCGGCTTTGGGGGTGACGCCATGCAGGAGCCTTCCTCCACCGTACAGGACAGGGCGGCTGCGCTGTTTCAGCCTTACCAGGCTCCACGCGGTGTGCGCGGGGCGGGGGGGACTGCGCTGGCCATGGATGAAGGGCTGGGGGCGTATGCCAGTGCGCAGTATGGCATGGTCTCGGGCTTTGTGGAGCAGGGGCTGGCTTTTAAAGGTTATCCAACCCTTGCCGCCATGATGTTGCGGGCCGAGTTTAGAAAACCCGTGGAAATTATTGCACGTGAGGCAACACGGGCGTGGATCCGCTTCCGCTGCAATGGTATGCAGGCCGATGCGGCCCAGACAGCCGCCCGCCTGCGTGCGGTGGAGCTGGAGTTTTTGCGCCTGCATGTGCGCGATGTGGTGCGCCGCCAGATTGTGCACGGGCTGGGCTTTGGTGTGGGCCATATATGGATTGGCCTGCGCGGCGTGCCGCTGAACGATGCGGGGCAGGCCGTGCCACTGTGCCCAACCCCGCATGGCATGGCGCGCGGCCAGCTTGAACGGCTGGTCAACATAGACCCCATATGGACCACACCCAACAGCTACAATGCGGATAACCCGCTCCGGGCGGACTATTACCGCCCGGCGGACTGGTGGGTGCAGGGGGTGCTGGTCAACAGTTCGCGCCTGTTGAGCGTGGTGCCGTTTGAGGTGCCGGATATTCTTAAGCCCGCCTTCAATTTTGGCGGTCTGGCCCTGCCGCAGATGCTGGAAACCTACGTGCACAATTTTTTGCGCACGCGGCAGTCGGTATCGGACATGGTAAGCAACTTTGCCACCAAAATTCTAAAAACCGACATGAGTGGCACCATGCAGTCCGATGCTGGCGCGCAGTATGCCGATATTGACGCCCAGAGCGTTACTGCGCGCGTTGCGGCCATGAACGCATGGCAGAGCAACAATGGCACGTTCGTGCTCGACCGCGAGAGCGAGGATTTTGATATAAAGTCAGCGCCACTCAGCGGTCTTGCGGAGCTTCAGGCCCAGTCGCAGGAGTTCATGGCCGGTATTCCCGGTATTCCGCTGGTCAAGCTGTTTGGTATCCAGCCGCAGGGTCTTAACGCGTCCTCCCAGGGGGAGATCAGGGTTTTTTATGACGAGATCGCAGCTTTTCAGGAAGCGCATATGGCTCCCGTTCTGCGGGCTCTGTTCCATCTTGTCCAGCTTAACCTGTGGGGGCGCATAGACCCCGATCTGGATTTTGAGTTCGTGCCCCTGTGGCAGATGTCCGAACAGGAGGCCGCCGCAGTGGAAAAAACCAAAACGGACATGGATACGGCCAATATCCTCTCGGGCAAGATCACTGCGCACGAAGCCCGTGCGCGAGAGGCGGCGGATGCGCACAGCCTTTACCGCACCGCAGGGCTTGTCCACCCCATGCCCGGTGGCGGGCCGGATACGGATTTTGTCAAAACGCCACAGGCAAAAAGAGCAGAACAGCATGAATAACACACTCGCCCATGACCGCATGGGCTCGGTCCGCATGACTGATGAGGACGGGCGTCTGCATGTGGCGGCAACCCCCATCAGCAAGGCCTGCGTTAACGCCTATTACGGGCGCGAAATTCCTGGTGCGGATGCGCTGGGCCTTGCACCGGACAGGCTGTACAACCTGCTGCGTGACCCTGCCGAACTGGCCCGCGCGGCCCCCAGTTTTAACGCCCTGCCAGTTCTGGCCGAACATGCCCATGTTACCGCCGCCGCCCCACGGGCCGATCTGGTTGTGGGCACCACGGGCACCAGTGCACGCTTTACCAGCCCGTACCTGACCAATTCCCTGGCGATCTGGAACGCCGGGGCCATTCATAACATCCGCTCGGGCGCGCAGCGCGAACTCTCCTGCGCGTACCGCTATACGCCGGTCATGGAGGCAGGCCAGTTTGAAGGCCAGCCCTATGACGGGCGCATGACCAACATTCGTGGCAACCATGTGGCTCTTGTGCCCAGCGGGCGTGCCGGGCCGGATGTTGTGGTGGCGGATGCCAAACCAAAGGATATTGCTATGGTTCAAACACACGAAGCCCCCACGGCGGGGCAGGTTTTTGCCCGCCTTGGCACGGCTTTTGCCACAGGCGCACTGGCCATGACCGCAAGCCTGAGCGAGCTGGAAACATGGCTCAGGCACACCGGCATGGTCGATGCGCAGGGCGCGCGGGAAGGGGCAGCCCCCCCGGTGCAGGAGCCGCCCCGTTCGGTTACGGAGGAGGTGGCGGTGGCGCAGCCTGCCACCGCGCAGGACAGTGCGGTACAGACCGCCGTGGCCGCAGCCCTTGCCGCCGAGCGTACCCGTGCCGCAGGCGCGCAGGAAGCCCGCAGCCTCGTCCGCCCGCTGGTGGGGGATGTGCTGGGCATGGACAGTGCTGCCGATATTCTGCGTTACGCTCTGACCGAGCAGGGTGTGGGTACCGAGGGTGTAAACGAGCCGGGTCTAAAAGCCCTTGTTCTGGCCTGCCTGAGTACGGCGGCTGCCACCGCTCCATCTGGCATGGGGGATCGCGCGGGGCATGCTCTGGGCGCGGCCGATCGTGCGGCCGATCATGCGGCGTATCTGGCAACCCGCTTTGGCGTACATGCGCCGCGCAAACTTTAAAACAAGGAGGCACAAACAATGCCTTTTCCCAATACAGTGCATTATGGCTGGCCTGCCGGGTTCCCCGGTGCATGGGCCAGCCAGAACCCCCAGCGCATGGTTGTGCCCGGGGCTAACGGGTTTTGTGCAGGAACAGGGGGGGTGGCTGTGGCGGCCTTTGCCTGGGTGCAGGCCGATGGCACAACGGTGCTGAACAAGCCAGACCCGGCAAACCCAAAGGCCGCTCCAACAGGTTTTGTTGTACGGGCCCAGCAGGGGCAGGCCACGCAGTACATGCAGCAGAACACCATGACCATTGCGCAGGGCTTTATGGTGGGGCTGGCCGAAGGGGGAGATGTGTTCGCCCAAGCCACCACGGCCTCGGTTACGGGGCAGGCTGTTTATGCATCGCTGAGTGATGGCACGCTCCAGTGCGCGGCCGCAGGTGCGGCCCCTACCGGCACGGTGGATACGGGCTGGTCGGTGGCGCAGGGGGCTGCTGCGGGGCTGCCGTTCATTATCACCGGCCCACTTGCAGGTGCGCGCAGTGCGGCCTCCTCCACCTCAGGGACAGGGAACTAACAGGGTATGAGCACTTTTTTCCGGAACGATGCACCAGCCCTTGCGCGGGACTGGGGAATTCATCTTGGCGGTGTCAGCCGCTATTTTTCCGAACTGGCGCAGGATGCGGCCTTGCCTGCCAACATGGCGGTTACTGCGCCCAATAGTGGTATTCCCACCCTGTTCACCACCTATACTGACCCGGTGGTTATTCGCGCTCTGGTCACGCCCACCCGCTCGGAGGCCATTTACGGTACGGCCCGTAAAGGGGACTGGACAACCGATACCGCACAGTTCCCGGTTGTGGAACTTTCTGGCTATGCCGCAGCGTATGATGATTACAGCCCCGCAGGCACGGTGGATTCCAACGCCAACTGGGTGCAGCGCCAGTCTTTTTATTATCAGACATGGACCCGCTGGGGCGAGCGCGAGGTGGAGCGCATGGGCGCTGCCAAAATTGACTGGGTAAACCAGAAAAACCTGGCCTCTGCCTCGGTACTCAACCGTAACCAGAACCAGATCAACCTGTTCGGCGTGGCCGGGCTGGAACTGTATGGTGCGCTGAACGACCCCAACCTGCCGCCCGCCATTGCCCCCACGCCCAAATTTGCGGCCTCCGGCACGGCCGCAGCGGGGAACACATGGGCGGATACAACAGACCCCGTGCAGGTTTATGCCGATATTCTCAAGGCTTTTGGCATGCTGTCTGCGCAGATGGGGGGTAACCTGACGCTTGAATCTCCCCTTACGCTGGTTATTCCAACCGAGCGGCAGCAGTGCCTGCTCTATACCAACCAGTATCAGGTGGCACTGAGTGATCTGCTGAAGAAAAACCTGCCCAACCTGACCATCCAGACCCTGCCAGAAGCGGGGGTTACGCTGGGGGGCGGGCAGGCGGCAACCACGCTGATGCAGATGTTCGTAAGCGAGGTGGAAGGCCAGCAGGCTGTGACCACCGCCTTTACCGAAAAACTGCGCGCCCATGCGGTGGAACGATATTCTTCCAGCTTCCGGCAGAAAAAATCGCAGGGCACATGGGGGACCATCTGGTTCTACCCGCAGGCCTGCGTCACCATGGCAGGGATTTAAAACCAATGGCAGCAGCATCTTCCAACGCCTCCCGTGCAGGTGGCACGGTTACGGTTATCTGCCGCATGCCCGCAGGGCTTGTGCTGGACCTGTATGACACGGCCGAACTGGCCGCGCGTGCGCGTGCGGCAACCCCGGTCATGGCGCCTCCCCAACCCAGTGCGCGTGTGCGGCTGAATGGCGCCAAGGCAGACCCGCGCTACCACGCGCGGGACAACCTGTTGCTGGGCATGGGGGGGCGTACCCAGGTCGATACCAGCTTCTGGCAGGCATGGCTGGCGCAGAACCCCAACTTTCTGCCGCTCAAGAACGGGTTGATCTTTGCCCAGCCCGATACGGATGCCGCCGGGGCGGAACTGGCCGAGCGTGGCCAGCATCGCACCGGGCTGGAAGGGCTGGAGCCCACCAGCCTGCCAGGTGTGACGCCCTTTGCCCGGGATTCAGCCTGATGCCAGATACGGCCACAACTGATGTTGCTACAGCAGAAGCCTCCCCGACCGATGTAGCCGCGCCGGGCGTGGTCGTGTTTGACTACGCGGCATGGTCGGCCCGGTTTGCCGGGCTTGCAGCCAGTGTAGGGGCAGCGCAGGCACAGGCCTGTTTTGAGCAGGCCACGCTGTACCTGCCCAATACCGCTACAGGTCCGGTGAGCGATACAGGGCGGCGCGCGCTGCTGCTGGGGTTGCTGGTGGCTCATATTGCCACGCTTGATCTGCCGCAGGAGCAGGGGGGCAATGGCGGGCTGGTGGGGCGTGTGGCCTCTGCCAGCAGGGGGAGTGTATCGGTCACAACTGATTATGCTTCCCAGACCGAGCGTGCAGCGTGGTTTGCCCAGACCCAGTACGGGGCGGCTTTCTGGGCGGCCACGCGGGGGCTGCGGCAGGCGCGTTACGTGCCTGGTGGTCCGCAAATGCCGCGGATATGGCCCTGATTTCTGTGTAACCGGAGTGTTCTGCCATGCAGATTTTTGCACTGGCTGGCCGCCTGAGTGGCGCAGTCAACCCCTGTGTTGCGGCAACCCTGCTGGCCAGCACGGGGAGTGTGACCAACCCCGATGGCAGCCAGACCCCCACCTACACCGCACTGGATTTGCAAATAGAGGTGCAGGCCGTGGCTGGGGAGGACCTGCAACAGGTGCAGAACATTGCCCAGCAGGCGGACAGGCGCGTGGTGTACCTGCCCGCCGCCGCCCGTGCGCTCAATGGCGCATTGCAGTGCGGGGGCGATATTTTGCAGTTTTACGGAGCGGACTGGCTCATTACCCAGTCCCTTGAACAATGGGGGGAGGGGGAATGGTCCAAGGTTCTGGTAACACGGCAGAACAGCCAGCAGGCGTAATTTTTCCCGATGATGGGCAGGTTTATGGGGCCGTGCGTAACTGGCTGCTCAGTACCCTGCCCGCATGCGTGCAGGTGGTGCTTGGCCAGCAGAACCGTGTGGCCCCACCCCTTACCCCTTTTGTGACCATGACGCTGGTGGAGCGCACACGCCTTGCCACCAACAGCTGGATTTACACCACCACAACGCGGGAGGTGCGCGAGCCCGTAAAACTTGGCGTGCGGCTTGGCGTGTTTGGCAGTGGTGCGGGGGGCTATGTGCAAACCATAGCCGCCTTGTGGCGCGACCCGCTGGCCGCTGCGTTTTTTGCTGGTCTGCCGTTCCCGCTTGCCCCGCTGGATGTGGAAGCCCCCACCCAGTCCGGCTTCAGGGATGCTGAACATCAGTACGAAGAAAACTGGACTGTCACCCTGCACATGCAGGTCACGTTCAACCTGAGTATGGCTCAGGATTTTGCAACAACCCTTTCGGTCATCGCACTGAGTGCCGATGTATCCGACCCGCCAGAGGAGTAACGCTGTGGCTGGCATTCCCATTTCCACCATTGTCAAGGTCACCCCCGGTGTGCTGGCCACAGGTGGCAGCCTGAACGCACTGACCGGCCTTGTGCTGAGCACCAATGCTGCCGTTGTGCCTGTGGGCACCGTAAAGGACTTTACCACCGCTGCCGATGTGGGTGCAGCGTTTGGTATGGAGTCCGTAGAATACCAGATGGCCTGTGTGTATTTTTCAGGGTACACCAATGCTGTCATGACGCCCGCCCGTCTTTTGTTTGGTGGTTACGCAAACCCCGCAACCGGGCAGAGCGTGGCCCAGCAGATGGCCACCCTGCGGGCCACCAATGCCGCATGGAATGCGCTGACCCCCGCCTTCGAGCCCGATCTGGCGGACAAACAGGCCATGGCCCAGTGGGTGGCCACCCAAGGGAACACCGTGTGGGCCGTGCTGTGGGATACGGACACACAGGCCACTACCCAGAACAGCACAGCCGCATTTGGCGTATGGCTTAAAAACCAGAACCTGAGCGGGGTAAGCGTTGTGTACAACGACCCGCAAACGGCTGCGCTGTGCCTTGGGTGGATGGCCTCCCTTTCCTTCGCCACAACGGCGGGGCGGCAGACGCTGGCCATGGTGCAGGATGCATCGGGGTTGATTGTACCACCCGTGGTGGACGGCACAATGGCCGAAACACTGCTTGATAACGGCTACAATTTTTACGGCGCGTATGCCAATGGCTCCCGTACGTTCCAGTTCATGCGTCCTGGTTGTGTGTCTGGCCCGTTCCTGTGGGCGGATAGTTATGTCAACCAGATATGGCTCAATGCCAGCCTGACCTCGGACCTGATCACTCTTCTGCTCAATACCGGGCAGATACCGTACAATACGGAGGGGGATACTCTGGTGGCCGCTGCCGTGCAGGGCACCATTACGCAGGCGCTGGGCTTTGGGGCCATTCAGCCCGGTGTGGCGTTAAGTACGGCACAACGGCAGCAGATCAACAATGCTTCGGCCGTGGCCACGGCGGCGGACAGCGTAGCCACGCGGGGGTGGTATTTCATGCCCAACGTGTCCAGCGCTGCTGCGTCCTTCCGTGTGGCGCGCACAACCCCGCCTGCGCGCCTGTGGTACGCAGATGGGCAGAGCGTGCAGGCCATTATTCTGAACAGTGTTGAGGTACAGTAATCATGGCGCTCGATATTTCGGCAGCCAATGCCATTTTCACCATAACCGTTCCGGGCCTGTACAACGCGCCGGTTACACTCAAGAACTTTGCAACCGACCGGGCGTGGGAGGTGGCGGAGCAGAGCTGCGCGCATACCGAGATGTCGATAGATGGGTATCTTAACGCGGGTTTTGTACCCGAGCCCGTGCAACAGACCATTATGCTTTCTGCCGCAAGCGAGAGCGTGATCGTGTTTGAAGCCATTATGACTGCCCAGCAGACCGCGCGTACGCTTTACCGCCTCGGGGCGGAAATCACGCTGACTTCCACAGGCCGTAAATATACGCTGATCAATGGCGTGCTGCACGCCATGGCCCCCATGCCCAGTGCCGGGCGGATGCTGGCAGACCGGCATTTTGCCGTGTGCTGGCAGGCCATTTACCCGGCGGGGCTGTAATGGCTATCCGCCAGACCAGCGTGACCGTACCGCTTGACGGTGCGGATTACGGCAAGGTGTTTGTCATTACCCGCATGTCCGCCATGGAGGCGGACCAGTGGGGGCGGCACTGCCTGCAGGCGGCCATTGCCTCGGGCGCGGATATTCCCGGACTGGAGGTGGATGCCGGGCTGGCCGGGCTTGCCGCTGTGGGGCTGGGCATTTTTGGTGGCATGGCCCCCGAGCGGATGGATAACCTGCTGGACCGGCTCATGCGCTGCGTGAGCGTACAGCCTGACCCGCATAATGCCGCTGTCCGCCGCCCGCTGGATGAGAGCGATCTGGAGGAAATTCCCACTGTTGGCTGGCTCCAGAAGGAAGCTTTTGCCCTGCATGTGGATTTTTTCAAAGGCGTCGGCCCGTTGTTTTCCCTTCTGTCGGCGCTGCTTCAGACAGAACCCGGCGTGCCGCCGCCCGATGCCCCAATGTAAGCGAGCGGCATGCGCTGGTCATGCTTGAAGGGCTGGCCAGTCTGTGCGAGCTGCAAACCGTTTATGACAGCGAGGATTTTGAAAACCTGCTGGAAATGGCCCTTATCAAACGCTTTAACAGGTAAGACGCAATGGCAACGCTAACACAGTGCCTGACTGCTGCCCTGCTGCCCCGGTATTCAGGCGGGGTGGGTGTTGCGGCAGGGCATGCGGCAATGGCGCGGGTGGTACTGTCCGTGCTGGTGGGGGCGGCACGGAGCGGGGCCATTCCACCGTTCAGGCCGGGGGGAGTGCGCGGGCGTGGTGTGGTGGCGGCCCTTCTGGCCACGCCGCCTATGGCATGGCCAGAAGAAGCTGCACAGGCCGAGGCGTATACGTCAGACAGGGTGGCACCATCCCCCCCGCTGTCTCTCCACGAGGAGAAACGGTTTGGGAGTGTTTGGAAAAACAAACTATATATGAACGGATTTTTACAAAAATTGAATCAGTCTCCCACTGTACCAGAAGCACTGCGGCCGACACCTCTGCGGCCTGCGGCGCCAGATGGTGCCGTGCAGTCCGTGGCAGCCCATTCGGGGGTGGCCTTGCCGGGTACGGACCTGACCGGGGTTGCGCGGCAGGGAACTGGCGTGTGGAGCCGCACGGCGCGGGATGCTCCTCCTGAGCAGAGACTTCCCCGGTCGTCCTCTCCCCTCCTGCATGTCCACTTGAGGCCCTATGCCCGAGGTGGTGGCACTATGCGCCACACCGCCCCCGGTCATGGGCATGATGGGTACGGGCAACAGGCTTACGTTCATGGTGGGTATGGCGTGGCCATGCTGCTGGGGCATATGGGGGCTACACAGGCGCAAAAGAGCGTTGCGTCTGGGGCTGCGGGCCGGATGCATGGTGTTTATGGCCGGGTCATTGCCCTGCCGCATCACGCCGGGTTTATGGCAGATGTTCTGCACCATGCTGGTATGTTTGCAGAAGGTGGGCAGGGGGAAGAAGCACAGGAGGCACTCTCCCATGTGCCGGACTACCTGCATGCAACCAGCCGTGCTGTGGGGGTTGCCAGTATGGCGCTCCCCTCTGCAACTCCCGCTCCCGCAATACAGGCGCAAGTTACAGTAAACGCCACAAACAGCACCCCACAGGCTATAGGGGATGAGGTCGCCCGGCGGATGGACATGCTGCGCATGCAGGCGCGGCAGGCCAATATGGGGCAGTTCTAGGCTCAGGGCCGTTTGGCCGTGCAAGGAGCGTGCCTGACTATCATGCGGGCAGGAAACGGGTTTATGGTGTGCTCCATGCGTGTGGTGCTGGCTTTTGTTCTGTGGTGTTCTGTTGCTGTTCCCGCATGGGCGGAGGAAGAACAGTGTCAGGCATTCGGGGTGAATGCCCGCTTGCCGGTGCTGACCAGTGACCGGCTGGAGCAGGGGACTGTCCTGCTATGTAACCGTGGGTATGCAGCCCTTGTGTCCATTGTGTCGCATGGGCCGTTATGGGCGGCGGAACACTTGCGGGCAAATGAGCTGGCGGCTGCGGCCGACCTGCCGCGCAAGGGGCATTTTTATGCCGATCCGCGCTGGCCCGGTGGTGCTGCGCTCAGCGATTACAGGCATGCAAAACCCTATGACCGTGGGCACATGGCCCCCAGTGGCGACCAGCCGAGCCTGCAAGGCCAGCAGGAAACCTATGCCCTGTCCAACATTGTTCCCCAGGCCTCTGTGCTCAACAAGGGCATCTGGGCACGGATGGAGCGCAAGGTGCGCCTGCTGGCCGGGCGCGAGGGCGAATTGTATGTGGTTACGGGGCCAGCTTTTCATTTACGCCCCATTGCCACGCAGGGGCGTGACCATGTGTATGTGCCAAGTTCGGTCTGGAAGGCTGTTTACTCCCCCACACGGGACAGGGCGGGGGTGTATGTGTGCAAAAACCGCCCCGTTCACCCGCACTGCGATCAGGTGAGCGTGCAGACCCTTATCCGCAATACGGGGGTGGACCCGTTCCCCGCCGTCTCTGCGCAGGTCAAGGCGCAGGTGTGGCGTCTGCCCTCCCCCTGATGCTGCGCACGCTGCTCCATATCTTCTGGGGCAGGCAATATGGAATGTGGCCCGTTCCCGTCAGCCTCTTTTTCTTTGTTTTTTGATCTCACAGGGTGGAGTTTGCCATCATGCCCATGCTTCCCATCAGCCTGCCTCCCGTATGGGACGTGCCCGTGGCGGCGGGGGTACCTGCCCTTCTGGGCCAGTCGGTCGGAGCGGGGGTTTCGGCCTCGGCTTCCACAACCGTTGCGACCTTGCTGGACGCTGCGGTGCTGGCGCAGGCCGAGCGGCAATGGGGTGTTTTTACGCCCGATAACAGGCCGGTCCTTACGTCGGGGCATGTGCGCGCGCTGGATGTGCAAAGCCAGTGCCGCATTGCCAGCGCTCCACTGGAGAACGGGTCTTTCCTGTCCTACAACAAGGTGCGGGCGCCCGGCCTGTATGGGGTGGAAATGCTGTGCGATGGTTCCAGCATGGAACTGGGCAGTGCAAGTGTACTGGGTGATCTGCTCAGCACGCTGGGCATGCCCGCTCTTTCTGCCGGGTTGCAGGCGCGTGCCCTGTTTGTGGCCGCACTGGATGCGTTGGTGGCCGATCTCGGTCTTTATCATATTGTCATGCCCGAAGCGGTTTACGCCAATGTCAATGTAACCGGCTACCGGATCCGGCGTGATGTCGGGCGGGGGGTCAATATGCTGGTGGCCGAACTGGTTGTGCAGGAAGTGCGGCTGGGAGCCAGCGCAACATTTGCGGCTACAGCGACCCCACAGGGGCAGGCCGTACGGAACGGAGGGCACGTGCAGGCCCTTGCTTCCAACATGGGTGTGGCGGGGTTTTTGTAATGGCGGTTGTTATTCCCTTGAGCGCGGTTGCATACCAGAGCCTGCGAGTGCCCCTTTCGGGGCGGGCATGCCAGCTGGATATGCAGCAGCGCAGCACCGGGCTGTATGCCGCCCTGTGGGTAGATGACAGCCCCGTGCTGGCAGGTGTGCTGTGCCAGGACCGCACATGGCTTGTGCGCCAAAGTGCCACCCCCCTGCCCGGAGACCTTGCCTTTGCAGATACGCAGGGCACACAGGACCCTGACTATACGGGCCTTGGCAGCCGTTTTGTGCTTGTTTACGTGGAGGATGCCCATGGCTGAAAACGCACAGGACAGCATGGTAGCAGCCGGAGGCACGCTGGGCGGCACACAGCCAGCCGCTTTGGCCAACCGGCAGGTGAATGTGGTGTTTACTCTGGCCCAGGACGGGTTTGGCCCCACCGGGGCAGAGACAATAACCCTAAGCGGTTATTGCGTACACTGCCATATTATGAGCACGGGGCTGGAAAGTGGCATGACCTGCACTTTGCGGGTGGAGGGGCTGGCGTTGCCTCTGCTCAACCGTCTCTCGCTCATGCAGGCGGGTATGGCGGCGCAAACGCGTAATACGGTGACCATTATGGCAGGGGACAGTGCGGGGCAGGGCAGTCTGCCGGTTGTGTTCTCCGGCGGTGTGGTTGAGGCTTTTGTGGACTACGCCAACAGCCCGGATGTGGCGTTTGAACTCCGTGCCCTCTCGGGCGCATTGCCCGCGGCCGTGCCGGTGACCTCCACATCGTTTGGAGGGGATGTGCCAGTCGCCACAATCATGCAGGTACTGGCCGACAAGGCAGGGCTGGGTTTTGCCAATTATGGCGTGCAGACCCTGCTGCGTGGCGGGGTGTATTACAAGGGGTCCGTGGCCGAGCAGGTGGATGGCTGTGCGCGGGCTGCGCGTATTTCCTACCAGATCGGGGTCGGGGTGCTGGCCATCTGGCCTGCGGGCATGGTGGCGGAGGCGGATGGGCTGGTGCGGCCTGTTAGTGTGGCTACCGGGCTGGTGGGTTATCCCAGCTACAGCCAGTATGGTGTGATGTTCCGGACCGTGTTCAACCCGGATATCCGGTTCAGGGATACGGTTCACCTGCAAACAGGGACGGCCGCGTATGCTGCGGCTGGGGGGGGCGCCCCAGCCTCCACCCGGACCGCGCCTGCGCAGTCCGGCCAGATGCGCACAGGTGGCGGCATGCTGCCCGCAAGCGGGTTATGGGTTGTGCAGAATGTGCGCCACGACCTGCAAACCGAACGGCCCGATGGGCTCTGGTTCACAACAGTGGAGGCGGCAAGGCCAGACTTTGCCGGACAGGCTTTTGCAAGATAAACTGGTAGGCTCCCTGCGGGCCGAGGATGGGGCAAGCGCGTTTAACGCCACCAATGCGGCCATTCGCCGGGTGCTGGCCATGCTGGGGGCTACGGCTCTTGTGCAGGTGCGTGCCGTGCGTGGGACGGGGCTGGAGCCGGTGGGCATGGTGGATGTGCAACCTATGGTTCACCAGCAGGATGGGGCAGGCCGCACCACGCCGCACGGCTTGATCCACAATGTGCCCTACCTGCGCCTGCAAGGGGGCAGGCGTGCGCTGATCTGTGATCCGGCGGTGGGGGATATCGGGGCCATTATTGTCTGCGGGCGGGATATCGCCAGTGTAAAAAGCACCCGCCAGCCTGCCGCCCCCGGCTCCTACCGCCAGCATGATTACGCAGATTCCCTGTATATTGGCGGATTTTTAAACGCTCCCCCGCAGGAATATGCCGGTTGGGTAGGGGAGGATTTTGTACTGACCACCACAGGCTGCTTTGTGGTGAACGCCAGTGCATGCCAGATCAACTGCGCAGTCAATGTGCAGGGTGGGCTGAGTGCACAGGGGGATGTGCAGGCAGGGCAGATCAGCCTGCAAAACCACACCCATGCGGGCGTGCAGCCCGGAACGGGCAGGACAGGTGCTCCGCAATAAGGAGCATGTCCACGTATTATGCGCAGTTTTTTTATAACGTACCGCCCATTGGGCGGTTTTTTTGTTGGGGCGTCATGAACACGCTGCTGCTTGACCGGACCACATGGGACCTGCTGCCCGATGCCAGCGGCAATATGGCCGTGGCATCGGGCTCTTATGCCATATGCCAGAATGTTTCTTCTGCCATAAGGGTTTTTACGGGTGAATGTTACTACAACACTGCACAGGGCCTGCCGTACCGCCAGCATATTCTGGCCCACATGCAGGCCGCCCCTGTGTTTCGGATGCAGGCAGAGCAGGCAGCCAGTGCCGTGGCCGGTGTGGCTGCCGCCCGGTGCGTGCTGACAGGTATTGCCGCCAACCGCCAGTTATCTGGCTATGTTCTTGTATCCACCACTTTGGGAGATGTGCAGCATGTCGGGTTCTAACACCGTGGGGACTACTGCCGTACCTGCCCCAACCCTGACCGACGCAGGTTTTGTGGCTCCGGCGGAGAGCGATATTCTGGTCGGTATTCTTGCAGATATGAACGCAGCTTTTGGTAACGTGCTCAATACCGACCTGTCTACCCCGCAGGGCCAGCTTGCCATGTCTCTTACCGCTATTGTGGGTGATGCGTATGACCAGATGCTTGCCCTGTTCAATGGTGTGGACCCCGCGCGTGCGGCAGGGCGCATGCAGGACGCTATTGGCAACCTGTATTTTATTACCCGCAAGCCTGCCACCGCTACGGTGGTAACCTGCCAGTGCTCGGGCGCAGCGGGCACTGTTGTTCCACAAGGAACACTGGTGCAGGACGGAAGTGGCAACACCTACGCGGCTGATGGCGCCATAACGCTTGATGCGACGGGGTATGGGACGGGTACGTTTTCGTGCACTGTTACGGGGGGGGTGGAATGCCCGCCCCTGAGCCTGGGCGTGTACCAGTCTGTTGTGGGGCTGACCAGTGTGAGCAACGCCACGGCAGGTGTGCCGGGGCAGGCGGTGGAGGGGCGGCAGGCGTTTGAACTGCGCCGCCAGCAGAGTGTCGCGCACAATGCCATGGGGCCGCTGGATGCACTGGCGGGGGAAGTTTTGTCCACCCCCGGTGTGACCGATGTGTATGTGAGCGAGAACAGCACGGCCGCCCCCCTGACCGCAGGAGGGGTAACCCTGCCTGCGCACAGTCTGTACGTGTGTGTGAATGGTGGGCTGGATACAGATGTGGCTCTGGCCATCATGCGTAAAAAAACGCCCGGTTGTGCAAGTGTGGGTACAAGCAGCGTGGTTGTGGTGGACCCCAATGCAGCTTATGCCAAACATCCTCAGTACACCATTCAGTTTACCCGCGCGCAGGCAACGCCCGTGTATGTGGCGGTGGTGCTGGCGGGTGGGGCTTCCGTACCGTCCACGGCTGTAGCAGATGTGCAGGCCGCCATTGCAGCGGAGTTTGAAGGGGCATCAGGCGCGCAGCGCGTGCCCATTGGTGGCATGGTGTATGCCAGCTCTTTTTATTCCAGCGTCAGCGGTGTGGGGGACTGGGTTAAGATTGTTGGCATAACCGTGGGTCTTGCCGCCCAGCCGACAGCATCCACCGTGCAGGTCAATCTTGATCAGATCCCTGTTGTTTCAACAGCGACAATCAGTGTGCAGGTGGTCTGATGGAAGGTGTGCAGCAGACTTTTTTATCCCAGTACGCCAACGCGCCCCGCATGCAGGCGTTGGTTGCAGGCTGGAACCAGATGCTCGATCCCGCCCCCCTGATCGACCAGTGGTACAATCAGGTATGGAACCTGCATACCGCACAGGGTTACGGGCTGGACATATGGGGGCGTATTGTCGGGGTCTCCCGCGTGTTAAGCCTTTCTGCCCAGTCTTACCTTGGGTTTTACGAAGCCTCGGATCTGACGGAGGAAGGGTTTGTCAACGCGCCATGGTACCGGGGGGTGGAGGCGACCAGTAATTACCGGCTGGCCGATGATGGCTACCGCCAGTTGATATACGCCCGTGCGCTGGCCAATATTTCCGGCGGTTCGGTGTTCGAGATCAACCAGATTCTGACAACGCTTTTTGCCGGGCAGGGTGATGCCTATGTGCGTGACAATAACGACATGAGCATGACCTACGTGTTCAGCTTTGTGCCAACTGCCGTGCAGGTCAGCATTATCCAGAACAGTGGTGTATTGCCCCGGCCAGCAGGTGTTTCCGTATCCTACCAGATTCAGAGCAATTGATCATGAAAAGCACAGATGACCGCAGGCTGTTTGGCACGCCCATAGGGGCGGCGGCAGCGGCGGGTAATATTGCGGTTATCCCGCAGATACAGGCCGTGGCGGGCGATGGCACGGCCTCGGTCGCGCTTGGCTTCCCCCCCGAAACCTTTATCGCGCGCGCAGCAGGGGGTGAGCCACCCCGCGGACAGGACATGAACGGCCTGCTCAACCTGCTCTCCAGCGCCATGCAGGTGTTGCAGGCTGGCTGGATCGGAGCGTTTGATGCGACATTTGCCCAGTCCATCGGGGGCTACCCTGCCGGAGCCATTGTGGGGGGGGGAGTGCCGGGCACGTTCTGGGTCAGCACGGCGGATGCCAATGTTTCCACCCCTGGAGCCAATGGTGCGGCGTGGCAGTCCCTGTTTAACGGTTACGCGACACAGGCGTGGGTAAACCAGTGGTTTCTGGCGACTGGTGAGTCTGATTTGCAGACCGTAACCGGCCCTGTCACGTTCTCCGGCATAACCACGGTGCCAACACCGACTGACTACACCCAGAAGCAGGCTATCGGGGCGTCTGATGCAGATGCGCGCTACGCCCGCCTGACTGGTGGCAACACAGTTGCGGGGCAACAGGTCTTTAGTGGGAATGTCATTACTGCCGGAACAGCCCATTTTGAGGCATATGACCAGAACGGCGGGCAGGCGAGTACGGTTTTCGGTGCGTATGATCCCGGAACCGGCAATGATAATGTTGAGGCATTTTTCAACATCATCAATTCGGCCAGAACGCAGGTTCAGCAGTTTATGCTCATGGGCAGTGGCAGAATTGCCTCTTCCAGTCTGGGCAATGTAGCGTTTGTATCACAGCTTCCGCAAACAGGGTTTGTTACGGGCGGCATTTATTCAATCGTGAAGGGTGATACTTCAGGGGTTTCGGTCATGAGCCTTTCCTTCGTGGCCACCATAACCGCGCGGCCCCAGTTTGTGACGTTCCCCATGGCCTTTTCGTCCGCGCCTATCATCAACGTCAACAATGGCAGTGGTATGACCAGTCAGGGAGGGGTGCAGATACGCGCATACGGCGCAACCGCGCTGGGGGTCTATATTGAAATAGCTGATACTCTGGGTGGAGTTCACATTACAGCGCGAGGGCCGGTCTGATGAGCGATGATGCACCTGAAAAAACTGAAACCATACTCACAGCCCCTGTTGTAGCGCCGTGGTGGAGTGTGGGTTATCCCGCACAGTATTACGCTGTTAAAACAGGCGAAACCCTTGGTGGTTATCCGCTTATGGGGTGGGTTGATGTTTCATTATTCCAGTCCGCGCCAGACTGGCTTCCTGCTGCGTCCGCAATGATCGCGCTGACCTCCCAGCAGTGGTCCGCGCGCACGTCAGATCAGATACTGGTTGACGGGGTAATAGAACATTACACACCCCCCGCCATAACGCTGGCGGCGCAGGCAGCCACCGCACTCTCCGCAGCCCGTACGGCTGTCTATAACAACTATGGTATTCTGAACGAGGCCACGCCGGATGCATGGGTGGCGTATCTCAAGGCGCTCATGGCCATTGCCAATGGCATCGATACCACCAGCACGGCGCTGCCGAGTGCGCCCACCCCCTGATCGCGGCCGCATGCCGTCCTGACCGCCGCCCCAGGGGCGGTTTTTTTATGTCTGGATAAAATTGATGACTGAAACACAGTGCGCGGGAACCTGCGCGGCTGATGATGACCTGCGCGTAATCGTGGACAGCCACGCCCGCCGCCTGAATGGGCTGGAGGACGATGTGGATACACTCAAGTCTGGCCAGAGCGCCATGATGGAGAAGCTGATCTCTGTTGAGGCGCAGGGGCAGGAGCGTGAGCGTAACCGGGCCGTGGAGGCATCGGACACCCGCAAGGCGCTAACGGACCTGACCAGGCAGATAGCCGAGCACACGGGTGCGCAGGAGCGCCAGAACAAGCTGGCCGAGGACAGTCTGCACAGATGGAGAAAATTTGCCGTTGTAGCCGGTCTTTTGTGTACGATCAGCGCCGCTGTGGGGTCCACCCTCCTGTCCGATCAGGAGGTGGCCAGTACCATCTGGGTGCACTGGCTGCACCTGCGTGAGCCGTGGGATATGCCGGTGCAGGGGGTGCCTCATGCCGGGTCTTGATCTGGGGCAGTTCAAGGCGCTGCTGGTGTGCCCGGTGCTGGGGCAGTTGGGGCTGGGGGGGAATGCCGCGTTCAACCTGCTGACCGGCACGGCGCTGGTGGAAAGCGGGCTTGTATGGCTCAGGCAGAATGGTGGCGGTCCCGCTCTGGGCCTGTGGCAGATGGAGCCCGCAACGCATGACGATATATGGCGGAATTTTTTGCGTTTCCGCCCCGATCTGGCCAGCGCCGTGCGGCAGATGGGGGGGAGTGGGGCTGGTGTAGGCAGGGCGGATTTGCTGGTGGGCAATCTGGCCTATGCCTGCGCCATGGCGCGTGTTGCTTATGTGCGCGCACCCGGCAAACTGCCCATGGCAACGGATTCCGCGGGGTTAAGCGCGTATCATAAACAATTTTATAATACGGCGCTGGGGGCGGCAGATGCACAGCGGAATGAGCCCCTGTTTGCGCGCGCTATTGCGGCTTGAAAAAAATGTCCCGAACAGTCCCACCTGTTGCCAGAGGCCCTGTACAGCTTCTTGTGGGGCATGGCCCTGCAAAGGGCTGCGGGATGTGGCCAGCAGGGGCGCCCTGCCCGCGCTGAATCGGCAGGTTGAAAAAGGGGAGGATGGAAGAGGAGTAACAAGAGAATGTAGGGTCAAGCGGAATTAGAGAAAATAATAATAAGTTCACAAAAAAACATTTATTTTTCATGTTGTTGTATGACTGATCGGTTGTTAAGGATTTTTCCGTCCTGACCTTGCGGGCTGGATTGAGGCGAAAAAACATGACCTTGCGCTTATTAGAGGTGGACGTGCCCGCGTATTCCAGCCAGCGCCAGATGCGCGATATTGCCAGCAGGGTAGAGCCCGTTCGCGCGACGGAGGCGGGGTCGCATGTTCTGTCTATTTTTCAGGATGATGCGGAACTGGCGGGTATTCCCGTAGTCGATGAGTGCAACCGGCCCATAGGTATTGTGCAGCGGCGGGACTTTTTTTTGCGACTGGGCCAGCGTTTTGGGTACGAGGTGTACGCCAACCGCCCGATCTCCCTGCTGATGGAATGTGAACCCATACTGGTGGATGTGCATGAAAAAGTGTCCGACTTTGTTGCGACAATCCTGAATATCCGCTCACTCAACCAGATCAACGAATTTATCATAACCGAATGTGGCCAGTATTACGGTCTGGGTTCTGCACTCAGCCTTACGCGTTCCCTGCACGCACAGGCCATGGATACCATTAACGAGCTCAACAAGATTGCGGGCGAACTTCGGCAGGCCAACAAAACCATCATGCGTGATAAATCCTTTATTTCCGGTATAGTGGATAATATTCCCACCGCCATTCAGGTGCGGGATATCAGAACAGGTGACATCATTGTGCATAACAAGGCCGCGGAGGAATACGGCCTGCAGACCGCAGCGCCCTACGCGGACATGCTCCTTGACGCCCCCCTGCAACTGGACGGCGAACTGGCCGAAGACCCGTTTTTGTACCAGCAGCCCAAAGCGGTGGAGGAAACACTGTTGGACCGCCAGGGCCGTGCGCGCGTGGTCTCCCGCCATGACCTGCTGATTGCCGATGATGATGGCAACATGCGCTGGAAACTCTGCGTGGCCGACGATATTACCGAATACCGTGATGCCCAGCGCAGGATCGAGCGCCTTGCCCATTACGACAGCCTGACCGGCCTGCCCAACCGTTATTATCTGGGTATCCGCCTGAGCGAGATGTCGCAGGACCTGAACAACCCGTTCGTGCTGCTCTACATAGACCTCGATTACTTCAAATCCATCAACGACATGTATGGTCATAGCGGGGGGGATGAACTGCTGATCGCCGCCGCTGCAAGGCTGAAGGCCTGCTGCCGCGAGGAGGATTTTGTAGCCCGTCTGGGGGGCGATGAATTTGCGGTTATCTGGCAGCATGGCGGCCCTCTGGACGAGATTGAATCCCGGCTGGAGGAACTGGTGACAAGCCTTGGTCGCCCCTACGTCATTCAGGGGGCGGAGGCCAAGTCCGGGGCCAGCATCGGGGCTGCGGGCTTTCCGCTTCAGGCGGGGGATATCACCACCTTGCTGCAATATGCGGATATGGCGCTCTACCGTGCCAAGGCTCTGGGGCGCTGCCAGCACAAGCTGTTTGATACAGCGCTGAGCTACGAAATTCTGGAGCGGGCCGAACTTGTTGCTGCCCTGCACAGGCTGGTGGAGGGGGAGGGGCTGTTACTGCACTATCAGCCCATTTACGGCATTCACGCACGCAAGGTGCAGTCCTACGAGGCGCTGGCCCGCTGGAACCACCCCGAACGCGGCATGATTCCACCTGATGTGTTTATCCGTCTGGCAGAAGAAACAGGGCTGATCCACCAGTTGGGGGAGCGGATCCTGCATCTGGCCTGTAGCGAGGCGCTGAACTGGCCAGAGCAGATCAATGTTTCGGTCAATGTCTCCCCTCTTCAGCTAAAAAACAGAAAATTCCCTGAAATTGTCAAAAATGTTCTGGATAAAACCGGCCTGAACGGCACCCGTCTTGAGGTGGAGATAACCGAAAGCGTGCTGATGGATGAATACGAGTATAAAAACGTTATTCTGAACGAACTCAAGGCGCTTGGCTGCAAGATCAGCATGGATGATTTTGGAACCGGTTATTCCTCACTCAGCTATTTGTGGAAATTCTCATTCGACAAGATCAAAATTGACCGCAGCTTCATTCAGGCGCTGCCAGACCCCACCGCCAAGGAAATCATACAGGCCATTCTGGGCATTGCCAGCATTCGCGCCATGACGGTTACGGTAGAAGGGGTGGAAACAGCAGCCCAGTTGCGCATGGTCAGCAACATGGGCTGTGCGGAGGCGCAGGGTTACTACCTTGGCCGCCCCCAGAAGCATGTCCTTTCCGCCACACAGGGTATGGAAGCGGCTCTGGCGTGGGACTGAGCGGCCACGGTCAGGACTGCTCGCGCGGGCTCCACACGCCGGCCTGTTGTGTCAGGCCCGCAGCATGCCCTGTGCTTGTGGGTTTTTACGGCGTGTGAGCCAGCGCCTGCTCCCACGGCGGAATGGGGGCGTAGCACTGGCTCAGATAGTCGATCATGGCGCGGATTTTAAGAGATACGCTTATGCCAGGCGCATAAACCGCGTGCAGGTCTGGCCCCGCTACGGGGGGCAGGTCCAGTGCCAGCGCACGCAGGCGGCCTGTACGCAGTTCCTCGCTCACAACAAAGACCGGCTGATACACAATGCCTTCGCCCGCCAGTGCGGCTTCACGCAGGACATCACCATTATTTGCGCTGAGCGGCCCGGAAACAGGTACCGTTTTTTCGCCCTTCTCCCCAAAGCTCCAGCGGTTTGCGCTGTTGGTGCTGCTGAGCGTGTAGCCAAGGCACTGGTGCTGGCTCAGGTCCTCTACGCGGGTGGGGGTGCCTGCACGGTCCAGATAAGCAGGGGCGGCGCACACCACCATACGAATGGTGGCCAGCCTGCGGCTGCGCAGGGTGCTGGAGGGCATTTTGCGTATGCGCAGGGTCAGGTCCCAGCCTTCGTCTATCAGGTCCACGGTGCGGTCGTTCAGCCCCAGTTCCACACTCACATGCGGGTGCAAGCGGTTGAACCCGGGCAGGTAGGGCGCCACGTAGCGGATGGCAAAGGAGACAGGCGCGTTCAGCCGCAGGTGGCCGCGTGCTTCGCGCCGCTGCGCGCTTGCGGCAAGCTCCATGTCCTCCATGTCACTCAGAATGCGCTGGCTACCTTCAAGAAACAGGCGTCCCGCCTCGGTGAGCGAGAGGTGGCGTGTGCTGCGGCGGAACAGGGTTACGCCCAGCCGGTCTTCCAGCGTGGTGACATGCTTGGTGACCATGGTGGGGGAGAGCGCCAGCGCACGCGCTGCCGCGCTAAAGCTGCCAAGCTGCACCACCTTAACGAAAACCTGCATACTGGTAAAACGGTCAAGCACGGGGCCGCTCCTGTGGTGGCGGGGCTGGGGGGTGCTGGCTAAAACACATCTGGTGTTCTAGCAGCCCATGTTGGTTTTTGTCATGCTGGGGTAAAGAGCGGGTACGGGGCTGACGCATGGGGTGCGCCGCCTGCGCGGGCTAACAGGCGTGGGCCGGGCTGGCCGGTACTACAAGAAACAGGCAGGGAACGTGGCAGACACGAGGCAGACAGAGCACCGGGTAAACCAGCAGGTCGCGGCCTGTGGTGGGCCGGGCAGGCATATGCCAGACCCGGTTGCATGGGGTGCCGTGGCTGCGGGGGTTTCCGCTGGGCTGGTCCGTGCGGGTTTGGGGCGGGCCATGCTGCTTGGCGCCATGCTGGCGGGACTCGCCCCTTGCGCGCATGCCGCTCCCCTGCGTGCCACGCCCCCTGCCGTGCAGGATGTGGCCCACTCCGATGGCCTGCATGCTTTGCCAGTCACCAGCGTGCAGGCGGATGCACTGCCCCGCGTGGCTGATATGGCACCGGGCCTGTTCCTGCCGCTCGACAGCGCAACCGGGCTTGCGGCGTTCTGGTCGGGGCCGGAACTGATGGTGGTGGTGGACCGTGCCCTGCCAGCCCTGTTCCATCTGCCCGGTGAGGGAAGCATGTTCGACCGGCGTGAAAGCGTGGCGCTGAATGGTGCGACCCTGCTGCGGATTTACCTGCCGGACCACCCGCATATTGCGGTATTGCGCCAAAAGGCTGGCTGGCTGCTCTGTGCCGTTCAGGCCGGTCGTCCGGGGGGGTGTGGCGCGCGCGCGGAAGGGGCGGTGCAGATGGTGGCGCTACCTGCCCGTATCCTCTTTGCCCAAAGCCAGCCCGGCCGGGTGGTGACCCTGCCGGACCCTGTAACAGGGGGCAGGCTGTTTGTGGCCACCACCCGACAGGTGGAAACCCCTTTGCAGCCCCGCTCGGCCGTAGGGTACGCCATACGCCCGACCGTGGCAGGGGTGGTTGTGGCGGCGGATTCGGCGCAGTTGTTCATGCAGCCCACCCCCAGCGGACCCGTGCTGGAGGCCATAGCCGCCCAGCCCGTGCCGGTTGGCCTGCCCGCCCCCTCTCCCAGTGCCAGCGTACGGCAGGGGCAGGACTGGTTCTGGCTAGGTCTGCAGGATGCGCCCACCCCCCAGTTATTACAGAAATGGCGCAGGGCGCGGGACACTCTGGGTCAGGCGGGGGGAGACCCCGCAACCGTTCTGGCGGGGCAGCCGGAGGCCGTGGTCATGACCACATGGGCCATACGGGTCGCGGCGGCACAGGCGGCGTTTGCCGCAGGTTACCCCCAGCAGGCATGGGACCTGCTGCGCGCCCTGCCTGAGTGGCGCGGGCATGATGGTGGTGGCACGGCAGATATGGGGGGTGTGGTGCGTGGCGGCTGGCCGGGGCCGGGTGTGCAGGCCCTGCGCGCCTGTGCGGCCCTGCTGAGCGGGGACATGGCCGGGGCAGCCCCGCTGGCCAGTGCGGACTGGGCCTTTGGCCCGGACATGGTGTTATGGCGTGGCGCGTATTTTATGCTCAGCGGCGCAGACAGCGTGCCCACATCCGTTTTGCTGGCGCGCGGTTATGCCCGGCTGGAGCAGTACCCCGCTCCTGTACGCGCATGGCTTATGCTGCGGGTTACGCAGTATCTGGCCCGGTTTGGTGGGCTGGATGAGCGCGCGGTGCTGGGTTCCCTGCCAGATGACCCGACATACAACCTTGCCCGCATTATGGTGCAGGCCCGCAGCGCACAGCCCGAAACCGCACGCGTTGCACTGGAAAACCTGACCGCCTCCGGCAATGACCGCACGGCCGATATGGCGCGGATGGAGCTCGTGGGTTTTTTGCTGGCGCATGACCAGATCGGGCCGGATATGGCCGCACAGGCCTATGCTCAGGTTCTGGCTGCACAGATGGCCGAAGGGGCCAGGGCGGCCCCCAGCGCCCAACAGGGTGAGGTGAATATTATGCCCGCGTTGCGGCTGGTTTACGCGCAGGCTCTGGCACGGAGCGGGCAGGCCGTGCGCGCAGCGGGGGTGCTGGACGGGCTTGGCGTATCCGAACAGGTTCCGCAGGACAGGCTGGATGCGGCGTGGCGCACGGTGCTGTTTGCGCTGGTGTTTGGCCCACCCCGTGCGGATGTGGCGCAGGGTGCTCTCTCCCATAATGGCCATGGAGCGGTGGGGCGGAAGCGGAGCGGGCATGGGAGCGTGCCCGATGTGGCGCCTGCTACGGACCGTGCCCGGCAGCTTGCGCTGGCAAGGGCCAGTATGGGCCACGTGCCAGATGACCCGCTCAAGGCCAAACTGCTCGCAGGGCTTGGGCGGCAGCTTGTGGATATGGGGCAGTTCGGGCAGGCCATACCCGTTTTGCAGCAGGCGGATGTGCTGGCCATAGAACCGCTGATGCGGGCGGATATAGAGGAGCAGCTTGCGCAGGCCGCACTTCAGGGCAGCCAGCGCCCGCTTGCCCTGCGTGCGCTTGAGCGTAGTGCGTTGGCCGATCTGCCAGAAGACCTTGCCGCCCGCCGCCGGTATGATGAGGCCAGACTGGCCGCAGCCAGCGGCAACCGCGAGGGTGCGCAGACCCTTCTGGCCGAGGATGAATCGGATGTGGGCCTGTCCGTGCGCGGGGCTCTGTATGAGCAGGACCAGCAATGGGCGCAGGCTGTGCTGGTGGTGGGGCGTCTTGCCAGCCGCACCCTGCCAGAACAGGGTGAACTCAGCCCCGCACAGCGTGATCTGGTGATTCGGCTTGCAACGGACGCCGCCGCCGCAGGGGATACGGAAACCCTGCACAGCCTGCGCGCATGGGTGGCGGGGCGCGCCCTTGGGGCGGAGCGGCAGGCGCGGTTTACGGCCCTTCTCAGGCAGGGGCGTAAAGCACCGGTTGTGTCCCTCGGCGGGTATGGCCTGCCATCGCTATTTGACAAATCTGTTAAAGGCCCAAAATAGTTCTTGCACCTATGGGGTAAAAAGCCCTAGTTAGCGCGCTCTTGGCCCAAGGGGGCGATTAATTTCGCCCAACAGGCTGTCTACTGGTTTGGGGGTACGTCAATGAACGCACTTGCTCAACTGGGGATGGTCTCGGAACTCCCGAGCAATAACCAGGCAATTTCTGTTCCGGTCACATTTGAAGATGATGATCGCAAGGATTATTTCGTCGAAAAAGACGGCGAAAAATTTGCAGGGACACACCTGCTGATTGATATGTGGGGGGCCACCAATCTGGACAATCCCGCAAAAATCGACAGCACCCTGTGTGAAGCGGCTCTGGCGGCAGGGGCAACCATTCTGCACAGCCATTTCCATCATTTTACACCCAATGGCGGGGTGTCTGGCGTTGTTGTGCTGGCGGAAAGCCATATTTCCATCCACACATGGCCCGAACGCAACTTTGCGGCGGTCGATATTTTCATGTGTGGCGCATGCGACCCGCATCTGGCTATTCCGGTCATGCAGCGCCTGTTTCAGGCCGAGCAGCTGGACGTAAGTGAAGAGCGCCGCGGCCGCGTGCAGGCTTAAAAGCCCGCGCGGATAAAGCGCAAACTTCCTCTTTATCGGTATTGAACGACGGCTTTGCCCAGGCATTGGGCAAAGCCGTCGCGCCGTGTATGGCAAGGATGGCTGAAATGGCTGAAAACTGGATTGAAGAAACCCTGTACGACAACTGGGGCCAGCGCTTCCGTGTTGTTCGGGAACTGGCGCGCGTTAAAAGCCCGTTTCAGGATATTGTCGTATTTGAAAGCGATTCTCACGGTCGCGTCCTGCTGCTTGATGGCGTGGTGCAGATTACCGAGCGTGATGAGTTCGTTTATCAGGAAATGCTGACCCATGTGCCGTTGTTCACGCACAAGGCACCGCGCCGGGTGCTGATCATTGGCGCGGGGGACGGTGGCGTGCTGCGCCGCGTGCTGGAACACCCCGGTGTTGAAAAAGCCGTAATGGTGGAAATTGATGGCGCAGTCATCGAACTTTCCAAACAACATCTGCCATCCATTGCGGGGGATGCCTGGTCCAGCCCCCGGGCTGAAGTGATCGTGGGTGACGGGATCGACTACGTTGCCAAAGCGGCTGATGGCACATTTGACGTGATTATTGTGGATAGCACGGACCCCATTGGCGTGGGCGAAGTCCTGTTTACCGATAGTTTTTATGAACATTGTGCCCGCGTGCTCAGTGCGGAGGGGCTGATTGTCAACCAGTGTGGCGTGCCCTTCATGCAGGCTGACGAACTGTTTGAAACCAGCGTCCGCCGGGCCAGATATTTCCCCCATGTGTCTGCCTATGTGGCCGCTGTGCCAACCTATGTTGGCGGGTTTATGACGCTGGGTATTGCCTCCAAGGGGCCAAACCCCGCCGGGCAGGAGACAGCCGTTGTGCGCGCCCGTGCCGAACAGGCTGGCATTTTGGGGAAAACCCAGTACTGGACGCCAGAAATCCATACCGGCTCCTTTAACCTGCCGCCCTATATTGCAAGGCATCTGCCCAACGCCAGAGCGTAAAGGCACCCCCGCGACCGTGATTGACTTGCCGTGCAAATAATGTCACGGTCGCACCCGCGCAGAGGGAGAGACCAGCCGTAAAAAGCTGGCGCCGAAGGAGCAACCGCCCCGGAAACTCTCAGGCAAAAGGACCCTGCGCTCTAAACTTCTGGAGAGAGGTGCGTTCGCACCCGCCGACGGGATAGCGATCTCAGGCAAAGGCACAGAAGGGGCAGCGGACGGTCCGGTCCGAAGCTCCGTGTTTTTGTCTTGTGCCCGGCATAGGGTGCGCGCGGAGTTTGGGCCTTTTTTGTAAGGCGGCGTGCATGGGCACCGATTCTTCTCTCCTTCATACTCCCCTCTACACCCTGCATCAGGATTTTGGCGGCAAAATGGTGCCGTTTGCAGGCTATTCCATGCCGTTGCAATATACGGATGGCATTATGGCCGAGCACCGCCATGTGCGCGAACAGGTGGGTCTGTTTGATGTCTCCCACATGGGGCAGGTGCGTATTCGTGCACGCTCTGGCAATGTGGAGGACGCGGCCCGCGCGCTGGAACGTCTGGTACCCGCCGATATTGTGGGCCTTAAAACCAACCGGCAGCGTTATACGCAGTTCACCAACACATCGGGCGGTATTCTGGACGACCTGATGGTGATTGCGCTGGAGGAATGTCTGCTGCTGGTGGTGAACGCCGCATGCAAACAGGCCGACTTTGCCCATATGCAGGACAATCTGGCCGACTGTCTGGTTGAACAGCTGGAGGACCGCGCCCTGCTGGCCCTGCAAGGCCCACTGGCGCAGGACGTGCTGAGCAGCTTTGACGCCGATGCCGCCAGCATGCGCTTTATGGATGTGTGCATGCTCGAAATTGATGGTGCGCGCTGCATAGTCTCGCGCTCGGGCTATACGGGGGAAGACGGGTATGAAATCTCTCTCTCCGCCAAGGATGCAGACCGCGTGGCCCGCCAACTGCTCCAGCACCAGCAGGTCAGGCTGATCGGCCTTGGCGCACGTGACAGCCTGCGGCTGGAAGCCGGGCTGTGCCTGTATGGCTCCGATATTGATGAGACCACAACCCCTGTGGAAGCAGCGCTGGAATGGTCTATCCAGAAATCCCGCCGCACCGGGGGGGCGCGTGCCGGGGGCTTTCCGGGGGCGGATATTATTCTTGAACAGCTTGAAAAAGGCGTAACCCGCCGCCGTGTGGGTCTGCTGCCAACCGGTCGCGCCCCTGTGCGCCACGGCGCCCCCCTGTATGCAGATGCAGCTCTGGCCGACAAGGTGGGCGAGGTCACATCCGGTGCGTTTGGCCCCACACTGGAGGCACCGGTCGCCATGGGGTATGTGGCCACCCCCCACGCCGCTGTGCACACGGAGCTTGTGGCAGAACTGCGCGGGCGTGGTGTGCCTGCCCGCGTGGCGGCCCTGCCTTTGGTGCCTGCGCGCTTCAGGCGTTAAAGCGCTTTTTTCGTTCCAACATTTTTCAGGCAGGCCCCTGTTCGGGGCCTTACGGAGTATTAAGGCAATGACCCTGTATTTTACGAGCGAACACGAATGGCTGCGCGTGGACGGAGATACGGCCGTGGTGGGCATTACCCAGCATGCAGCCGATGAGCTGGGTGAACTGGTGTTTGTGGAAACACGGCCCGCGGGCACGCAGGTCAAGGCGGGTGAGGCTGTGGCGGTTGTGGAATCGGTCAAGGCTGCATCCGATATTTACGCCCCCGTGGATGGCGAGATCGTGGAAGGCAACGCAGCTCTGGCAGATGACCCCTCCACCGTAAGCTCCGACCCGCAGGGTGCGGGCTGGATTGTCAAGTTCCGTCTGAGCAATCCCGCACAGCTTGATGGCCTGATGAATGCAGAGGCCTACGCCGCCTTTATTGGCTGAGCCGCCCCGCTCCACCCTGCCCGCCTGAACGGCGCGCCCGTATGCCCGCCAGAACGGTGCGCGCATACGCGGCGGGGTGTTCCCTGTTGTTTTGCGTTTACCCGTGTGTATCAGGATCGTTCCTCGCATGTTCTCCCAAGTTGAAAACCTGCCCGCTTTTGCAGGGCTTCGGGCCGATGGCGCAGCCTTTGCCTCCCGTCATATTGGCCCCACGCCAGATGAGCAGGCCGCCATGCTGCGCACGGTGGGTGCCAGCTCCCTTGATGAGCTGACCGCCCAGACCCTGCCCGCCGCCATTCGGGTCGGGCAGCCGCTGGGGCTGGGGGAAGGCTGGACCGAAACAGAGGTGCTGGCACATCTGCGCATGCTGGCCGGGCAGAACCGTGTGCTCACCAGCCTGATCGGGCAAGGCTATTACGGCACCGTGCTGCCTGCTGTGATCGGGCGTAACATTCTGGAAAACCCGGCCTGGTACACGGCCTATACACCGTACCAGCCAGAAATCAGTCAGGGACGGCTGGAAGCGCTCCTGAACTTCCAGACCATGGTCACCGAACTGACCGGGCTGGACATTGCCAACGCCTCCCTGCTGGACGAGGCAACGGCCGCAGCGGAAGCCATGGCGCTGGCCAGACGGGTTGCCAGGTCTGCTTCCAGCACGTTCTTTGTGGATGAGGACTGCCACCCCCAGACCATTGCCGTGCTTAAAACACGCGCCGAGCCCATGGGCTTTTGCATACAGGTAGGCAACCCCGCCACAGACCTGAACGCGGCAGACGTGTTTGGCGCGCTGTTCCAGTACCCCGGCTCCTCGGGGCAACTGACCGATCCGCGCGCCTGCGTGCAGGCCTTGCATGCGGCTGGTGGCATTGCCGTTATGGCAGCCGACCCGCTGGCCCTGACCATGCTGGCCTCCCCCGGAGAGATGGGGGCGGATATTGCCATTGGCTCCACCCAGCGTTTTGGCGTGCCCATGGGGTTTGGCGGCCCGCACGCGGCTTATATGGCCGTGCGCGACGCGTATAAGCGGAGCATGCCCGGCCGCCTTGTCGGGGTTTCGGTTGATAGCGAGGGCCGTCCCGCCTACCGCCTTGCGCTGCAAACGCGCGAGCAGCACATCCGGCGCGAAAAAGCGACATCCAACATCTGTACCGCTCAGGTGCTGCTGGCCGTTATTGCGGGTATGTATGCGGTCTATCATGGGCCGGAAGGGCTTAAAGCCATTGCCCGGCGTGTGCACGGGCTGACATGCACGCTGGCTGAAGGCCTGCGCGCGCTTGGCGTAACCGTACGGACCACCGCGTTCTTTGACACGATAACAGTCGATGCGGGCGACGACGCCCCCGCCTTGTTGGCCCGTGCGTATGCAATGGGCCTGAACCTGCGCAACGCAGAGGCAGGCCGCATTGGCGTCAGTCTGGACGAAACCAGCACAATCAAGACCGTGCTCGACGTATGGGCCGTGTTCTGCACCGACCGCGACCGCATGGGGCATATGGCGCTTAAGCTGGGTCAGGCTGCCTCGACCGTGCCGGTGGCGCTGGTCCGCCAGTCCGCCTTCATGCGGCAGGCCGTGTTTGGCTCCTGCCGCTCCGAGACCGATATGCTGCGTTACCTGCGCCGCCTGTCTGACAAGGATCTGGCGCTTGACCGGACCATGATCCCCCTTGGCTCCTGCACCATGAAGCTGAATGCCACGGTGGAAATGCTGCCCATTACGTGGCCCGGCTTTTGTGACCTGCACCCCTACGCCCCGGCTGATCAGACACAGGGTTACCAGAGCCTTCTGGCCGACCTTGAGCGCTGGCTGTGCGCGATCAGCGGGTATGATGCGGTGTCCTTCCAGCCTAATTCGGGTGCGCAGGGCGAGTACGCGGGCCTTCTGGCCATTCGTGCCTACCACCGCGCGCGCGGGCAGGGCGGGCGCAATGTGTGCCTTATTCCCGCTTCTGCCCATGGTACCAACCCGGCTTCCGCCCAGATGGCGGGCATGAGCGTGGTGGTGGTCAAATGCGATGCGGAAGGCAACATTGATCTGCAAGACATGCAGGCCAAGGTTGCTGCCCATGCGGCGGACCTGTCCGCTGTGATGATCACCTATCCCTCCACCCATGGCGTGTTTGAAGAGAACATGCGCGCCATCTGCGATATGGTGCATGCGGCAGGCGGGCAGGTTTATGTGGATGGCGCTAACATGAACGCGCAGGTCGGCCTTGCCCGGCCAGCGGATTATGGCGGGGATGTCAGTCACTTCAACCTGCACAAGACCTTCTGCATCCCCCATGGCGGGGGTGGTCCGGGCATGGGGCCTATTGGCGTGCGGGCCCATCTGGCCCCCTTCCTGCCGGGTAATCCGGCGGATGCGGCGGTGGATGTCGCCGTCAGTGCGGCCCGGTTTGGCTCGGCCTCTATCCTGCCTATCTCATGGGCGTATATCCGCCTGATGGGGGATGAAGGGCTGAAACGTGCAACGCAGGTGGCAATCCTGAACGCCAACTACATTGTCAGCCGTCTGTCCGGTGCCTATCCGGTGCTGTACCGTGGGGCCAAGGGCCGGGTTGCGCATGAGTGTATTCTGGACCTGCGCCCGATCAGGGATACAACGGGCGTGACCGTGGATGACATGGCCAAGAGGCTGGTGGATTACGGGTTCCATGCCCCCACGGTCAGTTTTCCGGTTGCGGGCACGTTCATGATCGAACCGACTGAATCCGAAGGCAAGGCCGAGCTTGACCGCTTTTGTGATGCCATGCTGGCTATGCGTGAAGAAGTGCGCGCGGTGGAGCAGGGCACGGTTACGGCCGAGCAGTCCGTGCTGCGCCACGCACCGCATACGGGTGCTGCGGTTACGGCACAGATATGGGAGCACTCTTACAGCCGCCAGCAGGCGTGCTTCCCCTCCGGTGTCAGCCCGGCCACCAAATACTGGCCCAATGTCGCCCGGATCGACAACGTATACGGGGACCGCAACCTTGTGTGTTCCTGCCCCGATATTGCGGAATGGATGGAATAATTATCGTCCACACCATCGGCTTACAGCAGGGCGGACCGGAGGTTTTACTCCGGGCCGCCCTTTGTGTTTGTGGGGAGGGCAGGGTGCCCGCGTCCGTGGCGTGTAGCGCGGGCGTGTTTTCTGGCGGTGTTGGTCTTGCCATTCGGGCCTGCATGCGGGCCTGGCAGGAGCCTGTTGTCCGCGAGTATGTGGTAGATAGTCCGGACAATGTATGGAGAGGTTTTTCAGTCATGGGGTTAGCGTTTGACAGAGGCTGAAGCGCAGAATAAAAACGAAACAGTTTCGTTTCTTAAAATATCAGCCAAACCTGCCTTTGGCTCCGGCAGGGGCTGCCCCTATGCCAGAGGATGCAAAAATCCGTGCCAGTATTGGCTGATTTATCCACCTGTTTCACGCCAGAGCCATTACGTGGGCGTGTGACGCCTTTATGGCGCAGGCGCTTTACCCTGTTTTACGCTTTCCTGCGGGGGAGGTGTGGCATGGTGCAGCGGGTGTATGCGCGTGCCAATACTTTGCGGCCTGTCTGGTCGCATAAGGGCGCTCGGGGCATTGCCGGAGGGCTGGCAGTCACGTTCTGGCTTGCGGCCTTCCCGGCGCTGGCCCAACAGTCCCAGTCCCAGTCCCAGTCCCAGTCCCAGTCCCAGTCCCAGTCCCAGCCTGTAATGCAGCCGCTGGTCTGCGGGCCAAATGATGGGCGGCTGAATGTGCGGGTGGAGGAACTTGGTGCTGTGGTTGGCTACCAGTGGGGGCGTGGTACGCTCGAACTGGGTGGGCATACCTACCAGATTGTGGTGCACGGTGGTGGTGTGCTGGCGGTGGGGCGTGCTTTTTTTTCCGCCGCAGGCTGTGTCAGCAACATTACCCGCCCCGAGGATTTTAGCGGCACCTACTGGTCAACCGGAGGTAGCGCGGTGGTGGGGCAGGGGCGTGGAGTCATGCTGATGGAAAATGCCCACGGCGTGGATGTGCATCTGGCCGAACAGGCGCAGGGTGTTCTCATGTCCTGGCAGATTGCCCGGCTGGATATGGAGCTTGTGCCCGACTGATCCTGCCTGCCGGGGCAATTATCTGGCATGTGTTTCCTCCTGTGGGGCTGACACTGGCTTTTCTGCTACAGGCAGAGGGAGTAATGTGGAGCCGGGTTTTTGGGTAAACAGCAGATGGGTTGACCGGGTTTATGGCAGACGGAGTAGCACATACGGGTGGTCGCCCGTCGTATGAGGCGGCAGAAGAACTGGACCGTACGGTTATTGCCACAGCGACCACGGTATTCATGCGCGCAGGATACGCAGGCACGTCTGTTGAGCATATTGCCAAGGTTATCGGTTGCTCCAAGGCAACGATTTATCGGCGCTATCCTTCAAAAAAAGAGCTGTTCAGGGCCGTGGTGCAAGAACGCTGCCAGGACCTTGTCGGCATTTTGCAGGTTGAGCCGGGGAGCGTGGCCAACCCGATGGACGCCATAAAGGATATGCAGCGTCGTCTGCTGGATTTTCTGCTGGTGCCGGAAACGGTGGAAACCTACCGGATTCTTATTATGGACTGTCAGCAGTTTGCCAGTATTACGGAAGATCTGGACCGGGCTATAGAACTGCTGCACGAGCGGATGAAAATTTTGCTGGGCAAGGTGTTGGGCTGGCCGAACACACCGGGGAACCTGGCCGAAATCGCGGTGCTGGAAATGAGCCTGCGCGGTCTGGTAACAGGCTGGCCGCTGCATCAGGTGTTAAGCGGGCGCAAGCCATTTGCAACTGACGCTGTCAAACGTCATTTTTTTGAGGCAAGCTGGAATGTGCTGGAAAGTGCTGTGCGTGTCCGCATCGCTTCTGGCCCGCCGGGGTAAGGGGTGCAGGCCAGAAACATGGTAAAAAAATACCCCGTTCAGGCTGACTGAGCGGGGTATGAACGCGCGGGTAGCAGGTAAACTGCTTACGGAGCTGAGACGGCAGGCTGTGCCCCGGCAGGTGCCTGCGCCAGCTGGGTGGCAGGTACCTTGTTGGCCCAGGCCGTCATGACTTCCTGCTTCAGGCTGTCGGGGGTGGCCTTTCTGCTGGCCGAATGGGGGTAGATAAAGCCATAGGTAGGGTAGATGGAGCCGTAGCTGCTGCGGCTGTTCAGAGCCACGCGCACGGCAGACCAGTCATTGTTGGGAGACACGTCTATAACAGACACGTTGCGGCTGATCCCGGCCTGCGCCCAGTGTGCCTGATCAATCACAATGGTACGGCTGTCCACAACGTTACGCACAACGGCAACGTGGCCAAGTGGCATACGACGTGTGGCGCGGAAGTTGAGAACGCTGCCTGCCTTGGGTTCCAGCCCCCGGTCGTACACACCGGCGGCATTGTGCCACCAGTCCCGCGCATTGCCACGCAGCACCACATCGGATGCGGACTTGGCATAGGTTACGCACTGGATCACGTGGCCGGAGTGGCGGTGATGGTGGGCGGATGCGGCATGCACGTTGCGGTGAGCCGTGCGTGCCTGAGCCGTGCAGGTGAGGAAGGAAGCAGTAACAAAGGACACAACGGCCAGCGTAAGTTTTAGCTTTTTAGACCGTCCATCCTGCATCGTATCTGCCTTTCCCTGGCTTACTTTAGTTTTAGGTCAGCTGCATGTTCTGGGGTCAGGTATAAACATCAATGCAGATCAGGCAAGCGTTGTTTGCGCGGCAAAAACACGAAAGTGACTATTTGCCAAAAAGAACCGGGTTGAAAATAAAAAATAGGAATTAATTCCTATAATCTGTCACGAGATTGCCTTAATTCAGCGTGACAGGCCATATCTGGCAAGCAGGGGATAAAAGCCGGGCTGATTTTGATTCGGTGCATCTGTGGCTAAAAAACCACGTCCGCAAAAGGTCAGCCCGGCAGATCAGGCTGGCTTATTTGGTGGTGACCAGCATGATTTCAACCAGCATGCGCGGGTCGGCCAGAATTCCCTGCACACAGGCGCGCGCAGGGGCCATGCCTTCTGGCAGCCAGGCGCTCCACAGGGTGTTCAGCTTGTCGCGGTCGTTAATGTCCTTCAGCCAGATCTGGGCCTGAAGCAGACGGGTATTGTCGGTCCCGTGCTGTTCGAGCAGGGCATCAAGCTGTGCCAGCACGTCGCGGGTCTGGCCTTCCATGTCCTGGTCCAGATCACGGGCGACAACACCCTGAGTGTACACAAAGCCGTGGTATTCCACCGCAGCGGACAGAATCGGGTTGGGGTTGGTGCGCAGGATTTTGCTCATAAAAAACACTTCCTTGTGGATGGTCGGAACAAAAGGCGCATGTGCTTCCAAAGCACATGCGGTTCCACAGTTTTCGGAGCGATCGGGGCTGCGGTCAACCGGGGGGTGGCGCCATGCGGGCAAACTGTTCCAGTCTGTCGGGGGTATCAAAGTCTTCCAGCAGGGCTGCCGGGGCGGGGAGCAGGCGCACGGCGGGCCCAAGTGCGCGCAGGATGGCCCGTCCGCCCTGATCCCCCGTGATTCCGAGCAGAGTGGCAAACTGGGTGCTGGACCATACAACCGGGTTGCCCGGCTTGTTGTGTCTTTGCGCGGCCATGGCGGGGGCTTGCGTGGTGTGCTGCTCATAAAGCAGGGCGTTCAGCAGATGGGTGGGTACAAGGGGCATATCGCCCAGACAGACCAGCAGGCTGGTGGCAGGCATGGCCTGTGCCGCGCGGACCCCCGCCCGAAGCGAGGCAGAAAGTCCATCTGCTGCATCCACCACATATTGTGTGCTCAGGCGTGCGCCGTATTCGGGCAGGTCGTGGGTCAGGGCGGCCAGTTCTGGCCGGTTGGGGGGGAGCAGCACCAGTACATGGGCGGCTGTGCTGCGCAGGGTGTTGCGCAGGGTACGGACCAGCATGGGGCAGCCTGTGGCATCGGGGGCAAGCAGCTTGTGCTGCGCTCCTGTGCGGGAGGATTGGCCTGCCGCCAGCACAATGGCCAGAGTGCCTGCGAGTCTCTGTGCCAGAGCACCGCCCTGCGCGGGGAGCATCAGGGGTATTGCCACCCGCGCGCCTGCGCCAGCGGGGCCTGCCTGCGCACGGCCACAATATCGGCCAGAATGGATAGGGCTATTTCCTCCGCGCCTACAGCACCTATGGCCAGCCCTATGGGGCCGCGTATGCGGGCCAGTTCTGCCTTGGCAAAGCCCAGTGCGCGCAGGCGTTCCATGCGGCTGGCCTGCGTTTTGCGCGAGCCCAGCGCACCAATATAGAATGCGGGGCTGCGCAGGGCTTCCTCCAGCGTGGGGTCATCCAGCTTGGCGTCATGCGTCAGGGTGGCAATGGCGGTCATGGGGTCTATGCCCAGTGTCTGCATGGCCTCGTCCGGCCATTCGGCCAGCAGGGTCTGCCCCGGAACAAGGCCGGGAAAACGCTGGACCGTAGCCAGTGCCGCGCGTGGGTCAATCACAATCGGGGCCAGCCCGATCATGCTGGCCATGTGCGCCAGAGACTGGGCAATATGGACAGCCCCCACAATAAGCAGGCGTGGGGCTGGCACCAGAGGCTGCACAAACCACTCCTGCCCGGTGGCGTCGGCCTCTGCTCCACTCCGGCCGTGTTGCATGCGGGCATGGGCTGCCGCACAGATTTCGGGCGGGCAGGCACCAAATTGCACAGAGCTGCCCTGCCCGGTTTGCACAACAAGTGCGTGCTGCGTACCATTTTGCAGGCGGACCAAGGCTGCCGCCTGTCGGTTTGCCATGCACGCACAGGCCCGTTCAAGCAGTGCAAGGGGGAAGGTTCCGGTGGGGCAGGCGGGGGAGTTTATGGCTTCCACCTGCACGTCCAGCCGCCCGCCACAGGCCAGCCCGACCTCCCACGCACGGGCGCTGCTGACACCATATTCCAGTGTTTGTGCGGGGCTTCCGGCCATAATGTCCTGAGCGTGGGTCATGACATCGGTTTCCACGCATCCACCGCTGACCGAGCCTTCCACCGCACCGCTGGCGCTTATGGCCATGCTGCTCCCCGCAGGGCGGGGAGAACTGCCCCACGTGCCGGTTACGGTGGCAAGGGCGGTGGGCTCACCCCCCCGCGCCCAGGCCAGCGCATGGTCCAGTGGGGTCAGGAGTTGGGGAGGGGGGGCTGGAACTGTCATGATCGTTGCCTATATCACTATGCACACAGACTGCCCATTGGCAGCAGAACAGGCCAGAAGCCGCGTGACTGCACAGCAACAATGGGGACGGGCTGTACGATTTTGGACCTAAGGATATATTTTCCATGACTGAAGAACGAGACGGCCTGATTGTTTACGTGGCGGCTGATGGCGGCAAAGTACGCTTTTTGCATGATGCGCAGGGTGAAATGCGCGACGTAACGGACCTTAAGGCTGAAGGCCACGAAGATACCCCTGGCAAACTCCCGCCCGAAACCGACCCCCGCACAGCCGCCAAGGAAGGTTTTGCCCGTAACGTGGCGGATCGTATTAACGCCATGGTTGCCCATGGTGCCAACGTGGCGGGCTTTGTTATTGCTGCCCCTGCTCCCATTATGCACGATATCCGCACCCATCTGAGCAAGCCAGCCGAAGCCAAGGTGATCAAGACGCTGATCAAGGACCTGACCAACATTCCGGCGCATGATCTGCATAAGCATTTTGATATTCCGGCCACCGGCTGGGTGCTGCCGGGCTAAAAAAGCCTTAAGTCGCATACGGAAAGCTGCCAGATGGTTCCGTCTGGCAGCTTTTTTTTGGCATACTGTCCAGAACACGGCGCAAAAGAGAGGTCACATATGCAGGTTTCCTACCCCGGCATGCAGCTACGCATCGTTCCGGTTACTCCGTTCCGGCAGAACTGCTCCATCCTGTGGCATGAAGGGACGGGGGGGTGCATCATGGTCGATGTGGGGGGAGATGCGGATGTGCTGCTTGATTTTGTAAGTCGCAGGTCCCTGAACGTGGAGGCCCTTGTGCTGACCCACGGCCATCTGGACCACGCCGGAGGTGTTATGGCGCTGTGCCGTGGGCTGGAGGCGCAGGGCAAGCCCCGTCCGGCGGTGGTCGGGCCGGATGAGCGTGATGCGTTTTTGCTCTCTTCCATAACCGATCAGGCCCGCCATTTTGGTCTTTCAGGGCTGGAGAACGCCTCGGTCGACCGTTTTGCGCGTGATGGAGAGGTGCTGGAGTATCTGGGCTGTCAGTTGCGTGTGGTGCATGTGCCCGGCCATACACCGGGGCATGTGGTGCTGGTGGATGAGCGCGCCCGCTTTGCCTTTGTGGGGGATGTGCTGTTCCGTGGTTCTGTCGGCCGGACGGATTTTGCCTATGGGAACGGTGCACAGCTTATACAGGGTATACGCCAAAAGCTGCTGCCGCTGGGGGATGATATTGTGATAGTCCCCGGTCATGGTGGATTGTCCACACTGGGCGCGGAGCGGACGGGTAACCCGTTTTTGCAGGACGCGCACTGAGTGCAGGAGAAAACAGGACGTGAAGAACAAACAACTGTTCGGGCTGCTTATGGCCGCGCTGGTGGGGAGTGCGGGGGCAACATGGGGCCTGCCCGCTCTGGCGGAAGAGGGAGAGCCCACGCAGGCCCAGCCGGTTCTGGCTAAAGAGCCGCTGAGCATTGTCTCGGCTTCGGGTCGGCATGTTTTTTCTGTCGAGCTGGCCAGAACCCCACGTGAGCAACAGGTAGGCGAGATGTTCCGCACACAGGTGCCAGCCGATGGAGGCATGCTGTTCCCGTGGGGTGCGCCCCAGCAGAGCGATATGTGGATGGAAAACACCCTTGTTCCGCTGGATATTGTTTTTATCGGCCCCGACCTGCGTGTGCAGGCGATTGTGGAAAACGCCGTGCCGCAAAGTCTGGCCCATATCAGCAGCCACGGCCCTGCACTGGCGACACTGGAACTGGCTGGTGGCGTCACCGCCAGACTGGGCATTATGGTGGGGGACAAGGTGGAGGCGGCATCTCTGGCAGCGGCAGTCCCCGTTGCCTCCGTGCCACAGGCAGTCCAGCCAGCCGTAAAAAAGCCCTGACGTGCCACCCCTGCTCCGCTAGAAGCACCTTACATGGCACCGGGCTGGCGGAGCTTGGGTGCACTTAGCTCACGAGGCGGGAATTTGACATTTCTGGTAACCGGTGCAGCCGGGTTTATTGGTTTTCATGTTGCACGGGCATTGCTCGAACGTGGCGACCGGGTGATCGGGGTTGATAACCTGACACCCTGCCCGGACCCGAATTTAAAAAAAAGCCGCCTGCTCCTGCTGGAGCAATATCCCGGCTTTACCCTGCATGGGCTGGATATCAGCCAGCCCGATGCCCTTATGGCGCTTGCTGCCAGAGAGCCGCATGTGCGCGGCATTTTCCACTTTGCAGCGCAGGCAGGGGTCCGCCACTCACTCGACAATCCTTATGTATTCGCCGATGCCAACGTGCGTGGGCATATTGCCGTGCTGGAAATGGCCCGCAGGCTGCCCCGGCTGGAGCATCTGGTTTACGCCTCTTCTTCCTCCGTTTACGGCCGCAACAGTAAACTGCCGTTCTGCGAGACAGACCCAGTGGAGCAGCCTGCCTCCTTCTATGCCGTAAGCAAGCGCAGTGCGGAGCTTGCGTCCTCCACCTACAGTTACCTGTATGGTATTCCCCAGACCGGGTTGCGGTTTTTTACCGTGTATGGCCCGTGGGGGCGGCCGGACATGGCCTATTACAGCTTTGCCCGCGCCATTATGGAGGGGCGGCCAGTCCCGCTGTATGGTGGTCGCGCCCTCTCGCGCGATTTTACATTTATTGCGGATGTGGTGTCCGCCGTGCTGGCGGTGTTTGATAAGCCCCCCGCACCTGACATGGCCCGGGTGCTCAACGTAGGCAGCCAGCGCCCCCAGAGCGTGCGCAAACTCATAGAAGCGCTCGAAGAGGTGCTGGAAACCAAAGCCCTTATTGACGGCCAGCCCCGTCCTGCAGCGGACGTGGAAAAAACATGGGCCGACATTACCGCCATCCGCCAGCTTACAGGCTGGCAGCCCCGGACCGAGCTGATTGATGGCGTGGCAGCCTTTGTCCGCTGGTATTGTTTTTATGGCTCCGCGCCGTTCATGGACATTTTGTAACATATTTAATGATTATTTTTATGATGGTTTTAAGAGTTTTTATGGGTTTATGAATCGGCTTAGGTGTTGGTTTTCTGGGGTTTTAAGTGTTTTTTTGGTTAGGGGTTGACGTGTAGGTGTTTGGGGGTATAGAAGCTGCTTCACCGAGACGAAGTGATCTTGGCGGGTTTAAGATTTTCTGCTAAGGTTTTTGGCTCTTT
>NZ_JARDYK010000005.1:0-181897 GCF_029069195.1 Acetobacter fabarum
CCGGAGCTTTAGTCTGTGTCAGTCATCCAGACGGAAGCGGATGACATATGTCTTGTTGACTTCCCGCACGGGCACACCATTGCGGCTTGCGGGCCGGTAACGGGCCTTGTGTACGTAATCCAGCGCGGCCTGGGCGAACGCCTGACCACCGGTAACCGACTGCACGCGGCAGTTGCTGGTCATGCCCGTTGTTTCCACATCGCACACAATGGTGACGCGGCCTTCAATATTGTCTTCCTCCATTTCTGGCGGATAGACGGGGCGCACGTTGTTCAGCGGCGAGGTGCCTGCCGTTGTATCGGGTGCCTCATTGGGTATGTCCACCGGGGGCGCGTCAGCGGTCTGGGTGGGGGGAGCCGCAGGCCGCTTGGGCGGTGTGCGGCTCACGTGCCGCATCGGGGGCTTGGGGGGCGGTGGCACCTCGATTTTTGGCGGCGGAATAAACGGCGGTGGAGGCACCGTCATAACCGGCGGAGGGGGCGGTGGCGGAGGGGGTGGCGGCGGAGGAGGAGGGGGCGGTAGAACGCGCGTCTGAATGGGTCTGGCCGGTGGGGGCGGGCTATTGCCATCACCCATCCCGTAGATCAGACCCCATATGCCCAACACATGCATAATCAGCACAAACAGGAACGCAATCACACCAACAGCAGCACTTGCCCGAAAGACGTGCTTTGCCGAACCTGGCTGCTGCTCAGGGTTACTCATTCTGGCCCTCCCTCTTCAAGCCGCCAAACGAAACATCTCTGATTCGTTTTCAGCCACGAAAAACACTCAGGAATTTTGATCTGGCCGCATGGTCCAGACCCGGTATGCCTCCTGACACACCTTTCTCCATTATGCTGATTGGGCAATCTGACACGGCAGATGTCAAGCAGGTTGTATAAGAAAAGTTTGCATATGAACTTTATGAAGTTAATTACTTTCCACAGAAGAAAAAAGGCGGGCTCCGTGCAGGGCCCGCCTTTTTTACCATCCCGCATAACGGGCCTGAGCAAACTGCCAGACTTACTGCGCGCTGGCACTTGCCTCCGAGCGGGTTGCCCCCACACGCATGGCCAGCGCTGCCGCCATAAAAACATCCAGCTCCCCATCCAGCACGGCATCGGGGTTACCTGTTTCAACACTCGTGCGCAGGTCCTTGACCATCTGGTAAGGGGCCAGAACATACGAGCGTATCTGATGCCCCCAACCAATATCGGTCTTGGCTGCCTCGGCTTCGGCTGCTGCGGCTTCACGCCGTTGCAGTTCGGCTTCGTACATCCGTGCACGTAGCATCTGCATGGCCGTGGCGCGGTTCCTGTGCTGGGAACGATCCGTCTGGCACGCAACCACAATCCCGGTAGGGATATGGGTAATACGGATGGCGGAATCCGTCTTGTTCACGTGCTGACCACCCGCGCCGGAAGCACGGAAGGTGTCCACCTTCAGGTCCGCATCATTGATCTCGATTTCAATTGAATCATCAATCACCGGGTAAACCCAGACCGATGCGAAGGACGTCTGGCGGCGGGCTGCTGCATCAAAAGGAGAAATGCGCACAAGCCGGTGCACACCCGCTTCGGTCTTCAGCCAGCCGTAGGCATTGGGGCCGGAAACCAGAATGGTCGCGGATTTAAGCCCGGCCTGTTCGCCCTCCGAGCTTTCAATCAGCGTGACCTTGTAATGATGCGCCTCTGCCCAGCGGGTGTACATGCGCAGCATCATTTCGGCCCAGTCCTGCGCCTCCGTGCCACCAGCCCCTGCGTTGACTTCCAGGTAGCAGTCATTGCTATCCGCCTCGCCGGAAAGCAGGCTTTCAATCTCACGCCGTTTGGCTTCCTCCGCCAGAGCGCGCAGGCTGGCCAGCCCTTCGGCCACCAGATCAGCGTCCCCTTCGGCTTCAGCCATCTCGATCAGTTCGGAGGTGTCGTTCACGTTGGTTTCCAACGCCTGCACACCTTCGATCTGATTGGCCAGAAGCGTGCGCTCGCGCATCATTTTCTGCGCCGCTTCGGGGTTGTTCCACAGGTCGGGGTCTTCTGCCTGGTTGTTCAGTTCCGCAAGGCGGCCTTCAGCGACATCCCAGTTAAAGATGCCTCCTCAGCAGCGCCACCGACTGCTTGATCTGCTCGTTAAGGGCTTCTGTCTCGGCGGACATCGGGCCTGTTCTCCATCTGCTCTTGGGGAATTATCGTCTAATTCCGCTCTCTGCGGCCTTCAATAAAGGCCACCCATGCCAATGTCACCCCCAGAAGGTGCGGGGGGCGGTGCGCTGCCCCCTTCAGCCGGTCTGGCCGCAACCGCGCCAGACTGGCCCGAACCATTGGCGCTGGCTGCCATATCGCTCTCCGAATCCGGCATATTTTCAGCCCCCGTATCGGCGGCACTCAACTGCTGGGTATCCACGTTGCTCAGCAGGTTGGCGCTCACACCTGGGAGCTGACCATCCTTGAACGCATCTATCGCAACACCGCGGCCTGTATCGTAACTGACCAGTGTCACCCCATCGGGGGCAGCAAAATCGAGTTTTGGCTGGTCCTTGAGGGCCGTCTTCATCACCTTGTTCCACAATGGGCCAGCGATTGCGCCCCCTGTCTCGTTCCGTCCGAGGGACTGGGGGGTGTCAAACCCGACCCACACTACTGTCACCAGTTCAGGCGTGTAGCCCGCGAACCAGGCATCATTAAAATTCTGGCTGGTGCCGGTCTTACCCGCGATGGGTGTATCTATGCCCTCACCCGCCCGTACACCCGTACCCCGCCGGATGACGTCCTGCAGCATGGTCGTGATCTGGAAAGCACTCTGCTCGGATGCAACTACGGGCCTGTCATCACGCAACGCAGGGAGGTCCTGCGGGGTCAGCACCACAACCGATGGCTGGAGAGAGGGCATGCCAGAGCCCGCATCTCCGGCATTTGCTGGCGCATCCGGGTGTATGGCATCCGCCCCATTGACGGCCCCACCACCAGACGGGGAGGGAGCCGCAACCAGAGAAAGCCCTGTTGCAGGTCGCCAGATGACATGACCATCCCGGTCCTGCACATCATCAATCAGGGTTGGGGTAATCCTGCGCCCTCCGGCGGCAAGGGCAGCGTAGGCTCCGGCCTCCTTCAGCACCGTGGTTTCCACAGCACCCAGCGCTGCGGGCAGCACATGAGGCATGCTATCCACCAGCCCGAGCTTGATGGCCGTATCCGCCACCGTGTTCATGCCCAGATGTGCGGCAAGCCGAATGGTCACAAGGTTACGCGATTCACGCAGCGCGTCATGCAGGGAAGTGGGGCCCCAGAAGTCTTTTTCGTAGTTATTGGGGTGCCATGTGCCATAGGACACGGGGGAATCGTCAAACTCCTGAGAGGGCGATATGCCCTGCTCCATGGCCTGCAGATAGACAAACGGCTTGAAGGAGGAGCCCGGCTGGCGCAGCGCCTGTGTGGCCCGGTCAAACTGCGATGCCTGGAAAGACCACCCCCCCACCAGAGCAAGAACACGCCCCGTGCGGGCGTTCATGGTCACAATCGCGCCTTCCACAACCGGTATCTGCATCAGCGCAACACCGGACTGCCCGCTCTGGGGTTCGACCATCACAATATCACCCGTGCGAAGGGGGCGGGAACGGCGGACCCATGCCATATCCTTGGACTGGATCTGTCCTGTATGGGGTTCGCCCCCCTGCGCAACATTGCGACGGACCACGCTGCCTTCCAGCCAGCCGACCTGCCCCTTGTTGCCATCCAGCACAATGGCCAGACGCCACTGGTCCAGCATGCCGGGCGGAGCGCTGACCGTACGCAGGGCACGCACCCACTCCGCCTGTGTTAACGGAACAGGGGTATTCAGATGCGTCACGGGACCATGCCAGCCACGGTGCTGGCGGTCATACGCCATAAGCCCCTGCTGCAAAATACTCTGGGCTGCACGCTGGAGAGGCAGGTCCAGACTGGTATGCACATCCAGCCCCCCCTGCATGGTGACGTCCTGACCATATTTTTCCAGCAGTTCACGCCGGACTTCCTCGGCAAACCATTCGGAGCCGGGGGCGGGACCGGGGCGGGAATAGCTGATGCTGACAAGTGGCTCCGCCTCGGCCTGCCGGGCCTCGGCCTGCGTAATGGCGCCAATATCGGCCATGCGCTCCAGCACCCAGTTACGGCGGCCACGCGCGGCATCGGGGAAGCGGGCAGGGTTATAATTGGTCGGCGACTTGGGCAGAGCCGCCAAAAACGCAACCTCCGCATTATCAAGCTGGTCCAGAGGTTTGTTAAAATATGTCTGGGCGGCGGCACCAATGCCATAGGCGCCATTGCCCAGATAAATTTCGTTCAGGTAAATTTCGAGAATTTTTTCCTTGGGCAAAACCTGCTCGATACGCATGGCCAAAAACGCTTCCTTGGCCTTGCGCTTGAACGAGACAGCATTGCTCCCCAGCAGCATAACACGCGCAACCTGCTGTGTAATGGTTGACGCGCCAATGGGTCTGCGCCCACGCCCGCGCGTCAGATCGGTCAGGCCCGCGCGGATAATGGCGGCGGGGTCCACGCCCTTATGGGTCCAGAACTTCTGGTCTTCCGCCGCGATAAACGCGCTTTTCACCCGATCGGGAATGGCGTTGGAAGGCACGAACACCCGCCGCTCGTCCGCCAGTTCGGCAACAAGCTGATCATCCGATGCGTACAGGCGGCTCATGACCGGCGGCTGATAGGAGCGCAGGCCATCCACCGTGGGCAGGTCGGCGACAATACTCTGGTATTGCGACCACACCACCACAGCCCCGCCAGCGCTGCCCACCAGCAGCACGGCCGCAGCCGTACCCAGCAGCATGCGCCACTGCCGAAAGCACGGCCTGCCTAACAAAAAGGACCGTGTGGTATCCCGGCCATGGGGGGGGGAAGAATCCGGGTCACCAGAAAGGGGAGTGCGTGTCATACCGGTCCTTTATCATTCCCATATTCTGTCGTCTCCTCGCCATCACCATTCTCTTTACAATCGTGGCGGAATTCCGACCTGTACTCCAGACCCTGACAGGCCCGGTTTTTACGCCTGACCCAGCAGTTCGCCCAATATGCGCGCTGTATAGTCCACCACAGGCACAACACGCCCGTAATTTATGCGCGTCGGACCAATAACGCCTATGGCCCCGACAATCCTGTTTGCCTCGTTTCTGGCCGGAGCCATGACAACGGACATGCCGGTGGTACCAAACAGACCGCTTTCCGCGCCAATAAAAATGCGCACACCTTCCGAACTTTCAACCAGTTCCAGCAGACGCAGCATTGTCTCCTGCGCTTCCAGCCGGTCAAACAGGGTCTGGATGGCCACAAGACGTTCCTGCCCGTCCACATCGGCCAGCAGGCGCGACTGGCCACGCACGATCAGCGTGCCGCCACTTTCCCCCCGCTCCGTGTTCCAGATCGCCAGACCACTCTCCACCACCTCGGCGGTCAGGCTGTTCAGCACCATGCGGTTTTCGCTCATTTCCGCCCCCACCCGGTGGCGCAGGTCAGGCAGGGATGCCCCCATGGCGCGCGCGTTCAGGTAATTGGCGGCCTCCACCAGTGCAGAAGGCGGAGTCCCTGCCGGGATTTCGATCACCCGGTTTTCCACATGCCCATCGGCACCCACCAGCACCACAAGGGCACGGTTGCCGCCCAGCGCCACGAACTCTATGTGCTTGATCCCGCCCTCACCCCTGGGAGCCACCACCAGCCCTGCCGCATCGGACATGCCCGCCAGCAGGGAAGATGCTTCGGTCAGCGTATCCTGCAAGGAACGCCCGCGCGCTTCCAGCGAATGGCCTATCACCTTCTGCTCATCTTCTGAAAGCGCGCCAAACTGAAGCAGCCCATCCACAAACAAGCGCAGCCCTTTTTCCGTTGGCAGGCGACCTGCCGATGTGTGCGGGGAAAACAAAAGCCCCGCTTCTGTCAGGGAGACCATGACATTGCGGATTGTTGCAGGCGAAAGCGGCTGCCCCAACCGGCGCGAAAGGGTGCGCGAGCCTACAGGCTCACCACTGGCCATATATTCTTCCACAATCTCGCGCAGGATGTTGGCGGAGCGTCCATCCAGTTCGGGAGGTAACATTGCTTGGGCAGGCAACAGGCCACGCTTCATGGCTCTCAGGCTCCTTCGGGCGGTCTGATAAGCGATTATAACGGCTTATTGCCGGTTTTACTCCTGCCAAAAGCATTTTATGTGCAGGTGCAACCCTTTGTTATTGTTTTGCAGGAGCCGCAGCATGCGTCCATCAGGCCGACAGACCGGGCAGATGCGCCCGATTATGATAGAAACCGGTGTTTCCCACCATGCAGAAGGCTCAGCCCTTATCCGCATTGGTGGCACCGAGGTTCTGTGCACCGCCAGTGTGGAAAACCGCGTTCCCCCTTTCCTGCGTGGCAAGGGAAGCGGGTGGGTGACGGCGGAATACGGCATGCTGCCCCGTGCCACCCATGCCCGCGGCAACCGCGAGGCGGCACGGGGCAAACAGTCTGGCCGCACGCAGGAAATCCAGCGCCTGATCGGTCGCTCCCTGCGTGCAGTCACGGACCTTAAAGCTCTTGGTGAACTCTGCATTACACTGGATTGCGACGTCCTGAACGCCGATGGTGGCACGCGCTGCGCCTCCATTACCGGCGCATGGGTGGCCCTCCGTCTGGCCCTTGGCAGGCTGGTAGCCAACCGTGTGCTGCAACGCATGCCACTGACCGGGCAGGTGGCTGCCGTATCCTGCGGGCTGACCAGCGCCGGTGCCGTGCTGGACCTTGACTACGAGGAAGACAGCGCCGCTCTGGCCGACACCAACTTTGTACTGAGCGCGGATAACCGTATTGTGGAAATTCAGGCTTCGGCCGAACATGCTCCCTTTAGCGAGGATGCCTTTAACTCCCTGTTCGCCCTTGCCCGCAAAGGTGCAGGCGAACTGTTTGAAGCCCAGTTGACCGCAGTCAACACAGCAGAGCAGCCCAGAACATGACCAACCCCATTCTTAAACCCGGCGACACGCTGGTGCTTGCCACCCATAACGCTGGCAAGCTGGCCGAATTTTCCGCCCTTATGGCAGAATTTGGCATTACCGTACTCTCCGCCGGGGAACTGCACCTGCCCGAACCAGAGGAAACCGCCACAACCTTTGCAGGCAATGCCGCCATCAAGGCACAGGCGGCGGCACAGGCGGCCAACCTGCCCGCACTGGCCGATGATTCAGGCCTGTGTGTCAGTGCTCTGGGGGGTGCGCCGGGTATTTACTCAGCCCGCTGGGCTGGCCCCGACAAGGACTTTAACGCCGCCATGACGCGGATTGAGGAAGGGATCGGGCAGGACGAGCGCAACGCATGGTTTGTCTGCGTACTCTGCCTTGCCTTCCCCGATGGGCGCACATTCAGCTTTGAAGGGCGGATTGACGGGCAGATTATCTGGCCCCCACGCGGCACCAACGGCCACGGATACGACCCGATTTTTGAGCCCGAAAACCAGACCAGCAGCTTTGCGGAAATGACAGACGAGCAGAAAAACGCCATCAGCCACCGCGCCCGTGCGTTTGCCGCCTTCCGCAAGGCCTGTCTGAACTAGAACGTCTTCTGTCTTTTCAGACCTGAACGGTAGAGGCGGTCATCACCGGATCGCCTGCTGCCGCCGTGGGGGAAGGGCGCGCCATCCCCTTCCCTCCGGTCCATGGTCAAGTCACACTTTACTCAGACCAGGCCTCAGAATTTAAAGCTACAGTGTGCCTTGGCACCACTCTCTACCGACTGGTTGCCATACTGCCCGATATAGGAAAGACCCACATCAATCCGGTCAGTCAGACGCATGGTAAGCCCGGTATCCAGAACCGCCGCATTCGTTGAAAGAGCAACACCGGCAATATCCATTCCGCTGCCACCCGCATGGGCAAATGTTTCCCGTAACGTGGGTGTCGTCAGCCCAAAGGCATGCCGGTAGGACAGACTCCCATAGGGGACCAGCGTCAGCTTCCTGACACGCACCTCGGATGACACACGCCCGCCAAAGGTTGAAAACGTCACCCCTGTATCTGTCGCCTTACCCGCCAGAGCCGCACTGCCGCCCCGCTCGTGATAACCGTTCGTGTGCAGGTTTACATAAGCAACATTCGCAAACGGTTCGAGCACCGTATGAGCAATATGGAACTTATAGCCCAGTTCGCCAAAACCCTGCGCCGTACCGCCAAGATAGCTGCCTGTAAGACGGTTGCCAAAGCCGGGAAGTGCTACATCCCGACTGGTACTGAGCATATCCCATGTATACGTCGCACCCAGCCGCAGGTTCAGCCCGCCCCAATGCGTGCCACCATAACCACCAATGGAAACATTGTTGCTGTGACCAGAGGAATTACGATCCCCACCCAGATCAAACATGGACCGGCCATAGCTCACCAGCCCACCCACACGCCATGTCCGTGCTACCAGAGTGTCTGCTCCCATCACAAACCCGGCTGTTGAATGCTGCATGTTTGCAGCACCATCACTCCCGGAATTATGTCCAAGACTACCGTAAGCAATACCCCACAGAACAACCTGACGGGGCTGACACCCACCCTGAGTGCGATCTGCCTTCAGACTGGCTGTATGGATCGTGCCGTTCGTCGAAGCCCCGTCACACTCCGCGCTGTTCAGACGGTCCAGCGCGGACTGCCTGACAAAAAAGCTGTCCTGAACCAGAGCCGTACGTGCAGATGCGTGAATTTCGCCGGAGAGGGAATTAAACGCCGAACGCGCGCCCTGTCCGTCAAGCTGTGCAAGCGCGGCTGACACAGGATCGGACACCGGCAGGGCGTCCATAAGTCCACCGACGGCCCTTCCATTGCGGGTATCGGCAACAGAGAGGAACGAGGTCTGGTTGCGCACAGCCATCACGTCAACAGTGTTGTCGGTATACACCAGAGAGGGAGACAGGAAGAGATACGAATTAGCAAGGTCGGTGTTCAGGCTGCCGTAACGGCCATTCACTCCGCTGGCCGCCGAAAGAATTTCGTAAGCCTGACCATATTTCAAGGCCGCTCCGTTTGTAGTGAGGGCAACCTGTCCGCCGTTCAGGGTCACGGCACCACTGATCTGCACCCTGTCACTCTTAAGCACATCCACCGAAACCCCGTTGACGGTTACGGTTGCATTCGTGCTGCCTGTTCCGCCGTTAACCCGGAGGATGCTGGCACTGCCGCTGGCATAATTGCCACCAACCGTCATCTGGTTCCCGGCACTGGTGGAGGACGTCAGATCAAGCGTGCCATTGTTGGTGAACTGTCCGCCAGCCCCGATGCCTACAGAACCGGGAGCACTGAGTGCAATCGTACCATTATTGGTCACATCACCACTAGCCTGCCAGGTATTGCCATTCGAAAGCGCCAGAGTGCTGCCGGAAGCCACCTGGATCGCACCCACACTGGCATTGCCATTGGCTGTAAAGCTGGTCGCATTTGTACTGGTGCCAACAGTGATGGCCGAAGCGGATGTGCCCGTAATACCACCATTGACGACAGATGAAGACGGACTGTCACCGGCCAGCAGATTGAGCGTTGCCGTCCCCAACGCGACCGAGCCATTGAGCACACCGTAATTGTTGACAACCGTGGTGCCGACACCCGCTGCATTATTGATCGAACCCAGCACACCCGTAATGGTGCCATAGTTGTTCAGAACACCAATGGTTCCACCAATATTGTTGACCCCACTATTGTTGACCCCATATTTGCCACCATTGATCGTGCCATAATTATTCACCGTGCCGATCTGACCCCCCTCAACATCACCAAGCGCCGAAGCGCCATTACTGAGGATACTGCCGTCCTTGCCATTTGTCAGTGTGGTAATCTGGCCTGCATTGTACACACCATTTCCGATAGTACCACTGATCGTGCCATTATTGAGAAATGTCTGAATCTGGCCACCACTCTGATTACCAACCCCTACCCCTACCCCGTTAGTACCTGTAATGGCACCACCATTATTATTGGTCAGAGCACTGATAAGACCGGAGTTATAAATGCCATAAGACGCAGCAGTAATGTTACCACTGTTATTGACTGTGCTAATGTGGCCATTGGTATCATTATAAAGGGCCGCACTAGTACCGCTCCCTACAATAGACCCGCCAATTTCATTCGTGAGCGTGGAAATTGTGCCTGCGTTGCGTATTCCCTGACCATCACTAATATCTGTAATAACACCCTTGTTGTCCAGAGTGGTAATCTGGCCGCCTGCATCATTGAGAATCCCTGACTGGGTATTTCCACCAGTAATGGTTCCGCCATTATCATTGGTCAGTAACGTGACCTTACCGATATTGTAAAAACCAGACCATCCTGAAAGCCCGGTCAGCGTACCCGTGCTACCGTTCTCAAACGAGCCCAACGTTCCAGAATTGGCAACAGCATATATACCCGTAATACTGCCATTATTAACAAATGTCTGAATCTGGCTACCGCCCAGATTGTTTACCCCTGCCGCACTGTTACTTGTAATGCTACCACCGCCATTATTGGTCAGAGCACTGATGATACCGGCATTATAAATACCAGAAGCCGCAGCAGTGATGGCACCACTGTTACTGACTGTGGTGATGTGAGCACCGGCAACATTATAGAGGGCCGCCCCAGTGCCGGTTCCCACAATAGACCCGCCACTTTCGTTTGTGAGCGTAGAAATTGTGCCTGCGTTGCGTATTCCCTGACCGTTACCGTTCTTACTCCCCGTAATAACACCCTTGTTATCCAGAGTGGTAATCTGGCCAACCGTATCATTGAGAACCCCTGACTGGGTATTTCCACCAGTAATGGTTCCGCCATTATCATTGGTCAGTAACGTGACCTTACTGATATTGTAAAAACCAGACCATCCTGAAAGCCCGGTCAGTGTACCCGTGCTACCGTTCTCAAACGAGACCAACGTCCCAGAATTGGCAACAGCATATATACCCGTAATACTGCCATTATTGACAAATGTCTGAATCTGGCTACCGCCCAGATTGTTTACCCCTGCCGCACTGTTACTTGTAATGGCGCCACCCTTATCATTGGTCAGGGACGTGACATTACCGCTATTGGAAAAACCAGACCATCCTGAAATTCCGGTCAGTGTACCCGTGCTACCGTTCTCAAACGACCCCAACGTCCCGAGGTTATTAATAGCATTAAGTCCTGTAATACTGCCATTATTAACAAATGTCTGAATATTGGCGGATGTATAATTGGCAACCCCAGTTCCACTGGTACTCTGAATGGTACCCTCATTGTCCAACTTACCGATCTGACCATTTGTATCATTATAAACGGCAGCCTGATTCGCAGTAATACTTCCGCCCTTGTCATTGGTCAGGGACGTGATCTTACCAGCGTTGAAAAAACCCTTAGACCCTGAAACTCCAGTCAACGTACCCGTGTTACCGTTTTCAAACGAACCTATCTGTCCAAGGTTGCTCATTCCGGTACTACCACTAATGGCACCATTGTTGATCACTTGGGCGATCTTGCCAGTGAAGTCATTCCACACCCCCTGTCCGGCAGTCCCTGTAAGACTTCCACCATTGGCAATAGTCAGATTGGTACTGATATTGGCGTTATTATAAAGCCCGATACTGCCACTTACTGGCGTATTGACCGTAACCTGAGGGGTGTCCTGAGTAACGCTTACCCCAGCAGAAAGAGCGGCCATTGTCCGTGTTGCAGACAGGCAGACGGCAACGAGGACACCGACTCCAGCACTCCCACTTCGCCATAATGAAAAATTTGTAAGTATTGGCTTATTCATTTCTTCACCTGTTTTTTTTATACTAGTTACACCCTCATAATCCTAATATTGCTTTTAGCAATATCATTTATAGAATAATTTTCATTTTATAACTCCCATTGATTTTATAAGGCTTTTTCTAGACACACTCTCTGCTTCAGAGCATGAAGTCTCAGACAATCTGAAGAACCGACAGACAGGTGTGAGCGCACACCCATGGACGTCCGCAGGCTTGAATGCCTTGACGTTCATAGACCACACTCACTTTGATACAGATCAACCTTCGCCCGACTTACAGGTTGACGGCCAGCAACCTGGAAAACAGGAGAATCATCACACGGGAACGGTCAGAAAAACCTTTCCGAACGTCCTCCTTCCATCAACTTAACAAGCTGACACCTTCCCTGAATAAGGTGAATTAGGAAGGAAAGGATGTTGCCAATGGCGCTTCCTGCCATCCCCAATACCTGAAAAAACACAGGTACAGACACCAAAACACTCTCTTGTTTACGTCGTCAGATACTCAACGTGCACTTTCCATGCCTTTCGTGTCATAATCATTGGCTCTCTCAACAGAGTCGGCCGTACTGACTCTGTTTTTTGGTCCAACAACTTGGGGACTACCTCAGGTCATTACCCGGAGAATGGCATGTTATTTCCCATTTGGCAACCACGATTAGCGCTTTCGGGCCTAATAACTTCCAGTTTGTAAGTTTTTGTAAAATTCCAAGATAAATTATTGCCGAAATGAAAATATATATGGGAAAGATACCTTTGAATTCAGATTTCGGCCCCGACGATAAGGAAGCCGAAGTGGCAGAGCGCGCTTTGCGGCTTCAGCAGGCAGTACAGGCAGCCGGAGGCAATACTCAGGTTGCCATTCGTGCACAAATGCCTCTAAGCACTCTCAGTCGTTATCTCTCTGGCCGTGACATGAAAGCGACTGCGCTGGTAGCTCTGGCCAACGCCTGCAACGTGAGTATTGAATGGCTGGCTGAAGGACACGGCGCACCCACCAGAGGAATGGCGTTAACTAAACCAACGAATGACGAAGTGATTCCGGACCAGAACACTTTAAATGTTCGTTATTTTGATATTGATGCCTCTGCCGGGTTTGGTCGCCTTGATTACTATCAGGAAAAACCAGTATTTATTCCTATATTCAAGGCCGCTCTGGAAATGGCCAAGTGCGTTGCAAAAGATACAATTATTATGCACGCTTCAGGGGATAGCATGTCTCCTACCATCAATAGTGGAGATGCCATGGTCATAGACACAAGAAGAACAGATCAGCTTTTTGGCGTCTATGTTTTTGTGATGCATGGTGCCGTCTTTGTAAAGCGTTTATCGGCAAGAACAGACGGTACAATTCTTGTATCAAGCAACAATAAGAACTACCCACCTGAAGAAGTACTGATGTCCTCGGTGCGCTGGGGAGAGCCAGACAGCAGTGGCACAATGTGTATCATTGGCAGAGTCGCCATGTTGATGACGACCACCCTTTAGAAGAAAGTCTAAAAGGGCACTCCCGCAGCTTCAGAGCAGGGTGACAGACACCCCCCATAAAAAATAGCGCCCTTGTGGGGCGCTATTTTTTTGCATGGCAAAAGGTTCTGCCAAACCGGAATGGCGCAAACCATTCCGGTTTTTTATGCTCAGTCTTCGGTGTTACGGCGACGGATCGCTGCACCCAGAATATCACCAAGCGACGCACCGCTGTCTGCGGAGCCGTATTCGTTGATAGCCTGCTTGTCTTCTTCCACTTCGCGGCCCTTGATGGTCAGGGCAACTTTGCGGGATGCACGGTCAACAGACACAACCTTGGCGTCCACACGTTCGCCAATGGCGAAGCGTTCGGGGCGCTGCTCGGCTTTGTCACGCGCCAGTTCCGCACGGCGGATGAAGCCGCTCAGAACGTCGTCAACCTTCACTTCAATGCCGTTGGTCTGCACAGCGGTCACGATGCAGGTTACGATCGTGCCCTTCTGGATGCTGGCCAGCGCATCGGCTGCCGGATCTTCCTGAAGCTGCTTGATGCCAAGGGAGATACGTTCTTTTTCCACGTCCACGTCCAGAACCTTGGCTTTTACAACCTGGCCCTTTTCGTAGTTCTTCATGGCTTCTTCGCCAGCTTCGTCCCAGGACAGGTCGGACATGTGCACCATGCCGTCGATATCCGCGGACAGGCCGATGAACAGGCCGAATTCCGTAATGTTGCGGATTTCGCCTTCCACGGTGGAGCCAACCTTGTGTTCTTCAGCGAACTGTTCCCAAGGATTGCGCTGAACCTGCTTCAGACCCAGAGAGATGCGGCGCTTGGAGCTGTCCACATCCAGAACCATCACGTCCACTTCCTGAGAGGTCGCAACGATTTTGCCGGGGTGGACGTTCTTTTTCGTCCAGGACATTTCGGAAACGTGCACCAGACCTTCAACACCAGGTTCCAGCTCAACGAATGCGCCGTAATCGGTAATGTTGGTCACGCGGCCCGTAAAGCGCGCACCCGGCGGGTACTTAAGCGCAACATTTTCCCATGGATCAGCTTCAAGCTGCTTCATGCCAAGGGAGATGCGCTGCGTTTCGGGGTTGAAGCGGATCACCTGCACGCGTACCGGCTGGCCGATCTGCAATGCTTCGGAGGGATGGTTGATACGCTTCCATGCGATATCGGTCACATGCAGCAGGCCGTCAACGCCACCCAGATCAACGAACGCACCGTAATCGGTGATGTTCTTGACCACGCCATCAAGGATCATGCCTTCTGTCAGGCCCTGGATCAGTTCGCTGCGCTGTTCAGCACGCGTTTCTTCCAGAACGGCACGACGGGACACAACGATGTTGCCACGTGCACGGTCCATCTTCAGAATCTGGAACGGCTGGGGCACACCCATCAGCGGGCCAACGTCACGCACGGGGCGGATGTCCACCTGGCTGCCGGGAAGGAACGCCATGGCGCCGCCCAGATCAACCGTAAAGCCACCTTTAACGCGGCCATAGATGGTGCCATTGACGCGCTGGTTGGCTTCGAAAGCTTTTTCGAGGCTGGTCCAGGCTTCTTCACGGCGTGCTTTTTCGCGGGAGAGAACAATGCTGCCGTCGCGATCTTCATAACGTTCGACGTACAGTTCGATCACATCGCCCGGCTGCACTTCAGGCTTGACGCCCGGAGGTGCAAATTCACGCAGGGAAACGCGGCCTTCGCTCTTCAGGCCGACGTCAACAATGGCGTAATCGTCGGTCAGACGAACAACGCGACCGCGAACAACGGACCCGTCAAAGCCGGAATCGCGGCCAAGGGTCTCATCAAGAAGGGCTGCAAAATCTTCGCCACGGAAGTGATCCGTGGTCTGGGTGGTGGCTGAAGCCATGTGGTACCGTAAATCCTGAGCCCGTCAGCAACATGCGTGCAGGCTGTTCCTGCGCACCGCAAACTGCGGCACGACTTGCCTGACGGAGCGGACGGGTCACAATACCCTCCCGATTGGTGAGTCAGGCCAGACTGTTATCAAGAAAAACCCACCATTGGGGCGGATTTCTGTTTGCACAGAGAACACCTGACCCCGGTTTGTCAACTTAAAGCGCCATCCATCACGCAAATGGGGGACAAAAAACGCGCTACAGCACCTTGATACCCCCTGTACGGGGCCAGTAATCAGCCTTGTGCAGCCACGAGTCGTTCCCGCGTAAACCGCAAGGCTTCGGCCAGAACGGCCTGCGCATCCAGCGCGTCAGTCTTGATCACATATGCGTCATCCGCAACCCGCATGGGTGCGGAATCCCGGCTGGTATCGGCCTTGTCCCGCGCACGCAGGGCTTCTTCCATCGCATGGAGCTGCGCTTGCGCATCGGGGGCGGCCGGGTCTCCCCCACTTTGCAAGAAGCGCCTGAGCGTGCGGGTGGCGGGAGATGCGGTAATGAACAGTTTGACATCCGCATCGGGAAAAATGGCAGTGCCAATATCCCGCCCGTCCAGCACAGCCCCCCGCCGGGCGGCAAAGCGGCGCTGGGTTTCCACCAGAGCGGCGCGCACCGCAGGCTGGGCTGCTACCTTGCTGGCCGCAAGGGCGGCATCTGGCAGACGCAGGTCCTTGCGCTGCATGTCCTCTGGCGTCAGGGCCTGGGCGAACCGTTCGGCAGGTTGTGCGGGGTCCTGCCCGGCATCAAGGGCCAGCCGCCCTACGGCACGGTAGAGCAACCCTGTATCCAGATATGGCAGGTCCAGTGCTTCGGCCAGCTTGCGGGCCAGAGTGCCCTTGCCTGCGGCCGCAGGGCCATCCACGGCAATAACGGGTCCGCCGCGCGTCATGCTGCAAACCCCGCGCCAAGGCTGTTCATGAGCTGCAAATAGCCGGGAAAGCTGGTGTCTATGAACGCGGTATCATCTATTTCCACCGGGTTCCGGGCCACCAGCCCCAGCACGGAAGCGCTCATGGCCAGCCGGTGGTCCATATGGGTCTGCACCACACCACCGCCGGGGATGGCATTGCTGGTGCCAAATACAACCAGATCATCCCCTTCGACCGCTGTTTTAACGCCATTGTTTTCCAGCAGCGCCACGGTTGCGGCCAGACGGTCGCTCTCCTTCACGCGCAGTTCCTCCACCCCGCAAAAGCGCGAGACGCCAGAAGCATACGCCGCCGCCACGGCCAGAATGGGGTATTCATCAATCATGGACGGAGCGCGGTCCGCAGGCACGGTCACACCTTTAAGGCTGGACGCACGTACATGCAGGTCGCCCACCAGTTCGCCCCCTTCGGTGCGGATATTGGTGATCTCAAGCTGTGCTCCCATTTCCTGCAAGGTCATGAACAGGCCGGTGCGCAGGGGATTCAGCCCCACCACAGAAATGGTAATATCCGCCTCCGGCACCAGCAGAGCTGCTACAATGGGAAAGGCTGCGGAGGACGGGTCCCCCGGCACCACCACATCACGCGCAACAAGGTCCGGGCGCCCCTGCAGCACAATAACCCGACCACCCTGCGGGGTTTCCTCCACCTGAACATGCGCGCCAAAATGACGGAGCATGTTTTCGGTATGGTCACGGGTCGCCACAGGTTCTTCCACCCGCGTCTGCCCCTGTGCGTTCAACCCGGCCAGCAACACGGCGGATTTGACCTGTGCAGAGGCCACGGGCAGGCAATAATCCAGCGGCCTCGGGTCTGCCAGACCATGAATGGCCATAGGCAGGCGTCCGCCCTCACGCGCCATAAAGGTGGCTCCCGTACCTGCCAGCGGGTCCATGACGCGCTTCATGGGGCGGCGGCGCAGGCTGGCGTCCCCGGTCATGACCGACACCATGCCGTGGCTGGCCAGAATACCGGACAGAAGACGGGCCGCCGTGCCGGAATTGCCCATATCCAGCACATCGTCCGGTTCACGCAGCTTGCCAATGCCCAGACCACTTACGTGCCACTCCCCCGGTGCGTGCTGCGCCACCTGTGCGCCCAGCGCGCGCATGGCTGCCGCAGTGCGCAGAACGTCCTCCCCCTCCAGAAGCCCGGTAATATGGGTTTCCCCCCGGGCAAGGGAGGCAAACATAAGAGCGCGATGGCTAATGGATTTGTCACCCGGCACGCGGATGGAACCGGAAAGAGGAGCCTGCGCGCGCGTAACCCGCAGCGGACGGGCGGAGGGGGAGGATGCGTGTGTCATGCTCTTTTCATTCCGGCGGGACGGCCTGCAAGTCAATCCGGGCAGAGGCAGAAAAAGAGGGGGGAAGATGTAGAAAATACCACCTTTTGCAAACTCCGGGTTTGACACGACCCGAAACACAGTGGCATTGGGCATCGCCTTAACAGTCTGGTTCGAGTCCTGTCTCAGCATTCCGGTGCTGTTCGGGGTTCGTTCGTGTTCCGGGGCGTTGGCCCCAATATCTGCTCAGGATTGACAGGTAGCAAGATGTCCCAGCCCGATCTCGGCACCAAACGCGTCTGCGTCTCCTGTGGTGCCCGTTTTTATGACCTGAACCGCGCACCCGCCATTTGCCCCAAATGCGGAACGGAACAGCCTGTCCTGGTGCCGCGCCTGCGCCGCAACTCTGACAGTCTATCCCCCGTTCCGGCGAGTGCTGCCCCCATCAAGAAAGTCGATGAAGACATCGATATCGACACCGATGACGATACGGACGACGATGATGTGATGGAAGACACCGCTGATCTGGATGATGACGACGACGACATCAGCTCAGACATCGATGTTAACACGGATTCGGAAGACCACGAATCCTGATCCCTCAGGGGATATGAACATCTTTAGTATCAGACCAAAAAAAAAGCCCGCTGGCATACAGCGGGCTTTTTTTTGCTTCCAGACTCTCCCGGAGGCAAAAAAATCAGCTTGCGGGGCGGCGCTCTATTTCCACCCCCACGCCTTCTATTTCCGCAAACACATCCAGTTTTTCTATGCGCACGCGCACAACGCGCACCCGGTCATCGCTCAGTACGCCAGAGGCTATGCGCTCGGCCAGTGTTTCCACCAGCCGCACATGCCCCTCCCGCACAATGCGATGCACAAGCTGGACCACCCGCTCGTACGAGACCGTGCGGCTCAGGTCATCCGGCCCCACCTCCAGGTCCGTGCGGTCATCCACCCCGAAATGGACCGACACCCGGATACGCTGGGTTACACCCTGCTCATGCGGAAACACGCCAATATGGGCATCGAGCACCATATTCTTCAAAAACAGGCAACGCAGCGGCGGCTGGTCGGCCCACGGAGCAAAAACGGCCATTTTTTATTCTTCCACGGCATGTCCGGCCCATGGGGCCGCGGACCATTGCAGGTGTTGCCCATCATTCAGGCTCAGCATCTGCCCGGTCACAAAGGGTTGGGCCAAAAGGGCAAGGATTGCCCGCACAGACTGCTCCTGCATCTGCCCGGGGCAGGGCAGGGGAGAAGCAGGAGCGATGCCCACGGCGTTAACCCTGATCCCTTTGGGGGCAAGAGCCTGCGCCATGGTCTGCGTGAGTGTCCACAGCGCAGTTCTGGATACGGTATGACTGACAAAATGGGGCGATAATGGCCACACATGCTCATCCAGCATATTCAGCACCATGCCCCGCGCCCCCTGTGGCAACCCTTTGGCAAAGGCCTGAATCAGCACAAAAGGCGCACGCAGGTTAGGTTTCATATGCCTCATCCAGCTTTCCAGCGAAGCATCGTCCCATGCATCCTGCTCGCAGGTGGCGGCATTGTTGACCAGCACGCCCAAAGGGCCGCCAAGCGCCTGCGAGGCCTGCCCATACAGAGCCTGCACCTGCTCCTCACGCATAAAGTCGGCCTGTAGCACACAGCCGGTACGGCCTAGCGCGCGTACGGCGTGCAATATATCTTCCGCCCCGGCCCGGCTGGTGCGGTCATGAATGGCCACATCAAACCCGGCCTGTGCAAGACCAAGCACAACGGCCCGCCCCGACCGTTCGCCACCCCCGGTCACCAGAGCGCGGCGTGGTATGGCCGGGCTGATCGGCAGCATGTCCACGGGCATGGTTCTACCCCTTACTGGTTGGCATCAATCTGTCAGGCAGGACGGCGGGCACCAAGGGCGGCGGCCAGAGTGCCATCATCCAGCACATCCAGAGCGCCCCCCATGGGCACGCCCTGCGCCACACGGCTGATGGTCAGCCCCTCATATGCTTCCAGCTGGTCCATCAGCCAGTGCATGGTCGTGGCCCCCTCCACCGTGGCGCCAAGAGCCAGAATGACCTCGCGCACGGTACCTTCATGCAGGCGGGTCAGCAGGGCGGACACGTTAAGGTCTTCCGGCCCGACCCCCGCCAGAGGGGACAGGGTGCCCCCCAGAACCTGATAAACACCCCTATGGACCCCCGCACGCTCAAGCGCCCACAGATCGCCCACCGTTTCCACCACACAGACCAGCCCCCTGTCACGCAGCGGGTCGGTGCAGATATGGCACGGGTCCGATGTATCCAGATTCCCGCAGGAGGAGCAGGTGCGAATAGCCTCTCCCGCCCGTTCCATGGCGCGCGCGAGCGGGGCCAGCCGTGTATGGGGTTCGCGGAGCAGATACAGCGCCACACGCCGGGCCGAACGCGGGCCAAAACCCGGCAGCCGCCCCAGCAGGCGAATAAGCTGCTCTATTTCCTGACCACCCATGCCCGCCTGCTTTCCCCCGTGCTCAAGGCCGGTTGGTGTCTGTGGTTCAGAACGGCAGCTTCATGCCTGCGGGCAGGTTGAGCCCGCCGGTGACCTTCTGCATTTCCTCGGCAGCTTTTTCGTCCAGCTTCTTGCGTGCATCCGCACAGGCCGCCACGATCAGGTCCTGCAACATTTCCATTTCGGTCGGGTCGGCCAGCTTGGGGTCGATTTTAATGGAGCGCATATCCCCCTTGCCGCTCAGCACAACGCTGACCATGCCCGCACCTGCCGAGCCATCAATGCTCATGGCTTCCAGTGTGCTCTGCATGGCTTCCATCTTGGACTGCATCTGCGTAGCCTGCTTCATCAGTGAGGCAAGGTTCTTCATGGTCATCCCCTTAGCTTGTCTGTCTGCCGCGTATGCGGCTATGGCGCACCCCTGCGGCGCATCACCTGTTCCTTATCTGGCCCAGAACGTGCTGTTTTGCCAGCCCGGCCCGCTCACTTCAGTCCTGCGAGGCACCGGGATCGTATGGTCGGTCATCTTCATCCAGCGGCTGCGCGTCCAGAGGAGCAAACAGCAGTTCGGGCGGCTCCTCGGGGGGAAGGCCATAATCATCCAGACCATGGTCATTCACCTCGCCCAGCTGCGCATCGGGAAAAGCGGTCAGAATCGCACGGACCAGCGGATGCGCCTCTGCCTCGCGCCGCCGGAACTGGATCACCTCCGCTCCCTGCATATCCAGCGTGGGTTCGCCTTCCTCCTGCCCGGCTTCAATCTGCCAGCTTATGCCCGTTGCACGGTCCAGCACACGGCGCAACTGCGGCACAAGGTCGCTCGGCACTCCTCGCTCGAACCGCAGGACAATCCGCCCGGGGGAAAAAGAGATCAGATGGGCGGCATGCCGCAACTGCCCGTGCAGGATAGCCTCGCGCTGGTCCCTGACCAGCGCAACTGCCTCCCGCCATGTCCGCGGGACTGGAGGCGGCGCGGGTTCGGTCCGGGCCACAGGCTGCATGGCAGGGGCAGGAACGGGAGCGGCCATGCCACCGGAACTGACCATGCGCAGGCGCGGTGGCTCATGCCCGGCCTCACCTGCTGCTGCATCGTCCTGTGGAGCCGCAAGCGCACCTGCCCCGCTCGGGCTTGCAGTACCCGCAGACGCAGCACCAGCCAGCGCAGGCGGGCCACCTGCCTGCAAAGCTGAGGGAGAAACAGATGATGCGCTACGCCCTGCGTCATCCTGCGAAGCGCTCAGGCGTTTGACCAGATCCTCGGGCGAAGGCAGATCGGCCACGTAACACAGGCGGATCAGCACCATATCTGCTGCGACGCGCCTGTCGGGAGCGCTCTCCACCTCGCGCACCCCCTTGACCAGCATCTGCCATGCCCGCATGAGCACAGGCACGGTAAACGCACTGGCCATATGCGTGCCCCGCACCCGCTCGGCCTCTGGCATATCTGCCGAGTCCCCCAGACCGGGTACGGCCCGCAAGCGTGAGACAATGTGGACAAGCTCCAGCATATCCCCCAGCACAAGGCCGGGGTCCGCCCCACGGGCATAAGCCGCATCCAGCAGGGCAAGAGCCCTGTCGGGCCTGCCGGTCAGCACCGCATCCAGCAGGTCGAACACCACCTCGCGGTCCGCCAGACCCAGCATGTCACTGACAATGCCTGCGCCAATAACCCCGCCTTCATCCGTAACACCGCTGCCCTGGGCAATGGCCTGATCAAGCAGGGAGAGGCCATCGCGCACCGACCCATCTGCTGCGCGGGCGATCAGGGCCAGCGCATCGTCGGAGAGCACGACGTGTTCCTTTTGTGCAATCCGGCCGAACAGGCCAGCCAGTTCGGCCTGCGGCACACGCCGCAGGTCAAACCGCTGGCAGCGTGACAGAACAGTAACCGGCACCTTACGCAGTTCGGTCGTGGCAAAAATGAACGTGACCTGCGCAGGCGGCTCTTCCAGCGTTTTGAGCAGCGCGTTAAAGGCATTGCGCGAGAGCATATGCACTTCGTCGATGATAAAGACCTTCATGCGCCCCTGCATGGGGCGGAAGCGCGTGGCTTCTATGATCTCGCGCACATCATCCACCCCCGTGCGGGAGGCTGCGTCCATTTCCAGTACATCGGGGTGGCGGTCAGCCAGAATGGCCACACAGTTGGGGCACACACCACACGGGTCGGCTGTGGGGCCACCATTGCCATCCGGCCCGGTGCAGTTAAGGGCACGGGCAATAATACGCGCGGTGGTGGTTTTACCCACCCCGCGCACCCCGGTAAGCATGAAGGCATGGGCCACACGCCCCAGCGCAAACGCATTGCGCAGGGTGCGGACCATGGCCTCCTGACCGATCAGGTCATCAAAGGTCGTGGGACGGTATTTACGTGCGAGCACCCTGTAGGGAGGGGTTGCGGCATCGGGCACTGGTGGGGGAGGCCGGGAGGAAGCGGGAGCCGGATCGGCATCACCAAACAGACCGGGGCCTTCCGGTTCCGGACTGGGAAGCCCCTCATCGTGAGGGAACTGTTCGTCAGTCGTATCACTCATGCCATGCCCGCAGACTGTGTAAGGTCACGCCCTGCTTGCCCGGCTCGACCGGCGCAGAATAGTCTGATCCACAAGGGCGGAAAATCAGGGTGGAAAGCCGAACAATGACCCGGACGAAACTCACCATGGCTGCTTCCTTCCGGACCTGACCGGTTTAGCAAGGTGTCCGTCCACCGCTCGACTTTCCGAGGTCACACCTAGCACCAAACCCAAGTCCGTGCCAAGCCTTCTGGCAGCTTTTCCAGGGTTGTTTCTTTACCTATCGGACACAGACAGGCTAGAAAACGGGGTAATTGGTGCGCAGTGTCGCAGACTCAGGAGAATTGTGCTCGTGTCCGGTTTCCGTTTGTATCCTGCCGCTATGGCATCCGTTCTTCTGGCCGGTGGCCTGAGCGCAGGCTCCCCTGCTCTGGCAGATGACGAGACAGCTCCGCGCAACAACATCAGCAATATCCAGTTGCAAAAGGAACTCGCGGTTCTGCACCTCAAACCCGATGCAGCGGGGCCTGCGTGTATTGCATCGCTCAAGGAACTGCACAAAACGCAGGATCTTTTGCAAAAGGATGAAGAAAGCTCCCGCAATCAGGACCTGACGGTTGCCGAGGACGTGCTTGAATCCGACTTTGAAAATTCGATCGAAGCCTGCGCCGCAGATGTGGAAAAACTGTGTGAGACACACACACCCTCCGCTGAACTGCGCCAGACCTGCGAAAAAATAGACAGCCTGCCTTCCAAAGATACGCAGGCAGCCGACTAGGCCCAGATCACGCATCTTAAAATCCTTTTAACGGGCCATAGCCGGACATGCCACAGCCGCCCCACCCGCTACCCCCTGCCGCCGCGCGCATACCATACCCGGCCGGGCCTTACGGGTGGCGGCCTCTGGTGCTCGGCGCGGCTTTGTTTTTCATCATCGGATTTGTCACATGGCTGAATGGCCCGCTGATCTCTTTTGTGCGGGTCGCCTTTACCCTGAATGATCTGGCGGCATTTATGGTGCCGCTTGTTTTTTACTTTTCCTACTTCGTCTTTTCCATTCCCTCGAGCCTGAGCGTGACACGCACCGGCTTTAAAAACGGGCTGGTTTATGCCCTGCTGCTCATGGCAGGCGGCATGGGGCTGACCGGCCAGTGCCTGCATGCACGCTCCTACCCCGGTGCGTTGGGAGGTTTTCTGGTGCTGGGCATGGGGCTGGCCCTGTTACAGGTGGCCATTAACCCTTATGTCAGCCTTCTGGGCCCTGAAAACCGAAGCGCGCAGCGTATTGCCATTATGGGCATCTGCAACAAGCTGGGGGGTATTGCAGCCCCTGTTGCACTGGCAACACTGGCCATGCCTCACATGACCGACATATCCGCAACGCTATCAACACTGACTGATACGGATCAACGACTGTCTGTACAACAGGATTTTCTGAACAGCATTTACTGGCCCTATATGGGAATGGCTTTTTTTCTGGCCCTGACAGCTCTGTGGGTTCTGCAATCATCCCTTCCGGAAATTCGTACGGATATTTGTAAAAATAATTATTTGGAAAAGAATTTTATAAAAATAATTTTCTCGTCTCTCAACAGCAGAACCCTGCTGGGTGCCGGAGCAATGTTTTTTTATGTCGGGGTAGAGGTGCTTTCCGGCGATGCTGTGGGAACCTATGCACAAGGTTTTGGAATATCCCTTGATCAGACAAAGTTTTTTACATCACTTACCCTTTTTTTCATGCTCTGCGGTTACGTGGCGGGGCTTGTCCTGTCCCCCCGTCTGATCACACAGGAACGCTATATCCCTCTCTCCTGCCTGTGTGGGGCACTACTGAGCGTAGGGGCATGGGCGACGCATGGCTCCATATCCGTTGCCTGCGTAACTTTAATGGGTTTTGCAAACTCCATGATTTTTCCATATCTGTTTCCATTAGCACTCAAAGGTTCGGGAGAACACACGGCACAGGTTTCAGCTTTTCTGGTCATGGCGTATTGCGGAGGCGGGATTGTGCCGCAGCTTTTTGTTCTTTTAAAGCCAGTCATGGGTTTTCAGGCGGCATTCGTATGCCTTTCTCTTTTTTCCTACATTCTGATTACCCTGTACGCACACCACTTCATGAACAGGGACCTGAAAAAACTCCCTCTTGTGGCAAAGGAAATCTGAATCATGGCCGAGCTCAAAGGGCATCTTGTTTTACCCGAACGCGTTGTTCCAGGCCATGTCACATTTGCAGGGCAGATACAGGCCGTAACGCCAGACAGCGCCGCCATTCCTGACCGCTATATTCTACCCGGTTTTATTGACGGCCATGTGCATGGCGGCAATGGGGCGGACACCATGGATGGCGTAGAGGCCATTCACACGCTGGCCCGCTTCCATGCCCGGCATGGCACCACCACCATACTGCCCACCACCATTACCAGCCCATGGGCTGACGTGCTTGGTGCGCTTGCCGCCATTGCCGAAGTGCGTGGCACCACCATACCAGACGGCCCCAACATACATGGCGCACATCTGGAAGGACCATTTGTCAGCCCGCACAAGCTGGGTGCGCAGCCCCCCCACGCTCTGGTGCCAACCCCCCGGCGTGTGGCGGAAATTCTGGCCTTTGACTGCGTACGCGTTGTAACCCTCGCCCCCGAGCTCCCTCATGCGCAGGAGGCCATGCAGCTTTTTGCGCAGGCCGGTGTGCGGGTCAGTCTTGGCCACACTCTTGCTGGATATGAAGAGACCGAGCAGGCCATATGCCACATCTGCTCCGCAGGAGGCATAACAGGTGCTACCCACCTGTTTAACGCCATGGCCGGTATAGAAAGCCGCAAGCCCGGCCCCGCCACGGCCCTGATGTGCAGTGATGCTTACGCCGAACTGATTTTTGATACCCACCACGTGCACCCCGCCACCTTCCGGCTGGCCCAGCGCGTTATGCCCGAACGCCTGCTATTTGTAACAGACGCCATGCGGGCTGCCGGACTACCCGATGGCCCAAGCCTTTTGGGCGGGCAGCAGGTTATGGTGGATCAGGGCGCGGTCCGCCTGCCAAGCGGCGCTCTGGCAGGGAGCGTGCTGACACTGGATACCGCATTGCGCAACGCCGTACAGGCGGGGCTGCCGTTGCATCAAGCCGCTGTTCTGCTCACGCGCAACCCAGCCCAGTATCTTGGTCTGCATGACCGGGGCACCCTGCACGCAGGCAAACGCGCCGATTTTGTTGTTATGGATAGCGCACTTTCCGTGCAGGAAGTCTGGGTGGCTGGCCAGCGCATTGCCTGAGCAGACCACACACCCATCTGACCCACAACAGGGCCACGACCTCCGCTAGTGCTGTTACGACTCGGGGAGATGTAAAATAAGGTCCACACCTTTGAGACTACCCAGAACGGCAGCTTTTTCCTTAACCGTCAGGCGGCTTTCCGCATCTGGCAGGGAGGGCGCTTCCGCCAGCTTGACCAGCCCTACAAGCAGATCGGCATTAATGGGCTCCCCCGCACGGCGCTCGGTTGGCAACATGGCAATATGTGCCTGGCACAACACGGGGTCAGCCCGCAGGGCACGCAGGGCATCGTCAGGCAAAGCAGGGGTTTGATCCCGCACTTCCTCGCGCTCAAGTTTTTGCAGAACATCAGGGGTATGTGTTTCTTCCGGCACCAGCAAAAGCCCTGCCCGCCTGAAACCAAGCCCCATATTCCGGCTGCTGGTAAAGGCAACGAGAGGAATGGAAAATACCAGCCCGAGCAGAACAGGCGTCATCCAGAAAAACAGGGAGGGAGACACAACCCACGCCCCCGCCCCCAGCACCAGACCGAACAGGGTAAAGCGTGCGTACTGGCGGGCCACCTCCAGGAACGGAATACCGCCATCATCACGCCGCTGCGTGTTCCAGCCAGAATCATGCCCGCTCAGGATCGAGATAACGCCCGATGTCTGGATAAGCATGGCAATCGGGGCGATCAGGCCGCCAATCAGCGTTTCCACCAGCACGGACATGGCCGCACGGACCGGGCCACCACTGCCGCGCCGCGCTTCAGGGTCAAGCAGCAGGGCAATATAGGCCAGCAGCTTGGGGGCAAGCAGCACAACCATTGTGCCAATAAACACGTATTTAGCCTGCACCGGGTCCACATGAGGCCAATGCGGATACAGGAGTTTGGTGCCCCCAAAATATTCTGGACGCTGAAAATGCGACTGAAGCGAAATTAAAATCCCGGTCAGCAGGAACACCAGCCACAGAGGCGAAGTGACATACGCGCCAATGCCTACCACCATATGCATGCGGCTGACCCAGTGCAGCCCTCTGGTAGGCAGCACCTTGACGTGTTGCAGGTTCCCCTGGCACCAGCGCCGGTCGCGGATGGCCACATCGGTCAGCGAGGGTGGGCTTTCCTCATACGATCCATCCAGCGCGGGAATCATGTGAATGGCCCAGCCACCCCGGCGCATCAGGGCTGCTTCTACAAAGTCGTGGCTGAGAATATGCCCACCAAAAGGCGGTTTACCCGGCACATGGGGCAACCCCGCCTGACTGGCAAAGGCGCGGGTACGAATAATGGCGTTATGCCCCCAGTAGTTGCCCTCCGAGCCATGCCACCAGGCAATGCCATACGCAATAATGGGGCCATACACACGCCCGGCAAACTGCTGCAACCGGGCAAACAGGGTGGTGCCTCCCACAATAACAGGGAGTGTCTGGATCAACCCCACACCGGGGTTACGCTCCATGGCATCAGCCATACGCACCAGCGTTTGACCGGACATGACGGAATCCGCATCCAACGTCACCATGTGGTCGTATGCGCCCCCAAAACGGCGCACCCATTCCCCCACATTGCCCGCCTTGCGTTCTACGTTGTTGTGCCTGCGGCGGTAAAAAATACGTTCATGCCCACCAACCTGCTCCCGCAGGGCCAGAAAGGCAGCTTCTTCCTTGACCCATACATCCGGGTTGGTGGTATCTGAGAGGATAAACAGGTCAAAACTGCCTAGCTGCCCTGTTTCTTCCAGACTGGTGTAAATGGCCCGCAACCCGGCCATAACACGGTGGGGTGGTTCGTTATAGGTTGGCAGCAGCAGGGCTGTTCTACGGGTCAGCCGGGGCAGGGGCCCTGTACGGTGGATGCCAAGCCCAAGGCCGCCATGTGTCACCAGCGAGCAGAACCCGGCCACCGAAGAGGTGAACGCAAGGGCTATCCACATGAACAATGCAATAAACAGCACCAGCACGATGACGCCCAGGGTAGATACCCCCGCCTCGTCCATCACCATATGCGTGCGCCATGCCCCATAAGCCGTAAGTGCAAGTGCAGACCCGATAACCGAAAAACGGCGTAGCACAATGCTGGAAGGCGATGTGGCAGGCGTGCGCCCGCGCCCTTCCATATTGGCAGGTTTTTGCAGGCTCTGGACTGGCATATCCAGCCGCGCTTCGGGTGGCAGGGCTTCAAAAGGTCGTTCAGATGCACCCGTATTCATATCCGGCATAATCAGGGGGTCCACCGATACAGCCACTGTTCGGAAATGGGGCCGGCATCCGTTTCCAGCACCGCATTCAGGTCGGCTACCTTGGCGTCTGCTGGAATAAACTCAAACGTGGTGCGTATCCCATTGATAGCCGGATTAGGCTCGACAACCACATTCCGGATTGTGCCCGCCGATGTTTTGGGCGTGACGTGGAAATGCGTATCCTTTGGCAGATGCTCAAAGGGGGTGCCCATAAAGTCTATGGCAAAGAAGCGGGCATCATTATTATCCACCACTGAACCCACGCGGGTCGCGCCAATACGGGCCAACGGTGTAGAGAAGGGCGCATCCCACCCCCAGTACATGCGGTAGGTAAAGTGATATTCCTGCCCCGCGCGCAGGGGTTCCTTGGGCCGCCAGAAGGAGACGATGTTATCGTTCACTTCATTCGGTGTGGGAATTTCCACCAGATCGACCCAGCCTGCTCCCCAGTCCCCGATCGGCTCAATCCACAGGGAAGGACGTTTTTCGTAATGCAGGGCCAGGTCTTCGTAATCATGGAAGGCCCGCCTGCGCTGCATCAGCCCAAATCCACGGGGGGAAACATCCGAGAATGTGGAAAACTGGAGGTCCAGCGGATTCCGCAGCGGGCGGTAAAGCTGCTGGTCAGCACCGGTCCACATTTGCAGGGCTTCGCTGTCATGCGCAGCGGGGCGCCAGTCATCAACGTGGTTATGGTCATTGACGTCAAAATAGAACATGCCGGTCAGGGGGGCTATGCCGGACTGCTCGATCTTGGCGCGTGGGAACAGGGTTGTCTGCACATCAAACACAGTGCTGTCGCCCGGACGGATGGTAAAGCGGAAAGCGCCTGTTAGCGTCGGGCTGTCCAGCAGGGCATGCACAACAACGGATTGTACGCCCTGCTGTGGTTTTTCCAGCCAGAATGCGCGGAACAGTGCGAATTCCTCCCCTTTTGGATCCCCCGTACCATTGGCGAATCCACGAGCGGAAAGCCCATAATCCTGCCCCTTGGCTACGGCACGGAAGTAGGACGCCCCCAGAAATACGCAGAACTCCTCCATAACACCGGGGGTGTTAATGGCGGTACGCAGGCGGACACCGGCAAAGCCCAGATCATCCGTAACCCGCAAGGTGGGGTCGGAATAGGTGAACAGATCGGGGGAATAGGGCACAGCGCCTGCCTGCCCGTCCCGGACCTCGTAAATTTCTATGCGGGGGCGGTAGAGAAAACCACGCGGAAAAAACTCCACGTCGAACGCCAGATTATCCCCCGCCCACAAGGCGCGGTCGGGCCGGTAGGCAATGCTCCGATACTGGTCAAATGTCAGGTTATCCAACGTTTTGGGCAGATTTTGCCCCGGTGGATGATATTCCGCATTGGCCAGCCTGCGGGCGATCTGGATTACGGTGCTATCATCAAACTTGCCGGTGGCGCCACTCAGCCCCTCCGCCCGCGCCTTGCGGGCGACTCCGCCAACGAGCGATGCCAAAGTCACGCCCGCCCCGGCCCGAATGACCCCTCGTCGCTGTACGTTTGATGACACTTTAATCTCCCGCTATGATCAATAAGTCTCTGGCGCGATTGTAGCTACGCCATGCATTTTGTCACTCAGATAAGGTTTTTTGGAGGCATTCAGCCACAGGCACAAGCAGAGCTTCCATCTGGCTGATACCAGAATGAGCGGCTTGCGTCGCGTCGCGCTCGATCTGGCGGTAAAGGGCCAGAACGGTTTTGCCTGTCTCAGTCAGGAACGCGCCACCACCTCCGCCGGGCCGGGTCATGACCAGCGGCTCCACAAAAAGCTGATTCAGGTTATCCACCAAAAGCCACGTACGCCGGTAAGACATGCCCATGGCACGCCCTGCTGCGGAAATGGAGCCGGTTTCGGCCAACTGTTCCAGCAGGCGAACCTTGCCATGCCCCAATGCGGCACGTCCATCGGCATCAACCCGCAATGTCAGTCTCAGTCGCCCTGTCATGATCTCTGCTTTTCAGTCATAAGTGGCTCCGTGCAACACCACGCATAAAGAGCGGAACCTTGGTATGAACACTTCGCGCGCAGATATCATCTGGCGTTTGATGACGCCAGATGATCTTGCCTACGTTACAGCACTGGCCGCCAGTGTGCACCCTGACTACCCCGAAGATACAGATATTTTTGCCGAGCGCCTACGCCTTGCGCCCGCAGGCTGCCTGAGCCTGATACTGGACGGGACATTGGCGGGCTATCTGATCAGCCACCCGTGGCGGGGACTGCTTTCCCCCCCGTTGAACACCCCACTCGGCACCCTGCCTGCTCCGGCGGACCGCTGGTATATTCATGACGTAGCCATAGCCCCAGCGGCGCGGGGCAGAGGCTATGCGCAAATGGCCATTGCGCGGGCTGAAGACGCCGCGCGCAAGGCGGGCCTGACCACACTGACCCTGACATCCACCCGCCACGCCCTGCGGTTCTGGGCGGGGCAGGGATTTGTGCCAGACGTGACCAGCGCGGAAGAACAGGCCATTCTGGCGTCATACGACCCACAGGCCTGCCTGCTTTCCCGCCGGATCGGGTAATTAGTCCTCGCCCTCGGCATCATGCTCGGGGGCGACCATCATGGCTTCTGCCACAACGCCTGCGTGTTCACGCACCTTGCGTTCAATGTCGGCCGCCATTTCGGGATGGTCACGCAGGAACTGCTTGGCGTTCTCACGCCCCTGACCAATACGCTGGCTGTCGTAGGAGAACCACGCACCGGATTTTTCCACCACACCGGCCTTTACGCCAAGGTCAATGAGTTCTCCCACCTTGCTGATGCCTTCGCCGTACATAATGTCAAATTCGACCTGACGGAAAGGAGGGGCCATCTTGTTCTTGACGACCTTGACGCGCGTCTGGTTGCCCGTCACCTCGTCCTTGTCCTTGATTGAACCGATACGGCGGATGTCCAGACGGACAGAAGAATAGAACTTGAGCGCATTCCCCCCTGTTGTGGTTTCGGGGTTGCCGAACATCACACCAATCTTGAGGCGGATCTGGTTTAAAAAGATCATCAGCGTATTGGAACGTGCGACCGTGCCGGTCAGCTTGCGCAAGGCCTGACTCATCAGGCGGGCATGCAGCCCCACATGGCTGTCGCCCATATCACCTTCAAGTTCGGCGCGGGGCACAAGAGCGGCCACACTGTCCACCACCAGCACGTCAATCGCCCCTGAACGTACCAGGGTATCGGCAATTTCGAGCGCCTGTTCACCCGCATCGGGCTGGCTGATCAGCAGGTTATCAATATCCACGCCCAGTTTTTTGGCGTAGCCGGGGTCCAGCGCATGTTCGGCATCAATAAATGCGCAGGTGCCACCGCGCTTTTGCGCCTCTGCAATGGCGTGCAGGGCCAGTGTGGTTTTACCCGAGCTTTCCGGCCCATAGATTTCCACCACACGACCACGGGGCAGACCACCAATGCCCAGAGCAATATCCAGCCCCAGCGAGCCGGTGGAGATGACATCCGACTGTTCCTTGGGCCGCTGGCCCAGCCGCATGACGGACCCTTTGCCAAAAGCCCGCTCAATCTGCCCAAGAGCGCCTTCCAGCGCCTTTGCCTTATCCATTCTCTACCATTCCCTCAGCTTATGAGCCGAACACCCAGACCGGACCCCCGCGTGGCTCCGGGCCTGAAACCTGTTGGTTCCGGTTTAAAACCCCTGCCACAAACATTTTTGCTCCGCAACGCATCACCACGGAGACCCAGAGCCTGACACAAACTCCGTTAAGAATTTGGACCCGTTTTGTTCTATTATAGAACAAAAGCAAAACATAGCAAGGATGGCGTACCGTTCCAGCACACCATCCCCTGATTTTTGACAACACCAGACCTAGTGGGTGGCAGGGGAACTCCCCACCGCAAGACCGGCCCCTCTGGGGTCTGTCCAGCCAAAGCAACGACCAGCGCCAGCAGAAAGCCCGCCGGGGCAGGAAACAAAATTGGCCCGCCCGTTGCCATTAGTCACCTGCGGGCGCACGCCTGCAACAGCTGCCTGCAAGGCAATGGCTGCCGTATCGGCTGCCACATTCTGCCCCGATGCAGCGGCGGCCGCGCGGAAATCCGTACCCTGATGCACAATGCCCGCCGCCAGCAGAGGGAGCGGCCTTTGCGCAGGTGATGCCCCCAGTACAATGCCGGTCGAACCTGCAATACGCCCTGTGCCGAACAGGTTGTTCATGCTCAGCGCGCAGGCCACGGTCTGGCCCTGCCGGTCAGTCACAACAAACGATGTTGATGCAGGCAGTGCGGGCAGCGCCCCACCGGAGGACAGACTGCCAGAATTCAGCAGGGCCTGCGCATCGGCCACCATGGTCGCGCTCCCCTTGCCACTCTGGCGCGCACGCCATGCCGCCACAACGCGCTCCCCGCCACGACCACCGGCCATATAGGCCGCAGCCATGCCAAGCCCGCCATCGGCCGGGGGAGGCAGGAAGCTGATATCCAGCCCACGGGCATGCACCGTAAGCGGCGGCTCCGCCACGGGAACATCCCCACGCAGATCGGCAGAAGACAGGCCACCACCCGCAGCCTGCGCCCCTTCGATAAACGTCTGGGCCAGAGCGCCTGTGTACAGGTCGCCCACTCCGGCAATACGCATGCGTTCAAGCGCGCCAGCCAGACGGCTCTGCACCAGTATGTCATCTGCTGCCAGAACATGCCCGCTGTCGTTACCGAATACGGCGCGCACCTTGTCATCGGCCAAAAGCGAAGACTGGACAGCCGCCAGATCCGCCGCAAGCAGCCCCCCGACTGGTACCCCGTGAGAGGCCAGATTGCGCGCGGGCACAATAAGGTCTGCAAAATCCACGCTGCCATAGCGCATCTGCATCAGGAAAAGCCCGCGTGCGAGCAGGGGCACAGATGCAGGCCTGTCTGCCTGTGCATTGGTCTGGGCAGTGCCGTGAGGCACAAAAACAAACGCCTGTCCCGCAGGCTCTCCCGGGCGCCACGCAAGGCAGGCGCCCCCCCCACCGAGTGACGCGCGCGATGGCAGGGAAACCGCAAGCGCAAGCCCCAGAGCCGCAGCCGCGTCAGCCGCATTGCCACCTTTGGCCAGAATATCCCGCGCGACCAGAGCCGCGCGCGGCTCATCCGCCGCCACAGCCCCGACAAACCCGCTGACAACAGGCTGGTTCGTATGGCCATCCCCTCCTCCACAGGCCGCCAGTGTGCTGGTCAGGGCAAGAGCAAGCGCTGCCGCGCGGGCACGACCGGACAAGCCGGTGCGGGACAGGACAGAACGGTGTTTGTTGAATCGGGCAGCCACGCCTAGCGCTCTCCACTTCTGGGCCCGTCCGGCGGGCAGACGTTTTGTACTTTTATCTCATAGCTGGATTACCCTGCTTTGGGGCTATCAGCAACACAACTTGCGTGGCACTTTTCTTGCAGAACACTCTGTGTATCCCTTGCCCCTGACGGGCATGCACCGTAGCGTCCGATTTTACGGATAAGGACACCATGCAAAAACTGATCTCATCTTTCTATCGTCTGACAGCCTCCGGCACTCTGGCCACCCTGCTTGCACTTGGCGGCCAGCCCACAGCGCACGCTGCAACCGATGGCAGCTTTACCCCTGCCCAGCGGGCCGAGATTATCTCGATCGTACGCAATGCGCTCAAAACCGACCCCACAATCCTGACCGATGCCGTAGCGGCCATGCAGAGCAAGGCATCGGAGCAGAAGGCGACTTCCGCACTGGACGTTGTCCGCCACAACAAGGCGCAGTTTGGCAACAGCACGAGCGACATCGTTCTGGGCAATCCTCACGGCAAGCTGAGCATTGTCGAGTTTTATGACCCACGCTGCCCCTACTGCCGCAAGGTTCTGCCAGACCTGGACGCACTGGTGGCCGCCGAACCGGACCTGCGGCTGGTGGAAAAGGTCATTCCCGTACTGGGGCCGAACAGTGTTCTGGATTCCCAGGCAATTGTGGCCGCCGGTTTGCAGAACGCCTATAAACCGTTCCAGCATGCCCTTATGGCCGACACCTCCGCACCCGGCATAGAGCGTATCCGCCACGCAGCGGCGCTGGCCGGGCTGGATGCCGAGCGACTGGTAAAGGACATGAAAAGCCCCGCCGTGGCGACAGCTCTGGCGCAGAACGTAGCTCTTGCCCGCTCAATTGATCTGGATGGCACGCCAACATTTATTATTGGCGAACAGCAGATTATTCCCGGAGCGGTCTCTCTGAACGACCTGAAAGCCGCGCTTGAAAATCTGAAGCAGGCGCACTAGCCGCCAGCGGGCCCACCACCCGGCCAGACCAGCAGGCCGGGTGGTGGGCCTGCCCTTTGGTGGCACAGAATAATTATCAAATTTTCATATTAAAATTTTATAAGTTTCCCCTCCCTGAAACCTGTTTTGAACAGCAGGTTTTGCGCCCCCCCCTTTTGATAGCTGCCCGCAAGACGACATAAAACTGTCACTTTACCCTTCGTAAAAACTGGCATTACGCTCAAAAGTCCTTTTATTTTAACAAAAAATAGACAAATGACCCTGCAGAAAACATTCGACCAGCACAGCATGGGTTCCCTCGCGCAAGACGGGTTCAGACTCTGCCCGACAGAATCCGGAAGCGCTGTCATGGATATTTTTAAAAACCATCCTGACACCCATCATATTTGCATTATCAATGCCCGGGACATTCCCATTGGCGTTGTGGAAAGGCAAAGATTCCTTTCTCTCATGTCCAGCCCGTTTTCATACGCCCTGTATCATAAACGCCCGGTTACGCTACTGATGGACGATCGTCCATTAATGGTGGAAGCCAGAACGCCTATTCTGGATTTTACAAAAAAGATTCTGAACAACAAAATCTCTGATATTAACAAATCTTTTATAATTACACATAACCAGTCCTATGTTGGCACGGCCACTCCGTTTGACCTTATGAGGGTGTCCTACCTCCACAGCAACCGCATTTCAGACACACTCCAGACCAGAACCATAACGCTGCATGAAACACTGCATAAAATCCAGGCAGCAACCCATTCGATCAGTACGGAATCCCGCAACCTCAGAGATGAATCCGAAAACCTTTCGGAACGCAACAGAACGCAAAACCAGCATCTGCGGGAATCTGACAAGCGCATAAAGTCGACCATGGAAAAAACCAGAAACCAGAATATAAAAATGGAGGAATCCAGAAATTACATTCAGCATGCATCTACAAATATACGGGAATCCTGTGTAAAAATTAATGAAACCATCGAAAAATTTGAAAAAATATCGGAAGCATCAGAAGATATTGGTAAAATTCTCAACATCATGAAAAATATTTCGTCCCAGATCAATATTCTGGGCATTAACGCGAACATAGAAGCCTCCAAGGTAGGCGACCACGGTACCGGCTTTGGTGTTGTTGCAATGGAAATACGCAACCTTTCGCGCATGACATCGGAATCCCTGATGCGTACCAAAACGCTTATTTCCTATTTGCAGGACGCCATAAATACCTGCTCCGGTTCCATGCGCGATAACTCCCAGACATTGTCTGGAATTATTCAGCATGTTGATAAAATAAAATACTCTTTTCAGGAATTTGAAGAAACCGCTTTGGTGCAGAAAGAAGAGATCCATCAACTGAACCAGATCATGCAGGAACTCAATATTTCCACTGCCCAGAATAACGAAACCGTAAACAACACCAACGCAATCTGCGACAATCTGTTCTTTAATGTTTCAGAACTGGCGCAAATGACAAACAATATGCACAGCCTGCCTGCGCATTACAACCTGCAATAAAAAACCCTCCATTTTCATGGAGGGTTTTTAAATAACCTGTACCAGACCAGCATCAGGCCTGTTCCGTATCAGGCCACGTTTTCGATCTTTTGCACAGCAGGTTGGGGAATAACACCCTCCTCGCGCAAAAGATGCGCAAGTGCGCGCACCATATCGTCCATCATCTCATCCGTATGGAATGGTCCGGGCGTCAGGCGCAGGCGCTCGGTCCCCTCGGGCACGGTCGGGTAGTTGATCGGCGTTGCATAATGGCCAAACTCCACCAGAAGGCGGCGGCAGATCCGCTTGCAACGCTCCGCATCCCCAATGGGAATAGGCACAATGTGACTTGGGGTCATGGTAAAAGGCACACCGGCAGCCCGCAGGCGCTGGCGCATGGTATGCACACGCTCGAACAGGGACTCGCGCCGCCAGTTTTCCGCCCGCACCTTGCGCACGCTGGCCAGAGCCGCCCCCACTACGGATGGCGGCAGGGCTGTGGTAAAAATAAACCCCGATGCCGTTGAGCGCAGAAAATCCACAATCTCGGCCGAAGCCGTAATGTAGCCCCCATGTACGCCAAAGCCCTTGGCCAGCGTCCCTTCAATAATGTCCACCTGATCGGCAACACCATCGCGCTGCGACACGCCACCACCTTCCTGTCCGTACAGCCCAACGGCATGTACTTCGTCCAGATAGGTCAGGGCATTGTATTTTCTGGCCAGAGCACAGATCGCGCCAATGTCGGACATGTCTCCATCCATGGAGTACACGCTCTCAAACGCAATCAGCTTGGGAGCATCTGCCGGAGCCGCAGCCAGCTTGGCCTCCAGATCCTGCAGGTCATTATGTTCAAAAATAACGGTCTGAGACCCGCGCGCGCCCTTGATCCCCGCAATCATGGAGGCATGGTTCAGACGGTCGGAAAAACAGATCCAGCCTGGCATCGACGTCAGAATTGTCTGTAAACTGGCCTGATTGGAAACATAACCTGAAATAAAGAGCAGCCCGGCTTCCTTGCCATGCAGGGCGGCCAGTTCGGCTTCCAGCTGGTCATGCAGCGGGCTGGTGCCCGCAATATTGCGTGTGCCCCCCGCTCCAGCACCCTGCTCGCGTATGGCGGCAATCGCGGCATCCTGCACTTCGGGCACAACGCCCATACCCAGATAATCGTTTGTGGACCAGACAATAACCTCACGCCCTTCAGGCATGTTGGCCACGTATTCCTCATACAGGGGAAAGCGCTCTGCCTGACGCGCCAGTGGCGTAAAGGTTCTGTAACGCCCCTGCTGCTTGATCCGCCCCAGCGCTTCCTCACAGTGTTCGTAAAATGGATGCCGGGCGTTCTTGATCGCTCCCACGCTTGCTTTCTCCTCGCTTCTCGTCAGAAACGGTCGGGGCATGGGCTTACCCATCGGCCGTCTGGCCTTATTGTCTTCATGCTTTTGTGTTTCGGCACGATACCCTATCGCACATACACCCGTATGGTTGGTTTCGTCACCGACGAATCCGGCATAGCGGACATTTCCACCTGTGCTTCTGGCACACCGGCGTCAACCAGTTCCTGCATAATGGCATGTCCATCATGCTGGACAAGGTCCTGCAAGGCGGTCTGTGCGGCCTCCTGCCCCACCTGCGGCGGCACCAGACAGCTTACAACAAAGAGCACTTCCTTTTTACGCGCAAGAGCCCTGTGCGCAATCTGGTCCACCGGAGCCTTCCATTCCGCCTGTGGTGTACCTGCCACCAGTTCGATCAGGGGCGGCACGGGTAGAGGACCGGGAGGGGAAGGAGGAATATACGGCTTGGGCTCAACACCGGCGGAAGGGTCAAACGTTCTCTGGTCCAGCGGCTTGCACCCGACCATACCCGCCAGCAGGCAGACTGAAAGCGCAGCCCCAACAGCACGCCCCCCCTTTGCAGCATAAAAAACAGACAGCATAACCGGACCACTCTCCACTTGAAAACAGATAGCGCGCCAGATGCACGTATTTTGCAAGGTATCCGCTCCTTCTTTCGCGCTCCCACGCGCCCGGCGCAAGCCCTTACGCCTGTAACCCGGCCGTAAAAACACCTGTCCGGCTCCAAAACTGCCTCTTGCAGATACCGTTTGCTCTCTGGTTAACTGTCCCGTGGCACCGGGCTGGTTGCACGGGGCACTTCTGTACTGCACTCCCTTGGGCAAAACACAGGGCTGATGGTCGGCACATCTTCCACAGACGACACCACCCCACACGCTTCCCACACACAGGACGCGCTTGTGCTGCGCATGGACAAGGCAGCCCGCGCCTTTCTGGCCGCCGCCACCACGGAGGAGGACACCCGGGCCGAACTCCAGACCATGTGCCTGCCCATGACAGCACTGTGGTGCCGCATCCTCCGCTTTGACCCCGCAATGCCCGACTGGCCCGACAGGGACCGGTGTGTGGTGCCATCCTCCGCCATGCTGCCTTTGCTGGCCGCCATGCTACGCCTGACGGCCTCCGGCGTGCAGGAGGGGAACACAACGCTGGAATACGGCGAGCACCCGGCCGTGGAAATTGCCACAGGTCCGGCTGGGCAGGGTATGGCGGCCGCGGCAGGCATGGCTCTGGCCGAACAGCATCTGGCCAAACGTTATGGCCGCTCCCTGGTAAACCACCGCACATGGGTACTGGCACGTGACAGTGACCTGGTCACAGGTGTTGCGCTGGAAGCCGCGCAACTGGCCAGCCGTTTTGCCCTGAACCGCATGGCCGTACTTGTCTGCCCGTCCCCCCTGACCGACCCGGCTGATTTTTCGGACTCACTGGCCCGGTTTGGCGCATCGGGGTGGAGTGTACGCAAAGTGCGCGCCCATGACCTTGGCGGTATTATGGCGGCACTTCAGGCCACGTTACGGGCCAGAAAACCTACTCTTGTCGCCTGCATACCCGACTGTTGCCCCACCCTGCCCGACCTGCCCCCCGAGGAAGAACTGACCGGCCCGTGGAGCCCCACAGCCCGGCGTGGCGGCTCCATCCGCCGCTCCTGGATACGCAGGCTGGCCCAGCACCGCGCCCGCGCGGATTTTGAGCGTGACCAGTCCGGCAGGGCCCGCCAGAGCATGCGGGAGGACTGGGGGCGGCTCTGGCGGCAGACCATGCGTGCAGCCCCCGATGGTTCCTCCCAGCAGGCAGCCTTTGCCGGGCTGGGCGCGCTGGCAGTGCTGCGGCAGGATGTAGCCATTCTGGCCGCAACTTCGAGCACCAGAAGCTCGCGCCGCGCCAACCTGCCCATTCCCTTCAGCAATACCGCACAGCCTTGTGGCATACAGGAACATGGCATGGCGGGTATGCTCAACGGCATGGCCCGCCACGGGGGCATCCTGCCCTGCGGCGTAGCGGGAATGATGACCATCGACCGCATGCGCTCCGCCTTGCGCATGACAGCACTCATGCGCAGCAAGGTGCTCTACCTGCTGACCGATGACGGGCTGGCCTTAAGCGATAACGGCGGCGGCTGGCAGCCTGTGGAACAACTGGCCAGCCTGCGTGCCATGCCGCATCTGGCAGTCTTCCGCCCCGCCTGCGCGGAGGAAACCTTTGCCTGCTGGCAGGCTGCCCTGAACTGGCCTCAAGGCCCGGCCCTGCTGATCCTGTGTCCACACCCCCCACCACCACGCACAGACCGGCGGGCAGGGCATTATGGTAGTCCGTCCCATGGTGGTTACCTCATAAACTGTGGCGCGGGGGAGCGGCACGTCACGCTTATGGCATCTGGCCCCGAGGTTGCCATTGCCACACAGGCAGGGCAGCATCTGGCCGAGCAGGGGTTGAACGTGGCAGTTGTTTCCATCCCCTGCTGGGAGGTTTTTGCAGAGCAGCCTGCCGCCTACCGCACAGCCGTACTGGGGCAGGAAGGTTTGCGCGTGGGAATAGAAGCTGCAAGCAGCTTTGGCTGGGAGCGCTGGCTGGGAGCAGATGGAATTTTCGTTGGCATGGATGATTTTGGCATATCCGCCCCTGCCAACGCGGTGTATGAACGCTTTGGCATTACAGCCGGAGCGATCTGCGAGAAAGTGCTTGCACGCTTTCTTGCATCTGGAGCGCAAAAGGACTCGTCCCCCACCGCCCCACCCCCGTCCCGGCTGGAAGCTCTGGACATGTCACTAACGATAACAAGATCATAAAAAGTACGGAGACACATCCCATGGCAGTCAAAATCGCCATCAATGGCTTTGGTCGTATCGGTCGCCTTGTGCTGCGCGGCATTATTGAAAGCGGACGCACGGACGTTGTACCCGTAGCCATTAACGATCTGGGCAGCGTTGAAGATAACGCTCACCTCCTGAGCTATGACAGCGTGCACGGCCGCCTGCCTGCGGACGTTCGGGTGGAAAATGGCAAGCTGGTCATTTCCGCCAATGGCCGCACATGGGACCCGATTACCGTTTCCGCCGAGCGCGACCCCTCCAAGGTGCCATTTGCAGGTGTGGACGTGGCCATGGAATGTACAGGACTGTTCACCACCAAGGAAAAAGCTGGCCTGCTGCTGGCTGCTGGTGCGCGCAAGGTTATTGTCTCCGCCCCCGCAACGGATGTGGATGCAACCATCGTCTTCGGTGTGAATGAAGATGTGCTGACATCGGACATGACCGTAATCTCCAACGCCTCCTGCACCACCAACTGTCTGGCCCCCATCGCCAAGGTGATGGAAGACTCCTTTGGCATCGAGCGTGGCTACATGGTGACCATCCACTCCTACACCGGTGACCAGCGCACGGTGGACACACTGCACCAGGACCTGCGCCGCGCCCGTGCAGCAGGCATGAACATGATCCCCACCTCCACAGGGGCAGCGCGCGCCGTGGGGCTGGTTCTGCCGCAGCTCAAAGGCAAGCTCGATGGCACGGCCATCCGTGTGCCTACGGCCAATGTCTCCGTTGTCTCGCTCGACTTCGTGCCCAAAAAGGCTCCCGGCAGCGTGGAAGACGTCAACAACGCCATCAAGGCCGTTGTGGACTCCGGCAAAATGAAGAACGCACTGGCCTATAACGAAGCCCCTCTGGTCAGTTCCGACTTCAACCACGCCATCGCCTCCTCTACCTTTGATGCTACACAGACAGCTCTGGTCGATGGCGGCAAGCTGGTGCGCGTATGCTCCTGGTACGACAACGAGTGGGGCTTCTCCAACCGCATGTCCGATACGGCAGCTCTGTTTGGATCACTCTAATGGCTACCAGTCTCCCCTTTGCCACGCTGGATACGCTGGACCCCAAGGGCAAGCGCATCCTGCTTCGTGTGGATCTGAACGTCCCTATGAAGGACGGACAGGTAACCGATCAGACCCGCATTGAGCGGGTCGTTCCCACTATTCGGGAACTGGCGGAAAAAGGCGGGCGGGTTATTCTGCTCAGCCATTTTGACCGACCCCAGGGTCAGGTTGTGCCCGCCATGTCACTCAGGCCCATTGCCACGGCACTGGCCACGGCGCTGGGCCGCCCGGTCAGCTTTGCCCATGACTGCATTGGCCCCGATACGGAAGCCGCAACCCGCGCCCTGAACGATGGGGACATTCTGCTGCTGGAAAACACCCGCTTCCAGCCCGGCGAAGAATGTAATGACGCCGAGCTTTCCGCAGCACTCGCCAATCTGGGCGATGTGTATGTGAACGATGCATTCTCCGCCGCACACCGCGCCCATGCCTCCACGGCAGGGGTTGCCACCCATCTGCCTTCTTTTGGTGGCCGCCTGATGGAAGCAGAACTGCAGGCCCTGTACGCTGCGCTGGAAAACCCCGAGCGTCCCGTAGGGGCCATTGTGGGTGGAGCCAAGATTTCCACCAAGCTCCAGTTGCTCGAAAACCTGCTGGACAAGGTGGACATGCTGGCGATTGGCGGGGCCATGGCCAACACGTTTTTGGCAGCCCAAGGCCTGAATGTTGGCAAATCACTCAAGGAAGAGGATATGCTGGATACAGCCCGCCTGATTATGGCGCAGGCCAAGGCCAAAAACTGCGACCTGATCCTGCCGGTTGACATGGTGATCTCCGAAGACTTCATGGCAGGCGCACCCACCAGCACCGTGCCCGCCAACGCCATTCCCGATGGCTGGATGGCGCTTGATGTCGGGCCGGAAACGGTCAAGCTGCTCAACGACAGGCTGGGAGGGCTTAAGACACTGGTCTGGAACGGCCCGCTCGGCGTCTTTGAACTTCCTCCGTTTGATGAGGGCACAAACGCCGTAGCGCAGGAAGCAGGCCGACTGACCAAAGCAGGCAAGCTGAAAACCGTTGCCGGTGGGGGGGATACCGTATCCGCGCTGCGCCATGCCGGTGTACTGCATGACATGACCTATGTCTCGACTGCTGGAGGCGCTTTTCTGGAATGGCTTGAAGGCAAGGTTCTACCGGGCCTGACCGCCATTAGCACTACGCTGGAAAAAACCCTGCCGATCTGATGCATGGCGCCAGCGCAAGGCTTTTTCTACCCCGGTAGGGAAAGCCAACCGATGGCAAAAACAGGCAGGCCGCGCCAGGACCAGAACATATCAGGTGTTTGTGACGTACTTTGTAAGCCACAAACACCTGACTTCTTTCTAGAGCCTGCATACACGCCCTAATGCGGCAAAAATCTGCCCGCATTGCTGTGCGTCTGATCAAACAGGTGCATGTTTCCAGCCAGAAAAACCGAACCCTCGGCCGTAAAATGATCCGCGTCGAATAAAACCGGCACGTTATTGTTAACAGTTGTCAGACATACAGTGTCGGGACAAAGAATATTGTAAACAGACACATATTCAATACCTGTGCCTTTCAGGCGGATGGCAAGATTCTGATCCCGTTTTTTTCGGTCTTGCAGGATGTGATTAAAAACTAGAGCCATATTGTTTTTAACCATTGCACGCACCAGCAGTAATGGCAGGGGCTGGTCGTATTCCGGGCTTGGGCCAAGCACTATAACCCGATCTGTATACTGCCCGAGCATCTGCGCTGTTTTAACAATGCCATTAAAGTCATGTTCCAGCCAGTTTGCTGAAAGAATAACCCCATCCAGATGGTGCGATGGCAAAAAAACTTCAAAAATATAGTGCAGGAGCGCACCGCACTGACCACCATTTTTGCCCAGAACAGGCTCGCAGCTTGGTGCTGTTGCCTGTAAGAAGTTGATATCGGGATAACTCTGCTGCAACCCATACCAGCGGTCTGCCGCATGACTGTCACCCAGAACCAGATAGTTCTTCTTCCCTGCCTGCACATCCAGACAATGAGCTGCCTTGTACGCTTCAATATCTTCGGTCTTACGGTCAATAAAGCATGTGCCAGTCCGCATTGTGGCAGGTTTGTACGCCATATAGGACATGACCTTCTGCTCAGCAGGGCTGTAATGCCATAATATTGCGTTAAGCCTGCTGCTTGCAAAGGCCAGAAGCACCGTAACCACCATAATACCCCCCATGACACCTATGGTACTTTTGGCGGATAAGCGGAATGGCCTTGTACGGAACGGCTGTTCAATAAACCGCCAGGACAGGGCAGAAACCCCAAAAGCAGCCCCCAGCAGTAACGGAATGGTCCAAGCATTGGGTCTGTCATACATTGAAAAAAAGACCCATATCGGCCAATGCCATAAGTATAAAGAATAGGAAACAAGGCCAATAAACCGCAATGGCCTGCAGGAAAGGCCCGATGCAACAACCGTGCGGTGCCAGCTTCCAGAATACAGGACAAGGGCTGCCCCCAGACACGGCCCCAAAGCTCCCGGACCGGGGAAGAGGGACTTATTGTTAAGTGCGACCAGACTGACCAGAATGAAAATAATGCCGATAGCACCAAAGCTTTCCATTACCGGCTTTGTCATCCGGCTTCTGGCCATAACCGCAGGCTGCGTGGCAAGCATGACAGCAGACCCTACCAGAAACTCCCATGCCCTGTATTGCGGCAGGTAGAATGTTGCTGGCTTATCCTGAAAAATCTCCACAAAACAGGCGGAAAAACTTAACACCAGAAGAGAGAAAACCATGTATTTTAAAGGTATTTTAAAAAACTTTTTTGAAAAATAGATCAGAAAAGGAATAACTATATAAAACTGTTCCTCTACAGAGAGCGACCACGTATGCAAAAGAGGGTTGGCCTGCAAGGAGGAATCAAAATAGCTGCTTTGGCTATAAAAAAAAATGTTCGATGCAAAAAGTATGGACCACAAGATTCCACGGCTTGTGTTATAAACCTCCGGTGGCGTTTGCGTTAATGTGGACACACCAAAGCAGACAAACAATACCGAAAACAGTGCCGGTAATATTCTGCGAATTCTACGGTGGTAGAAATCAAGAATATTAAACTGATCCTGCTCCACGGCATCATGGATGTGCCGGGTAATCAAAAAACCGGAAATAACAAAAAAAATATCAACTCCGGCAAATCCACCATTAAAGGGATGCTTAAGTCCATAATGGAAGAAAACAACAGGAAGAATTGCAAGCGCACGCAGGCCGTCAATATCACTTCTATAACGCATCATACGTCGTTCACATTCCTCACGCACGCGTAAAGAGGGGGATATCACATCTGTTTTCTGCATCCCCCTACTCCGAACCATCCGGAAGGGTGAGCGGAGCAGATCGGGGGCGGCCATATGTCTGCATGAACACCACACCAGCCATAACCACCGCCCCACCCAGCAGTGTTGTCAGGGCGGGCACTTCGTTCGTCATGACATACGCCAGAATCAGCGTTGTGGGGGCCAGCAGAAACAGAAAACCCGAAGAGCGCGCAACGCCAACCGTTCCCACAACATGCGCCCATGCCGCATACCCCAGAACCGCTGGGAAAACACCAAGCAGAATGACCAGAAGCCACGGCCAGTTCCCCTGCCCCTGCAATGCCGTAATGCCTGCGGGCAACCAGGGTGCCAGCACACCTGCGCCGATCAGCAAGATCCATGCCGTGGACGCCAGCGCACCATACCGCGCCACAAGCGGTTTTTGCAGCATAAGGTACAGAGCCGAGCAAAAAGCGGCCGCCAGCACATCGCTCGCCCCCGAGCCAAATGTAAAACCTCCGGGCAAACCACTGCCAATAAGCACAATGCCGCTAAAACTTATAATGGAACCAGCCCACCCCCATAGTGGAAGAGCTTCTCCCAAAAAAACAACGGCCACAAAAGCAGACATAAACGGCGCAAAATTAACCAGCAGGCTCGTTGCCCCGGCAGAAACACTCTGCTCACCCGTGTTGAACAGAATATTATACAGAGCAATCCCCACAGCCCCACACAGCAAAAAGCGCGGCACGTCACGCAGTTGGGGACATGCCGGACGCCGCATACAAAACCATCCGGCCACAATAACAGCTGCTACGGCGTACCGTAATGCGGCAAGCGGTATGGGAGGCACGTAAACAAGCGCCATCCGCACAAGCGGGTATGCACTTGCCCAAGATAAAATGGCCGCACACACTGCCAGAAACGGCACCTTGCGCGTTGCGTATCCTCCATGTGTCATGCCCGGCTCTTTTTTAAATGATGCAGGGTTACTCCCTGCGCAAAACCTGATCGGTCAGGAACGCGGCAATCCGGCCTGCTACAAAATCCTGTTTAAGGGCTGCTTCATCATACTCGGTATTCAGCCATTCCATAAACGGGATACGCCCCTCCGCCTGAGCCTGATAACGCAGGAAAAACGCATCCAGAATACCCGTGCGAGACCCACGGAAATGCCCGAACCGCCACGAAAGTTCACGCAGGGCCTGTGCCGCACTCCCACCTTCAAACATCACGACCAGAGCAGAAGCCAGCCCGGCCCGGTCTGCGCCAGACTTGCAGTGCATCAGCATGGGGAACTGCAAGGTGGCGTACATCTGCGCAAAGCGTAGAATACGCTCCTTGTGCGGAGCGCCCCTGCTTTCAAACGCCATATCCAGATGGGTAAGGCCAATCTGTACTGCGGCATTGCGCGAAAGAGCGTCTGAACCACATTGCCTGTGCCCGCGCAGGTTGACCAGCGTGCGCAGACCCAGCTTGCGCACAGCACGCCGCAAACGGGCAGGGGTTGGGTGGTTACAGCGGTACACCTTGCCCGGAATAACCGCATGAAAATTGGTCCAGACCAGACGGAGAACAGCATGATCAACAAACAGACTATCCGTCCATGCTCTGGCACGGCCGGTCTGGGAAGAAAGATGGCCGTTAAACACAAAACCCCCTCATGTATCATGCATCTGCATGCTGGCTTCCCATGTTCCACCTCCGGCTCCGCACGTCAACATTACCCTCCGGCTACCAGAGCGCCCCCCTGAACAGAAAAACCCCGGCAGGTGTTTACTCCTGCCGGGGCTTTACTCATTCCTGCCAGACTGAACCGGGCAGGCCGTTACCTGTAGGATCAGACCTTGCGTTCGATCTGCAATTCCTTGATCCGGCCAATGGCTTTGGCCGGGTTCAGCCCCTTGGGGCAGGTCTGGGTACAGTTCATGATCGTGCGGCAGGCATAGAGCTTGAACGTATCTTCCAGTGAATCAAGACGCTCACCGGTATGTTCATCGCGGCTGTCTGCAATCCAGCGATATGCGGCAAGCAGCACGGCCGGGCCGAGATACTTGTCCCCATTCCACCAGTAGGACGGGCAGGACGTAGTGCAGCAAAAACACAGGATACATTCCCACATGCCGTCCAGTTTGCTGCGTTCCTCAATACTCTGGCGGCGTTCGCCATCAGGCGGTGGGGCACTGTCTGCCTGTATCCAGGGCTGAATGGAGCGCAACTGCGCATAAGCTCCATCCAGATTGGACACCAGATCCTTGACAATGGGCATATGCGGCAGCGGATAAATCCGCACGTCGCCTTCAATGCTCTTGATCGGCTTGAGGCATGCCAATGTGTTTTCGCCATCAATGTTCATGGCGCAGGATCCGCAGATCCCTTCCCGGCAGGAACGCCGGAATGTCAGCGTAGGGTCCACCTCGTTCTTGATGTGAATAATGGCATCAAGCACCATTGGCCCAAAGGTATCCAGATCAAGTCCGTAAGAATCTATGACCGGATTTTTACCATCATCAGGAGACCAGCGGTACACCTTGAAGGTTTTGACATTTTTTGCGCCAGCCGGAGCGGGAAAGGTTTTACCTTTCCCTACGGTGCTGTTACGCGGCAGTCTGAGTTCGACCATGTTCGCCTCCCTTTGCCCTGCGGATCAGTAAACGCGCTTTTTGGGTGGGAAAACCTCGACATCGTCGGTCAGGGTTTTCATATGCACGGGCCGGTAGGTCAGCTTGACGCCGCCCTTGTCATCCAGCCACGAAACGGAATGTTTGAGCCATTCCTTGTCATCACGATCGGGGAAGTCATCGCGGGCATGCGCGCCGCGGCTTTCGTGCCGGGCCAGACCGCTTTCAAGCGTGGCTGTTGCATTGGCCAGAAGGTTTTCAAACTCCATAGCTTCCATCAGGTCACTGTTCCAGATCAGTGAACTATCGGAAACGGAGATGTCACCCAGACCACTCCAGATATCACGGATCTTGTCCACGCCTTCCTGCAGGCTTTCCTGCGTACGGAACACGGCGGCATGCGCCTGCATATCCCGCTGGAGACGATCACGCATGGCGGAAACCTTGGTGCCGCCCTTGGCGTAACGCAGCTTGTCCAGACGATCGAGGGCAAACTCGCCAGCCCCTGCGGGAAGCGGGCGCACAAAGTCCGACGGCTTGACCACTTCCGCCGCACGGCGGGCCGCGGCACGGCCAAATACGATCAGGTCAAGCAGGGAGTTGGTACCAAGGCGGTTTGCACCATGCACGGACACACAGGCGGCCTCACCCACGGCCATCAGGCCCGGCACCACCGCATCGGGGTTATCTGCCGTGGGGCGCACGACTTCGCCGTGAATATTGGTGGGAATACCCCCCATATTGTAATGCACGGTCGGCAGAACGGGCACGGGTTCCTTGGTTACGTCCACACCGGCAAAAATACGCGATGTTTCCAGAATACCCGGCAGACGTTCATGCAGCAGGTCGGAGCCCAGATGCTCCAGATGCATCATGATGTGATCTTTTTTAGGACCACAGCCACGCCCTTCCTTGATCTCGATTGTCATGGCGCGGGACACCACATCGCGCGAGGCCAGATCCTTGGCGGTGGGAGCATAACGCTCCATAAAGCGCTCGCCCTCGGAGTTGGTCAGGTAGCCCCCTTCACCACGACACCCTTCGGTCAGCAGGCAGCCTGCAGGGTAGATACCCGTGGGATGGAACTGCACAAATTCCATATCCTGCGTGGGCAGACCTGCGCGCATGACCATGCCGTTACCATCGCCCGTACAGGTATGGGCCGATGTGCAGGACTGATAGGCACGGCCATAACCGCCCGTGGCCAGCACCACCATTTTGGCATTGAAGCGATGGATCGTGCCATCGTCCTGACACCAGGCCATAACGCCGCGGCAGGCACCTTCATCATCCATAATCAGGTCGATGGCGAAGTATTCGACAAAGAACTCAACATTATGTTTGAGGCACTGCTGGTACAGCGTATGCAGAATGGCATGACCCGTGCGATCGGCGGCAGCGCATGCGCGGGGCACCGGCGCCTTGCCGAAGTCGCTCATATGACCACCAAAGGGGCGCTGGTAGATCTTGCCTTCTTCCGTGCGGGAGAAGGGAACACCAAAATGTTCCAGTTCCTGCACTGCGGGCACGGCCTCACGCACCATGAATTCAATGGCGTCCTGATCGCCCAGCCAGTCAGACCCCTTTACGGTGTCATACATATGCCAGCGCCAGTTATCCTCGGCCATGTTGCCAAGAGAGGCCCCAATGCCACCCTGCGCGGCCACCGTATGGCTGCGGGTGGGGAAAACCTTGGTAATGCACGCTGTGCTCAGGCCCGCAGCCCCCATACCCAGCGTTGCACGCAGGCCCGAACCACCTGCACCCACGACCACAACATCATATGCGTGATCAACAATCCGGTAAGCTCCCCGAGAAGGAGAGGAATTGGCATTCATCGTGACGGCGCTCCCATATGCGTTCGGCCTGTCAGTCGTTCAGGTTCATGCCGCCGCGTATCCGACCTGTTCCATCGGCGGCACAAGGCTCTTTTATCTGTGGGCAGGTGCCCGGCTTACTTGCCGGAACCGCTCCGCACCACCAGCTTGATCACGGCAAATACGCCAAGCAGACCCATAAGGGATGTGCCAATCCTGACCAGCAGGCGGGTAGGCAGATGCGCCTTGCCGTGCACGTAATCATCCACAATCACCTGCAGGCCAACCTGCGCATGGTAGAAGGTGGTAATGATCAGTGCTGCCAGCATGGTGGCGTTAACGGGCTTGCCGCCCCATTTAACCACCTCGGCGTGGTCTGCCCCGCCAAGGCGGAACATCTGCACGACAAACCATGTGGAAAGCGGCAGCAGGCTGGCGGCGGAAACGCGCTCGGCCCACCAGTGGCTTACACCGGAATGCCCCGCACCAAGGCCGCGTGCGCGCCCAAGCTGGGAGCGCATGACTTCAATATGTGGAACAGAAGCGTTCATGTCAGGACACCTTCCCGGCTCTGGCGCGTTTGCTTCTGCGGCAACCCGCCACAGCAAGCAGGGCGACGGCCAGCACGGTGCTCACACCGGCTGTAACACCCACCGCCACTGGGCCATCCTTATTCAGTTCTTCCTTGTCGTACCGGTATCCCGCATCCCAGATGAGATGCCGGATGCCACCGACCGTATGGTAAACGACCGAAGCCAGCCACCCTACCAGCACAAGCTGGCCCAGCGGGTTGCCCGTTACCTTGCGTGCCGTGGCATAGGCTTTTGGCCCCTTGGCCGCAGCACCAAGCCAGAAAACGCCAAGCGCGGCACCTGCCGTGGCGATCACTCCCGTGATTCGATTTGAAATGGAAAGAACCATGGAAAGCCGGTAACGGTACACTTGCAAGTGCGGCGACATGGGTCGCTGGATCAGTGTGCCGTCACTTCGGCTCCCTACATAGAGGGCCTTACGGATATCCTGCATTGTCAGCCTCGTACCCCGTGTCTATCCCTGAGCGCTGGTTGCATCCAGCGTTTTGCATCGTTTTTGTCCTACGCCCCGCGCCTCGGCCCGGTCAATTCAACGGATCAACACGAGACCGAGAGGGGGAGGATTCTCACTCAGGCGTGTCTGGGCAGCAGATCAAGTGCGATCATGGTTTCAGCAATCTGAACCGCGTTCAAAGCCGCACCTTTCCGCAGATTATCGGCAACACACCAGAACGCCAGACCATGCGGGACGGTCGGATCGACACGAAGGCGTGACACATAGGTTGCATCTTCGCCCACGCACTCAAGCGGGGTCACATACCCGCCATCTTCGCGCTGGTCGAGCAGGACAACCCCTTCGGACTCCCGCAGGGCCGCGCGGGCGCGCTCAAGGTCCACCGGCTCGGCAAACTCGGCAATAACGGCTTCGGAATGACCAACAAACACCGGAACACGTACGCAGGTCGCCAGTACTTCCACGTCCGGATCGAGAATTTTTTTGGTCTCGACTCGCATCTTCCATTCTTCCTTGGTCGCACCGTCATCCATAAAACGGTCGATCTGGGGAATACAGTTGAAGGCAATCTGCTTCTGGAACTGCTCGATCCTGGGCGGGTCGTTCACAAAGCTGCCACGGGTCTGGGAGAACAGCTCGTCCATGCCATCCTTCCCCGCGCCCGAGACCGCCTGATACGTCGAAACCACCACCCGCTTGAGGGTAAACAGGTCATGCAGGGGCTTGAGAGCCACCACCATCTGAATGGTCGAGCAGTTGGGGTTAGCAATAATGTTGCGCTTCATGTCCTTGAGCGCCAGCGGATTGACCTCAGGTACCACCAGCGGCACATCCGGTTCCATGCGGAAGTGAGATGTGTTGTCGATCACAACGCAGCCAGCCTTGGCGGCAATAGGCGCGTATTTGGCGGACACAGTTCCACCGGGGGAGAACAGCCCGACATCCCAGCCCTTGAAATCAAAGGTTTCAAGGTTCTGCACTTTCAGGACACGATCCCCAAAAGACACTTCACGCCCCGCCGAACGCGGGGAGGCCAGTGCGACAATCTCATCCACCGGGAACTCCCGTTCGGCCAGTGTCTTGAGGATTTCCCGCCCCACCGCACCTGTCGCGCCTACAACAGCAACCCGATAACCCATAATCCACCTTTGATTCAGAGCTCGTTAGAAATCAGAAAAACGTTCCCCTTCCGGGGGACCATTCAATCGTGCGAACCCTAGACCATTCCGGCAGCAAATGGAATTGCTCACCCCATAGCTTTCCCGTCCTTCTGTTCCGGCCGGGCAGGGGCTGCGCGGAATACGGTCCGCACGCACCAAAAGCCACCCAGGACATTGTGGGAAGTGCCACCCAGGACTTATTTGAAAAATGTAATAATGAAAAAAATATTTTTATATCCCGCAGAAAAGGTTTCTTTGACGCATATCAATGCAACCTTTTTCAGATATGGTTGTCATACCAACCAGAAGAAGTTGTGGAGGACGACCGTCTTTCTACCCTGCCATCATGGTCCCTCCTCACCCCATACAGCATGCATTGGGAAAAGAACGTGACCGTTAAAATTGCCATCCTGAAGGAAACGCAGCCCGACGAACGCCGGGTCGCCATGATTCCCGCGGTAGCACAGCGCATAGCCAAGCTTGGAGCAGATCTTGTTCTGGAGCAGGGAGCGGGTAGTGCTGCAACCTACACGGACGATGCCTATACAAAGGCGCAGGTAACGCAGGAACCCGATACCGGGAAACTGGTTGCCGATGCGGACATCGTGCTCTCCGTCCAGCCTCCATCGGTCGAGACCGTCAAACAGATGAAGCCCGGCGCCCTGCTGGTTTCCTTCATTTACGCCCAGACACAGCCTGATCTGGTCAAGGCGCTGCGCGATGGCAGGATTACTACTTTTGCCATGGAGCTTATTCCGCGCATCAGCCGTGCGCAGGCCATGGATGCGCTGTCCAGCCAGGCAGCCCTTGCAGGGTACTACGCCCCCCTGCTGGGCAGCGTGCATATGCAGAAAATCCTGCCCATGATGACCACGGCCGTGGGCTCACTGCGTGCGGCCCGTGTGCTGGTTATGGGGCTGGGGGTTGCGGGCCTGCAGGCGCTCGCCACGGCACGCCGCCTTGGCGCTGTGTGCGAGGGCTATGACGTACGCCCCGAAACCAAGGAAGAAGCGGAATCCGTCGGTGCCAAATTTGTGGATACGGGCATAGATGCGCGCGGAGCCGGCGGCTACGCCCGCGAACTGACAGCAGACGAAAAGGCCAAGGTCCGGGCCACCCTTTCGCAGCACATCGCACAGGCCGACCTGATCATTACCACAGCCGCAGTTCCCGGCCGCAAGGCCCCCCGCCTGATTGACGCCGAGCAGCTTGCAGGCATGAAGGAAGGCTCCGTTGTGGTGGACATGGGTGCGCCCAACGGCGGCAACTGTGAAGGCACCAAAGCTGGTGAGACCGTCAAGATTGGTCCCGTAGTCATGGTAGGTCCGACCAACCTGCCATCCAGTCTGGCGGCACAGGCGAGCGAGCTCTACGCCAAGAACATTTACAACCTGCTTGAGCAGGTTCTGCATGATGGTGTGCTCAAGCCCGATTTTACAGACGAAGTCATAACCGGAACCACCCTGACCCATGATGGCAAAATTACCAATGCCGCCATCCAGAAGGTCATTGAAGGCACACCAGCGGAGAAAGCATGATGGATTCCGTAACATCCATGACCTTCATTATCGCCCTCTACATCTTCATGCTGGCCGCGTTTACCGGCTACGTGGTGATTAGCCGGGTGCCCTCCATCCTGCATACGCCCCTTATGTCCGGCTCCAACTTCATTCACGGTATTGTGGTGGTTGGCGCGCTGGATGCGCTGTTCAACGCCACCACGCTGACCGGGCAGGTTATCGGGTTTGTTGGCGTTTTTCTGGGAGCTGGGAACGTTATGGGCGGCTACGTCGTGACCGACCGCATGCTGGCCATGTTCCGCCCGAGCCAGAAACAGACAACAGAGAAAAAGGGCCAGCAGTAACATGTTCATCGAATACATTGTTGGCCTGAGCGGACTGATTGCCGCAGGCCTGTTCATTTACGGGCTGAAGGCCATGTCCTCGCCCGTAACCGCCGTTTCGGGCATTGTAACTGCAGGCTACGGCATGGTGTTTGTGGTTGGGGCCACGTTCCTCAACCTGTTCAATGTCAGCCCCGATGCGCGTCCACACCTGATGGTCAATGTTGCACTGGCAGTTGTGGCCCTGCTGCTGGGCTGCCTGTGGACCGGCTGGCGCGGCCGCACGGTGCAGATGACCGCCATGCCGCAGATGGTCGCCATCTTTAACGGCATGGGGGGTGGCTCCGCCGCATCCCTTGCTGCGGTCAGCCTTCTGTCTGACCATGCCACATCCGGGCTGCACCTGAGTGTCACCATTGTAGGCGCGCTTATTGGCTGTATCTCCTTTACAGGTTCGATCATTGCGTGGGCCAAGCTTGACGGTCGTATGAGAAAGCCCGTGCGCTTTGGCGGGCAGCGGTTTTTCAACGCGGCACTGTTCCTGATCTCGCTCGCCCTCGGCGCGCTGACAGTCATGCAATATGGTACGCCAGAAGGTATTCTGCCCGGTATTCTGTTCTTTGGCGCGGCTCTTCTGTTCGGTATCTGCATGACCCTGCCCATTGGTGGGGCGGACATGCCGGTGGTGATTTCGCTCTACAACGCCTTTACCGGTCTGGCCGTGGGCCTTGAAGGCTATGTGATGGGCAACCCTGCCCTGATGATTGCAGGCATGGTGGTCGGCTCGGCTGGCACACTGCTGACCGCCCTGATGGCAAAAGCCATGAACCGCTCGCTCACCAACGTGCTGTTCAGCAACTTCGGGGATACGACCAGCTCCGCCAAAGGCCCGGAAGGGGAAATGAAGTCCGCCGACCCGTCAGACGCAGCCACCTCCATGCGGTATGCGTCCAGCGTGATCATTGTGCCCGGTTATGGTCTGGCTGTGGCGCAGGCGCAGCAGAAGCTGTACGAATTTGTTAAAATGCTTGTGGCTGATGGTGTGGATGTCAAATTTGCCATTCATCCCGTGGCAGGCCGCATGCCGGGGCACATGAACGTGCTGCTGGCTGAAGCTGGCGTTCCATACGACATGATTTACGATATGGACGATATTAACGACAGCTTTGCCACCACTGATGTTGCCCTGATTATCGGTGCGAACGACGTGGTCAACCCCGAAGCCCTGACCGACAAATCCTCCCCCATTTATGGCATGCCTATCCTGAACGCTTACAAGGCGCGTCAGGTCTTTGTCATCAAACGTGGGTCCGGCACAGGGTATTCCGGGGTGCAGAACCCGCTCTTCTTCCAGAAGAACTGCACTATGGTTTTTGGGGATGCACAGGCCGTGCTCTCCAAAATGGTCGAAGCTGTCAAGGCGCTCGGTACCGCCTGACAGCCAACGGGAGGAAGCCAGACGGCCCCTCCCGTTTTTTTTGTTTGCAACAATAAGGAGCAGACTATGTCAGGCAAGATGAAAGCCGCTGTAGTCCATGAATTTGGCAAGCCGCTCACGCTTGAGGAACTGGACATTCCCTCCATCAACTCCAACCAGATCCTGGTCAAGATGATCGCCTGCGGCGTCTGTCACACGGACCTGCACGCAGCCAATGGGGACTGGCCCAAAAAACCGACCCTTCCCTTTATTCCCGGGCATGAAGGCGTGGGCACGGTTGTGGAAGTTGGCAGCAATGTTGACTGGATCAAAAAAGGGGACATCGTTGGTGTGCCCTTCCTGTATTCCGCCTGTGGTCATTGCGAGCACTGTTATGCAGGCTGGGAAACCCTTTGCCAGAAACAGGAAGATACCGGTTATTCCGTTAATGGCTGCTTTGCGGAATACGTGGTGGCGGACCCGGGCTACGTCGCCCATATTCCTGCGGGGGTAGACCCCGTTAAAGTCGCGCCGGTTCTGTGCGCAGGGCTGACCGTTTACAAGGGTCTGAAAATGACCGACACGCGCGCAGGAGACTGGGTTGCGGTATCGGGTGCGGGCGGGCTGGGGCAAATGGCCATCCAGTACGGTGTGGCCATGGGCCTGAACATGATTGCGGTTGATATTGACGATGCCAAACTTGAAACCGCACGGAAACTTGGCGCCGCACACACCGTTAACGCCAGAACAACCGACCCGGCAGCCTTTATCCAGAAGGAAGTCGGCGGCGCTCATGGGGGGTTGATCACGGCTGTTTCCACCAAGGCTTTCTCTCAGGCCATGGGGTATGTGCGCGCTGGTGGCACACTGGTCCTGAACGGCCTGCCGCCGGGGGACTTCCCCATTTCCATTTTTGATATGGTCATGAACGCCATTACCATCCGCGGTTCCATTGTAGGTACCCGGCTGGACATGATCGAAGCGCTCTCCTTCTTTGCTGAAGGAAAAGTGACCTCGGTTACCAAGACTGACCGGCTTGAAAACATCAATCAGATATTTGATGATCTCGAGCATGGTCGTGTTGAAGGGCGCGTTGTTCTGGATTTCAGAAACTAACCACCTTCAATATTGATGAACCAGAAGGATTTTTTCCATGGCTTATGCAACGACAAACCCTTTTACCGAAGAACAGGTCAAGGTTTTCCCCAACCCGACCGATGCTCAGGTCGATGCCGCTCTGGACAAGGGACATGCGGCCTTTAAAAAATGGAAAAACACAACATTTGCCGAACGGGCACGTATTCTGCAAAAAGCAGCCGATCTGCTGCGCGCCAATGTGGATGAATACTCCAAGCTTCTGACGCTGGAAATGGGAAAGCTCTACGCCGAAGCCAAGGCAGAAACCGAGCTGTCCGCAGCAATTTTTGAATATTATGCCGTCAATGCCGAGCGTCTTCTGGCACCGGAAGTACTTCCCCTTGCCTCCGTCAAGGAAGGTCGCGCCAAAATCGTGTTCGAAGCACAGGGCATTCTGCTGGCTATCGAGCCATGGAACTTCCCTTACTATCAGGTGGCCCGCATTATTGCGCCGCAGCTTTCTGCTGGTAACGTGGTTATTCTCAAGCACGCATCCAACGTGCCGCAGTGTGCCGCCGCCATGGAAAAACTGATGCACGATGCCGGTCTGCTTGAAGGTGGGTTCCAGAACCTTTACCCAACGCGTGACCAGCTTGCCAAGATTATTGCCGATATCCGCGTACGTGGTGTGGCTCTGACTGGCTCCGAAGGAGCTGGCGCCAAGGTTGCCTCCGAAGCAGGGCTGGCGCTTAAAAAATGCACCATGGAACTCGGTGGCTCCGATGCCCTGATCGTACTGAACGATGCCGATGTGGAAAAAGCCGCCAAATGGGCCGTCTATGGCCGTCACTGGAACGGTGGTCAGGTTTGCGTTAACGCCAAGCGTATGATTGTGGAAGATGGCGTTTACGACAAATTTGTTGAGCTGTACCGCAAAGGCATTGCCGAGCTGCGTATGGGCGACCCGATGGACCCCGCCACCACGCTGCCGCCCCTGTCCTCACGCGGGGCTGTGGACGGGTTGAAGCAGCAGGTTGCCGATGCCGTGGCACAGGGTGCCAAAGCGGAAGAAATTCCGCTGGAAATGCCCAATAAAGGCTGCTTCTTCCGCCCGGTTATCCTGAGCAATCTGGAAGAGGGCAACCCGGCCCGCCATACGGAATTCTTTGGCCCGGTAACCATGCTGTTCCGTGCAAAAGATGCTGACCACGCCATTGAAATTGCCAATGATTCCCCCTACGGGCTTGGTGGCTCCATCTTTACCAAAAACGAAGAACGTGGCGCGGAACTGGCCCGCCGGATTGATACTGGCATGGTCTATATCAACCACCCGACCATGGTTAAGGCAGACCTGCCGTTTGGTGGCGTCAAACGTTCGGGCTTTGGCCGCGAACTGCTGGGCCTTGGACTTAAAGAGTTCGTCAATGCCAAGCTGATTGATATTGTGGACATTGACGCGCCGTTCTGATGCTTTCTGAACAGCGTTGACCAAAAAGGGCGGAAGGATAACTCCTTCCGCCCTTTTTTTATCTGACCGACATATGGAATGCCTGCACAAAGCCGCCATAAAAAAGGCCATGCACCAGACACATATCCTTTTCAGACTCTGGTCAGGGTTGCCCTTCCATGCAGCGTTATGCAGGCATAACCAGTGCGAAAGCCCAGTCCAGCCAGGGCAGCAATGCGACTATATCGGCTGTTTCCACCGTAGCACCACCCCATATACGCAGGCCCACGGGGGCATCACGGTAGCTGGCAAGGTCAAAGCCAATACCTTCCTTATCCAGCACAGCCAGCATTGTTTTGACTGTTGCCATCTGCCTGTCCCGTTCCAGAGCCAAAAACCATGGCGCGACAATACGCAGGCAAATGGCGGTAGAGGAACGCTCCTCCTCCTTTTCCGCCAGAAAGGACACCCAGTCCGTTGTTTTCACCCACGCGGCAACCGCCGCCAGATTGGCCTGAGACCGGGCCTTGAGCCCTTCCAGCCCTCCGACTGCTTCCGCCCATTGCAGGCCGTCCAGCGCATCTTCGACACATAGCATGGAGGGGGTGTTGATGGTATCGCCCTTAAAAATACCTTCGATCAGCGCATCCTTGGCAGTCATGCGGAAAATCTTGGGCAGGGGCCGGGGCGCCTTAAAGGTTTGCAGCCGCTCCACAGCACGGGGAGAGAGAGCGATCATGCCATGTGCGGCCTCGCCCCCCAGAGCTTTCTGCCAGGACCATGTCACCACATCCAGCCGGTCCCATGGCAGGTCCATGGCAAAGGCGGCGGAGGTAGCATCGCAGATCACCAGCCCTTCATGCCCGGCGGGAATGACGCTGGCAGACGGCAGGCGCACGCCAGAGGTGGTGCCATTCCACGCCAGAACCACGTCATGCGCCCAGTTGACTGCGCTCAGGTCCGGCAACTGGCCGTAATCGGCCTTGAGCACGCGGGTATTGTCCAGCTTGAGCTGGCTTACGATATCCTGCGCCCACAGAGCCGAAAAACTTTCAAACGCCAGCACGTCTACCGGGCGCTCGCCCAGCAGGGACCACAGCGCCATTTCCACCGCACCCGTATCAGACGCAGGCACAATGCCCACCCGCCAGCCTTCGGGCACACCCAGAATTTTGCGGGAGCGCACGATAACCTCGTTCAGCCGCGCACGTCCTTCTGGCGAGCGGTGGGAGCGACCGACAAGCGCCTTATCCAGCGCGGCAAGGCTCCACCCCGGGCGCTTGGCGCACGGACCGGACGAAAAACAGGGATTGAACGGGCGAATGGCCGGACGGGACGAAGCAGTGGGGGGAAGGGCGTTCATAACCTTGGCCAAGAAGAGGATGGGGCAAGTCTGGTGCGAGAGAGGGGACTCGAACCCCTAAGCCCGTAAGGGCGGTCGATTTTGAGTCGACTACGTCTACCAGTTCCGTCACTCTCGCGAACTGTTTTTCCCCTACCAGCAAATTGCCGCCCGGAAAAGAGTTTGTTGACGGCATTTGTTGCACAAAGCGCGCAGGGCTCCTTAACGACAGACCCGCTGCGTGCCGTCTGCGGCAATGTAGGTGCCTGTCTGGGTATTGTAGCACGTATTACGCACGCAACTCCCCCCTACGGCTAGTGGTTGGGGGTAATTTTGCACGGCCATGGCCACGGCCTCCCGCGCAGCAACCCCGCACAGAGGCGTATTGGCGGGAGCTGAGGGGTCATTCACCAACTGGCTCTCATTCGCGGGAGGCGGAGTGGGCGCACTCAGCCCCGGTGCAAAGCTCTGCGGGGGAATACGGGTAGGCTGGCTGGCGCACCCGGCCAGCAGTCCAAGCACAAGAACAGACCCCAAAGCCGGAATACGAACAGGAACGGACATGCGCTTTTCAGTCTTTCAGCACGCGGTGGCTTGTTGCCCACACAGTTGCAGGGAGGCCAGCATAACCCGGTTAGCCGCCTGTACCCAACACAGGCTTACAGGTCCAGCAGGCCCTGCACCGGTTGGTCACCAATAATGGCACGGCAGGAGCCATCGCCAAAAGTCAGGTCAACCTGTTGCCCACTTCTCAATCCTGCGGCTTTTGTCACGGGATGGCCCTCCGCCGTGACCAGCGCGTAACCACGCGCCAGCACAGCCTGGGGGGATACGGCCTCCAACTGCCCGGCAGCCCCACCCAGCGCAATACGCCGCTCACGTAAGAGCGCCATAAGGGGGGCGGGGGACACACGGCAATGGCCCAGCCGCACCTCCTGCCGTTGCAGGGTATGCTGCATACCCCCCACAAATGCTCCTCCCACCACGGCAAGCCGTGTTCTGCGGCCGGACAGAAGCGTTTCCACCGCAGGCATGTGCCGTTCCACCGCCACAAGGTCCGCCTTGCGGCGGCGGACAAGGGCGGGCAGGGCCACGTCCAGCCTGCGGGCACGGTCATCAAGCTGCATGCGCGCGGTCTGCACCAGACCGGGCAGGTCCGGCAGCGCCGCGGCCGCCCTGTCCAGCCGCAGGCGGGCAGTCTGCATCTGTCGGGCCAGCGCACCCGTGGCACGGGCGGCGCGGTGTTCAATTTCGGCCAGCAGTTCGCTCCGCACAGGCACGGCCATTTCTGCCGCCGCCGTGGGGGTGGGCGCTCTGCGATCGGAGGCAAAGTCGATCAGGGTTGTATCGGTTTCATGCCCTACGGCCGAGATTAAGGGAATGGAACAGGCCGCCACCGCCCGCACCACGCCTTCATCATTAAAAGCCATCAGGTCTTCAAGCGAGCCGCCTCCGCGCGCCACAATCAGCACATCGGGCCTTGGCACGCCCCCTGTCCCATCCAGCGCGGAAAAACCGTTAATGGCGGCCACAATCTGGGCTGCGGCTCCTTCACCCTGCACGGGCACCGGCCACACCACCACAGGCCGGGGAAAGCGCCGCCTGAGCGTTGTGCAGATATCGTGCAGCACGGCCCCCTGCGAGGATGTGACAAGCCCGATCACACGCGGCAGCAGGGGAATGGGGCGTTTGCGGGCAGGGTCAAACAGCCCCTCTTCCCCCAGCCTTATCCGCAGGCGCTCAATACGGGCAAGCAATGCTCCCTCGCCCGCATATTCCATACGTTCCACGATAAGCTGGTAGCTTGAACGCTCGCCATAGGAGGAGACCTTGCCGGTTGCAATAATTTCCAGCCCGTTTTCGGGCACCAGCCCAAGGCGGCTTACACTGCCACGCCAGACCACGCCGGAAATCTTGCCCTGCTCATCCTTGAGCGAAAAATAGATATGTCCGGAGGGGTAACGCTTGAATTCCGTAATTTCGCCACGCACGCGCACGCGGCTGAACGACCCCTCCAGCGTACGCCGGATTGCGCCAGAAATTTCCGAAACCGTATATTCAGGGACATTGCCGCCAGATGGGGAGGCGGCTCCAAACTCTTCGTGCATCCGCACAACCTATGCTACAGACGCTCGCCCTGAAAGAGCAGACATGAACAGCAGGAGAAAAGAATTGCGCGTACTTCTGGTAGGCTCAGGTGGCCGTGAACATGCCATGGCCGAAACACTCGCCAAATCCCCGGCACTTTCCGCGCTGTTCATTGCCCCCGGCAACCCCGGCACGGCCCGTTGCGGAACCAACGTGCCCATTGGCGCGCATGACGTGGCAGCCCTTGTAACCTTTGCCCGTGAGCAGAAGATTGATCTGGTGGTGCCCGGCCCCGAAGCACCACTGGTTGCAGGGTTGGCCGATGCCTGCGCACAGGCGGGACTGCCCTGTGCTGGTCCTACACAGGCCGCCGCCCGGCTTGAAGGCAGCAAGAGCTTTACCAAGGAAATCTGCGATGCGGCAGGTATTCCCACCGCAGCATGGGAACGCTTTACGGATGCGCCCTCCGCCATTGCCTATGTGCGCCGCAAAGGAGCCCCCATCGTGGTCAAGGCCGATGGGCTGGCCGCAGGCAAGGGCGTTGTTGTCGCTACAACCGTAGCCGAAGCCGAAGCCGCCATTACGGACATGATGACAGGTGGCGCACTGGGCGATGCTGGCCGCAGCGTGGTGATCGAAGATTGTCTTGTGGGGGAGGAAGTCTCGCTCTTTGCCTTCTGTGCGGGGGAGACCGCCTGCCTGATTGGCGCCGCACAGGACCACAAACGCATTGGAGATGGGGATACAGGCCCCAATACCGGGGGCATGGGTGCGGTCTCCCCCCCAAAAAACTTTGGCCGGGCGGAGCAGGAAGCGGCACTGGACCTGCTGGTACGCCCCATGCTGCGCGAAATGGTGCGCCGGGGTACGCCATTCCGGGGTGTTATTTTTGCCGGGCTGATGCTGACCGGGCATGGACCATCGCTGATCGAATACAATGTGCGCTTTGGTGACCCCGAAGCCGAAGCCCTGCTCCCACGCCTGACATCAGACCTGTTGCCCGCCCTGCAGGCACTGGCCGAGGACCGGCTGGACGTGGCCCCCATTACGTTTTCCAACCAGGCATCGGTCTGTGTGATCATGGCGGCACGGGGTTACCCCGGCAGCCCCGAAAAAGGGGCCGTGATCCATGGTGTAGACACAGCCAATGCTCTGGAAGGCGTGCGGGTTTTTCAGGCAGGCACCACACAGAACATGGCAGGAGACCTGGTGGTTTCAGGCGGGCGCGTGCTGGCTGTCTGCGCACTGGCGGACACGGTGCTGGAAGCCCAGAAGCGCGCCTATGCCGGTGTCAAGGCCATTACGTGGAACGGCGCGGTCTGGCGGACGGATATTGGCAGGCACGCCCTGTAAGCAGGCGGGTAAAAAAAAGGGGCACCTGCCCCCGCCAACCAGAACACCCCCATGCCGCCCGGCAGCCCCGGCGGCATGGGCCTTACCCGCTACAACCCGGAGCATGCCCAAGCACAAGGGCATCGGACCCATCGGGGTAATAGGCCCGGCGCAGACCTTTTTGCTCAAACCCTGCCTGTGCATACAGCTTTTGCGCGGCAAGGTTGCCAACGGACACTTCCAGAAAAACCATTTCGGCTTTTTGCGCTCTGGCGTGGGCGAGACTCCATGCCACCAGCAGCGCGGCCAGTCCCTGCCGCCTGTACGCAGGCAAGACGCACAGGGTCAGGATTTCAGCCTCCCCCGCCACACAGCGTAGCATGACAAACCCTACAGGCTGCTCACCGGTCAGCACCAGCCCGGCACAAACACCGGCTGACCCCAACAGGCTGAGCATGGCGGTTGTGTCCCACTGCTCCTGCGGAGCAAAGCACTGTGTATGCAGGCAGGCCAGCACAGCCGCATGCCCCACCCCCACACACTGCATTTGCGACAAAACCATTATACCGGAGCAGCCCGCAACCCATTGGCTGGCAGTTTAGCCTCTGGCGGGTCCACATAAACAGGCAGTGCTCCACGCGGCGACAAGTCTCCACGCACCCGGCGCAGGGCCGTAGCAGCCACCTGCTCTACATCAGGATGGGTAATCGGGCACATGATAGCGGAGGGAAAAGCCAGATCAGCACGGGACTCACCCGCAACCAGCCACTGACCCTGCGGGGCGGACCAGTCGGCTATGGTCACGGCCCGCGCGCCCTGCCTGTCTTCCACAAATACGCGGCCACGCCGGGCGGCAGTCACCACGACCCAGCCCGCCATATGGTCGGGTTGGGCAGCAAGGGCGGCATCCAGTTCCGGGGCCAGAGCCTCTGCCCGCGTCACCCCTACAACCGGGCAGCCCACGCCTACGGCATACCCGGCCGCCACAGCACAGGAGGCCCGCAAGCCGGTAAAAGACCCCGGCCCCACCACAACCGCAACCATATCCGGCGTGGTACCCTGCATGCGTGACCAGCCAGCCTGTTGCAAAACCTGCGCGGCCAGCAGACCAAGCCCTTCCGCCGCCTGCTTGCCCGCCTCCTGCCGGAAGGCAAGCACCTGCAACACGCCATCCGTATTGGCAATACAGGCCGCCGTACCACAGGCATGATCGCCTGCGGGGCTCCCGTCGAGCACCAGAATACGCTGCACCACTATTCTACAATCCGACAGGCCTGATCGAACTCAAGGCGGGGAGCACGCTCGGACTGCCCCGCGAAGTCTCCATACCCCAGACAGAGCAGGAAATTGGCACGCCAGCCCCATTCCGCCAGAAAAGCGTCCTCCACCACGGACTGGTCAAACCCCGAAACGGGCAGAACATCCAGCCCAAGGGCGCGAGCAGCCATGATCATATATGCGCCCTGCAAGGTGCCATTGCGAAAAGCGGTTTCCTCGGACAAGCCAACATCCGCGGCAAACCATGAGCGCAGTTCTTCCCCCGGGCTCAGCTTGGGAAGTTGTTCAAAAAAAAGCGGGTCATGGGCCAGCACGGCAATAACCGGCGCGCCCATAACCCGATTGACATTCCCTGCGGACAGGGCAGGGCGCAGCTTTTCGCGCCCACTGGTGCCGGTAATAAAAACAATGCGGGCAGGGCAGCAATTGCCCGAGGTTGGCCCCATGCGCACCAGATCATATATCTGGTGCAGCAAAGCCTCCTCCACAGGGCGGGTGGTCCAGCGCAGGGGGGTTCGCGCCTTTGTAAACAGCAGTTCTAACCCACTTGCGTCCAACATGTTCTGTCCTGCCTCCTGCTACGCCAACCTGCTCCGGCGCGTGACCTTCCTCTTTTAAGGCAAGCATCCCGCTCCGGAAAGAGCCACCGTTACGGGGGCTGCTCAGTCTACCTGCTCGACCGAGACAACCTCTGGCACGTAATGCTTGAGCATGTTTTCCACCCCATGCTTGAGCGTTGCGCGGGAGGACGGGCAGCCGGAGCACGCACCCTGCATGGTCAGGCGCACAATCCCGTTGCGATACCCACGAAAAACAATATCCCCGCCATCACCCGCAACGGCAGGGCGCACACGCGTGTCCAGCAGTTCCTTGATCTGGACAACAATCTCCGCATCTTCCGGGGCAATCTCGTCTTCAAGAACAGCAACGCCCTCAGCGACAACTGGCAGACCCGCTACAAAATGATCCATCAGGGCGGACAGCACCAGCGGACGCAGTTCCTCCCAGTCCGCGCTGTCGGACTTGGTGACGGAAACAAAATCGTTCCCCAAAAACACGCGGGCAACACCGGGCAGGGCAAACAGCGCATCGGCCAGAACCGAACGCCCGGCCACGGCATCGGCATCAATAAAGTCTATGGTGCCCGCATCCCCCACCACGGCCTGACCGGGCAGGAACTTGAGTGTTGCGGGGTTGGGGGTACCTTCGGTTTCGATAAACATGGCGGAAATGTCCGATCTGTAGGATAAGCCTGTACGATTACCTTTCAGTTGGCACCAGAATGAGGACAGAACAAGTTCTGTATGAAAATTTTAGTGCCACCATGCCCCAAAACAGGGGCGGGGAAGGCTGTTTTGGGTCATTCCAGCCCGACACCCGCACAAGGCAGCCATGCCATGCACGGTTTGCAGCCCCGGCCCTCTCCCCCCTTACCCGGCCCGGAACTGGACAAGGCGCGCCCTTAACGCGGGATCATGCGCGTAAATATATAGCCCTCTGACCGCGCGCGTCATCAACACATTGATCGCATTGAGCATGATGCGCTCCATGGTCTGCCCGGGCTGGGCAAAGCCGTTACGCCCGGCAAAGGCTGCGCTGTCCTCATACCGGGCCGGGTCGAGCACAAGGGTATTACCCGCTGCGTCATACCTTACAGATGGGCCAAGCAGCAGACCAACGTAGTTCAGGTCGAACCCCTGCACGGTGTAAACGGAACCGACCTCATCTATCGTATTGGCGCGTTCCGCCCATGGCAGGCGGGCTTCGGGCCGGGCAATGTCCCATTTAAGCCGAAAGCGCCCCTCGGTTACAAAATGCTCCCTGCCATCCAGCCGGTAAGGATAATCATATGTTGCCACCATGCGGGAGAGGCCGAACTCCGTGTTTTTATCACGCACCAGATCATACATATCCTGTGCATCCTCAAAAACCCTGAGATCAAAAAACGGGTCATGGGGAATAGGAAGAATGGTTTTTTTACAAAAGGCGTCTATCCATGCACATGTCTGTGCACCAGCCTGCATCCGGAACTGGTTTTTAAGCTGGCAGGTCTGGACCTGCCGTTGCGCCAGAACAGATTCCAGTGTGCTTTTTGTCCAGTGGCTTTTGAACCTGAGAACCTGCATGTCATCAAAAACCAGCACGACAACCCTTGCACATTTCAGAATTTCCTCAAGGTGATTATCCTGTACAAACCTGTTGTATTTATCAGATTTTGTTAAAAGAAGATGTGCTTCATCTACCAGAACAACATCTGCCACCTGTCCGGTTCTGTGCATGGTGTTTATGAAAGTTGTTGGCCGCTCATAATCTTTCTTTTTTACATAAATCGAATGTTCCGAGATATTTTTATAAAGTTTCATCATCTCAGGATGATTGACCAGAAGATAATTCCTTGTTCCCGTTAACGGGTTTGTGCCCGCCTGTTGCCGGGACATTTTTTGTATTTCGTTAAAAATTTTATTGATAACAATACTTTTTCCTGTTCCCGCATGTCCTTCAATTACAAAAACAGCATTCCCCTGTCCGATATGATCCTGACAGAACCTGACAACCTGCCCACACAGACGCTCCTGCTCCACGGAAAGAGAACGATCAGGAGAGAGTTTTTGCAAAGCCTGGTTGTTTTTCCTATCCACCGCATTTAACCCCGTACAACAAAAAAGCCTTTCCTCCAGTATGAGGAAAGGCTTTTGATCCGTCCAGAAAACCCTCCGGTTTTTAGCGCAGGATACCCGTGTGACCAATGGAATACCGGCCCGGCTGCGGCCATACGGTCAGGCCATGCGGTTCCTGCCCAACCGGAATACTGATCATGGTCCCGTCATCGGTGTTAATCCGGTAAACAACATCATCAAACCGGCCAGACAGCCACAGGGCTTTACCATCCGCGCTGACATTGCCCATATCCGGGCTGCCACCACCGGGGACAAGCCATGTCGCCACAACCTTGTTTGTCGCAAAATCAATCACCGAAACCCCGCCCCCCTTACTATGGGGGTGACCATGAATCAGGTGGGAACCACGGTTGGCGACATACATTTTTGTACCATCACGGCTGGGATACAGCCCATGTGCGCCCAGCCCCGTGTGAATAAAGCCTATCTCGCGGAATGTATCTCCATCCACCAGAAACACGCCGTCGGCCATCATATCGGCAACATAAAAGATTTTGCCATTCGGGGAGACCAGAACATCCTGCGGCATACCACCACTGGACAGTTTGAGGTAACCCAGAACCTTTTTCTCAACCATATCCACCTTGACCAGATGGCCACCAAATTCGCATGTAAAAATGGCGTAGCGCCCATCTATGGAAAAATCGGCATGGTTGACACCCTTGCACTCGGGCACATCAATGGACTGCTGCAACTGCATGCTGTGCGGGTCACGAAAATCCAGACGCTTGCGGGCTTCGGCTACCACAATGGCCGATTTGCCATCTGGCGTAAAATACATGTTGTAGGGATCATCTACCGCAATGGAAGGACCGGGACGGCCCGTACGCGGGTCAATGGGGGTCAGGCTGCCATGAGTGGTGCCTTCCGCATTGTTGGTGACCCACAGGGTGCGCAGGTCCCATGACGGCACAACATGCTGGGGGCTTTTCCCTACAGGGAAGCGATCCACTACCTTGTTGGTAGCCGGGTCAATAACAGACACATCGTTCGAGCGCAGGTTGGGGACGTAAATCCGCTTCAGATCCAGTACCACTTCTGGCGCAATGTGACCGACCCCTGTTTCGCTGTACAGGTCGGCCGGGTTGGGGACCGGGGGCATGCCAGGAATGGTCTGCACCAGAGGAGCCGCCGTGCGACTCCCGCCCTCGGACGGAGTACCAACACTCTGCGCCCAACCGGGCGCACTGCCAGCATTTATGCCAACAATGGCAACCGCTGCAACCAGATACTGCTTAAAACCCATAACCCAGACCCTTCTGTGCCTGTTATCACTCTAACGCCTGATACGGCTCCGCATTTATCATGCGGCGTAAATAACGTCTATTCGGGGGTGATTAAAATCTTTCATTTATTATTATAGAAAAATTATTCCATATATTTATTTGCGGCGTGCATCATCAATGGCTTTAACGGCCGCATCCACCTGCATGGACAAACCGGGCTGCCCCAACGTGGACGTGGCCCGCCGCGGATCTCCACCATAAATCCCCTGTGCCGCAGACGGGTTAGGTGCGTGGCGCAGGGCTTCCTCCCGGACCATGGATGGATCAACCGCAAGCATAAGCGATGTATCGCCTATATCCGCATGCTGGCCTACATCCAGCCTGTAGCCATTCTGCCGGAGCCACTCGCTATACTGGTGAGGGATCACATTGTAGTAATCCCGCACATACAGCACCCGTGCGCCCACGGCCTGCCACCGTACATTCAGTTGCGCGGCCAGTTTTTCCATATCTTTCTGATAGCCACCATGGTCACCGATCAGAACAACCAGCCTGAACCCCTGCACCCGAAAACTTTCGGCAATGGAGGTCAGCATTCTGTCAAACACATCCGGCGGTAATGTAATGGTGCCGGGGAAGCGCATATGCGATGTACGCGGAGCCGTACCCCCCTCTGGCACATAGGCCACCACAGGAGCCACCAGCGTTCTGCCAGACTGACGGGCTATTTTTTCAGCCTGAAACTGCACACGGCTGTTATGTTTGCCAACAGCTATGTACGGCCCACTCTGCTCAGTACCCCCGACAGGCACAATAATGGTTGTAAAACCACAGGCTATATCCTGTGCAATTTCTGTCCATGTGAGTTTTTCAAACAGAACACTTCTGGAAAGGTTCAGGCACTGAGCCTGTACTGGCCGGGGCAATGTTGCCATAGCCCCTAAAAATATAGCACATAAGCATGCTTTTTTCATTATGACTGCACCAGAAGAGGGGCAAGAAACTGGCCCGTATAGCTTTTTTTGCACGCGGCAATGGTCTCTGGTGTGCCTTCGGCAACGATGGTGCCACCTCCATCGCCCCCTTCTGGCCCAACATCTATAATCCAGTCCGCAGTCTTGATAACTTCCAGATTATGCTCGATCACGATCACCGTATTCCCCTGATCGACCAGGGCATGCAAAACCTCAAGCAGTTTTCTGACGTCATCTGTATGCAGCCCTGTTGTGGGCTCATCCAGAATATACACGGTTCTGCCCGTAGCCCTGCGCGCGAGTTCCTTGGAAAGTTTGATGCGCTGCGCCTCCCCACCCGACAGGGTCGTTGCCTGCTGGCCAAGTGCCACATAGCCCAGACCGACCTTTTGCAAAATGGCCAGCCGGTCGCGGATACGGTTCTGTGCGGAAAAAAGTGGGTAGGCCTCATCCACACTCATGGCCAGCACATCCGCTATGGTTTTGCCCCTGAATCGGATATCCAGTGTTTCGCGGTTATAGCGCGCACCTTTACAGGCGTCACAAGTAACAAACACATCGGGGAGGAAGTGCATTTCTATTTTAAGCACGCCATCACCCTGGCAGGCCTCGCACCGTCCACCTTTGACATTGAAGGAAAAACGCCCTGCCTTGTACCCACGGGCCTTGCTCTCTGGCAGTTCGGCAAACCAGTCCCGGATGGGGGTAAACAGGTCCGTATAGGTTGCGGGGTTGGAGCGGGGGGTACGGCCAATGGGGGACTGATCAATATCAATAATCTTGTCCAGCTGCTCCATACCCTTGATTTTTTTATACGGCTCGGGCGAGGTAGCCGCTCCCATAAGCTGGCGTGAGAGCGCCTTGTAAAGCGTATCAATCACCAGAGTCGATTTACCACTCCCCGAAACACCGGTCACGCATGTAAATGTGCCAAGCGGAAAATGTGCGGTTACGTCTTTAAGATTATGCCCCGTCGCCCCTTCCACCGTAAGCATCCGTTTTTTGTTCACGGGCCTGCGCTGCTGTGGCACCTCAATCCGCTTGCGGCCAGACAGGTAAGCACCTGTCAGACTATCGGGGTTTCTGGCAACCTGTTCTGGCGTACCCTGTGCCACGACCTGGCCACCATTCACACCGGCAGCAGGCCCCATATCCACCAGCCAGTCAGCGCTTCTTATGGCGTCTTCATCATGTTCGACAACAATGAGTGTATTTCCAAGGTTTTTCAACCGATCAAGAGTACCAAGCAGGCGTGCATTATCACGCTGATGCAGCCCGATGGAAGGCTCATCCAGCACATAAAGCACACCCGTAAGCCCCGATCCGATCTGGCTTGCCAGACGGATGCGCTGGCTTTCCCCGCCGGAAAGGGTGGCTGACCCGCGTGAAAGGGTCAGGTAATCCAGCCCTACATCATCAAGGAATTTCAGGCGTTCCAGAATTTCACGCAGGATACGCCGGGCAATCTCTGCACGCTGGGGGGTAAGCGTTGGCAAAACAGTGTCAAACCAGCCCAGCGCATGACCAATAGACAGGTCACAGGCCTGCGCAATGGTCTTGTCCGCAACCCGAACAGACAGCGCCTCCGGCCGCAGACGCGCACCATGACAGACATGGCAGGCTTTTTCCGACTGATAACGGGACAGTTCTTCCTTGACCCAGGCACTATCCGTATTGGCCAGTCTTTTTTGCAGGCTTGTCAGAACTCCTTCAAACGGCCGTTCGACAACATAGCTTTTTTTACCATCCTGATAGGTAAAACTGATATCCTCTTGCACACCATGCAGAATACCGTTCTGCGCCTGCTCTGGCAGGTCGCGCCAGGGGGTATCCATGCTTACGCCAAAATGCTGCGTCAGGCTTTGCAGCGTCTGTTCCAGAAGAGGGGATTTTGCATCCTTCCATGGTGCAATAGCCCCTTTTGCAAGGGAAAGCGTAATATCGGGCACAACCAGAACCGGGTTGAAATATGTTTCCACCCCCAGACCGTCACAGGCGGGACAAGCCCCCTGTGGCGCATTGAAGGAGAAAAGGCGGGGTTCTATCTCTTCCAGAGTAAACCCGCTGACAGGGCAGGAAAAATGCGATGAAAAAACCAGTTTTTCCGGTTCGCGCTCCTCGTCCCTGAGCACTTCCTCGGCATAGACGATGCCATCACTCAGGGCCAGAGCGGTTTCAAGGCTGTCGGCCAGACGGGTCTGCACACCGGGTTTGACCACCACACGGTCCACAACCACTTCCACCGTATGGCGGAGTTTGCGGTTAAGGCTGGGGACTTCTGCAATCTCGTACAACGTGCCATCCACCCGCACACGGGTAAAACCCTTGCGCTGGAGTTCGGCCAGTTCCTTGCGGTATTCGCCCTTGCGGTCCCGAATAACGGGAGAAAGCAGCATAAGCCGCGTGCCCTCGGGCATGGCCAGAATGCGGTCCACCATCTGGGTTACGGTCTGCGCCTCAATGGGCAGACCTGTGGTGGGAGAATACGGCACACCTGCCCGCGCCCAGAGCAGACGCATATAGTCATATATTTCCGTGACCGTACCAACAGTGGAACGCGGATTTTTGGATGTTGTCTTCTGCTCGATGGAAATGGCCGGGGACAGGCCCTCTATGGAATCCACATCCGGTTTGCCCATAAGTTCCAGAAACTGGCGCGCATAGGCAGACAGACTCTCCACGTACCGGCGCTGGCCCTCCGCGTAAATGGTATCGAACGCCAAAGAGGATTTGCCCGACCCCGAAAGCCCGGTCACGACGGTCAGCCGGTCACGGGGGATATCGATATCAACATTCTTCAGGTTATGGACACGTGCGCCACGCACCCGAATGCTGTGCTGACCTCGAAGACCTGATTTTGTCATGCAAGAGCTCTTTACCGCCGTTCCTGTTTTGTCCTCTATTATGGCGCTTTAATCCGTCCCTATGCAATCCATGAAACACACCAGAGGCAGCCGCCATGCAAAATGCCCGACCCGACCATTCCGGCCATTGCGCTTGCGAACATGATTGACCATTTACAGACACAAGTGGTGTACTGTGGCCAAAAGCATCGCAGACGCCATTTTGCCTGCGTGACAGAAATTTGAGGAACAAAACCAGATGGAGCATCTGATCGGTCAGTCAGCCCCGAGCACGGATAACAGTTTTGGCGGCTCGGATGCTGCTGCTGTAATTACCGATGGTACGCAGGCAAGCTTTATGCACGACGTTATGGACGCCAGCCGGAACGTACCTGTTCTGGTGGACTTCTGGGCGGAATGGTGCAGCCCGTGCAAGCAGTTGACCCCTATTTTGGAAAAAGTCGTCACCGCTGCCAAAGGCAAGGTGCGGCTGGTTAAAATTGATATTGAAGCCAACCGCGCCCTTGCAGGCCAGTTGGCACAGGCTGGCCTGCCGCTCCAGTCCATTCCGCTGGTGGCAGCCTTCTGGAAAGGGCAGATTCTGGACGTGTTCCAGGGAGCCCTGCCCGAAAGTGAAGTGAAAAAATTTGTGGAAACCCTGCTCAAAGCCAGCGGGGGTGGCACCCTGCCTGCAACAGAGCAGTTGCACGAAGCCGATGTCGCCCTGGAAACGGGTCAGCCAGCCGAAGCCGCAGCCATGTATTCTGCCGTTATTGGCGAGGAGCCCGAAAACGCCAAAGCCTGGGGTGGGCTGATCCGTGCCATGCTGGCTCTTGATGATGAAGAAGCCGCAGAAGCGGCACTGGCCGATGTACCCGCAAAAATCACGGATGCACCGGAAGTCACCGGGGCCCGCGCAGCCCTTGAGCTGAAAAAGGAAGGCCGTCAGGCAGCCGAAGCCATGGAAGGCATTCGGGCACGGCTGGACGCCAACCCGGAGGACTACGAAGCCCGCTGTGAACTGGCTACAGCCCTGAACGCCGCAGGCAAACGTGAGGACGCAGCAAACGAACTGCTCCACATCATCAGGGCCGACCGGAGCTGGAAAGATGGCGCAGCCCGCCAGCAGCTCCTGCGTTTTTTTGAAGCATGGGGGAACGATGACCCCGCTACGGTTCTGGCCCGCCGCCGCCTGTCCTCCCTCCTGTTCTCCTGATCCGTCTCTTGCCCCGCACAACACCCCTGTTTGTAGATGATGATATTCCCCGCCGTATTCCACGGCTGGGAGACATGACACTGGCGGATATTCCGCCAGAAGTGGGGCTTTTCCCACTGAGTGGCGTGCTGCTCCTGCCTCGGGGCAAGCTGCCGCTCAATGTGTTTGAACCCCGCTACATTGCTCTGGTGGAAGATGCCCTGGCATCACACAGGCTGATCGGTCTTATTCAGCCCCGCTGGCAGGAAGATGAAGACGAAGGAAACGAAGCGCCCCCCCTTTATCCCATTGGCTGCCTTGGCCGCCTGACCTCCATGACCGAACGGGCCGATGGCACCTACGCCATGACCCTGACCGGCCTGCTCCGCTTCCGCCTGCTGCGTGAGACGGGGCTACGCCGTGGTTACAGGGTTGCACGTATTGACGTATCCTCCTTTGCGGGGGACCTGAACGAAATTCCTTCCGAACCGTTTGACCGGGCCCAGCTCCTGAACTCGCTCAAGCATTATTTTCAAAAAAAAGGACTGAATGCCCGCTGGTCCCTGATAGAACAGATGGACGACAGCCTGCTTCTGGTCACTTTACCCATGATCTGTCCTTTCCCTCCGGCGGAAAAACAGGCATTGCTGGATGCAGAAAATCTGACAGACCGTGTGCGGGTCCTGCAAACACTGCTAGACCTGTCGGGTCCGGAACAGGAAGGCCCTCCTTCCTGACAATATGATGTGGGAACCGTTTTATGTCCGATACAGCACCGCTTGATCCGCGCCTTCTGTCCATTCTGGTCTGCCCCGTGACCAAAGGCCCGCTGGTTTTTAACGCGCAGACCAATGAACTGATCAGCGAAAAGGCCGGACTGGCCTTTCCTGTCCTTGACGGTATTCCCGTTATGCTACCCGACGAAGCCCGCCGTATTGAAGGCTGATTGACGCTTTTTTCCCTCTGCCTCGGATTTGCCCATGCTTCTGGGAAAAAAAAACCACGCTTATTTTAAAAGCCTGCTCCTGCTCGCTCCAGTGCTGGCAGGCTGCCACCACATGATTGAGGGGGATGATATTGATCTCCCCCCCGAACGCCCCGGCCGCTTTTTACCCGAGGCTGCACCGGCAGAAGCACGGGCTGCGCAAAGAGATGTGGAACGGCAGGAAAAGCTGGATGCAGCCCAGCAAGCCGCAGGCATAAAAAAACCAGACACCCCACCCAGACCCGAAGACCACTACGAAGTCCTGCCTCCTATGTATGATGGTGGTGGCTCGGCTGGCCCAATGCTTACGGAAGACGGCCATACCATTACGCCTCAAGCACAGGCTATTTACGGCAAGCCGGACGACAGCCATGTGCAAAAATCCAGATAACGCGGAACTTTAAAACTCTGCATCATGCTGGTGGGATGTTCTGCGGCGTAGAATATCCCCTATAGCCATCCCCATAACGCCGGTCATCATCCCTATGGCCGTTGGAATGGCACCTCCTCCGGGTAACAGGCCAACCAGCACACTGCTGAGCGAGCCAAAGCTGTACTGCATGGTACCCAGCAGGGCAGATGCACTCCCCGCATGGTGCCCATGGCGGGAGAAGGACATGACCGTACCATTGGGGCTAATAAACCCCAATGCTCCGGTCAGCCCCACAATAAAGACGCAGGTCAGCCATGGATGACCTACCCCGACCACACCCGCCAGTGCCAGAGCCACAAAGACACACCCCAGCACAAAAGCCCATAGAATAGCCCCATCCAGCAGGGCGGGCATGGATACACGATGAATCAAACGTCCGTTGATCTGGGTACCCAGAATAAAAGCAGCCGCATTAGCACCAAAAAAAAGTCCAAACGCTCCTGCCGAAAAATGCAATCTCTGTTCAAACAGAACAGGCGCACTGCCCAGATAGGCGAACATGACAAAAGTGGAGAATGTTGTGATCAGGGCGTTGGAAAAAAAGACCGGCTCGCGCAAAATACTCTGGTAGCGCCATAAAATTTCCACCGGGCGGAAACGGATACGCCTTTCAGCCACCAGCGTATCGGGCAGCATAAGCAGCACACCCACAATGGCAGCAATCGCGTAGAGCGTACCAATCCAGAACATCCATCGCCAGTCACCCATTTTTAAAACAAGGCTTCCCAGCCCCGGAGCAAGAACAGGCATGACACCAAAAACCAGTGTCAACTGCGCCATTATATGTGCGCCTTTTTTGCCTGTTGCCACATCCCGCACAATTGCACGTGGGATAACCGCGCAGGCGGACCCACCAAACGCGCCAATAAAACGCAACAGGCAGAACAGGTGGTAACTACTCACCAGTGCGCACCCGGCAGAGGCGAGTGCATATACACCCAACCCCACGACCAGAGGCCCCTTGCGCCCGAACCGGTCAGACAGAGGGCCTTGAGAGAACTGACCAAAAGCCAACCCCAGAAACCATGCTCCCAGCGTAAACTGTGCAGACCCGGCCCCACCCCCCAGATCATGCTCGACCAATGGAAAAGCAGGCAGATACATATCTGTCGCCAACGGCCCGATGGCCGTGACCAGCCCCAGAAGAAAAACAAGCCTTAATGGAAAAACGGATATCGGGGCCGTGGGAGAAGGTGTCATATTTTAAATTACCGGAGAAAGAATAGGTCTTTTTTTCTCCCGCCACTCTGCTTTTGTCCACCACCTAAAACCGGGCACCTCCTGCTCGGGCAGCGTATCCCGTCAAAAAGGCTGCCGGACGAACCGGCAGCCCGGATATCTGGCTTATTCTGGCTTGCCACTCTGGGCAGGCCTGAGTTGGAGTGGCATTTTACCTCTACAATCCAACGGATGCTCAGGCTGTTCGGCAATCTGCTTGAGTTGCTGGCTGGTCAGAATATCATGGATCTGCGCCTCAACCTGAAGCTTATGCAGGGCATACTGCGTATGTAACGCACTGATCTGCTGTTCCAGACCCTGCAACTTGGCCTGGTCAACCGGGCCCGGTGTTGTCAGCACGGTACGGATCTGCTCCTGCAGGGCATGAGCTTGCTCCATACCTGCCTTGGGGTCTTCCGGCCGATTGGAATCGAACACAGCCTTGATCTTTTTTTTCTGTTCGGCGGTCAGTTTGACCCCGTCCAGCCTAAGAATATGCCCACCCGGCCCGTGGTGCATGCCACCACATTCCGGCACAGGGGGAGGCGTTCCAACAGAAGGCGCAACGCCATCCGCCCGAGCAGCAGCCCCGGAAAACGCTGCAAGACCCATAACCAGTGTTGTTGCCAGCAATGCTCTTTTCATCATTCAGCTTTCATCAATGCCATGCTGCAAGGCACCACACACCCTGCCTGTGAAGAACAGTGACACCCGGATATGTCTGAAAAAAGGCATTGCATCCCTTACAGGATGCCGAACTGGAATACCAGTTTCTGGCGATTTGCGATAAATTCCTAAAGTGTGTCGCATCATCCCGTTTGAGCGGCTGCACCCCATCTTCTTCCGCCTATCTGACATCATGACTGCCAGCGGACGATATGGCGCAGGAGTGGCCGTGGAGGCGATGCCTCTGGGAGCATTTCCTGTGCCTATGCCAACGGCCTGCCTTACTCCGCCGGATTAAGCGGATAATGCTCCCTGACATCGTCATGCGCTTTGTGGCCCCAAGCACCAGACCTGCTCTGCGTAGTTGACAGCAATTCACAATACCACTGAGCCGTATTCCCGATCCGGCGGCAGGTCACCGGAGAAGAGAGCTGAAGGATAACTTTCAAGCCTCTTGTCATTGGCTCAACCCCGAGCCATATAACCGGTGCTCCTCCCTTTCGGCAGTCACTAAAAAGGGTAAATCAGCCGCATTGGATAGGGCATATGTCATTGATGGCGTTACAGAATTTTCTGCAGAATACAGTGCACGGTTTCTGAGAAATCGAACGCAAATGATTTTGGCAGGGTTAAAAGAAGGATGCTGGATATCAGGACGGTCGCCATGTGGTGGCCATCAGGTTCGTACAAACCTGTGATATTTTTGCTCAAGCCCCTTATCTGTTGCGAAGGATTTGCAAAATGGCAGGCTGGCCAGGAAATGCAAAGTGAAAGCAAATTATTGTTTTTCACTTCTGAAAGGGTTCCGAGTATGAAGTAGTGTGGAAAAATCAATCAATAAAAATAAGTTTACATTTAAGAGGGGCTCCGCGACGTGAATGAGATTGCTGTAAAACTGATTGATGAAATTGACACGATTATTGAAAGGGAATGGCCAAGAACACTGTTCTTTGGACAAAACCGTGTAAATTTGCAGCGGGCTAAAGAAAATATATCGGAAGTCATCAGGAATGAGATAGGGAAAGTTATCTCTCACTCAAAACATATCGAGCAGGAAATAGACGTAAAAGTTGAACACCACATAGATCCCGGTGTTCCAAAATATATTGACGAAGGTCTTGTCGCACTGGCGGCAGCTGATCTGGCGTATCGTATTCCAATGCCAGTTCCGGCTGAATTTCAAGATTTATGTGATGATTTTAACGTAATGATGGAGACCCTTCAGGGAACATTGCGTGTTATTAATAACAATAGCCAGCATCTGTATGTAAGTGGTCATGAAATCAGTAAATCAACCACGGACCTGGCAAAAAGAACGGAAAGTCAGGCTTCCAACCTTGAGGAAACAGCTTCGGCTCTTTCTGAAATTACAGATGCAGTAAAAAGTACCGCAAAAGATGCAGAAACTGTAAGAGATATTGTTAAAAATGCAGAAAATATCCTTTCTGAATCTGGAAGATTTATGGAAAAAACAGTTTCTGTTATGTGTGAAATCAAAGATTCATCGAGTAAAATTGAAAATATCATAGGAACCATTAATGATATTGCCAGCCAGACGAATATACTGGCTGTTAACGCCAGTATCGAAGCCGCCAGAGCAGGTGTAGTAGGGACAGGATTTGCTGTTGTGGCAAGTGAAGTCCGGGCGCTGGCAGCACGTACTTCTGTGGCTTCGAAAGAAATCCGGCGTTTGATTGGTGATGCCGGTCACGAAATTGAGAATGGTGTGCAATCTGTGGGGAACAGTCAGGACGCATTAAAAAATGTTGCTGATAATATAAATCAGATTAATACCCTGACCCAGAGGCTGGCTGTGGCAGCGCAACAGCAGGCCACCGGGCTCCAGCAAATCAATACAGCGGTTAGCGCCTTGGATCAGATTACGCAGCAAAATGCGACCATGGTGGAGCAGTCTGCCTCCACGATCAGTAAAATGGCGGAAGAAACCGATACACTACAATGTTTTATCAATCAGTTTGAAGGTATAGATGGTCAACCGTTAACTCTGCATGGTCAAATTGACTTAAGTTCAGCTTTGATTGCACACGCTGAGTGGAAAGCCAAACTACGTACTGCAATCATGCGGCGGCAGAAACTGGACGCGCATACAATAGCAAAAGATAACTGTTGCATGTTGGGGAAGTGGCTGTACGGGCCAGCAAGGCAGGACTACAAAAACCTTCCCGAATTTGAATTCTGTCGGAAAAAACATGCGGAGTTCCATAGAGCCGCCAGTGAAGTCGCCGAGGTTATTAATGAAGGGTACTATGATGAAGCCACGGCAATGCTCAAGGCACATACTCCTTATGCCGAAGCCTCTCGGTCCACTGGTGCCGCAATTATGAAACTGAAAGAAATATTAAGCTAAAAATTTTTCTTTTTATTATTGCGGACATTGTATGCCAATAACAGCAGGAGAGATACCATACCTCTCCTGGTTTTAAAGTACAGATCATCCATGTTTTTCTTCTCACGGGTCTGCATGTGAGAAGGGTAAGGTCGATGGTAAGTGCTTCAATCTCCATCCGTGGCACTTTGCCAGACACAGAAACCAAGCTCAGGAGCCATCATAGCGGTTGCAACCTATAGCATCGCTTGTTGTGTCTGACTGAACACGCGGGGGATTTCTGTTCGGGAATACACGGCCCGCTCCTTCTCTCCTGAAGAGGGTTACGGAATCACTCTGCATCATAACTCCGGTCCGCCAGCAGTCATGAAGAAATTCAGAACTCTCCCATTGCGGTTGGTCACGGCAGGGAGCTTCGTATTTTCATACCACCTTATGGCACGACTGATCAGGTGACACAGTTTACTCGCAGGCTCGAGGCCGTACAGTGCGCTTTCAGGTAAGGCGTATCAATCATCATTCAAAAAAAAATGGACATGTGATTTTCAACAATATAAGAGATTTTTCTAAAACGTTAATCAATAAATAAACTTGCTGCATTCTGTGTATCAGGTTTCTGTATAGGATCCGGGATGGTTACGGTTTTTCTGGAAAAATTATTTTCAAAATGTCATCTTTATTTTAGCGAGAAAAAAATATTCAATAAATATAGTTTGACAATTCTTTGTTTTGCCATTGTAAGCCGCATTCAAATTTTTGGTAATCCTCTGCTTGATTCAGACGAAGGCTTCTATCTTCTAGTCGGAGAAAGAATGCTGCATGGTGCGTTACCATATGTGGATATATGGGACCGTAAACCAATCGGCCTATTCCTTCTCTATGCGGGTATAGGATGCTTGGGGGGGGGAGGCGTTTGGGCTTACCAGCTTGTGGGGACAGTCTTTGTCTTTTTAACAGGTTTGGTTATTGCAAAAATTGCACGTTATTTCACAACCAATACAGGAGCAACTCTTGCTGCAATCGCCTATCTCATCTGGTTGACCCTGGGCTCTGCAAATGGTGGACAGGCTGAAATATTTTACGGTTTACCGGTTGCCATTGCGGCTTTGATTACATTGCGTGGCTGGGCTCGTTTGTCTGATCAGCCAGTATGGCTACAAGGCTCTGTGACCATGCTTCTGCTCGGTATTGCAATGCAGATAAAATACACGGTCGTGTTTGAAGGTGTATTTTTTGGGTGTTGCTGGCTGTATATAGCATGGAGGGCAGGATTACGCATTTTATTACCAGTTTATGCCCTATTTTGGATTTTTATTTCTCTTTCCCCAACACTTGCTGCAATCGGATATTATTTTACCATTGGTCAGGTGCAGCCATTCATATTTGCCAATTTTTCATCAATATGGCAGCGGAGTTCGCCTTCGTATAGCGTCATCTATAGTCGTCTAAAAGGCATACTGCTTATTCTCCTGCCCTTACTTTTCTGTATTAGAATACATGTACCTCTCGGTAATTCCCTTGCACGTACAAGTTATCGTTTTACACTATGCTGGCTGTTGGCTGCCATTTTTGGCTTCCTGATTTTTGGAACCTATCTTGAGCAGTATCTGTTACCCATTATTATTCCGGCCAGCATCGCCGCATCTCCATTTTTTGGACGTGAAGGTAAAAGACGGCGAGCGTTTATTTTCCTTGGCTGTTTTTTTCTTATCGGTCAGATCAAACTTGCCGTTACACAAATAGCGCATGGCTCTGAGAGCGAACTGTCGACTATTTTGCAGCATGTCGACCGCAGCAAATGTCTGTTTGTCTACAGTGGCGTTTCAACTCTCTATCGTATGAGTGGAGCTTGTATTCCCACCCCCTACGCATTTCCGAGCCATCTGTCCCGTGCGCGGGAGGAAAAAGCGATTGGTATCCCCGCCATAGTGGAAGTCAAACGTATTATGCTCAGCGCACCAGGCACTGTTATCATTCGCTCACCCTATAAAGGGGACGAAAACTGGGAAGCCAGGGCTTTGGTGCTTTCGTATGTCCAGCGGGATTATACCCTTGTTTTTCATGGTAAGTTAGGTTGGCAGGATATGGATGTTTATCGCCTGAAATAATCCGGAATGATATGCAATAAAGAAGATCAGTACGGTCACTTCTTTTGTGCCGGCCGCCATGTGCAAAGCTTTGGATAGGGCTACATCGGAGAGCGGCCTGCCGGTCCGCCCGCCAGGGAAGACCATATCTCCCCGGCGCGCCTATCCCGCAAGGGTAACACGTCTTGCAGAACAGCCATTGCACCTTCGGATAGAGAGACGCGGTGTTCCTTGCCCGTCTTCATGCGAGAGGCTGGGACGGTCCATATCCTGGCAGCCAGATCAATTTCCGACCAGACGGCGTTTCTGATCTCACCAGAGCGGCCAGCAGTCAGGTAGGTGAAGCGGACGGCTTTTGCTGCCATGCCATCGGCGGTGGCCAGCTTTGCCATAACGTGAGCAATGTCTTTTCTGGGTATGGCTGGGTGGTGTCGCACTTTTGCGATGGAGGACGGTCTGGACAGAATATTGGCTAGATGACCGCGCCACCAGGCCGGGTTCTCTCCCTCGCGCCAGTCGTGGGTGGTGGCGTAATCGAGGATCCGTTCTATCCGCCCACGTAGCCTACCGTCACACACGGCAGGATGTTACACGGCCTTCCCCAGCTATTATGCAACCCAAGAAGCGTAATGGACAACCTTTGTGGGAGCAACGCGCGGTGACAACCCAACAAACCTCAAATTTGGGTAATCACAGCGCTCAATAAGCGCTATCGTAAGGGGGATTTTAAGAGGGGTATGGCTTCCAAGCTCTAACAAAAGTATTTATTTTTCAGAGGCTTGGGAAGAAGAACTGGTGGAGCCAAGCGGAATCGAACCGCCGACCTCTTGAATGCCATTCAAGCGCTCTCCCAACTGAGCTATGGCCCCACTGTTCTGTTACACACTGCACGATCCTGTTTTATAGCAGTCTCGCGGTGTGTGTTGAGCCTCTTACAACCTACTTAAAATGCTGACAAGTCCTAATTTTCAATCTGGAAGCACTTTCATCTCACGCAGTGCGGCAACCAGGGGCAGGAGCGGCAATCCCTGAATGGCAAAGGCATCGCCTTCTATTGCAGAAAACAGCTGTATGCCCCGACCTTCCAGCCGGTAGGACCCAACGCAACCAAGGCAGCTCTCTCCCTCCAGTGCCAGATACTGCTCCAGAAATGCGTGTGAAAATGCACGCATGCTCAGTCTTGGCCGGACGATATGCCGCCAAAGAATATGCCCATCCCGGCACAGCACGATTGCAGTATGCAAGGTATGTGTTTTACCCCTCAGTTCAAGCAGTTGCTGACGGGCTCCGGCCATCCCCTCCGGCTTGTCATACCATGTTCCACCACAGCTCAGCATCTGATCAGCCCCTATTACAAGCCGATCGGGTTCCTGAATCGAGAGTGCCTTAGCTTCTGCAAGGCGGAGGGCTACCGTATCGGCAGACCAGTTCTGCTGTAAGCCTTCATGCTTGAGATGCGTCTCATCAACTTCGGAAACTTCAACATCAAAGGCCAGTCCGGCATTTTCCAGAATACGCCGCCTGGCACCAGAACCACTGGCCAGAAGCAGTTTGTCCGCTCTGTTCTGTATTAGAGTCGGCGTTAGTACTAAATCGGTCACGGAGGCGAGTCTCTTTCAGGTACTGGTGAAAAATGGGGCTGTGAGTACTTCCCTTAGTACCGGGGTACATGTGGATTGTACGGGGTTCAGAACATGGCCGTACCGAGTACCGGGCACAACCTGCAACTCTCATGAACCGGTGAGTTGTACACAGGGGTGGTTGGATGTTTTCTGGATAACTCCAAAAAGCCTTTATTTTGCAAGGGTCTTCAATCTGTACACAGTGTGGGAAAGATGGGGTACATTCCTGGAATGCCGGGTACCCCGTTATCAACAGTACCCTCATATATCATCAAATCTTTTTCTTTCTTTTTTTATAGGAAGAGGGACGTGGACAGCGCGGACAAAGACGTGCAGGACTTCTGCTCATGACAACGCAAACACATATTCCCGCCGCCAAACGTCTGCTCAGAACTCTGAATGGGGAGGCTATGTGGCCCCCTCCGATGTGGTTGATGCGGCAGGCTGGCCGGTTTCTGCCTGAATTTCGCGCTATGCGGGCTCAGGCGGATTTTCTGACCCGTTGCATGACCCCCGATATTGCAACAGAACTGACCCTGCAGCCCATTCGCCGCTTTGGTATGGATGGCGCCATCCTGTTCTCGGATATTCTGATCCTGCCATGGGCCATGGGCCAGTCCCTTGAATTTGTGGAAGGCACAGGTCCGGTGCTTGGTGCTATCCGTTCCGAACGGGATCTTAATGCGCTGGATCCTGCCCGCATTGCAGAAGCAACTGCCCCTGTGCTGGAGACCCTCTCCCGGTTACGCAAGATAGTGGATGGGCCAGACAGTATCGGGGTTGCTAAACCCGGTGCAACCACGTTGCTCGGTTTTACCGGTGCTCCGTTTACCGTGGCCTGTTATATGGTGGAAGGCCGCGGCTCGCGCGAATTTTCTGTAACGCGGAACATGGCTTTTTCCGATCCAGCACTTTTTGACCGGCTTATGGCCCTGCTGACCGAAACAACAGCAACCTACCTTTGTGCCCAGATTGAAGCTGGAGCAGAAGCCGTTATGCTGTTTGATTCATGGGCCGGACTTTTGCCGCCTTCGGAATTCCGCCGTCACGTTATCCAGCCCAGCCGGCAGATCGTGCAGACCATCAAGGCTCGCTACCCGCATGTAAAAGTTGTTGGTTTCCCGCGCCTTGCGGGCGTGATGGCCGCAGAATACGCGCGCGAGACAGGGGTGGATGTTCTGGCACTTGATACCGGGGCCGATATGGTGAGCGTGCGTAAAATGGTGCCAGAAACTTTAGGCTTACAAGGTAATCTGGACCCGGTTGCCGTGCTTGCCGGGGGGGATGCCATGCGGCGTGAAGCCCTGCAAGTGCGTGAAGCGGGGCGGGGACGTGCCCATGTGTTTAACCTTGGCCATGGTGTTCTGCCTCAAACGCCTGTGGAGCATGTGGCTGATCTTGTTCAAACCGTGCGGGAAACGCCCTGATGAGTCTGGCGCTCTCCCAGGTTTTTCGCGGGCCCCTCAAACTGGTTATTTTTGACTGTGATGGTGTGCTGGTTGATAGCGAGGAAACCTGTTGCCGCCTGTGTGCGCAGGCGGCGCGGGAAGCCGGGTGGGATGTGCCAGATGCACTGGCTGTACATACATTTTCTGGCATGTCCCTGGCGACCATCCAACCCATGATTGAACGCAATGCAGGTAAAGAACTAGGCGTTCAATGGGAGCCAGCAATGCAGCAGCGGTTTGTAACGGCTATGAAGGAAGGCGTAGAACCCATTGCCGGTGTGCACGCCATGCTTGATGCCGTGCAAAAACTGGGTGTTTCCATGCGTGTTGCGTCCAATTCCTCCTGCGAGGAAATGGACGTGAAGTTTGAGAAAACCAGTCTTTCCCCATATTTTGGCGGGCGTATTCATTCCGCGCGGGATATGGGTGTGCCAAAGCCGCGACCCGATGTGTACCTGAAAGCTGCTGAGGCAGAGGGTGTTCTGCCGTGCGAATGTGTCGTGCTTGAAGATAGTGACCCCGGTGCCAGAGCGGCAGTTGATGCAGGTATGGCCTGTGTTATGCTTCGCGCACCGGAAAAAACGGTTCCGGATTGGAAAGGGGTCGAAAGGATAGAGAAATTATCCGATTTTCCACATATCCTTTCCAGACTGATCAAGGTTGCATCATAATGGTTTTTGACGTGCTTCTTCCGTGGGTCAGGTGGTTTGTCGCGTTTCACATCATGTCTGTCATGGCGTGGATGGCGGGGTTGTTTTATTTACCCCGGCTGTTTGTGTATCATTGTCAGGTTGAGGCCGGGACTGCGGAAAATACGCGGTTCAAAACCATGGAACGCCGGTTGATCAAGGCTATTATGGTGCCAGCCATGTGTTCCAGCCTGCTGTTTGGCGTTTTGCTGGTTTTAACACCAGGCTCGGTGGACTGGGGGGCTGGCTGGTGGCATTTAAAACTGCTGAGTGTGCTGCTTATGTTTGGTTTTCAGGGTCTGTGTGGCCGGTGGTACCGTGGGTTTGCACAGGATAAAAACCAGCATTCGGAAAAGTTTTACAGACTGGCTAATGAAGTGCCAACTGTACTGATGATGATTATCGTGATTATGGTTGTTGTCAGGCCATTTTGAAAACCCGTGTTAAAAACATGGATTATTTTTTGCTCATATGTTTGAATCGCTGAAATTTATAAAAATACAATACCGGGGAGACGGCGTAATATGTCCTTAACTGTGCGTTCTGTTGCAGTGTTTTGTGGCTCCCGCATGGGGGATAAACCTGTTTATCGCCAGACAGCTGAACTGGCTGGTAAAATGTTGGCTGAAAAAAATATCCGACTGATTTATGGCGGTGGGGCCAATGGGCTCATGGGTGTGGTGGCCGACGCCGTTATTCGATCCGGTGGGGCGGTAACAGGGGTTATTCCCGAGTTTTTAAAAACCCGTGAACGGATGCATGATCAGGTTTCCGAACTGATTGTGACGGGTTCCATGCATGCTCGCAAGCAGATCATGTTTGCACAGGCTGATGCGTTCTGGATTCTTCCAGGTGGATTTGGCACGTTTGATGAGACAATGGAAATTCTGACCTGGAAGCAGCTTGGCCAGCATAAAAAGCCCATTCTGCTGGTCAATGTGGATGGCTGGGGAGATGCTATGGTCGGCATGCTGGATACGGCGGTCAGTCAGGGCTTTGCTTCGGCAGAAGCACGGACGTTGTTTCAGGTAGTGCCAGACATATCGGCCGCTCTGGCGTGTTCCGTCATGTCTGCTCAGGTGCATGATCAGCCTATGTCTGCCCTGTAAACCAAGGCGCTCATGCATTTCCTCTCTTGCTTATGAAGCAAGAGAGATGTATAGCGCATTCAGCCATAACGGAGTGTAGCTCAGCCTGGTAGAGCACTGTGTTCGGGACGCAGGGGCCGGAGGTTCGAATCCTCTCACTCCGACCATGGCTTTTCCGGAAAAATCAGCCTTCCCTGCGGGGTGCTTCCGTAGCGCTGTGTTTTTGCATATCAGAACCATGCAGCGCTGGTAAAATCCAGTTCATATAAAATTCAAGCAGACATGACCTGCATTTACAAAAAATGTTGGTTTATTCAATAAAAACCCCCTCATGCTCTTGGAGAACATGAGGGGGTTTTACGTAGTAGGCACTTCTGTTCAGGCTTGTTTGGCCGCTGCCGTGTAATGGTTATCTACAAGAATATTGGCAGCAAACAGGGGGGAGTGATGTGTATCCTGCATCTGCCCGACCAGAAGGTTTTCCCACCGGCGCATATCGGCCTGTCTGTCAGCCTGAATATCCTTGTTAAGTTCCTCAAACTGCAGTGCAGCAAAAGACCCGAGTACAATACTGGAAACAAAAGCGGCACTCCCTACCAGACCGGGGAGCGAGAACGCATAGTCTGACCAGTGTTCGGACTCCGGCAGAGATTGCCACAAAAAATGCGACAGGGTGGAATTATCTGCAAAATCCTGCCAATGCATGGCCAAACCAGCATGGAAAACAGAAAATTTAAGTCCGCATGTCATAAAAATAAATGTGGAGCAGAGAGCAAGGCTCAGGGCCGCAAGCCAGAGGGAGACAAAAGTTGCTTTTTTCCATGCCATGTGTCCGGCCTCCTAATTTGGGTTTGTTAGGGGGCAAAAGGGAGTGATGTCTAAGGACACTCCGCTTCTCTATTGTTTAAAACGTATATCAGGTATTCAGTACATGCAAGGTAAATCGTGTAGGAGCAGCTTTTCTGATACACTGAAAAAGATGGAATTCCATGCTGGAAAGCCTTCCAGATCGTGCCCATTATTAGAACATGATTTTCTTGTCTCTTGATCAGCAGGCAAGAGTGAGGGCGTAGGAATGAAGCAGACACGTACGGTAAAATTAGGTCTTCTGGCTTTGCTGCTGGCGGGGGTTCATCTCTCTTTCGGTCATGCTTATGCGCAGCATTGGGGCGGCCACTTTTATGGTGGTCCCGGCGGCTGGCATAGGGGGGGGCACGGAGGCTGGGGTGGTGGTTGGCATGGCCCCGGAAGATGGGACAGAGGGCCGCGCTGGGGGTGGGGTTGGGGTGGTTATTACGGTGGTGGCTGGGGATACCCCGACTATTACGGTGGTTACAGGGAATATGGCGGTTGGGATCCGTATTGGAGCAATCCTTACTGGGCTGGATGGGGCTGGGGATGGTCCATGCCGTATGCATATGGTCGTATGGCGGATGTCAAAACATATAGCGGGTCATATGCACAGTCTGAGCAGGCTCCTGCTCGGCCGATGCCAGAGAGAACACCGCCAGAGCAGGCAACGGGCCAGAGCTACTATGCTCCGCCATCCTATTATGCCAGCCCGGATTATGGGCAATATCCGGCCACACAAAACGTACCACCGCCAGACCAGAATGTGGAAGGAAGCGATGGTACAGCAATGTTCAATTGCAAAAGTGGTTATTTTTACAACAACTTAACGCAAAATTGCGATAAGCGCTAACACCATAACCACAGGTTGCCTGGCATGATGATTAGCAACCTGTGGGCTGTTCAGGCCCGGTGAGGGAGCACTACGCCTTCAAGTTCGAGTAACCAGAGTTTATCATCTACGCCCCCATCCCCCGAATATCCCCCAAGCCCATTGCGTGCCAGAACGCGGTGGCACGGGATAAGAATGGGAATAGGGTTGCGGCCAACAGCCTGCCCTACGGACTGGGGGCTGCCGCCAGTCTTTTGTGCCAGTTCCCCATATGTTGTGGTAGAACCTGTGGGAATGGTCTGCAAAAACGCCCAGACTTTTTTCTGGTATGCCGTGCCGTAGGGTTCCAGTGGGAAGGGAAAGGCGCTCAGAGCTGATGGGTCATCAAACCACTGGTCCAGCCAGTCCCGGGCCTGGCAGAGCAGAGGCGTTTCGGTCTGGTCACGCCCCCAGCCCCAATCCAGAGAAATGATTTTTCCATCTTCTTCAGACAGGGTAAGTGGTCCCAAGGGAGAATGAAGGGAAAGCTGAGGCATGGGTCTGGCACTTTCTGAATAAGAACAGAGTGGAGCAGGGTAAAAGCTGGCACAGTATAGGTGGTGCTGCGAACACCTTCCATAATAGGCCGTTTTTTATCATTTTTTAAATCTACGTTTGCAGACAAAACTGCACTAAAAACACGATGTTGTCTTGAACAAAACAGTAAGGAACACAGGACGGTGGGATATCAGGGGGAAGACACCATTTTTGCTCTGTCTACAGGTGTAGAGCGTGCGGCTATTGCCGTTATGCGTGTGAGCGGCAAAGGGAGTGCGGACCTTCTGGTAAAGCTCTGTGGTATGTTGCCTCCACCACGCAAGGCTGTTCTGCGCCGTATCTGGCGGCGGGCCGATGTGCAGGATACCTTGCTGGATGAAGCGCTTGTTCTGTGGTTTCCCGGCCCTAAAAGCTATACGGGGGAGGACGGGTTTGAACTGCATCTGCATGCAGGGCCTGCCATAATTCAGGCTGTGGCCCATGCTCTGGTGCAGGCCGGGGCACGCCCTGCGGAACCCGGTGAATTTACGCGGAGGGCCTTTACCAATGGCCGGATGGATCTGGTGGAGGCCGAGGGCATAGCTGACCTGGTGGCAGCGGAAACCGAAAGCCAGCGCAGGCAGGCACTGGCGCAGGCCGATGGCGCATTGAGCCGTGTTTATGAAGGATGGTCAGAACAGCTGAAAAAGCTTCTGGCTTTTCAGGAAGCTTTGATAGACTTCCCTGACGAGGATATCCCCCCCGAAGTGGAGGCGGAAATCCGTGCAGGGATCCGCCATCTTATTGTGCAGATGCAACAGCATATTGCCGATGGACAACGGGGGGAGCGTGTCCGTCGTGGTGTGGTATTTGCTATTACGGGACCACCCAATGCGGGCAAGTCCAGTTTGTTGAACTGGCTGGCGGAACGGGATGCCGCCATTGTTTCCCCCATTGCGGGGACCACGCGTGATGCGCTGGAAATTGTGGGCAGTCTGGCGGGGATCAAGGTCACGTTTGTTGATACCGCTGGCCTGCGCGAAACCGGGGATGAAATAGAAGCCGAAGGTGTAAGACGCGCTTTGTTTCACGTGAAACAGGCTGACTGTGTTGTACAGATGTTTGCAGCATCTGATATCCCGCAAAGTGTCTTTCCCGGTGCGCTTGTGGTCGGGAACAAGCTTGACTTGGCGGCCCTTCCGGCAGAGGTAGAGGGCGTTGGTGTTATCCCTGTCAGTCTTAAAACAGGTGAGGGGCTGGATACGCTGCGTCAGATTCTGGAGCAGAAGGTGCTGGCCTTAACTGCATCGTCCACGGGGATGCCGTTGCTGACCCGGGCCCGCCATAGTGCAGGGGTGCAGGATGCCTGCGCCAGTCTGGAAGAAGCACTCAGGCAGGAATGGCCCGAAGTGCGGGGAGAGGAACTCAGGCTGGCCATGCGGGCTCTGGGGCGGTTAACGGGACATGTAGGGGTTGAAGAACTGCTGGATGCCATTTTTGGGCAGTTCTGTATTGGCAAATAAAGGCATGGTGCAGGGCGTGGTTATGATGGGGTTTTATGATGTGATTGTGGTTGGCGGTGGTCACGCCGGATGCGAGGCCGCAGCCGCGGCCGCCCGGTGTGGAGCCAGAACGCTTCTGCTGACACATAACAAACATACGGTTGGTGCCATGTCCTGTAATCCGGCGATCGGGGGCATAGGCAAAGGCCATCTGGTGCGGGAGATTGATGCGCTGGATGGGCTTATGGGGCGTGCGGCAGATCGCGCGGGTATTCATTTTAAACTGCTTAATCGCTCCAAGGGGCCAGCGGTGCAGGGCCCCCGTGCGCAGGCCGATCGGATGTTGTACCGTCAGGCCATACAGGACCTGCTCGCCCAAACGCCGGGGCTGGATATTGTGGCAGGGGCTGTGGCAGACCTGCTGTGCCAGAGCGATGGACGAGTCTGTGGCATTGTGTGTGAAGATGGCAGGCAATGGCAGGCGGGTGCGGTTGTGCTGACAACCGGCACATTCCTGGATGGGGTTATCCATATCGGGCATCAGTCCCAGCCTGCGGGACGTATCGGGGAGCAGCCAGCAAAAGCACTGGCGCAGCGCCTACGGGGTATGAAGCTGCGGATGGGACGCCTGAAAACCGGTACACCGGCAAGGCTTGAGCGCGGCAGCATAGACTGGTCCGCTCTGGCTGAAGATAAAGGGGACGTCGTGCCCGAGCCTTTCAGCCGCATGACGCAGGCCATCACCAACCCGCAAATGGTGTGTGGCATTACCGCGACGACACAGAAAACACACGAGATCATTCGTGAACATCTGCACCTGTCTGCTGTTTATGGAGGAGGGATTTCGGGCCGTGGGCCAAGATATTGCCCCTCCATTGAAGATAAGGTCGTGCGGTTTGCGGACAAGACAAGCCACCAGATTTTTCTCGAACCCGAAGCCTTGCCTGAGCATGAGGGCGGTAATCTGGTTTATCCGAACGGCATTTCCACCAGCTTACCAGCTCATGTGCAGGATGCCATGATTCACTCCATTCCCGGTCTGGAAGACGCGGTGATTGCGCAGTACGGGTACGCGGTGGAGTATGATTATGTTGACCCGCGTGAACTCACAACATCGCTTGAGTTGCGTCAATGTCCCGGCCTGTTCCTGGCCGGGCAGATTAACGGAACAACGGGGTATGAGGAGGCCGGGGCGCAAGGACTACTGGCTGGTGTTAATGCTGCCCGTTGCGCAGGTGGCCAGTCTGGCGTTAGTCTGGACCGTGGTAAGGCGTATATTGGCGTTATGGTGGATGACCTGACGACGCAAGGGGTTAGCGAGCCCTATCGTATGTTCACATCCCGTGCAGAATACAGGCTGACTCTGCGGGCAGATAATGCGGATATCCGTCTGACGCAACTGGGCGTGGAATGGGGGTGTGTGGGTGCGCAGCGACAGGCAGCTTTTGCGCATGAACTGGCGCAGATCAATGCTGTAACGGAGCAGGCCGCAGCCGAGGGCTGGCAGCCCCAGCAGCTTGCCTGCGTGGGAATGAAGGTCGCGCAGGATGGCAGGCGCAGGAGTTTGCTGGAAGTTCTGGGCTATGGAGCCGATCCGTCTGTTGTAGAGCAGATTGCCCCCTGGTTTTTGCAGGTGCCTGAGCGGGTGCGGCAATATGTGACCACACAGGCCCGCTACAGCGGGTATCTGAGCCGCCAGAACAGGGAAATCAAACAACTGGAAGCCGAGACGGAAATCCGTTTTCCGCCACATCTGGATTTTGCCCGTATTGGTGGTCTCAGCACGGAAATGAGGGAACGTCTGGAACAGGTCATGCCGGAAAGTTTTAGTGCTGCACAGCGTATTCCCGGCATGACCCCTTCCGCGCTTATGGCGGTTTTAGCCTATTTGCGCAAAGGGCAGGAGCAGACTCATGTTGGTTGAGTATGATACTGTTTCACGTGAAACAGAAGAGCGTCTGCATGCCTATATGGCTTTACTCAAAAAATGGAACGAGCGGATCAACCTTGTCTCCCCCAGAGATATGGATAACCTGTGGGAGCGGCATATTCTGGATAGTCTCCAGCTTGTACCTTTGGTAAAAGGGCGTGAGCGATTTGTGGATATGGGGTCAGGCGGTGGTTTTCCTGGTATTGTGCTGGGAATCGCAGCTAATATTCCGGGGGTGCTGATCGAATCCGATCAGCGTAAATCCGCGTTTTTGCGTGAAGCCGCCAGAATAACGGGTGCGCCACTTACTGTTTTGCCCTGTCGGCTGGATGATGCTGAGGTTGCTCCCACACCAGTGGTTACAGCGCGTGCGCTGGCCCCGCTGGACAAATTGCTTGCATGGGCGCGCCCAATACTGGAGCCCGGTGGTGTTGGCCTGTTTCTGAAGGGACGGCAGGCCGAGCAGGAAATTGAAGAGGCAGCCATGAACTGGAGGTTTGATGTCCGGTCATGGCCCAGCAAAACAAGCCCCGATGGTGTTATTCTGGAAGTGAGTAATTTTAATCGTGCAGAAGGCTAAAAAAACCCGAAAAGACTGCTGCATTCTTGCAGTGGCAAACCAGAAAGGTGGCGTGGGCAAAACAACCACCGCCATTAATCTGGCCGCAGCTTTGGCAGCCGATGGCGCTCGCGTTGTGCTTCTGGATCTGGACCCGCAGGGCAATGCGTCTACCGGCGTTGGTGTCAGCTACGATGCCAGAAAAGGTGGAGCCTATGCCCTGCTTATGCACGAAAAATCGGCGCATGATCTGTTACAGCCAACCGAGATTGATAACCTGTCGGTTATTGCCGCCAATACGGAACTTGTCGGGGCAGAGATCGAACTGGTTGAAACGCAGGGCCGCGAATACAGGCTGCGTGAGGCACTGGAATCTCTGGCACAGCAGGCTGATTATATTATCATAGACTGCCCACCAAGCCTTGGCCTGCTGACCCTGAATGCTCTGGTAGCGGCCCATGGTGTGCTGGCTCCCTTGCAGTGCGAATTTTTTGCGCTCGAAGGGTTGGGGCATCTGGTTAAAACCATTGGGCATGTGACCAAAAACCTGAATCCCGGCCTGAAGGTCGCAGGTATTGTGCTGACCATGTATGATAAGCGGAATAATTTGTCCGAACTGGTTGCCGCAGATGCACGGAGCTTTTTTGGTGATGATGTGCTTGAGACCATAATCCCGAGGAATATCCGCATTTCCGAAGCGCAGAGCCACGGCCTGCCCGTTATGACCTATGACCCCCGCGCAACCGGAGCCATGGCCTATCAGGCGCTTGCCGCTGAAATCATGAGGAGAACGGCATGAGCGCGCCACCACGGAGCAAAACCATCGCCCGTCCAAAACTGGGTCGGGGGCTTGCCGCATTATTGGGTGATGCCGCAGGGGCGGGCATGAGTGCAAAAGGGGATGCAACTGAACACAAGGGTGGTACTGTGAGCGTTCTTCCGGTTGAAGCACTTGTCGCCGGGCCATTCCAGCCACGGCAGATTATGGAACCGGCCGCTCTTGAAGAACTGGCGGACTCCATTCGTGAGCGGGGTATTTTGCAACCTATTCTGGTGCGACCAGACCCGGATAAAAAAGGCCAGTACCAGATTATTGCAGGTGAACGACGGTGGCGGGCGGCACAGTTAGCTCAGTGTCATGAGGTGCCCGTACATGTGCGTGATCTGAGCGAAGCCGATGCCATGGCCGCAGCGCTGGTGGAAAACCTCCAGCGCACAGATCTGAATCCTGTGGAAGAGGCCGAAGGCTTTAACCGCCTGATGGATGAATACAGCCTGACGCAGGAAGACCTTGCCAAGGCCATTGGCAAGTCCCGCCCTCATGTTGCCAACATGTTGCGTCTGCTCAAGTTGCCAGATGCAGTTCGGGCAGAGCTTAAAAAAGGTACGTTGTCAGCTGGTCATGCCAGAGCATTGTTGCCTCACCCCAACCCTGTAGCGGCCGCAGCCGAGGTTATTGCCCGAGGTTTATCCGTTCGTCAGACAGAGGCTTTGGTGCAAAAAGCAGTGGAGCAGCAAACCGGCAAACCAGTGGTTAAGGAGAAAAAGACCCAGAACCCGGAAATCGCAGCCCTTGAGCGCGATCTTGCCAGCCGGTTGGGGTTAAAAGTGGCCGTTAATTTTGATGGTCGCAAAGGGGGGTCTCTGGAGATTCATTATACAAGTCTCGATCAGCTGGATACGGTGCTGGCTTTGTTAAAATCCTGAATTTTCAGGCTTGTGCTTATGAAAAAGGGGTGGTAAAAGACCCCCACTTCAGCCCAATGGGCTGTAAGGGTGCATAGCTCAGTTGGTAGAGCAGCTGACTCTTAATCAGCGGGTCCAAGGTTCGAGTCCTTGTGCACCCACCAAATTTTTCTAGATTTTGGTGGTTTATGTGTCAGGCTGGAAAAGTAGTCCAGCCCGTCCGGAGTCAGTTCGAAATTATTTGGAACTGCTTTTTTTCCCAAATTGGTCTGGCATGTGGTTTATTTTGTTACTGGGGTGATTCCCGCCAGGTAATGAAGGGTTCCTTTACTCTTTCCCCAAAAAATCTGTCTGTTGCTGTGGTTCTCTCCCACGTATGCCCAGATTTGTACCGGGTATAGTCATGATGCCAGTCCCTGCTCTGGTAACGTATTTACGGTATTATGAGGTATAAAAAATCTGATTTTCACCAAGGAAGAGGTTTTGCTGGTCAGATGTAACGCACTTTGCGTGACCCTGCTTTTTCGTATGGTGATAACAGGCTTGGATCTGCCGACGGACCCCATGAAAAATATGAGTACGGGCAAGGGGGCGTACATTCCGGCCTTTAGGGCGATCCGATGTAACTGGAATACGTTAGAATTGCTAAAGGGATAGCGTTGTACGTCTGCAAAAGCGGGTATTGCGGCAATTTATGGCAGCATGTCAGGCGACTCCATGAGGAGTACTCCAACCAAATACAAGGCAGGCTGATTGACCATCTTATTGCGGTCTGAGGTCGCCATATTTATAATATGGCAGAAGGGAGATAAACAATGCGGTAGGATGAATAATTGGAATATTCATCCAAGCTCCAGAAAATTTTAGGAAAATCTGGAGCGGGCGATGGGATTCGAACCCACGACCCCAACCTTGGCAAGGTTGTGCTCTACCCCTGAGCTACGCCCGCATTGGATGGCCTCCTTCTATGGGGGTGCGCCCAATTATGCAAGAGGAAAAATGCAAAAAAAGCGCTTTTTTTGCATACAACTGCACGCATCTGTCATGGGGCTGTCCCTTACCAGCCCTTGGCGGTCGGTTTGCCTGCCTGCTAGACAGGATTGTGCTCCTCGCAGCAAGGAAGGAAAGCCGTGACCACGTCCTTATTCCGATCTCTGTATCATCAGGGATTTGTGCGCGTGGCGGCCTGCACGGCGCCCGTTACCCTTGCAGACCCATATGCCAACAGGGACCAGATTCTGGCCACGGCCCACACCTGTGCCCGGCAGGGTGTGGGGTTGTGCGTTTTTCCCGAACTCGGGTTGAGTGGTTATTCCATTGAGGATCTGATCCAGCACGGCCCGCTACAGCGCGGGGTGGAAAACGCACTGGTGGAACTGGCACAGGCCACGGCTGACCTGCTGCCCGTGCTGGTGGTCGGTGCTCCTCTGGCGCACAGGAACAGCCTGTATAATTGCGCAGTAGTGCTGCACCGGGGGCATATTCTTGGGGTGGTGCCCAAAAGTTACCTGCCCAATTATCGCGAATTCTACGAAAAACGGCATTTTGCACCGGGGGCTGCCGTTCGCGGGCAAACCATGCGTCTTGGCGGGCAGGATGTTCCTTTTGGTGTGGACCTTCTGTTTACGGCTCACGACGTGCCGGGCTTTTGCCTTGGTGTGGAAATCTGCGAGGATATGTGGGTTCCCAGCCCGCCCTCCGCAGCTCAGGCCATGGCCGGGGCTACCGTTCTGGCCAACCTGTCTGCAAGCGATATTACCGTGGGCAAGGCCCGAACCCGCAGCTTGCTCTGCCTCTCCCAGTCCGCGCGGTGTGTGGCCGCCTATCTGTATGCCGCGGCGGGAGAGGGCGAATCCACCACGGATCTGGCATGGGATGGCCAGACCGCCATTTTTGAAAATGGCGTGCTGCTGGCCGAAAGTGAGCGTTTCCCTACAGGTGCTCGTGCCGTTGTGGCGGATATTGATCTGACACTGCTCCGCCATGAGCGTGCGCAGGTTGGCTCTTTTGCCGATTGCGCCGCCATGACCGGGCCACCAGAAACTCTCTGGCGTTCCATAGGGTTTACACTGGCTCCCCCTACTGCTGACCTTGGTCTGCTGCGCCCGCTCTCCCGCTTTCCTTTTGTGCCAGCGGACCCCACACGGCTGGAGCAGGACTGTTTTGAGGCCTTTGCCATTCAGGTTTCGGCACTCAAGCAGCGCCTTAAAAGCTGCGGGGCAGCGGGCATGGTGATTGGTGTATCTGGCGGGCTGGATTCCACCCATGCGCTGCTGGTGGCGGTGCGCACGGCAGACGAACTGGGCTGGCCCCGCACGGCTGTACGAGGCTACACCATGCCCGGCTTTGGCACCACGGAGCAGACACTGGCCAGTGCGCATGCCTTGATGGAGCATCTGGGCATCACACAGGCAACGCTGGATATCCGGCCTGCCGCAACCCTCATGCTCCAGACCATGGATCACCCTTTTGCCAGAGGGGAAGCCGTGCATGACATTACGTTTGAAAACGTGCAGGCCGGGCTGCGCACGGATTTTCTGTTCCGTCTGGCCAACCAGCATAACAGTCTTGTTATTGGCACGGGTGATCTGTCGGAACTGGCGCTGGGGTGGTGTACCTACGGCGTGGGGGACCAGATGGCGCATTACAACGTCAATGCGGGCCTGCCCAAAACCCTTATCCAGCATCTTATTCGCTGGTGCATTGCCTCGGGGCATTTCCCGGCGGGTGTCTGCGCCGTGCTGCACACCGTGCTGGCAACCGAGATTTCGCCCGAGCTGATCCCCGCAACGGCAGGTGTCAGCCAGAGCACGGAAGAGACAATCGGGCCGTATGCCCTGCATGACTTCACGCTTTATTACGTGTTGCGCCACGGCTTTGGCCCTGCCCGCATTGCCTTTATGGCCGAACAGGTCTGGCGTGATGCCGGGCGCGGCGCATGGCCGCCGGGCTTTATGCCGCATGACCACAAAAGCTACGGGCTGCCGGTTATTCGCAAATGGCTGAAGGTCTTTATGTTCCGGTTTTTTACCACCAGCCAGTTCAAGCGCTCGGCCATGCCCAATGGTCCCAAGGTCATGGCGGGGGGAAGCCTCTCCCCCCGTGGGGACTGGCGCGCCCCATCCGATGGCAACGCAACCCTGTGGCTGAAGGAACTGGAAGAGCATGTGCCTGAAGCCTGAAATACCCCTCTGTCGGCGGAATGGCATTGTGCCCGGTGTTGGGCTATAAGCTGGGACCATGACAATATCGCGCCACGCCACAGTTCACCGCGTTACCAGCGAAACCGATATCGCCATTGCCCTGACTCTGGACGGGACTGGCAAGGCTCGGGTTGAGACCGGTATCGGCTTTTTCGACCACATGCTGACCGCTCTGGCCAAGCATGGCCTGTTTGATCTGGATATAACGGTCAAGGGTGACCTGCATATAGATGGCCACCATACGGTGGAGGATACGGGCATTGCCCTGGGGCAGGCCATGCGTCAGGCATTGGGTGACAAGCGCGGTGTGCGCCGGTTTGGCTCTGCCCTTGTGCCGCTGGACGAAGCTTTGTGCGAAGCGGTGGTCGATCTTTCGGGCCGCCCGTTTCTGACGTTTGAAGCCACCTTTGACCGGGACCGCATTGGTGGGCTGGACACGGAACTGGTGGAGGAGTTTTTTCGGGCGTTTGCCATGTCCGCCATGCTTACCCTGCATCTGAACCAGCGGGCCGGTAAAAACTGCCATCATATTGCCGAGGCGGCGTTCAAGGCTCTCGCCCGCGCACTACGTATGGCAGTAGAGCCCGACCCGCGCGCCCTTGGTGCCATTCCTTCGACCAAAGGCGTCCTGTAAACCAACCGGTGGCGGGTGTGATCCAGCCGTGTTCTGGGCAGAACATGGCCCCGCCTCAACAGACAAGCAGCCGTGTTTTTGCCCCTATGCGGGGGAGTCGCACGGTTTTCCGCACGATCAGAACCAGGAGGGTTTTATGGCCCAGCCTCTCTCCATTGCTGTTGTTGATTACGAAGGAGGCAATCTGGCCTCTGCTGCCCGGGCTGCCATGCGCGCAGCCGAGCTTTCAGGCCTTGACGCTTCGGTGATCATTACCAACGAACCAGCCGAGGTCCGGCGCGCGGACCGCATTATTCTGCCCGGTCAAGGCGCATTTGCCGACTGCGCGCAGGGGTTGGAAGCCATTGCGGGCTTAAAGGACGCCATTTTGCAGGCTGTAGCAAAAGGGACGCCTTTTTTGGGAATCTGCGTTGGCATGCAGCTTATGGCCGAACGTGGGCTTGAGCATGGCGTAACCGAGGGATTTGGCTGGATTGGGGGGGAAATCGCTCCCATGGAAGCCCCCGGTCTGCGCCTGCCGCAAATGGGCTGGAACGAACTGGAGCTTCACCAGTCCCACCCCCTGACCCAAGGGCTGGGTCCGGCTCCGCACGGCTATTTTGTGCATTCCTATGCCCTGCGTAACACCACGGATGATGTGCTGCTTGCCAGTGCGGATTACGGTGGCAGCGTGCCAGCCATAGTCTGCCGCAACAACGTGGCGGGTACGCAGTTCCATGTGGAAAAAAGCCAGACCGTGGGGCTGAAGATTCTTGCGAACTTTTTAACCTGGCAACCGGAAGCAACGTTCTGATGTCCCGCGTAACCCGCGTCCAGCGTATTCTGTCGCTGGAGGAAGATGACCTTCAGGCTTTGTGTGAGTCCGTGGATGCCGCCATTCTGGATGGAGGCGGGTTTGGCTGGTTACAGCCACAGGGCCGACAGGTGCTTGAACGTTATTTTCGGGGCCTGCTGCTGGTGCCCGAGCGCATGCTGTTCGCTATCCGGCTGGATGGAGTTATTGTTGGGGGGGCTCAGCTTATTCGCGCCCCGCGGAATAACGAGCTACAGGCCATGTGCATCACTCTTGCCCATCTGTTTGTCGCGCCGTATGCGCGCAGGCAGGGGCTGGGAGCCGCCTTGTTGCGGGAGGTGGAAAACGCCGCACGCAACATGGGCTTTCGGGTGATCAATGTGGACGTGCTGCAAACACAGACTGCGGCCATCGCCCTGTTTAAAAAGACCGGGTTCCACATATGGGGCGAACACCCGTTTTACGCCCGGGTGGGGGATGAGCTGGTTTCAGGGCTGTTCCTTACCAAATGCCTCGATGATACCCTGCCTTTACAGTTCACCAAGACCCGTAACGAACAAGAAGCCAGCTACACGCCATGACCACACCCTTGCCTCCCCGCCCGCTGACCCTCTACCCCGCCATTGACCTGAAGGATGGTGCGTGTGTGCGCCTGCGCCGGGGGGAAATGGACGATGCAACCGTTTATTCCGACAACCCCGGCGCACAGGCCACGGCATGGCAGGATGCAGGTTTTGAATGGCTGCATGTGGTCGACCTGAACGGCGCATTTGCCGGGGCATCGGCCAATACACAGGCCGTACGTTCCATTCTGGATGCAGCACATGTGCCGGTCCAGCTTGGGGGGGGGCTGCGCGACATGGCCGCCATTGCCGCATGGCTGGAGGCGGGGATTACCCGCGTTATTCTCGGTTCTGTCGCGGTCAAGAACCCCGCTCTGGTGCGCGAGGCCTGCCGCGCCTTCCCCGGTCGCATTGTGGCAGGGATTGACGCACGCTCCGGTCTGGTGGCGACCGAGGGCTGGGCGGAAGTATCGGACATGCAGGCAACCGACCTGGCCCTGCGGATGCAGGATGCTGGTGTGGCCGCAATTATCTTTACCGAAATCAGCCGGGATGGCATGCTCGAAGGGCTGGATATCGAGCAGACCGTAACGCTGGCCAACACCGTATCCATTCCCGTTATTGCCAGTGGAGGTGTGGGCAGCCTTGACCACCTTGCAGCCCTGCGCGAGGCGGCCAGCACCACACCGGGCATAGAAGGTGTTATTGTTGGCCGTGCGCTGTATGATGGCCGTGTATCACCCTCACAAGCCCTGCGAGTGCTGAGCGGATGCTGAAGCTACGCGTTATTCCCTGTCTGGACGTTAAAAATGGCCGGGTGGTCAAGGGGGTTAACTTTGTTGCCCTGCGCGATGCGGGCGACCCGGTTGAGCAGGCGGCGGTGTACGATGCCGCCGGGGCGGATGAACTGACCTTTCTGGACATCACTGCCAGCCATGAAAACCGGGATACCATTCTGGATGTGGTGAGCCGCACCGCGGAAAAAATCTTTCTCCCCCTGACCGTTGGTGGGGGGGTGCGCACTACGGACGACATGCGCCGCCTGCTTCTGGCCGGGGCAGATAAATGCGCCATGAATTCGGCTGCAGTGACCCGCCCCGAACTGATCAGTGAGGCCGCACGCAAGTTTGGCAGCCAGTGTGTTGTGGTGGCAGTGGATGCACGGCAGACCGCGCCGGGCACATGGGAGGTCTTTACCCATGGTGGCCGCACTCCAACGGGCATGAATGCCATAGACTGGTGCAAACAGGCCGCCGAACGCGGTGCGGGTGAAATCCTGCTGACATCCATGGACCGTGACGGCACGGGTAGCGGGTTTGATCTGGCCCTGCTGCGTGCGGCAACACAGGCTGTGCGGCTGCCTATTGTGGCCTCTGGTGGTGTCGGCACGCTTGACCATTTTGTGGAAGGTGCCCAGGCTGGAGCAACCGGGTTGCTGGCCGCCAGTGTTTTCCATTTTGGGCAGTTTACCGTCTCTCAGGTCAAACAGGCTTTGACCCGGGCTGGACTGCCGGTTCGTCCTTCCCCCGCCCCTTTTCAGGTCAGTCAGACGCCATGATCAAAAAAGCTCCGTCAAAAGCCACCGCCAAAGCCGAGACCAAAACCATCAAGGCTAAAAAAGCCAAGGCGGCGGAAACCCCGGAACTCCCCCCTCAGTCCGACGGGGCCGATGCTTCCGTGCTCAACCGGCTGTATGATGTCGTGCAAAGCCGCAAGAACGCGGACCCTGCAGTCAGTCACTCGGCCCGCCTGCTCTCGCGCGGTACCTACAAGATCGCCCAGAAATTTGGCGAAGAAGCGGTGGAATGTCTGATCGAGGCCGTAGCAGGCCGCACCAACCTGCTGGTGGGGGAAAGTGCCGATGTGCTTTACCACCTGATTGTCATGTGGGTGAACGCAGGTATTACGCCAGATGAGGTCTGGGCAGAACTGGCCCGGCGCGAAGGCACAAGCGGCATTGCCGAAAAAGCCTCCCGCCCCAAAGTATCCCTGCCCACATCAGGCTCAACCGCACCAGACGCAACAAAACAGGACTGACCCACCATGGCTGTGACCGGCAAAGGCCCTTACGACCAGCAGAACATTTTTGCGAAAATCCTGCGTGGTGAAATTCCGTGCAAACCCGTTTTTGAAAACGACTGGGTGCTGGCCTTTGAGGACATTGCCCCCAAAGCCCCGGTGCATGTGCTGATTATTCCCAAAAAGCCATATGTTTCCTTCATGGATTTCAGCAAAACCGCTCCGGCGGAAGAAATTGCCGGAGTCATGCGTGCAGCCGGGCAGATTGCTCACACTCTGGGGCTGGAAGAAAACGGCTACCGGTTGATTACCAATGCAGGCACCAATTCGGGGCAGGAAGTTCCCCATTTTCATCTGCACCTTATGGGGGGTGGCCCACTTCCGGCGTTTCCGCAGTAACGCGGCTTAACGTCCTCTTTTGCAACAAAGGCACAGACCATGACGCCTATGGACATGCTTCTCTCCCGCGCCTCTACCGACCGGCTGCAAGAGCCTGCGCCTTCGCCCGAGCAGTTGATGGCTGTTCTGGGCACGGCCATGTGCGCACCCGACCATGGTCGGGTTCAGCCATGGCGCTATGTTGTGATCGAGGGGCAGGACCGCCCTGCTCTGGCCGAGCGCATTGTGGCCAGCATGGCGCGGGTGGAGCCAGAAGCCCCCGCTGCCAAAATTGAAAAACGCCGCACCCGTTTTGCCACCATGCCCATGATTATTGCCTTGGGTATGCATCTGCAACCGGAGCACAAAATTCCGCTCTGGGAGCAGGAAATGTGCGTGGCCGCAGGGGCTATGAATATTCTTAACGCCCTGTACGCAACAGGTTTTGGCGGCGTATGGGTTTCCGGCGCACTGGTGGAGGACGCCGTTCTGGCGGCCGAACTGGGAGTGGACCGGCTGGCGGGCTTCTTGTTTGTGGGCACACCCGATGGTGTACAGCACACCCCCAAACGGGCCGACCCCGCCCTGTTTACCGCACGCTGGCACGGCCAGCCCGTAACCTTTGGCGCAGACAAGGACTAACCCATGTCCGACATACAGCAGACAGATGTTGCCGTTATTGGTGGTGGTCCGGTTGGGCTGGCCACGGCCCTTCTTATGGCGCGTGGTGGTCTTTCGGTAACCGTTCTGGAGCGTGCTCCACTGGATATATGGTCCGAACCCGGTTTTGACGGGCGCGAAATTGCCCTGACCCACCATTCTGTCCGTCTGCTCGAACAGGTCGGGGCATGGTCCCACATTCCGCAGGCGGTTGTTTGCCCGCTCAAGGAAGCCCGGATTGAAACCGGCAGTTTTCGGCACCCCCTTACGTTTGATACGCGGGGCGAAGGGGTGGATGCGCTGGGCTGGCTGGTCTCCAACAACCAGATCCGCCGTGGCCTGTTTGTTGCGGCACAGCATATGCCCAACATTACCCTGCAATCCGGTACGGCCGTGCAGACCATCCGGCAGGGGCAGGATTACGCGGCTGTCCACCATACCGGCGGGCAGGTGAATGCAAAGCTGGTTGTTGGGGCGGATGGGCGTTTTTCCCCCACCCGGCAGCGGGCGGGCATTGGCGCGATTGTGCATGATTTCGGCAGGTCCATGATGGTTTGCCGCATGGCGCACGAATCCCCCCACCACAATGTTGCGCTCCAGTGGTTTGATGAGGGGCAGACCATCGCCCTGCTGCCGGTTAACGGCATGGCCTCCTCCCTTGTGCTGACCCTGCCCCCGCAGGATATTGAAGCGCTGGTCCATATGCCGCGTGAGGCGTTTAATGCCGAAATCATGCGTCGTGTGGGTAACCGGCTTGGGGCCATGCGGCTCGTCAGCACCCGGCATGTGTACCCGCTCAAAGGTGTTTACGCGCACAGGTTTACGGCCCGCAGGCTGGCTCTGGTAGGGGATGCGGCCGTTGGCATGCACCCTATTACGGCACATGGGTTCAATCTGGGTCTGAAGGGGCAGGACATACTGGCCCGGCAGGTGCTGGCAGCGGTTGCGAATAATGGTGATGCAGGTAATCCTGCGGCCCTGCGCGCATTTGAGCGCCAGCACCGCAAGGCAACAGCGCTTCTGTTTGCTGGCACAAACGGGATTGCCTCGCTCTATACCCATGATGGTCCACCCTTCCGCCAGATCCGCGAAGGGTGCCTGCGTATGGCCGACAGGTTCTCCCCCTTCAAAAAGGTGGTGACATCCCTGTTAATGGACCGTCAGCCCTCTACCCCCTGAGCTGGGGGGCGGTCGGGTTTATTTGCGGGCTGGTTGGGATGCGTCCGGCCGTTCCAGTTCCCTTGCCAGCCAGTGTGCCAGCACACCAAGAATATAATCCTGCTCCGCGTCACTCAGGCGGCGGCCGGATGGGAGTTCATGCCATTTTGCCAGGCATGAGCGGCAGCATGTTCCTGTGGCATGCTGGGCGACAAAAACCGGGTGTCCTTTCCATGGTGTCTGCCGTCCGTCCCTGAGTGGCGCGGCCGGGGCCAGACGGCGGGCAATAAAGTCCTGCCCATGTTCCATTACCAGCGGCAGACCCTTCTCCCGTAAATACGCCATATCCTGTGCATTGAGATGAAAACGTTGCCTGAAGGCCGAACGCGCCAGCTTTTCCCACAGTTCTGCTGGTGGCATAGCCTGTGATGCCACAGTTCTGCGTGGGAAAAGATCATCCTGAAAAACAGTCATACCTTGCGTTATGGGGTTGGCAGGTCTGTTTTTCCAGCGGCAAGACCATTGCAGCCGGGATGTTCGGGGTTGTTGGTTGTGTAAGCAGCTCTGAGTGCTGCCAGAATGGGGGCGGAGGGGTCACCCAGTGGCATCTGGTACAATGCACCATGGGTCACAACGGATAAGAAACCCCACGCCTTATGGCCATCAGGGGTAAACAGGACTTCCATCTGGTAGTCCGCACAGTCATGGGGTTTGCACAGATGACCCAGCAGATAGGGTTTGCCATCAATATTTGTTTTTTCAACCGGGACCGAGGTCGCCTTTAACTGCGATACCCAGGGGGGGAGAGTGCTCATGGCGTGGTACGCGGGAGCGAAGGCTGGCTGTGCGGCAAAGTCCGCAGTAACGGGCAGGTCCGCAGCCAGAGCAGGCGTTGCCAGACCAAGAGCAGACAGTAAAAAGAGGAAAAAACGCATGGTTGCACCTCATGAACCCTGTTTGCCGCAATAACAGCATCATAACCGGGCTGTATTTGGCTTACGGCTCAGGATATACCTGTCTTATGATCAAATAAAGGCAATAAACCGAAAGGCTGTTTTTTTGCATCATGCAGTAAAACCGGAATATCCGGGAATAACAGGACATCGGGTGCATTTCTGGCAAAAAGGATACAGGCGCAGGTTTGCAAAATTGGCTGTTCTGCGGGTTGATTACGGAACTGAATATGGAAATTTTATTTTTATAAACAGTATTTTCAAAAAATGTCTCATCTGGAGAAAAAACTGCGGCAGTCTGGTTGTCGCGCAGGGCCGGGAACGTTGCTTTTGTCCGGACAAGAAATGATCGGAATCATTGGATATGTTCTGTAAATTGTCACACTATTTAGAGTTAGGAATTATGTAATATTATAAAGAGGCGTGCTAACAGTTAGAAAGAGTGGCATGGTTTTTGCGGTATGCAGGGCCAGTCCCCCGTGCTACCTGACGGGGAAGATGTGTGTGTCTGTAAAGACACAGATTCTGTTTCTGCTGTTCCCATCGGCAGGAATCGAAAAAAGATATATTTTTTATGTTGGTAATTTTTGAGAAATATGATTACAAGCCGTTAAAGCCTTTTAGGCATATTCGTTCAATAATTGTCATGTACAAAAATTCTGTCTGAAAGGGAGCCAGTAACTCCATGAGCAAGGCCTTTATTGCAGCAGTGATTCAGGATTCAATCAATTGCACAGGGGTTGCCGCCAATCAGGCTGCGAATGACCTTATTGATGCCATTGTTGTTGAACTCAAGCGTGAGGGTGGGTTTACCCTTCCGTCCTTCGGCACGTTTACAGTCCGCAAAACCAAGGCCCGTAAGGCGCTCAACCCCCGCACGGGTGAGCCGGTCAAGGTTAAGGCTGGTAAAACGGTACGGTTTAAAGCCAGCCCCAATCTTAAAAAAGCTGTCTGACGGGTAAAGCGTTACCGGCCTTTTAGGGCCGGTCATGCAAGGAGCCGCACCGGTTTTCTGGTGCGGCTTTTTTTTATTGTTCCAGATTTATACTGTATCGGTTGTAATATCTTCCAGCCTGTCCAGTTTGCGCAGACCGGGGAACAGGCCCATCCATATGCCCGTTACAATCAGTGTGCCAATACCCCCCAGCACAACGGCGGCAACTGGGCCCATAACAGCGGCCAGCATTCCGCTTTCAAATTCGCCCAACTGGTTGGATGACCCGATAAAAAGCATATTCACGGCAGAGACACGGCCACGCATTTCGTCCGGAGTGCCAAGCTGGACCAGCGCACCACGCACCATAACACTCACCACATCCGCCCCGCCCAGAATGGCCAGCATAAGTACGGATACGGCTATGGAGTGGGAAAAACCGAACAGAATGGTAGCCACGCCAAAAACGGCTACGGAGGCAAACATCCACCGTCCGGCGTGGCGGCCCAGTGGGTGGCGGGCCAGAACCGCAGCAACAAGCAGGGCTCCAATAGCGGGGGCAGACCGCAGCAGCCCAAGCCCCCATGGCCCGGCATGCAGAATATCCGTGGCAAAAATAGGCAGCATGGCCGTGGCCCCGCCCAAAAGGACGGCAAACAGATCCAGTGAGATTGCACCTAGCATGGTGGGTTTGCGCCGCAGGAAGGCAATGCCGCCAAAAACAGCGGCCAGAGTGGCGGGCTGCCGTGGTCGGGACGGGCTTGTGATGACCATGGACCAGGTGGCCAGTGCCGCTACGGCAAAGCTGATCGCGCAGAGCGTATAACATACCCCCGCACCCAGACCGTATAAAAGCCCGCCAAGGGATGGCCCGGCAATGCTTGCGACCTGAAACAGGGAGGAAGAGAGGGCTGTGGCCCGGGGGAACAGGGCTGGCGGCACAATAGAGGGTAGAAAGGTCTGTTGGGCAGGCATTTCAAACGCCTTGCAGGTGCCAAACAGGGCGACCAGTCCGTAAATCATGGTGGCGCTCAACTGGTGTGTAAAAGAGGCATAGGCCATGAACGCTGCGGCCAGTAACTCTATGGTCTGGCAGGTTACCACAATACGCTGGCGGTTATGCTGGTCCGCTGCATGCCCGGCAGGGAAGATAAACGCCACCATGGGCAGGAACTGCGCCAGCCCCACAAACCCCAGAGCCGCCGCACTATGGGTCAGTGCGTAAACCTGCCAGCCAACGGCTACGGCCTGCACCTGCCCGGCAAAGGCAGACAGGGCCCGTGCGCCAATAACAGCAACCAGACCGGGGTGGCGCAAAAGGGGTGATGAAGGAGCGGGGGCATCGGGCATGGCAAAAACTGCTGTGTTATGGCTCCGCTTGGTGCGGGGGCCATGGCGTGTGGTGGAACAGATAGGACAACCGTACCCTTCCACAGGACGGGGAAGGGCTGCAACCACTGCTTTGTCGGAGGGGGGAACGGGTTCTGGCTGGGGCGGGAGGATTCGAACCTCCGCATGGCGGAATCAAAATCCGCTGCCTTACCGCTTGGCTACGCCCCAATGGCCTGAACTGCCTGCGCCCCTTTTAAGCCAAACAGGGTTCGGTCGTAAAGGCCGCTTGTTGTAAAATCAGTTGCACGGGGCCGATATTGTGCTCTGCGTAAAGCTTGCATCCATGTCTGCCACATCATCCAGATCAGCCAGCCCGCCCTGATGGGTGTCTGTATCCGCTTCGGTGGGGAACAGGCCAAAGCGCCCGGCCCTGTCCAAAGCCTGATCAAGAGCGGCCATGGTGCTGCCCATATCGGGGCTTTCGTCTTTTTCCCAGACGCGCAGGGTGTGGGTCCATACGGCCACCAGCATGTTCACGCGTACAAAGCCAGACACGCCATTGGCGTTTACGCCTGCGGCATCGGCCATCCAGTGCATGCTTTCCACCGTAGCCCCTCCGAGCAGCAGGGTCAGGGCCGGGTCCATGGGCAGGGTGCGCAAAACAGACTGCAACCCACCACGATACTGCTGGAACACATCGAGCCTGCGCATAAGCAGGTCAAACAGCCGCTCGCGTACAGTGCCACAGAGCATGTCGTCTGCTAAAGCCACATCATCGGCCATGCGGCCAAGGCGGAGCAGGATACTGGCCTTGAGGGGAAAGCGGCGCCGGGCTTCAGGCAGGGGCAACCCCGCCTCGCGCGCTGCAGCCAGCACGGTTACGGAACCCCAGCCCCGGTTCTGGGCCAGTGTCAGGGCAGCCGAGACAAGGGCTGTGTCAAAGTCATCATTATCCATATCAAAGACCTGTCGCATGAGCGGTAAATGGTTTGGCGGAATGGTGCTGGCAAGGCGGGAAGCCTTAGCTGGCCAGTTCTCTGGCGCGGTGCACGGCAGCGGCAATGGCGGCGGAGGTGGTTGCGGGCCATGCCTGCGGGGCCATCATGACCTTCAGGGCTTCAGCCGTGGTGCCGCCGGGGCTGGTTACGTTGCGGCGCAGTTCTTCGGCATCGGTCGGGAGTGTGTGCAGCATGCAGCCTGCGCCATACAGGGTGCCGCGGGCCAGCTTGCGGGCAACAGCGGCGGGTAGGCCCTGTTCCACGCCTGCTTTTTCCAGCAGTTCGGCCATTAAAAACACATAGGCCGGGCCACTGCCGGAAATGGCGGCAACGGAGTCGATCAGTTCTTCCTCAGCTACCCATACGGTTTCCCCCACGGCGGAGAGCAGGGCGTTACACTGGGATTTCTGTTCCACTGTAGCATGGGGGGGGGCGTATAGCCCGCTCATACCGGCCCCCAGCGCGCAGGGTGTGTTGGGCATGGAGCGGATAATAACCGGGTTGGCCTGTGGATTGGCCTGCACGCAGGTTGCATGCAGGCTGGCAATGGTACGCCCCGCCATGACCGAAAGCAGCGTTGCCTGCCCAAAGCGCTGGGCCAGTTCGGCCAGCACGGGGTTGGCCTTTTGCGGTTTGACCGCGACAATAATGATGTCCGGTGTAAAGCTGGCGGGAACATCCTGTATGCTCTGCACCACCTTGTGGGGGGCGGGCAGGTCTGCAAGGTGGCGGTCAATAATGACGGAGGGGGCCAGCCCGGCCTTGAGCCAGCCCTCAAGCATGGCGCCACCCATTTTGCCGCATCCGACAAGCAGGATGGAGGGAAGAGGAAAATGCTCAGTCATGTTCATGCCTCTCCATGGCAGTCCAGCATGGCCGAGGCCAGCGCATCTGCCGCATTCAGCCCACCGGTCAGGAAAAAGCGCAGGGCCGGATAAAACCGTTCGCACTCGGCCAGAGCGATGTCGATCATGTCTTCAAAAATGTCGGTTGCGGTTTCCGTGCCCCGCAGGAGCAGGGCGTGGCGGAACAGCAGCACCCCATCTTCCGTATCGACGCTAAAGTGGCCGACCCATACCTGCTCGTTGGCAAGCCCGATCAGCTCGTACAGGGCCAGCCGCATATCCGGGCTTACGCGCAGGTCAAAGGCGCAGGTGAACAGAATGGTGCCCAGTTCTGCCGACCACGAAAAAAATAACCCGTAGTCGCACCATCGGGCCGGGGCTTCAGCCGCCATTTCGGTCGGGGTGCAGCGGTCAAAGGTCCACCCATGCCCGGCAATGACCTGTTCCATCAGGTCCAGCGGGTTGGTGGGTGGGGTGGTGGAGCCGGTTGTCAGGGCTGGCATGGCATGACTCCCGTGCCTGCGGTCAAAAACAAAAACGGGAAAAAGAGCGCGCGCGACCGTAATTAGTGCGCGCCGCCCTTGTGGCTGCCGGTCAGGTGCTGTTCCAGCGCGTTTACCCGTGTTTCCAGTGCGGCCAGGCGGCGTTCGGCCTCTTCCTGGCCAATGCGGGCCTGCGCTGCCAGTTCGCGCATGACTTCAAATTCTTCACGGCGGACAACCTGCAGGCTGGTCAGCACTTCGTCCACCCGGCTGCGGATAATGGCGTTCATTTCCTCACGCACACCGGTCAGTGCGGATACAGCACCTCCGGCAACACCTGCAAGATCGTCAAAAAAGCGCGGTTTGTCAGCCATGCGGGGGTCTCCAATCAATCCGTTATGAGCGACCAGCAGCCTGTTGCTGTCTGGCGTAGCGCTCTTATGGTTCCGACTTTATAAAGAATAAAGGTCCAGCCGGACAGAGGCCATGCTCCGGTTTCCATTTTTGTGGAGCAGTTTATCTGTCGGACGCACAGGGGGCTTTCTCCTGTCTTCCATTGACCGCTTGGGGTCTCGTTCCCATTATTAGGGGTAACAGTTGCAAAAACGGTGCGCGCAGCCAACACACTTTGGGCAGGCGTGTAGTGTGGTATGGAGACAAGATTATAATGACAACAGTCTTGGCGGAGGCTTTTTGCACCCCCCGCCTGAACGCACGCCCTGGGGCGGCGACTGGCTGTGGGCGGCGCAGGATGCGGCCCGGTAATGGTAACAGGATGGGGGAAGGGACGGCTGCATGAGTGATCGCGATCCGTATTCAGTATTAGGTATTGCCAAAACAGCCAGTCAGGATGACATCCGCAAGGCGTACCGCAAGCTGGCCAAAAAATATCATCCGGACCTTAATCCCGGCGATAAAAAGGCTGAAGAGGAATTCAAGGCCCTTAATCAGGCCAATGATCTTTTGTCCGATGCGGACAAGCGCGCGCGTTTTGACCGGGGCGAGATTGATGCTTCGGGGCAGGAACGCCACCCCGGTTTTGGAGCTGGCGGCTTTGGCGGCGGTGGTTTTGGCGGTGCAGGCGGGTTCCGTCCCGGTGGTGCTGGCATGGGCGGTTTTCAGGAAGAAGACCTGAGCGACCTGTTCGGCGGTATGTTTGGCGGGGGTGCCCGTGCGCGCCGTGCTGGCCCGCGCAAGGGGGCAGACAGGTCGTTTGCGCTGAATGTCAGCTTTCTGGATGCGGTTAATGGCGCTACGTCGCGTGTGAACCTGCCGGATGGCGCAACGCTGGATGTGCGTATCCCCCCTGGTATGGAGGATGGCAAGGTTCTGCGTCTGCGCGGCAAGGGGATGCCTGGTGTGCAGGGCGGTCCGGCAGGGGATGCGCTGATTACGGTGACCGTACTGCCCGATGCCATCTTTACGCGAGAAGGCTCCGACCTGCGTGAAACCCTGCCCGTGGACCTGAAAACCGCAGTGCTGGGTGGCCCCATTATGGTGCCAACACCTACAGGTACGGTTAAGATGAACGTGCCAGCCGGGTCCGATACCGGTACCGTGCTGCGTCTGCGCGGCAAGGGTGTGCAGGCTCATGGTGGCAAGGATGCGGGGAATCTTTACGTGCGGCTGGAGGTCAGGGTTGGCAAGGTTGACGCCGCACTGGAGGCGTTTCTAAAGGACTGGACGCCACAGAGCGCGGTGAACGCATAAGGCATGCGTACCCCTTCCACACGTCAACGCGCGTGGGAGGGGAAGCAGCAGACCCGCAGGCCGGTTGGTGGCTTAGGGGTCGTTGCGGTATAGGGGGACGTCCACCTGATGTCCGTTTGTGTTGGTGATCAGGATATGCCCGGCATTGGGGGAGATCAGGGTCATGGTCATGGTGGTGCCATTCTGGGTGCCAGACCAGGATGAACCGGTTTTCTGGGCAAGGCTGAAGCGGCTTTCGCCAATATTGGCGGCGTAGACTTCGGGCACATTGACCAAAAGCCGCGCGGCGGGGCCCACGGCCTTGTTACCAGCAACCGTAAAGGCTGGCACTTCGGCCCGCACGGTCCATGAGCCCATAAAGGTGGTCATGGGGTAAGTGGCTGCAGCCGTGGGTGCGGGTGCAGGAGCTGCTGTGTGGGGAGCGGCCATTGCGGGAGCTGTTGCCAGCCCCAGCATGACGGAACAAAGAAGAATATGTTTCATGTCTGCTTCCATAGCAAAAAATCAGGTCCGGTTTATGTGGCGTGTCCGGTCGGGTGCCGTCCAGTGCTGGCTGCGTGGGGCAGATACCCTGAACGGCTTGACGAACCCCTATGACAGGACCAAAAAAACAGGATCCTTTTCGGTCTGCATGATAACCACGTGGAGAACAGCATCATGAGTGAACAGGAAACACAAGGCAGTGTTGACGGAGCCACTCCTCTGCACGATGGGCAGACTTCTGCATTACAAGCTCCGCAGCAGGTAGACGGGGTACCTTCCGCCCTGCCCGGTAACGCCACGGTGCACACGCAAACACACGAGGCGCTGAGTGAGCCGGTGCATGTGCTGCCTGCCTCCCGGCCAGACACCCCGGTTCCGGTCCAGAACCCCGTTGTACCCCCTGCCAGTGACGTGGGGATGACATTCAAGGAATTTTCCCAGATGGGGGGCGCGCTGGCTTTTGTTATCTGCTTTGTAGCCCTTGGGCTGCACGCCATTTATTACGCAGGGTATTAAATCCGCTTCGGTCCGGGGCTGCTGTTCCGCTATTCGTGGCGGAGGGTCACCACCAGAACATCGCGGTAAGCCGGGCGGCTGGGGTCCACAGGCTGTACGGGGGTTACGCCATGGTAAACCCTGTTGTCGTTGACAACGGCTGTGTCCATGGGGTTGGTCAGGGTAAAGCTGCCAATCTGTTTGTGACTGAGGTCGTGGATGGATGTTTCCCCCTGCGCCACGTTCTCCCGCCGGACCATCACGACAAAAACCCAGTCCACGCCATCACGGTGCAGGCCTTCAGGTGTTGGGTGGCCGAGCGCATCTGGCCGGGCTTCAATACGGAACTGGTGTATTTCCGTATGCCACGCATTAGGCCTGCGTTCTGCGGGGGTCATATCCGTGACCACGCGCAGAGCCAGCCGTAATATGGCCATCAGTGCCGGGTGCTCGCCAAGGGCGGGCAGCACGGGCTTGAACCAGCGCTCCACGCCGCCATTCAGGGTATTGTAGTCCCTGCTCTGGTAGTGGGGCTGGTGTGGTTTGCGCGTTACAGCATTCTGGGTCAGCGAGAACGTGGCATAGCGCCTGCGCCGGTAGCGCCCGCCATCGGCCATGTAGCGGTCCACGCCCAGATCGTTCCAGCTTGCGGCAAAATCCTCCCATCCCCGCAGCCCCCCGGCCTCCAGCACGGCCTGCATGGCCTGCGCCTGAAGGAAGGCGAACCCGTCTTCTGCCAGAGGCGTTTCCAGGCTTTGGATAATCGTGCCCGCAAGGGTGGTCGCAAAAATAGGCTCGGACATGGGGTGGGCCTCTTATTTGTCGGCTTTGAGCGGAGCAGCCGGTGGCTGCTGCTCGGTTCTGGCCGGGGTGGTGGCCGCAGGGCTACCTTGCAGCATGGAGGGCATGGCGTCGAGCGCCATATGCAGGGGTACGTTGGGTGGTGTGGTGGAGTAGCTGGTGGAGGTATAGAACTTGACGCCAGCGGCTGCCATGCGCAGGGCAATACGGCGATAGAATTCGCGCTGGACCTTCCACTTCATCATCGGTGCGGTTTTGATAATACCTACCAGCACTGCGCCGTTCCCATCCGAATTATCCACACCCAGATCGGTATAATCAGAGAAGATGATGGGGCGGAAGGTATCTTCCTTACGCATGTCTTCAATGGTTTTTTGCATGATCTTGACGACCTTGCCCGTGTCTTCGCTCAGATCCAGTGTCTGGCGCACAATAATCTGGTTAAAGCCGCGTGCTGTGTTGGCAATGGAGGTTACGGAGGAGAACGGAATGATATGCAGGTCTCCGTCAAACGACCGGACACGCAGGGTACGGATGGAGAGGTGTTCAACCGTACCGGCGATGCCACCTGTCGTCACCCAGTCTCCCACCTGAATGGCGTCTTCGGCCAGCATGAAAAAGCCGGTGATCACGTCTTTGACAAGACTTTGCGAACCAAAGGACAGGCCGACACCCAGAATACCCGCGCCCGTCAGCAGTGGTGTCACATTGATCCCGATCTGCGAGAGGGTGGTGACCGCAACAAAAATAATGATCACGGTCAGCAGCACCGTGCGGATAATGGGCAGTACGGTGCGCAGTCTTGCCGCCCGCGCTTCCTGCGCGCTGGCCGAATAGCGCGATATCTGCTTGTTCAGCATACTGTTCACCGTCTCCCACGCCATAGCGGCAATGGTCATGCCGATCAGCAGGCAGGCTGCGGCTCCGATCAGGCGCAGCCCAAGGGCCGAGTGGAGAAAGAAGTCAAAGGTGGGAATACTCCAGCTTTGCGCAACACAGATCGCGGTGGTCAGGATAATGGCGACGGTTATGATCTTGCGTACAAACGGGTAGTAAAAATCCGCCCGTTTTTGCAGGTCAGGGTACTGGGCCTGCAACTCCGGTCCAACGCGGAACAGTCGGTCCTGTAACCCGTACACCAGCAGCGCGAGGATGCGGGAGATAATCAGGCATAAAAGGTTCAGCAGTGTGCCATGCAGAATCCACTGGTACCCCCCCTTCAGGTGGGCCGCCCAGACAAACCACAATGCCATGTCCAGAAAAATGACCGGCACCCACCATAGTTTGGCCAGCGTGCCTGCAAACGCCCATAGGGCATTTTTGCGCAACCCCGGAGAGGGCTGGAGTGCGCGGGCCACAATATGGCGGATACGCCAGATGAAGGCGGCGATCAGCAGGTGTTCGACCAGCACCACGCCGCGCATCATGGCTTCTACCCCGCGGGTATCCAGATCAAACTCCCGCCCCAGAATGGACAAGCAGATGACAATGGAAGGCGCTGCCACCAGTACGTTCCACCACCGGGTCAGCAGCCGGGCCGTGTCATCTGGCATGGGCAGCAGGCGGATGGCGGGGGAGTGTGGGACCAGAATGGTCTCGATAACCAGATAAAGGCCACGGGCAATGGCGTAGGCGTTAACCAGCGTGAGTGCCACCGTACGGGCCTGATCGGTGGAGGTCAGAAATTCCGCGCCCAGATAGCCAAGCAGCAGGCACACCCCTACGGGCAGCAGTTTGAGCAGGAAGTGCATGGCGTTGTAGGGAATGCGCACAAGGTAGCGGAGCACCTCGTTCCCACGGCGCTGGTCTTTTTCGCGCGTCTGGGTTGTGTCTGCATCTGTGGGTGTGTCTGCGTCCGCATCGGCCACTGCTGCGGTTTCGGGGGGCGTGTCGTTGCTTATGGTCTGGGCTTCCGCCTGCCGGACCTCGCGCGCTTCGGCCATTTTCTTGACCGAAGTCAGGGGCCTGCGCAGGCCAATGCTGGTTGCCCGCTCGCCCACAAGGGCAAGGGCAATAATCAGCAGGGCGCGGCCAAAGGAATCCAGCAGGGACTGGCGGGACCGGGGGGATTGTACCTCGTGGCGGAACCATGTGCCAACAGAGCCCAGATCGGTAAACAGACTGGTAAAGTTGTCTACATACTCGGTAGCCGTGTTGCCCAGATTATCGAGTTCCGAGTGCACGGAATTATCTATGACCGCAGGTGTGGTGGTAGAGGCGGCACTGCTCGGGGCTGTGGGCAGCCCTTTGGCCATAAGGGTAAGTGTTCGGGAAAATTCGGCGCGCTTTTGGGGGTCGTTCAGCACGTCCAGCAGTTGCTGGGCATCCTGCTGGCTTAGTCCGCCTGCCTGCACGGTGGCAGGGCTGTCAGCCAGAGCGCGCTCGGTGGGGAGCAAGCTCCAGCCAAGCAGGAGTAGAAGGCAGCTTTTGAAAATCCAGGAAAAAACAAAAAAACGATCCCGGCTTTGTGCGGTCATGACCTGCCCTGTCCTTTGCTGAACGGTCTGGGGGTTTTGCGCTACGCGCCTGATGCTGCCTGCAGGGTAGGAGGCAAATCAGGCGGTATCAAGACCGGCAACCGGCGCAACTGTTATTCAGGCAGGGGAATGAGCTTAGGCGTGGGGTGGAAAAGGGGCAATCTGCGCGGGTTTTGTGTGGCGCAGGACCAATGTGCCTGCAATCATGTCATGCAACCCCTGTTTGCGCTGTGTGAATGCCACCATCAGCACCCCGATATAAAGCAGGGGGAAGGACAGGAATGCCTTGATGACAAATCGCAGCAGCGCGCGCAGATGAGAAATCTGCTCCCCCTGAAGTGAGACCACCTCCAGCCCGAACAGCCGCTTGCCCGGTGTCGCCCGGAATGATGAGGCTTCGAACATGACGCAGTACACCATGGGCAGGAGGCTGAGTACAATGCCAAACGTATGCCATTCCGCCCCCGCGTGCAGATGCGGGATCAGGACGGAAACCGGGTTTGCATGCGGGAGCGATGTTGCTGTGATGTTAACCACATCCACCGTCTGGCTGGATGCGTCGGGAATGGACAGTTCTTCCCAGTCCACGTTAATTTTTGGGCCAAAAAACAGGCTGAGAATACATTCGGCCGTGCTCAGGATGACCGCATCAACCAAAAATGCCCAGACACGCCACCAGAACCCTGCGTAAACCCATACATCGGGCTGCTGCTGCGGTGGTGTGTTCCATGCACCGGACCCGGCAGGTTGCGGTGTAGCGCCCCAGCCGGGCGGAGGCGTAATGCTGGACATGGTCAGGCTCCCTGGTGTGCCAAGAAAAGGCAGATCATCTGTAAAAAACGGAACACTCAGCTACGGTAAGAGCCGTTGATGTCGATATAGCCGTGTGTCAGGTCACAGCTCCATGTACGGGCCGTACCCTGACCAAGTCCCAGGTCAACCGCAATATCAATTTCCTGCCCCTTCATATGGGCCACCACGGGTGTTTCGTCATACCCTTCGGTTACGGTGCCATCACGGGCAATGCAGACGCCACCAATGGACACGCTCAGCGTGTCTCGGTCGGCAGGTTCGCCACATTTGCCAACAGCCATGACCACACGGCCCCAGTTGGCGTCTTCACCGGCAATGGCGGTCTTGACGAGTGGGGAGTTGCCAATGGCCATGGCCACACGCCAGGCGGATTCGTCAGATACGGCTCCGCTGACCGTAATGCTCATGAGTTTGGTCGCCCCCTCGCCATCACGGATGACCAGCAGGGCGAGTTCACGCAGCAGGTCATTCAGTGCGGTTCTGAAGTCGCTCAGAGCGGGGTCGTGCAGGGCGTCCACCGTATCGGCCACGGGGGCGTTGCCTGCTGCACCGGTGGCAAAGAACAGAACCATGTCGGAGGTGGACGTGTCGGAATCGACCGTAATGCAGTTGAAGGTGGTTTTGACCCCTGTTCCCAGCAGGGTTTGCAGCACGGAGGCTGGCAGGGCTGCATCCGTTGCGACAAAAGACAGCATGGTGGCCATGTCAGGTGCGACCATGCCGCTGCCTTTGGCCATGCCCTGAATAACCACCTCTGTGCCGTTGATCTGCGTTTTACGGATAGCCGCCTTGGGGAAGGTATCCGTGGTCATGATCCCGCGCGCAGCAGCTTCCCACCCGGTCTCGGACAGGGTGGCATGCAGGGCAGGCAGGGCGGTGGTAATGCGCTCGGCGGGCAGGATTTCCCCAATAACCCCGGTGGAGGCCAGGTAGACCGTATCGGGTGAACAGCCTGCCACTTTGGCTGCGGCCTGTGCCGTGGCTTCGCATGTCTGGCGGCCTGCGCGACCGGTGAACACGTTAGCGTTACCAGCATTGACGACCAGTGCGCGGGCCTGTCCGCCGGGCAGAATGGCGCGGCACCAGTCCACTGGCGCGCCGGGGCATTTGGATTTGGTAAACACACCGGCAACTGTGGTGCCGGGTGTAAATTCGGCCAGCACCAGATCGGTCCGGCCCTTGTAGCGAATACCCGCTGCAATGGCGCCAAGCCTTACCCCACGAACAATGCCAAGCTCAGGCATTGGCTGGGCAAGGGGAGAAACGGGGAGAGACTGCGCCATCTGGCGGTATCCTTGGTAGATGTCAGCCCCGGTCCACTACAGAACAGTCTGGAGCGGGCCGGGGCTGTTGCCGGTTTGAGTATCTTATTTTTTAGGTGCTGCGGGCGTATCGGCCAGCGGCTTGCCCGTGGTGGGGTCAAAGCGCACGATCTTGACCCCGGCTGCGGCTTTTTCCACGGCCTGACGCACGTATTTCTGGATCAGGGCCTGACGGATCTTGTCGTGCACCGCTTCGAGCGTGGGGGTCGGGTCCGTGCGTGTGTCCAGCACCTGAATAACGTGGAAGCCATACTGGCTCTGCACGGGTTTGGTGCTGATCTCACCCTTCTTCATGGCGAAGGCTGCATCGGAGAAGGCGGGGATCATGTCGCCCTTTTTAAACCAGCCAAGGTCGCCACCATTCTGTGCGGCGCTGCCCTTGTCGGTCGAGACTTCGGCTGCCAGCTTGCCAAAGTCTGCGCCACCTTGCAGCTTTTTGATCACATCGTTGGCTTCGGCTTCGGTCTTGACCAGAATATGGCGTGCGTGAACTTCCTGCTCGGCGGGTTTGCCCACGTAGTTTTCGTTATAATACTGCTTGATGGAGTCATCGGACAGGTGGGGCATCACCTGCTGGGACAGCCATGCATTCTGGAGTGCGTTGTCCGCTGCCGTCTGCATCAGCTTCTGGGTATCGGGCTTTTTGTTCAGCCCTTCCTTCTGCGCTGCAATCAGGATGGCCTTCTGGTCTGCCAGCTGGTTGACCAGCATGGGGTAGATCAGGGAGGTGGGAAGCTGGCGCATCTGCGGCGGCATGGTGGTCATGGCGTTCTGCACATCGGCAACGGTGATTTTTTCACCATTCACAGTGGCCACAACCGTGTTCGGGTCCGTGGGCTGTGCGGGCGCCGTGGAGGCGGCCGGTGCAGGTGCTGCGGCAAAGGAGGGAGCGCACAGCATGGAAGAACCGAGCAGGGCAGTGGCTGCCAACCCGAACGCGTAGGGAATAAACCGCATAGGATAAAACCTTAAAGCCGGTAAAAACAGTTCGTTATGTATGAAGGAGGCTACCCGCCCCCGCAACCCCTGTTTCGCTCTGATATGGGGCTTGAACAGCAAGCTTGGTTGACCGAACCCCTGCCCGGTCCTATTTTGCAGGGCAAGCCACGCAAAACGCCTGTGTCTTTCGCCCTGCCCCGCATTATTTTTGCGGGATGATGCAGGGAGGAGGGGGCAAGGCCGCACTGTTCTGGAAAGGTGTTCATGCTTTCACGCTTCGTCCGCGCCCTGTTCGGCACAGCCAATGACCGGACGCTCAAGGCATTCCAGCGCCGTGTGTCGGAAATTAACGCACTGGAGCCTCAGATTCAGGCTCTGGATGATGCTGCCCTGGCAGCCAAAACCATAGAGTTCAGGGACCGGCTGGCCAAAGGAGCCACGCTGGATGACCTGCTGCCCGAGGCCTTTGCCGTCACGCGTGAGGCATCGCGCCGTGTGCTGGGCATGCGTCACTTTGATGTGCAGTTGATCGGCGGCATGGTCCTGCACTCCGGCCGCATTGCGGAAATGCGCACGGGGGAAGGTAAAACGCTGGTGGCAACGCTGGCTGTGTATCTGAGCGCCCTTTCCGGCAAGGGTGTGCATGTGGTTACGGTCAATGACTACCTTGCCTCGCGCGATGCGGCGGAAATGGGGCAGCTTTACACATTTCTGGGGCTGACCACGGGCGTTATCGTGCCCAACATGCCCGATGAGCAGCGGCGTCAGGCCTACGCGGCCGACATTACCTACGGCACGAACAACGAGTTCGGGTTCGACTACCTGCGCGACAACATGAAGTACCAGCTGAACGAAATGGTTCAGCGGCCCTTCCACCACGCCATTGTGGATGAGGTGGACTCGATTCTGATTGACGAGGCACGGACTCCGCTCATTATTTCCGGCCCGGCGGAAGACAGTTCTGACCTGTACCGCTCGGTGGATAGCGTTGTCGCCCGGCTTGTGCAGGACGAAACCGCATACGAAAAAGATGAAAAATTCCGCACGGTCATCCTGACCGATGCCGGGTCGGATGCGGTGGAACTGCTGCTGCGTGAGGAAGGCGTGCTTGACGAGGGCGGGCTGTATGACCTGCACCACGTGGCCGTTGTGCACCATGTCATGCAGTCCCTGCGTGCACACACCCTGTTTGCACGTGATGTGGATTACATCGTGCGTGACGGCAAGGTTGTGATTATTGACGAATTCACCGGCCGCATGATGGAAGGCCGCCGGTATTCCGATGGTCTGCATCAGGCGCTCGAAGCCAAGGAACACGTGGAAGTCCAGCAGGAAAACCAGACGCTGGCCTCCATTACCTTCCAGAATTTTTTCCGCCTTTATCCCCGTCTTTCGGGCATGACCGGCACGGCCATGACCGAAGCCGACGAATTTGCCGAAATCTATAATCTGGATGTGGTGGCCATTCCCACCAACCGGCCTGTAGCCCGCAAGGATGAGGATGACGAGGTCTATCTGACCGAGGCGGAAAAATTTGCCGCCGTTGTCAAGCTGATCAACGAGGTGCATCAGCGCCAGCAGCCCATTCTGGTGGGCACGACCTCGATCGAGAAGAGCGAGGCCCTGTCCGCGCTGCTCAAGCGCGAGAACATTCCCCACCACGTGCTCAATGCCCGCTTCCATGAAATGGAGGCCAAGATTGTGGCGCAGGCTGGTGCGCCGGGGTCCATTACCATCGCCACCAACATGGCTGGCCGTGGGACGGACATCAAACTCGGCGGTAATGTGGATATGCTGATCGCCCAGCAGCTTGGCGATATGGAAGACACGTCTGAACGTGCGGCGGTGGAGCAGGAAATCCGCGATCGCGTAGTCCGCGACCACGCTACGGTGCGCGAGGCCGGTGGCCTGTATGTGATTGGCACGGAACGGCATGAAAGCCGCCGGATCGACAACCAGCTCCGTGGCCGCGCCGGGCGGCAGGGTGATCCGGGGAACTCCAAGTTCTTTATCTCGCTTCAGGATGACCTGATGCGGATTTTCGGCTCGGATCGCATGGGCAGCATGTTCCAGAAGATGGGCATGCAGGAAGGCGAGGCCATTGTGCATCCGTGGCTGAGCAAGGCGCTGGAACGGGCGCAGAAAAAGGTCGAGTCCCGCAACTTCGACATGCGTAAGAACACGCTCAAATATGATGACGTGATGAATGACCAGCGGAAGGAAGTGTATGCCCAGCGCCGCGAGTTCATGGCGCAGGATGACGTGTCTGCAATTGTGGCCGATGCGCAGGACGATGTGATCGATATGCTGGTTGCACGTCACATTCCCGAAAAATCCTTTGCCGAGCAATGGGATGTTGAGGGGCTGACCCAGCAGGTGCACAAAACGTTCGGCCTTGATCTGCCAGTTGCCGACTGGGCGCGTGAAGACGGTATGGACGCCGAGAGCGTGGCCGAGCGGATCAGTCAGGCGGTCACCCAGTCCCAGGCCGCGCGGGCTGCCAATATTGGCCCCGACCTGATGCGGTTTATTGAAAAGCAGATCCTGCTGACAACGTATGACGCGGTCTGGAAGGAGCATCTGCATGCGCTGGACCAGCTCCGTCAGGGCATTGGCCTGCGTGCTTATGGGCAGAAAGATCCGCTGAATGAATACAAGCATGAAGCCTTCCAGCTCTTCACTTTCATGCTTGAGGAAATGCGCCAGCGCGTAGCATCGCTCATGGCGCATGTGGAGGTCTCTCCTCCACCGATGGAAGACCCCTTTGCGGACACGGCGGCCATTCATGCCGACCCCGGAGTTGCAGGGTATGCCTCGGAACCGGGTACCGGGCTTACGCCGGGTGCCACACCGGAAATGGCCGTGCCCATCGGGGGCAGCGCCATTATGCCGGATGATCCGTCAAGCTGGGGGGAGACCCCCCGCAATGCGCTGTGCCCATGCGGGTCGGGCAGAAAATACAAGCATTGCCACGGGCAGCTAGGCTGAATTGGCCCACCCGGTGGCAGGACAGGTAAGGTAAGGAATATGGCTGGTCATTCCCAGTTCAAGAACATCATGCACCGCAAGGGTGCGCAGGACGCCAGACGCGCCAAGCAGTTTGGCAAGATCATTCGTGAGCTGACCGTGGCCACACGCTCCGGCCTGCCCGACCCCCACTCCAACCCGCGCCTGCGTGCCGCCATTGTTGCCGCGCGTGATGTGAACATGCCCAAGGACACCATTGAGCGTGCGATCAAAAAGGCATCGGGTGGCGCTGGTGGCGATGACTACGTGGAAATGCGCTACGAAGGTTACGGTCCAGCAGGTGTGGCGGTGATTGTGGAAGCCCTGACGGACAACCGTAACCGTACCGCCTCGGAAGTCCGTGCGGCATTTTCCAAAAGTGGTGGCTCCATGGGGGAAACCAATTCCGTCTCTTTCATGTTCCGCAGGCTTGGGGTCATGACCTATCCTGTATCCGTTGCTTCGGAAGATGACATGCTTGAAGCTGCTATTGAGGCGGGGGCCGAAAACGTGGTTTCGACCGAAGCCGGGCATGAGATCACATGTGAGGTCGAATCTTTTTTTGCCGTCAAGGATGCGCTGGAGGCCCGGTTTGGCGAGGCCGAAAGTGGCAAGCTGGACTGGCGGCCTGAAAACACCGTGACACTGGATGAGGAAAAGGCCCAGAGCCTGTTCAAGTTCCTTGATGTTCTGGAAGATAATGATGACGTCCAGAACGTTTATGCCAACTTTGACCTGCCGGATGATCTGGCGGAAAAACTGTCGGCCTGATTGTGGTCCGTCTGCTTGGCATTGATCCCGGCCTGCGCTTTACAGGGTGGGGCGTGATTGATGTTGAGGGCAACAGGCTCCGGCATGTGGAAAATGGCGTGATCGCCACCAATAGTGCTGAGAGCGTGCCAGACAGGCTGAAGGTTTTGCACGATAACCTGCACTGGCTGATAGAACGCCTCCAGCCTGCGGAAGCGGCGGTGGAGGAAACCTACGTCAACCGTAACGGGGCAGCCACGCTCAAGCTGGGCTATGCTCGTGGCGTGGCCCTTCTGGCTCCGGCCCTTGCCGGGCTGGGTGTGGCCGAGTACGGCGCGCTTGCGGTCAAGAAAGCGGTGGTTGGCACTGGTTCGGCAGATAAAAAACAGGTGGAAATGATGGTGCGCAGGCTCCTGCCGGGGGTGGAAGTCATACGGGCGGATGCGTCCGATGCGCTGGCTGTGGCCATCTGCCATGCCCACCACAGGGCCAGTGCCCGCCATATTGCAGCCGGAGTGCGCATGGCATGATTGCGTTTTTATGCGGACTTGTCATTCAGGTGGAACTGGGCAGCTTTGTGGTGGATGTGAACGGCGTGGGCTATCTGGTCGCAGCATCCAGCCGCACTCTGGCCGCTCTGCCCAACCCGCCTGAAAAAGCCCGGATTCTGATTGAAACCGTGGTGCGTGAGGATGCCATCCTGCTCTACGGTTTTTCTGAAAGTGCGGAGCGTGAGTGGTTTCGCCTGCTTACGGGTGTGCAGGGGGTTGGAGCCAAGGTGGCGCTGGGGATTTTGTCAGTCCTGTCCGCGAGCGATCTGGTGGCAGCCCTGACTACGGCGGACAAGGCCACCCTTATGCGTGCACCGGGTGTGGGTGCACGGCTGGCCGAGCGGATATTGACAGAACTGCGTGACAAGGCAGGCAAAATGCCTGGCAGCAAGGGCGGTTTTAGTGTGCCGGTCATGGCAACCCCCGTTGGCAGTATGGAAGCCGATGCCCTTATGGCGCTGGCAGGTCTGGGTTTCCGTCGTATGGAGGCTGCTCCCGTTGTACGCCGTATTATGGAGGCCAGTGGGCCAGAGGCTACGCTGGATACGGTGCTGCGTGACAGTCTGAAAGACCTGGCGCGATGAGCCCGGAGTTTACCCCTGAGCGAGAGATTGATGCGACCCGACAGGGCGAGGATGCGGGCGAGGCGGCTTTACGGCCACAAACCCTGTCCGACTTTACAGGGCAGCAGGCCAGCCGCGAAAACCTGTCTGTTTTTATTCACGCTGCCCGCAACCGGGGGGAGGCGCTGGACCATGTGCTGCTGCATGGCCCGCCGGGGCTGGGCAAAACCACACTGGCCCAGATTGTGGCGCGCGAACTGGGGGTGGGGTTCCGTGCGACATCCGGCCCCGTGATCCAGCGGGCGGGTGATCTGGCGGCTATTCTGACCAACCTGCAACCGCGGGATGTGCTGTTTATTGATGAAATCCATCGTCTTCAGCCCGCGATTGAGGAAATTCTCTACCCTGCCATGGAGGATTTCCAGCTTGACCTGATTATTGGCGAAGGCCCGGCTGCCCGTTCCGTGCGGATTGATCTGCCCCCCTTTACACTGGTGGCCGCCACAACCCGTGCAGGGCTGCTGGCGACACCTTTGCGTGACCGCTTTGGCATTCCGCTCCGTCTGGTGTTTTATACGCCGGAGGAACTTGCGCGTATTGTGGCGCGCGGGGCGGACAAGCTGGGTTTTGCTCTGTCTGCCGGTGGGGCCATGGAAATTGCGCGTCGCTCGCGGGGGACCCCCCGTATTGCGGGGCGGCTGCTGCGCAGGGTGCGTGATTTTGCTTCCCTTTCCGTGCCTGAAGGGCAGGTGGTCGAGGTGGAAGTGGCGGATGCCGCCCTGACCCGGCTGGAAGTGGACGGTCTGGGGCTGGACGGTATGGACCGGCGTTACCTGCGACGCATAGCAGAGTATCACCACGGTGGCCCCGTGGGGGTGGAAACACTGGCCGCTGCTCTGGCCGAATCGCGTGATACGCTGGAAGATGTGATCGAGCCTTTTCTTATTCAGGAAGGGCTGGTCCTGCGCACAAGCCGTGGCCGCGTACTGGGCGAACGCGGCTGGCGGCATCTTGGCTTGACGCCCCCACCCCGGCCCGAAAACACGGCTGGCCCCCAGATGGATTTTCTGGCGGATGATGAGGAAGCTCCATGAGCAGCCATTCCATAGATTTTCGCGTTTATTATGAAGATACGGATGCAGGGGGCATAGTGTACCATGCCCGGTATCTGGCTTTTGCCGAGCGGGCGAGAACCGAGGCCATTCGCAGTTGCGGTATGCCTGCCTCGGGCCTTTTGCATGATTACGGGCTTGTCTTTGTGGTGCATGACGCCAGACTGACTTACCGTATGCCTCTGCGGCTGGATGATGTGCTGACCGTTACAACACGGCTGACATCCCTGCGGGCCGCAAGCTGCCGGCTGGAACAGATTGTCACCCGTGGGGCCGACGTTGCGGCCGAGGTGGATGTGGGTCTGGCATGTGTCCGCGCGGCAGATGGGCGTCCTGCCCGATTTCCGCCTTCATGGCATGATCTTCTTACCCGGCTGGCACCAAAGGACTAAAAGCGCCTCTTCTGCTTTTTTACGGAAAACAGTAAGAAGCAGCAGTGTTGGGCCGTGAGGAATCTCGCCCGAGTCGGAGACTGGTGGCCCGCAACGGGTGCAGAGGCAGGAGGCATTATTGGATCGTGCGGTTGATGCGGCAAATCTCGGCGTAAGCGCGGCGGGAGACCTGTCGGTTTGGGCGTTGTTTATGAACGCCTCGCTTGTGGTCAAGCTGGTTATGCTGGGGCTGCTTTTGTGCTCCATTATGGTCTGGGCTATTATTATCGACAAGTTTGTAACAATCCGGCGGATCAACCGCGCGGCTTCGGGGTTTGAGGACCGGTTCTGGTCCGGGGGCAGCCTTGATGACCTGTACGAAAGCGATGGCGCAAAGCCCGTAAGTCCGATGGCCGCCGTGTTTGGCGCGGCCATGGGGGAGTGGCGGCGTTCGGCCCGCATTCCGGGTGTGGATCTGGTGCGTGGCGGCGTTAAGGAGCGGGTGGACCGCGCCATTGGCATTACCATTACGCGTGAGATGGATCGTCTGCGCCGCTGGGTGATTTTTCTGGCAACCGTGGGGCCGGTCGCGCCGTTTGTGGGGCTGTTTGGCACGGTGTGGGGGATCATGCATTCCTTCAGTTCCATTGCCGCGGAGCACAACACCAATCTGAGCGTTGTGGCGCCCGGTATTTCCGAAGCGCTGTTTGCTACCGCCATTGGCCTGCTGACCGCCATACCCGCTTATGTGGCCTACAACGTAATCAGTAACAGCATGGACCTGTTCGAGGACCGTCTGGAAGGATTTGGCACCGAATTTGCCGCCATTCTCTCCCGCCAGTCTGAAGAAAGGGTCTGAGCATGGCTATGTCGTCTGGTGGAAGCGGACGCCGCCGCAGGCGTCCGATGGCCGATATTAACGTAACGCCTATGGTCGATGTCATGCTGGTGCTGCTGATCATCTTCATGGTCACATCCCCCATGATGACCAGCGGTGTGAATGTTGACCTGCCCAAAACTGATGCCCGGCCCGTAAACTCGGACACCAAGCCGATTACGGTCTCCATCAAGGCGGACGGGTCCCTTTTTCTGGGGGATGCGCCGGTGACGGCGGACCAGCTTGTGGCCCAGCTCAAGGCGGCGGCGAATAATGACTCCGAGCACCGCATTTTTGTGCGTGGCGATGCCCATATTGATTATGGGCAGGTCATGCAGGTCATGGGTCAGATTACCGCAGGTGGATTTACACATGTGGCTCTGCTGGCGCAGCAACCCGCCAGCTCCGGGCAATAAGCCATCCGGTCGGGTGGAGAGGTACGAACACGATGCCTATGGCACGGCCACGCCGGTCTGATCAGCTTCTGCTCAGGCGGTCTCTTTATGTGTCAGGTGCGGCGCATATCGCAGCACTTGTGGCGCTGCTGATCTCCCTGCCGCCGCCAAAGCCGCCGGAAGAACCGCCACAGCCCACGGTCGAGATGGAGTTCGAGCCATCAGACGCGCAGGATGGAGGCCCCTCCGCCAAGGCTGAAAAGCCTGCGGAAGAGCCGCGTCCGCCCGCTCCCGCCGTGCAGGATGCCCCCCCCACGCCCGAGCCGCCCAAGAACGTGCCGAACGAGGAGCCCCCGCCCCCGCCGCCCCCGCCCCAGGCTGTGCCGCCCCCGCCCCAGGCGGAGGCTGAGCCGCTGCCCGACGTACCCCTGCCTCCCAAGGCGGAGGAACCCTCGCCAGAGGCGGTCAAGACACCCCCGTCCCCCCCTGCGCCGCTCAAGCCGTCCACCAGTGTGGCGCCACCATCCCCCATGACGCAGCAGACGGATACGCTGCCCGATGTGGTGGTGCCCTCGCATCTTACGCAGCCCAACAAGGCCAGAAAGAGCGAGCCGGATACCCATTCACTGCTGGAAACGCTGGATACCTTCCGTTCGGACCAGAAGCAGACACACGCACCCAAGGCGCGGGCCAACCCGCTGGCCGGGGGGGCACCTAACGGGGGTGGTTCACCCGTTGGCAGTAACATTACGGGCAGCCTGAGCGTTGGGCAGCAAAAGGCCATTGGGGCATCCGTCCGCCGTTGCTATTCGGAGGATACAGCGGCCAAGGACTATGCCAGTTTTGTGGCCCATCTGGTTGTAACCGTGGATGCAGTGGGTGAGGCACGTATTGTGCAGTTCGCCCCTGAAACACAGGCGCGCATGGACGCGGACGCGTCCTACCGTGCTCTGGCCGAGCGTGCCCGCGCGGCCGTGTTAAACCCCACATGCGCCAAACTGCCGATTCCAAGGGAGCTTCTTGGGCAGCCCCGACAACTCAAATTTGTCTTCAGGCCTTAAAAGCAGGCCACACGGAGGAAAACACATGCTGATGAGTACCCGGCCTCTTATTTCCGATCAGGAAGCAGATGCTCTGGTGGGCGCGCTGCGCCGCCGTACCCTGCTTGGCGCGAGCGTTGCCGCAGGGGGCATTCTGGCCACTCCGCTGGCCGCTTTTGCCGCCACGGCCGCACCGGAGGCGGAAATTACGGTGGATCAGGCCCGTACGGCCCCCATTCCCATTATCATTCCTGATTTTGGTGGGGGGCTTGGCCAGCAGATGGCCGAGGTGCTGACCAACGACCTGAACAACACGGGCCTGTTCAAGGTTATTCCCGGTTCGTCCGCTGCCGCCAAGCCCGACTTTGCCACCGCCAAGGGCCTTGGCGCGCATGCGCAGGTTACGGGGAGTGTTACGGGGAGTGGCGCATCCGTGCGGGTGGAAATCCGGCTGTGGGATGTGCTGAGCCAGCAGCAGATTCAGGGGACAGCCTACACAACATCCTCCGCCAACTGGCGGCGTATCGCCCATATTGTGGGTGATGTGATTTACGAGCGGATGTTGGGTGAAAAAGGGTATTTTGATACCCGTATCGCCTTTATTTCCCGTTCTGGCCCGCGTGGGCGCCAGCGTACCCGACTGGCCGTCATGGACCAGGATGGTGCCAATGCCCGCATGCTCACGGCGGGTAACTGGCTGACGCTGACGCCCCGCTTCAGCCCCGTCAAGGACCAGGTCGCCTTCATGTCCTACGCCAATAACCGGCCGCGGGTGTATCTGTTTGATCTCAATACCGGTCGGCAGCAGATTCTGGGTGATTTTCAGGGGATTTCGTTCGCGCCACGCTTCTCGCCCGATGGGCGCACGGTCCTGCTGTCCGTGACCCGCAATGGTGGGTCGGACCTGTATTCGGTTGATCTGGCTTCGGGTGCGCGCAGGCAGCTTACGGCTTCGGGCGCGATTGACACCAGCCCGTGCTACAACCCGGATGGCTCGCAGATCGTATTCAACTCCGACCGTGGTGGCAGCCCGCAGCTTTACATCATGCCAGCAGGCGGGGGGAACGCGCAGCGGGTTTCCTACGGGCAGGGCACTTATGGTGACCCCGTATGGTCCCCCCGTGGGGACCTGATCGCCTTTACCCGTATTGCAGGTGGCATGTTCTCGCTCGGGGTCATGCAGCCTGATGGCACGGGTGAGCGGATCATGACCCAGGGCTTTACGGTGGAAAGTCCGAGCTTCTGCCCCAATGGGCGCGTGCTGGCCTATTGCCGCCAGAGCCGCGCCGGCGCGGGGGGGAGCGGATTCAGCTCCATTATCGGCATGGTCGATATTACGGGCTTCAATGACCGCGTCATTCCTACGCCAGAAGGGGCATCCGATCCCGCATGGTCCCCCCTGAACGGGTGAAGGATTATTCTCCCGCCCGGCGCTGGGGCGGGAGAAGTTTTCATAATTCCGCCGTAATTTTCTTTATAATTCCGTAGTTTTGGACTATCATGCACGGGGCCGGGGTGTGTTGTTTGGGTATCAGTCAAGGTATGGCTGGTATGAGAAACAGAGAACATGCTTGACCGGCCGCATAAGCTATGGCTTACGGCGGAATGGTCTCCAAAATTCGTCGGCTCTTCGAAGGGTTCGGAGGGGAGCAGAAGAATACGCGGAGATACAAGGTTATTAACTTCTTTTTCTCCGAATAGCCCTAAGGCTAATTCTCAGGATCCGACACATGAGACTGAAAGTTGTTGCTGCGCTTGGTATGGTTGCTCTTCTGTCAGCCTGTGCGCACGAAAATGCAAACACGGGTGCTTCCACCGGCGCGGCTGTTCAGCCGTCTGGCCCGGTGCCGGGCAGCGAAGCTGATCTGGTCGCTAACGTGGGGGACCGCGTATTCTATGACCTGAACAAGAGCGGCCTGAGCGCTGACGCCAAGACCACTCTGCAGAAGCAGGCTGACTGGCTTGCAAAGTATCCTCAGGTGAACGTTGAAGTTGCAGGCAACTGCGATGACCGCGGCACTGAAGAATACAACATTGCTCTGGGTCAGCGCCGTGCAAACGCCGCTCGTGACTATCTGGTGGCAAAAGGCGTGACCTCTTCGCGCATCTCCACCATCTCCTACGGCAAAGATCGCCCCACCGCTCTGGGTGACACCGAAGAAGCATGGGCACAGAACCGTAACGCCATTACGGCTGTGAAGTAAGATTTTCAGACATTATCTGAAATCTGACTGATCAAGCAGAACAGGCCGGGCCCTCAAGCCCGGCCTGTTTTGTATTTCGTGTCTTGTTTTGCAGGACGGAATGATGGAAGTCTTGCCCGTTTCTTATCGATGGGGTGAGGTTTTCAATGAAGTCCCGGCTTAAAGCAGTACGCGTTGTCCGCCATGGTCTGGTGCTTTCGGGTCTGGTGGCCGTGCTTATGGGCACAACCAGCGCCATGGGCCATGCACAGGATATTACCAGCCGGGAAGGCATTGCCCTTCAGGACCAGATTCTTGCCCTCAAGCAGGCTATGAGCCAGATGCAGGCTTCCCAGAGCGAGGGTGGAGCTCTTCCTCCCCCATCTGCCTCTTCGGGTGGGCCGTCGGCTGTGAATGGGGATCTGGTATCCCAGTTGCTGGAGCGGGTCAGCACGCTGGAGCAGCAGCAGCGCGACATGCGTGGCGAGATTGACCAGCTCACCAATGATCTCCAGCAAAAAACAGCGGCTCTGTCCAAGCAGGTAGCGGATGGCCAGTTTGCCGCACAGGCTGGTGCAGGGGGTAGCGCCGCCCCTGCTGCTGCTCCTGCGGAGCCTGCGGTGCGCTCCAATACACCTGATGCCCTGCTAAGTGCAGGCAAGGCGGCTCTGCAGAAACGGGATTACGATACCGCGCACGACAACGCCGAGGCTGCTTTAAAAACTGCCAAAGGAGCATTCAGGGTGGATGCGCAGTTCCTTCTGGCCCAGTCCCTTGCCGGGCAGAAGCAGTACCGGCAGTCTGCCGTGGCGTATTATGATGCGTATCGCCAGTCGCCCAAAAGTGCTCGGGCACCCGATGCCCTGCTGGGCGTAACAGCCACGCTTCTGGCGCTGGGGGATAAAAAATCCGCGTGTGAAGCTCTGGGCAAGCTGAATAACGAGTTCCCGTCCCCCGCACCACGCGTGGCCCGTGCGGCGGAAATATACGGGCGCAAGGGTGGCTGTAACTGATTGGGTTACAGTACCCGGAGGTGCTCCAGCGTGTCCCCTCGCACTTTTGGGGGTAGGGGAGGTGCCAGTCCGGTTTGAGCAGCGCCCGGTTTTTTCCGACCTGCCGGTTTCCCCGCAATGGTTTGCGGCGCGGCTGGACACCCTTGGTCCGTGGGGTGCGGATGCACCGGGGACTGCTCCGGTTGCGCTGGCTGTTTCTGGCGGGGGGGATAGTCTGGCACTGGCATGGCTGGCCCGGCGCTGGCGCCGCAATCTGCTGGCCCTTGTAGTGGATCACGGGCTGCGCCCCGAATCTGCGGCAGAGGCGCGGCTTACGGTAGACCGCCTGCACGCAATGGACGTGCCCGCCCAGTTGATAACCCTGACCGACCTGACCAGAGGTTCCGCCATGGCAGCACGGGCACGCAAGGCCCGCTATGCCCGCATGGTGCAGGCCTGCCAGCAGGCGGGTTGTGTAGACCTGCTCCTTGGTCATCAGGCCGATGATCAGGCCGAAACCGCATGGATGCGCTCTAACGCGGGGAGCGGACCGGATGGACTGGCGGCCATGGGCTGGATCAGCCATGCGCCGGGTGTGCGGCTGGTGCGGCCTTTGCTGGGGGTTTCCCGCATGGCTTTGCGTCAGACATTGCGCGCGGCAGGACTGGCCTGGGTGGATGATCCTTCCAACCAGGACCTGCGTGCCGAGCGTGTGCGGGTTCGCTTTGCGTTGCAGGAGAGTGGCCTGTCCGAGCAGTTCTGGTGTCTTGCCATGGATGCGGGCACGCAGCGTATGGCACGTGAGAAGGCGCAGGCCGTGGCGCTGGCGCAGACATGTGCGTTTTACCCTCATGGGTGGGTCGGGCTGGGGCGGACCCTGCCTGAAGCCGCAGCCCTGTCGGGGCTGATCCGCACGGTTGGCGCACAGCATTATCCCCCTGCACCGGCGGCTGTGGCGCGGTTGTGCAAAAAAGGGGAGGAGGGCACACTGGCTGGCACCCGGCTTGCCAGATGGCATGATGAGTGGTTTCTCATTCGTGAACAGGCCGGGGTCAGCGCTCCGGTGGAGGCCTGCCCCGGCGTAACATGGGATGGCCGCTTTGTGCTGCATGCCCCTTCTGCCCTGCTGCGTTGCGGGGTATATGTGGGAGCCGCCGGTTACGGGTTGGCGCGCAAGGTTCGTGCCGGGTGGCCAGCCCTGTTCTGTGCCGGGCTACCCGCTTTGTGGTGGCAAGGGCAAAGGGTTGCTGTGCCGCATCTGGGGTGGAGCAGCACGGCAGGCTGGACAGATGTTTTTTTTGAGTTCAGACCGCCTGTTCCCGTAACCGGAATGGGTGTGTACGGGTGTAAAAAAGTACACAACGAGGACTATGTGGGGCCAGTGGGCTAGGAAAACGGTTCAGGCATCCCATTTATAAGAGCAAAGGTTGCTTTTTTCCCCGGGCGCCGGGCAAGATGGCAGGACACTCCGGCGCTTTACGCACTAGAAGTATGGACACTCGGGCAAGATGAACAATTTAGGTCGCAATCTGGCGCTTTGGGTCAGCATTATCCTGCTACTGCTGTTGCTGGTGAACATGTTCCAGCCGGGCACGGCGCAGCATGCCGCCCAGCAACTGGCATATTCCGATTTTGTGGCCGATATTGATTCGGGGCATGTCCGGTCTGTTGTCATGCAGAATCACAATATTTCCGGCACGCTGACCGATGGCACCGCGTTTGAGACCTATGCCCCTCTGGACCCCTCCCTTGTCTCGCGCATGGTGGGTAAAGGGGTGGAAGTTGTGGCCAAACCGCTGGAGCAGGATGGTAGCCCGCTGCTGCGCTATTTCCTGAACTCCCTGCCCATTATCCTGCTGGTGGCGGCATGGCTGTTCATGATGCGGCAGATGCAGGGTGCGGGCGGTCGTGGCGCCATGGGTTTTGGCAAGTCCCGCGCCAAGATGCTGACTGAAAAGCACGGACGTGTGACGTTTGAAGACGTTGCCGGGATTGATGAAGCCAAAGGTGAATTGCAGGAAATTGTGGATTTCCTCAAGGACCCGCAGAAGTTCACGCGTCTGGGCGGTAAAATTCCCAAAGGTGTGCTGCTGGTTGGCCCGCCCGGCACGGGTAAGACCCTGCTGGCCCGCGCCATTGCGGGTGAGGCCAATGTGCCCTTCTTCACCATTTCCGGGTCCGACTTTGTGGAAATGTTTGTCGGTGTTGGTGCCTCCCGCGTGCGGGACATGTTTGAACAGGGCAAAAAATCCGCACCGTGCATTATCTTTATTGATGAAATCGATGCCGTTGGCCGCCATCGTGGCGCGGGCATGGGCGGTGGCAACGATGAACGCGAGCAGACCCTGAACCAGATGCTGGTGGAAATGGATGGGTTTGAAAGCAATGAGGGCGTGATCCTGATTGCCGCCACCAACCGCCCCGACGTGCTTGATCCCGCCTTGTTGCGCCCCGGCCGGTTTGACCGACAGGTGGTGGTGCCCAATCCGGATGTGAGCGGGCGTGAGAAAATTTTGCGGGTGCATATGCGCAAGGTGCCGTTGGCGTCCGATGTGGACCCGCGCATTATTGCGCGTGGCACCCCCGGTTTTTCCGGTGCGGATCTGGCCAATCTGGTGAACGAAGCCGCTTTGTCCGCCGCCCGCCTTGGCCGCCGCACGGTCTCCATGCGGGAGTTTGAAGACGCCAAGGACAAGGTGCTGATGGGCGTTGAACGCCGCTCGCTGGTGATGAGCGAGGACGAGAAGAAGCGCACCGCTTACCACGAGGCCGGGCACGCCATTACCGCCGTGCTGGTGCCCGAGAGCGAGCCCATTCACAAGGCGACCATTATCCCGCGTGGGCGTGCCCTTGGCATGGTCATGCGCCTGCCCGAAGATGACCGGCTCTCCATGAGCAAGATGAACGCCATTGCTCACCTTGTTGTGGCTATGGGCGGACGTGTTGCCGAGGAAGTGGTTTATGGCAAGGACAACATCTGCAACGGCGCGATGGGGGACATTAAAATGGCTACCCGTGTTGCCCGCAGCATGGTGACCGAATGGGGTATGAGTGACAAGCTGGGCATGATCGCCTACGCGGATGAAGATCAGGGCAACAGCTTTTTTGGTGCGGCCCGCAATTTTTCCGAACAGACGGCGCGTGATATTGATGTCGAAGTCAAACGTCTGATTGATGAAGCCTACGTGCAGGCCCGTAACTACCTGCATGACCATGTGGATGAACTGCACCGTCTGGCCGAAGCCCTGCTGGAATATGAAACCCTGACAGGTGAGGAAATTCGCCAGATCATGCGTGGCCAGCCGATTGAACGCTCAGAAGAAGCGGATGATGGCCCGGTTAACCGCCGTGCTTCCGTACCGCAGGTAACGGGTGAGGCTCCAGCCCCCGCTTCAGCGGAAGATGGTGGCGCTGTTCCCGCACCCCAGCCCGGTTAATGGCAGGGGGTGCCAGTCAACGGATATGAAGCAGAAGAGGCGGCACCCGGTGCCGCCTCTTCTGTATGATGGGGACGATAAAATAAGGACAAAGCGATGTGGCGCAGGCTGGTTGAACCCATGGGGCTTCTGTTTGGACCCGTGGCACAGGAGGCCATACGGCAAGGCATGGCCCTGCCGTTCCAGAATGGTACAGCCGCGTTTACAGCCGTGCTGCTGATTGAGGGGGGCAGGGCTTCTGGCCCCATGCCTGTAGGTGCTGTGCCTCATGCGTGGCTGCCCGTGATGCAGCGCCTTGTTTCCCCCGTGCCTGATGCTGGGTTGCCCGCGGGGCCTCTGGTCATGGGAATCCTGAATACAACGCCAGACAGCTTTAGCTGCGCAGGCCAGCACTACCATGCAGGTCATGCCCTGCAGGCTGCCGAACAGATGGTGCGTGATGGAGCCGGTGTGCTTGACATCGGGGGGGAAAGCACACGCCCCGGTGCGGCGGTAGTCTCCCCCCGGCAGGAGTGGGAGCGGGTTGGCCCGGTGCTGGAAGGCCTGCGCCAGAGCATGCCGGATGTGCCGCTTTCGGTCGATACGCGCAACAGTCTGGTCATGGAGAGCGCACTGGCTGCGGGCGTGCGCGTGATCAATGATGTTTCCGCCCTTGGGCACGATCCTGCCGCCCTGCCGTTGCTGGCAGAGCAACAGTGCGGCGTTGTGCTCATGCATATGCGTGGTACTCCCCAGACCATGGAGGCACACACCCATTATACCGATGTCGCCTGCGATGTGGTGCGCGAACTGGGGCAAAGAGTGGAGACCGCCGTGGAAGCGGGCATTGCCCGTGAGCGGCTGATGGTGGACCCGGGGTTTGGTTTTGCCAAAACGCAGGAGCAGAATGTTGTTCTGCTGCGCCGCATCCTGCTGCTGGCCAATCTGGGGTGCCGTGTGGTGTGTGCTCTCTCGCGCAAGCGCATGATTGGCACGCTCACGGGTGTAGCAGACCCGGCCCTGCGTGATAGCGGCACGGTTGCCGCATCCCTTATGGCCATGCCTTTTGGCAACCCGCTACTGCGGGTGCACTCTGTGGCCAGCATGGCGCAGGGTGTTCGGGTCTGGCAGGGCGTGCAGGGTGGGTAAGCATGGCGTGTCAAATTTTTTTTGTTGCCTGAACACGGTTTCTTCCAGTCCAAAACCGTTTTAGGAAAGATCAGCAGGACAGGAGTTTCCGCCAGCAACGGCCAGAGTATTCAGGTCCATTGCCGATTGCGGAATGGAATGAGTATTATGAAGCAGTTTTTTGGAACAGACGGTATTCGCGGCACTGCCAATATTGCCCCCATGACGGTGGAAATTGCCCAGAAGCTGGGGCAGGCGGCGGGGCTGCACTTTCGCCGTGGGGACCACCGGCACTGCGTGCTGCTGGGCAAGGATACCAGATTATCCGGTTATATGATCGAGAGCGCTCTGGTCTCCGGCTTTTTGTCGGCCGGTATGGATGTTACTCTGGTCGGGCCACTGCCCACACCCGCCATCGCCCTGCTGACCCGCTCCCTGCGGGCCGATCTGGGGGTTATGATCTCCGCCTCCCATAACCCGTTTGGTGATAACGGGATCAAACTGTTTGGCCCTGATGGTTTCAAGCTCTCCGATCAGGATGAATGCACGATTGAAAACCTGATGGTGACCGACCTGCACGCGGATATGGCAGACCCGGCCCAGATCGGCCGCGCCTCGCGCCTGAATGATGCTGCGGGCCGGTATATTGAAAGCGCCAAATCCTCCTTCCCCCGCAAACTGCGGCTGGACGGCATGAAAATTGTGATCGACTGCGCCAATGGTTCGGCCTACCGGGTTGCGCCCACAGCGTTGTGGGAGTTGGGGGCGGAAGTCATTCGCATCGGGTGCGAGCCCAATGGTGTGAATATTAACGAACAGTGTGGCTCCACTCACCCCGAGGCCCTGTGCAGGGCTGTGGTGCAGCACGGTGCGCATATTGGCATTGCCCTGGATGGGGATGCCGACCGTGTACTGATCGCAGATGAAACCGGGCGTCTGATTGACGGAGACCAGATACTGGCCCTGATCGCCCGCTCATGGACTGCGGAAGGGCGTCTGGTGGGCAATGCTGTGGTGGCTACGGTTATGTCCAACATGGGGCTTGAGCGGTTTTTGGAAAAAATGGGCGTAGGTCTGGAGCGTACCGCTGTGGGTGACCGCCATGTGGTTGAACGCATGCGTGAGCGTGGGGTGAATGTGGGAGGCGAGCAGTCGGGCCATATGGTGCTGACCGATTTTGCCACAACGGGTGATGGCCTGATTGCCGCATTGCAGATTTTGGCCGTGCTGGTGGAATCCGGGCGCCCCGCGAGCGAGGTCTGCAGCCTTTTTCAGCCTTTTCCGCAAAAGCTGCGTAATATCCGTTACGCTGGAGCCTGCCCGCTGGATACGGATGAGGTGCGTGAGCGCCAGCATGAGGTGGAACGTATATTGGCCGGGCAGGGTCGTCTGCTGCTGCGCCGCAGCGGTACGGAACCACTGGTGCGCGTTATGGCCGAGGCGGAAGACGCAGCACTTGTGGAAGAGGCCGTGAACAAAATGTGCGCCGTTCTGGAAAAAGCAATCCAGCCAGTCTGAAGCAGGAAAACCCCCCGTATGCCCCATCCCGCCCCCTCGCTCCCCAGAATTCTGTCCATAGCGGGGAGCGACTCTGGCGGAGGGGCGGGTATTCAGGCTGATATTAAAACCATTACGGCGCTGGGCGGGTATGCCATGACCGCCATAACGGCCCTGACTGCACAGAACACACAGGGGGTACAGGATATTCTGCCTGTGCCAGCGCAGTTTATTTGCGAGCAGATTCGTTGTGTTGTGGATGATCTGGGGGTGGACGCCATCAAAACCGGCATGCTGGGGGGGGCTGCGCAAACGCAGGCCGTGGCGGCGGAAATTGTCCAGACCCGTGAGCGCACCCCTGATCTTGTTGTTGTGGTAGACCCGGTTATGGTGGCCAAGGGAGGGGCGGCCCTGCTGGATGAGGATGCGCTGGCCTGCCTGCGCACAACGCTTTTGCCCCTTGCAACCCTCATCACCCCCAACTTGCCCGAAGCAGAAAAGCTGACAGGGCTTACCATTCATACGGTGGAAGATATGAAGGCCGCAGCCTTATGGCTGCACCAGCAGACGGGGGCGGCCGTTCTGCTCAAGGGCGGGCATCTGGTGGGGGAGATTCTGGTGGATGTCCTTCTGGACAGGGCCGGAACGCGCGAATTTGTGGGGCAGCGTATTGCTACCCGGCACACACATGGCACGGGCTGTACGTTGGCCAGTGCGCTGGCAACAACTCTGGCGCAGGGACTCGCTTTGCCAGATGCGGTCCGGCAGTCCTGCAAGTATGTGCATGACGCCATCAAACAGGCGCCCGAACTCGGCAGGGGGGCGGGGCCATTATGGCATGCACATGTCTGGCATCCTGTCATCAGGTCCTGAAGACTGCTGGCATCATAAGGGAAGACCCGTCTGGATGCAGGCGCAGCTAGTCTCCAACCGCCTGAAGCATGGCGGGTTCTGGCAGTCTGGGTCGATGCGCAAGGGAGGGCATTAGCGGAGCGGGCATGGGTGGTGTCTGCGGTTGTGCCTGCGGGTCATGCAGAATGTACCCACGGCCCCATACGGTGGAAATAAGGTCTTCTGCTCCCACGGTCTGGAGTTTTTTGCGCAGCTTGCAGATAAAGACATCAATAATCTTGATGTCTGGCTCATCCCGTCCCCCGTACAGGTGGTTGAGGAATGTTTCCTTGGTCTGGGCAATGCCCTTGCGCAGCACCAGCAGTTCCAGAATGGCAAATTCCTTGCCGGTCAGGTGAATGGGGCGGTTTGCTACCGTGACCGTGTGGTTATTCAGGTTCAGGGTCAGTGCGCCAACCTGGGCAATCGGGTGGGCATATCCGTTGGAGCGGCGCAGAATGGCCTGTACGCGGGCAATCAGTTCGGCGGATTCAAACGGTTCGGCCAGATAATCATCAGCGCCCAGCGTAAAAGCCCGTATCTTGGCGTCTGGCGTATCAATGTTGGACAGAATAATCACAGGTGTGGTGATCTTGAATGTACGCAGGGTGTTGAGAATGGTGTATCCATCCATGTCCGCCAGAGTCATGGTAATAATGGCGAGCCCGTAATCATAATGACGCAGCAATTCTATGGTGTTCTGGCCAGATCGGGCTAGATCGGCTGCAAAACCTGCTTTTTTCAGGGCTGAAAGAATGGCCCGACTGGAGGTAAACTTGTCCTCGGCAAACAAAATGCGCATGACTGGCCTCACATAGCTGCAGGTATGGGGATACATCTTGTGGTTGTATTGTCTGGTGCTGATGATACTTTTACGTGTTTTTCTGAAAAAATAAACACAAATTCATTTTATTTTTATTATTTTTGTAATAACAGATATGTGACTTACGGATAGATGAATCTCATATATCGGGGGAAAAACATACCATTCTCTGAATAAAGACTATGTGGGAGAAAAGTTCCCAAAATAATAAATTGTAAGTATTACAAAGTAATTTTTTTATGAATAATAAATATTTAGTTTAAGTATATTTATTATTTCCTAACGCAACGTGTGTTTGTAAAAAATTTACAAATCCGGTTCTTCACTCTTTCCGCTTCCGGCCGGATATGGAAAAGGTCATTCTGAATCTGATGCACGGGTAAGCACCCACCACGGAGCAGGAATCGGTCATGTTGCTGAAAACCGAAGCCGATACGGCACAACTGGCCAGAGCCCTCGCAGGTTTTGCCCGTGCGGGGGACGCCATTTTGCTGTCCGGTTCGCTGGGGGTGGGTAAAAGCGTGTTCGCACGCGCGTTCCTGCGCAGCTTCTGCGCCGCGCCGGATATGGAGGTGCCAAGCCCCACCTATACGCTGGTGCAGGCCTACGACTCTCCAACTGCCACCGCTTACCATTTTGACCTGTGGCGTCTTGGCAGTGTGGAGGAACTGGACGAACTGGGGTGGGATGATGCCTGTGAAGGCGTCATGCTGGTGGAATGGCCCGAGCGTCTGGAAGACATGCTCCCCCCAGATGCACTGCACATAACCCTGACGGTCGGAGCGAAGGGAAGCCGCCACGCTACTCTGGCTGGCTGGGAGGGCCGTCTTCCTCCGCAACCGCTCACCCTGCTGGAGCGCAGGGTATGAAGCTCGCAACCATTCCAGCGCACCTGCCTTTTCTGGATCATCTGGCCGCACGCTGGATCGATGCCGCCGGGCATGACCCGGAGGCGATGGGTGAGGGCACCATTGTCCTGCCTGGTCGCCGGGCCGCGCGGGCGTTAACCGAGGCATTTTTGCGGCGTATGGACGGGCGCAGCATGCTCCTGCCCCGCATTATGCCCATAGGCGCACTGGACGAGACCGAACTGGGCCTGTCTGCCTGTGGCGGGGCAGCGGCGCTGGCTCTGCCTCCCGCCGTGCCAGCCATGACCCGTCTGGCCGTGCTGACACTGTTTGTTTTAAAGGCGGATAATGCCTTTGGTACCCGCCCCACACTGGATCAGGCATGGCCGCTGGCCTGTGCTCTGGCTGAATTGATGGACGAGGCGGAGTGGGCCGGGGTCAACCTGCTTGAGCGCCTGCCCGATGCCGTGCAGGAGGATTACGCCCGGCATTGGCAGACCATTCTGGGGTTTTTGAACATTGTCACCGCACAATGGCCCGTCTGGTTGCAGGCGCAGGGGTTGATCAACCCCGTGGCCCGGCAGGTAGCTCTTCTGGGTGCGCAGGCACGGTTGTGGCGGAGCATGGGCGAGCAGGGCTACGCAGCCCCGATCTGGGCAGCAGGGTTTACGCATGCCATGGCCCCCACGGCCGATGCGCTACAGGCCATTCTGTCCTGCCCGGGGGGGAGGGTCGTCTTGCCGGGGCTGGATATGTTCATGCCAGAGGAGGTGTTTGCCGCCCTGCCCGACAGTCACCCACAGGCGGGCATGAGCCACCTGCTTGCAGCACTGCAGGTCCGGCGGGAGGATGTGCAGGTCTGGAATGCGCAGGGAGGCCAGCCCGAGCGCGCAGCCGTGCTCTCCCGCGTTATGCTGCCCGCCGCGGCACTGGATGACTGGGCAAAGCCCGGCCCGGTGGGGCTTGCCCATGTCAGCCGGTTTGAGGCCGCAGACCAGCAGGAAGAGGCTGTGGCCATCAGCATGGTCATGCGCAACGCCATTGAGCAGCGTGGCCACCGCGTGGCTCTTGTAACACCCGATCGTGGGCTGGCCGCCCGCGTGGCCACAGAGCTGGAGCGATGGGGTATTCTGGCAGATGACAGCGCAGGTGCCACGCTTGCGGATACACCAGCCGCCGTGCTGCTGCGGCTGGTGGCGCAGATGGTGGACAGCCGGTTTGCGCCTGTGGCTCTGTTATCCGTACTCAAGCACCCTCTGGTGGCGTGTGGTCTGGCTCCGGGCGTGTGCCGCGCTTCTGCCCGCCTGCTTGAGCGTGTGGTGCTGCGTGGTCCTTCTCCCGCGCCGGGGTTTGCAGGGCTTTGCGCCGCAGTAAGGGACAGGCTGGAGCCAAAGCGCGAAAAAGACCGTCAGCGCATGACGCAGGGCGAGAGTGCGGACCGCCCCTTTGGCCCCGAACCCCTGCCCGCCTTTATGGAGCGTCTGCTCCATTGTCTGGCCCCTGTTCTGGGCTGGGAGCAGGCCGAAGGGGCGGTGGAGGCCGGAGGGGAGGGCATGCGGCATCAGGCCAGCGTGCCCGATCTGCTTGAGGCTCTGATCGCGACGGTGGAACGCCTTGCCAGCACGGAGGAAGAACCTGCCACCGCCCGCCTGTGGAAAGGGGAGGATGGCAGCCTGCTGGCTTCCCGTCTGAGCGAGCTTATGCTGGCGACCGCCGTGCTGCCGCCCCAGCCCCCTGCGGTGCTGGATGGGTTGCTTACGGCGGTTCTGGCGCAGGAGCGCGTTGCCACCCGCCGGGGCAACAACCCGCAGGCCCTGCATCCACGGGTATTGATCTGGGGGCTGTTTGAAGCACGCCTGCAAACGGCGGAAACCGTTATACTGGGCGGTCTGTCCGAAGGGGTGTGGCCCCCCGCCCCCGATGCCGGGCCGTGGATGAGCCGCCCCATGCGCAAGCGGGTTGGCCTGCCACCGCCCGAGCAGGCCGTGGGGCAGGCGGCGCACGATTTTTTTGCCATGGCGGCAGCAGCCGAACACGTTGTTCTGTCCTTTGCCCGCAGGCGTGATGGCGCACCTGTGGTGCCTGCGCGGTGGTTAACCCGGCTGGATGCTTTTCTGGCCGGGTGGGGGGGCAGGGTGCCCGCGCACCCGGTTCTGTCCTGGCTTGCCCGGCTGGACCAGCCGCAGGGGCCAGCGCTGCCTGTGGCTCCCCCCCGGCCCACGCCCGATGTCGCCCTGCGCCCCCGCCGCCTGAGCGTGACGGAAATAGAAACATGGATGCGTGACCCCTATGCCATCTATGCCCGCCATATCCTGCGCCTTGAGCCCCTGCCCGAGCTGGAGGAAGGGGCCGATGCCTCCGATTACGGCATGATCGTGCATGACGCGCTTGAACGCTGGGTTAAAACCCACGGTGTGGACTGGCCGACCGATGCCCAGCGCAAGCTGGTGGAGGTGTTTGAGGCCTGTCTGGCCGAACAGGCCCTGCGTCCGGCCCTGCGGGCGTGGTGGGCCCCCCGGCTTGAGCGCATTGCCAGATGGGTTGCGCATGCGGAGCAGCAGCGCCGCGCCACCCATGGTGTGCCACAGGCTATTTTGACCGAAATTGCAGGCAGTGTGCTGGTCCCCGATGCACCGGGGGGGCCATTCCGCCTTGTCGGGCGGGCGGACCGGGTGGAGCTGGGTGCGCAGGGGCGCGTCATTGTGCAGGACTACAAGACCGGCATGCTGCCAGCCATGCGCGATGTTCTGTCTGGCTGGAGCCCGCAACTGCCGCTGGAGGCCGCCATGCTGCTGCGCGCAGGGTTTGCCGATGTCCCCAATGTGGCCGATATCGCCGGGCTGATCTACTGGCGTCTGACCGGCGGGGCCGAACCGGGGGAGGAGGTGGCCGTAGCCTCCAGAGAGCACGAAAACCTGACCGATCTGGCCGAACAGACATGGCAGCGCCTGCTGGCGCGCATTGCTGCGTATGACCAGCCCACGCAACCCTATCTCTCCCACCCCCATCCGGGGCAGGAGCCACGCTTTGCCGATTATGCCCGCCTGGCCCGTGTGCCGGAATGGAACACAGGTCGCATGGAGACGGAAGCATGACCCCCCATACGGCTCAGGGTGCGCTGGATGCCGCCATTGCACAGGCCAACCAGCAGCAGGCCATGGCGTCCGACCCTACGGCGTCGGTTTTTGTGTCGGCTTCTGCGGGGAGCGGCAAAACCAAGCTGCTGATCGACCGCCTGCTCCGGCTTATGCTGCCACGGGTGGAAGCGGGGGGCGACGTTGTGCCCGGCAGCGACCCTGCGCGCATTCTGTGCCTGACCTTTACCAAGGCCGCCGCGGCGGAAATGGCCATTCGCCTCCAGACCCGCCTTGGCCGGTGGGTTACCCTGCCCGATGACCGGCTGAATGCGGAACTGGCCGCTCTGGCTGTGCCCTGCACCCAGCAGACCCGCCGCAAGGCGCGCGCATTGTTTGCAGAGGTGCTGGACCTGCCCGGTGGCATGCGGATTGGCACCATTCATGCCTTCTGTCAGTCGCTCCTGCGGCGCTTTCCGCTGGAAGCCGCCATGAACCCGCATTTTACGGTCATGGAGGAAACAGACGCGGCTCTGGCGTTGCAAAGCTGCGTGGAGAGTGTACTGGGCGGGCAGCCTGCCAGCACGGTGTCCCCGCTGGCCGGGCAGATCGGACTTGGAGATTTTATTGCCCTTGCGGGAATCCTGCGGCGCAATGAGCAAGCACAGGCCGTGCGTGCGCGCGTAAGCGCTCAGCCAGAACAGGCCGAAGAACTCATGTGCCGGGTGCTGGGTTTACCAGAAGCCGCGCTCAGGCAGACGGATGAGGCATTTCTGCTGGTTGCCTGCACCGGGTTTGCCGCCGAGCCCACCTTGCGCGCGGGCCTGTGCGCCGTGGCGGAGGAGGGGTCCGCCACGGCCAAGGCCAATGTGCTCGTCCTGCTGGACTGGCTGGCCCTGTCGCCCACAGAACGGGTGGCGCAATGGGAGCTATGGCGCAACGGGCTGCTGACCAAGGATGGCAAGCTGCGCAGCCGTGGCCTGCTCTCGGCCAAACTGGCGGAAAAATATACCGATCTGGCCGATGCGCTGCAAAAAGAGGCCGAGCGCATACTGGCGGTGGAGGAGGGCATGAACGCCCGGCAGTTGGCCCGCCTTGGCGTGGCGCTGCTCAAAATGGCTGCTCCTGTGGCCAACATGTTTGACCAGCGCAAGGCCATGCAGGGCCAGATGGAGTATGATGACCTGATCCATCGCACGCTCCAGCTCCTGCGTGAGCCGGGGGCCGCATGGGTGCTGTACAAGCTTGATGGCGGCATAGACCACCTTCTGCTGGACGAGGTGCAGGATACATCGCCCCAGCAGTGGCGCATTGCAGGGGATCTGACAGAAGAGTTTTTTGCAGGCGAAGGCGCACACGCGGTGGAGCAGGGCCCCAGAACGGTTTTTGCCGTAGGGGACTACAAACAGTCCATCTACCGTTTTCAAGGAGCTGACCCGGACGAATTCCGGGCATGGAGGGCTAGATTCAAGCAGCGTGCGCAAGGGGCGGACCTACCCTGGCGTGAGCCGGAACTGACAGTTTCCTTCCGTTCTACAGCGCCGGTCCTGCAACTGGTTGATGCTGTTTTTGCAGACCCACAGGCCGCGCGCGGCGTGGCGGAGGAGCAGGGCCGCCCCCTGCGGCACATTACGGCCCGCCCCGGTCAGGGTGGACGGGTGGAACTCTGGCCTTTGGCGGAAGCACAGGATGCGCAGGACAGCATAAGCCCTTGGGAGCCAGCCGCAGTCAACGCGACCCGGCAGAGCCCGAGGCAAAAGCTGGCGGATGCGCTGGCCAGCACCATTGCGCGTGAACTGGCAGCCCCCCCCGAACCGGGGCAAAAACCGCTGACACCGGCTGATGTGCTGGTGCTGGTGCCCCGCCGTTCCTCCTTTGTGCCGCTGCTGGTGCGCGCGCTCAAGGGGCACAACATTCCCGTGGCCACGCTGGTGCGCACGGGTCTTGCCGACCAGCTTGCGGTGCAGGATCTTATGGCCCTGTGTGCAGCACTCCTGCTCCCGCAGGATGATCTGACACTGGCCTGCGTGCTGACATCCCCTCTGGGGGGGCTGTCTGATGACAGTCTGATGGCCCTTGCCGTGGGGCGCCCCCCCGGAGCCCCCCTGTGGACCATCCTGCGCGAGCGTCACGCCGGGCGGGCGGACTGGACACAGGCATGGCAGATGCTCAATACTCTGTTTGGCCGGGTGGATTACCTCAGCCCGTATGAACTGCTGTGCGCGGCTCTGGGCCAGCAGGGCGGGCGGGCGCGTCTGCTGGCGCGGCTGGGGCCGGAAGCCGCCGAACCGATAGACGAGCTGCTCTCCGCCGCGCTGCGCTATCAGGAGCAGCACCCTCCCTCCCTTCAGGGATTTGTGCACTGGCTCAGACATTCGCAGGAGAGCGTCAAGCGCGAGGCGGAGGCTGGCGGCAATGCCGTGCGGGTCATGACCGCGCATGGCTCCAAGGGGTTGCAGGCGCGGCTGGTCATTCTGCCCGATACGGTGGGCCTGCCCCGGTTTGAGGACAGGCTTTTCTGGAGTCCGGACAAAAAAACAGGGGTGCAGGTGCCCATTTACGTGCCGCGCAACGCCCTGTCGGTCGGGTTGACCCGCAGCCTGTATGAAACCCGGCGTGAAAAGACGATAGAGGAACATAACCGCCTGCTCTATGTGGCCCTGACCCGCGCGGCAGACAGGCTGGTGGTGTGTGGCTGGAAACCCGGCCGCACCGTACCGCCAGAGAGCTGGTACGAGTGCTGCCGCCTTGGTTTTGAACGTGCAGGCGCGCAGGAGCGTGACTGGAGTATAGGGGACTGGTCGGGCAGGATTCTGGTGCTGGAAGAGCATGCAGCTCCTGCCAGCCTGCCAGTCTCCGCTGTATCTGTTGCGCCTCAGACACAGGATGTACCCGCCCTCCCGCTGTTGCCCGGCTGGATGGGGCGGGCGCCGCATTGGCGGCCCGGCCCGCCGGAGGTGGAAGGACCGCTGGCCCGGCCACTGGCCCCCAGCAGGCCCGATGACACCATGCTTGGCCCGCTCCCGCCTGCGCGTTCCCCGCTGGATGTGGCGGCCATTACGCCGCTCAAGGCGCGGGAGGCAGCTCTGCGCAAGGGGAATCTGGTGCATGCGCTTTTGCAGTTCCTGCCTGATCACCCCGCCAGCGCGCAGGAACAGCTTGCCACGGACTGGCTGGCCCGTCCGGCATCGGGCCTGTCCGTGCCGGAGGCTGCCAGACTTGCCGCACAGATTGTGGCGGTGCTGCGCATGCCTGTACTGGCAGACCTGTTTGCCCCTCAGGCCCGGGCGGAGCAGCGGCTGGCGGGTATTGCAGGCGGGCAGGTTATTGTGGGGCAGGTGGACCGCATGTGTGTCATGCCTGACCGGGTTATTGTGTGCGACTATAAAAGTGGCCGTCATGCACCGACCACGGTGGAGCAGACACCGGTGCTCTACCTGCGCCAGATGGCGGCTTACCGTGCCCTGCTGCACGGATTATGGCCTGGGCGGGAGGTTGTTTGTGTGCTGGTCTGGACCGAGCTGCCCCGTGCCGACCGGCTGCCTGAGCACCTGCTGGACAAGCACGCTCCGCAATCTTGCGCGGGCGTGGTATCTTGACCACAGCGCAGGCCACCTTAAGTGTTAGTGAGCCCCGGTCTGCTGGTTCGCACCCTGTGCAGCGCCCGCAGACCTGTTAACTAGGACAGCATGAGGTGCGCAGGCACCCGGTAGTTAAGGAAAACATGTCATGAGTGAACATACGCTTGCTGTTAGCGATTCCAGCTTTGATGCTGACGTGCTCAAGGCGTCCGGCCTTGTTCTGGTCGATTTCTGGGCGGAATGGTGCGGCCCGTGCAAAATGATCGGCCCGGCGCTGGAAGAAATTGGCAAGGACATGCAGGGCAGGGTTACGGTTGCCAAGGTCAATATTGACGACAACCCCGTAACCCCCAATACCTACGGTGTGCGCTCCATTCCCACCCTTATGCTGATGCGTGATGGCAAGGTGGTGGATACAAAGGTCGGCGCACTGCCCAAAAGCCAGCTCAAGGCATGGGTTGAAGGCGCGCTTTAAACCACACCCATATGCGCAGGTGGTGCCCGTTCAAAAACGTGCCCGTCTGCGTGGAGATGGCCCGGTTTTTTCATAATCACTTGGCAGATTGGCGCTGCCCGCGTAATGCAACCACGCAGGCGGGCTGGTTCCGCATCGTTAGTCTCGTGCAGTCACAGGGTTCAAAATGAGCTGGATCACCGAATACGTCCGTCCTAAAATCCGCGGTCTTCTGCGCCGTGATGTGCCGGATAACCTGTGGACCACCTGTGATTCGTGCTCCCAGATGGTTCTGACCAAGGAACTGCGCAAGACGCAGAATGTCTGCCCCCATTGCGGGCACCACATGCGTGTGCTGGTGAATGACCGGCTGGCATGGACCTTTGATAACGGTGAGTTCACCCGTATTGAGCTGCCGCTGGCCCCCGTGGACCCGCTTGGCTTCCGGGACCAGAAAAAATATACCGACCGCCTGAAGGACGCCCGCGCCAAGAGCCATCTGGACGAAGCCCTTGTTGTCGCGCATGGCACCATTGGTGGGCATAATGCCGTTGTTGGCGTTATGGCGTTCGAGTTTATGGCAGGCACCATGGGAGCTGCTTTTGGTGAGCGGTTTGTGGCGGCTGCCCGTCTGGCCATCTTGCAGAAATCTCCCCTGGTGGTGTTTACCGCCTCCGGTGGCGCACGCATGCAGGAAGGGGTGCTGAGCCTGATGCAGATGCCCCGTACAACTGTTGCAGTGCAGATGCTGCGGGATGCGGGCCTGCCTTATATTGTGGTGCTGACCAACCCGACCACGGGCGGGGTTACGGCTTCCTTCGCCATGCTGGGGGATGTGCAGATCGGCGAACCCAACGCCCTGATCGGTTTTGCCGGTCCCCGTGTTATTCAGGACACGGTGCGCGAAAAACTGCCCGAAGGCTTCCAGCGTTCCGAATATCTGGTTGAGCACGGTATGCTCGACATGGTTGTGCCCCGCAAGGATATGCCTGCAACCCTGTCACGCCTGATCGGCCTGCTGACCCGTGCTCCGGCCGATGTCAAGGCACCCCCGCCCCGGTCTGTTGCAGCACCCGCTGCGGCAGCCGAGTAAGCCCTTCCGTGGGTCAGGTGCAGGCCGGGGATAAAGCCCCGGTGCCCGAATTTACCGGTCGTACGGGGGAGGTTCTGCAACGGCTGAATCATCTCTACCCTGCGCTGATCGACCTCTCGCTCGGGCGGCTGGAGGCCTTGCTGGCCCGTCTGGGGCATCCCGAGCGCCAACTGCCGCCGGTTATTCATGTGGCGGGCACCAATGGCAAGGGCAGTACCTGTGCTACCCTGCGCGCCATAGCCGAAGCGGCAGGGTGGCGTGTGCATGTTATGACATCCCCGCATCTGGTGGATGTGACCGAGCGGTTCCGCGTGGCGGGCAAGCTGGTCAGCGAGGCCGAACTTGTGGCCACGCTGGAGGAAATCGAGCGCATCAACAACGGTGCGCCCATTACCGTATTCGAGGTGCTGACCGCAGCAGGCTTTATGCTGTTTGCCCGCCACCCGGCGGAACTGGCCATTATTGAGGTCGGTCTTGGCGGGCGCTACGATGCCACCAATGTGCTGGAACGCCCTGTGGCCTGCATTGTCACCTCCATCTCGCGCGATCATGAGGCGTTTCTGGGGGATTCTCTGGCCGCGATCGCGGGGGAAAAAGCGGGTATCTTCAAACCCGGTGTGCCCGCGGTTACGGGCTGCCAGCCTGCCGAGGTCATGCAGGTTCTACAGGCGCAGGCGCAGGCTGTGGGTGCTGTGCTGGCCTGTCGTGGTAGGGAGTGGACTGTTGCGCCCAAGCCCCCCCAAAGCAATGCGGACAAACCTGCCGGGCTGTGTCTGAGCGATTCCAGGGGAACGCTCGACCTGCCTATGCCCGCCCTGACCGGCCCATGGCAGATGGAAAATGCCGGTCTGGCGGTGGAGGCTCTACGCCTGTCCGGGCTGAATGTGCCACAGGCCGCATGGCAGGGTGTGGCGCAGGTGCAATGGCCTGCCCGCATGCAGCGCCTGCACGGAAAACTGGCAGCCCTGCTGCCCGCAGGGTGGGAATTGTGGCTGGACGGAGGGCACAACCCCGGAGCAGGTGCTGCTCTGGCGCAGGCACTGGACCACTGGAAGGACCGACCCCTGCATCTACTGGTAGGGATGAAGCAGACCAAGGACGCCTCGGGTTTTCTGGGGCCGATTTTGCCTTATGCGGATGACCTGTGGGCCATATGTGAACCCGAGCAGCATCTGGCCCTGCCTGCGCAGGCTATTGTGGAGGCGTCGGGGGGTAAGGCCCATACTGGCCCCACGCTTGCACGCGCACTGGGCACACTGGCGACCCGTGCAGAAGCCCGCCCACAGCCTGCACGGGTGCTGATCTGTGGCAGCCTGTATCTGGCGGGTGTAGCTCTCCGTCAGGATGGCTGGGTCATGGCATAAGACCTGCCGCTGGGCAGGTAAAAGGATAAAGCAGGTTCGTGGTGTGTGCTGTATAAAACCGGATATATGCCCACCACATCCCCCTTCTGGCTATCTGCCAGAGGCGGCCATGCCTGAAGGGCAAGGCTGGATATAGTCTTCAAAACGGGAAAAAATGGTGCCCCCATTCAGATTTGAACTGAAGACCTACCGCTTACAAGGCGGTTGCTCTACCACTGAGCTATAAGGGCACATGCACATATTCTGCGCTAAGGCCGGACTATAAGCGGTAAAAGGGTAAGAGCGTCAAGTCCTGTTTTTTGGAATAATCGCGGTTTTTTTGGTCCATACACATATTGCATCGTTTTCGTGGGTGGCGCATCTAGGCGGACATGCCGCACGTTTCTCCAAGCCCCGCTCCCGCCCTGTTTCTGCACGATAGCCAGCGCCGTGCGACCGTGCCGTTCCAGCCGCTCGATCCCGCGCATGTCAAGGTCTATTACTGTGGCCCCACGGTGTATGATCTGGCCCATATTGGCAATCTGCGCGCCATGCTTACGGCGGATGTGCTGGTCAGGCTGCTGCGCACGCTCTACCCGCGCGTTACATTCGTGCGCAATATTACCGATGTGGATGACAAGATCACCGCCCGCGCCCGCGCCAACGGGGAAGATATTGGCACGCTTACCCAGCGCACCACGGCGGAGTTCCACCAGGACCTGGCCTCTCTAGACGTGCTGCCACCCGACATAGAACCCCGCGCGACCCATAATATTGGTGAGATGCAGGCCATGATCGCCCGGCTGATTGAGAACGGGCATGCATACGCGGCACAGGGGCATGTACTGTTCTCGGTCGGCTCGTTCCCTTCCTACGGCGCGCTCTCTGGTCGTAATCCTGATGAACTGGAAGCGGGTGCGCGCGTGGAAGTCGCACCTTACAAGAAGGCTCCGGGTGATTTTGTGCTGTGGAAGCCATCAGACGCTGACCAGCCGGGGTGGGATAGCCCGTGGGGCAGGGGGCGTCCGGGGTGGCATATTGAATGTTCGGCCATGTCGCACCGTTATCTGGGCGACAGTTTTGATATTCATGGCGGCGGGTCGGACCTGCTTTTCCCACATCATGAGAACGAACGCGCGCAAAGCCTGTGCTGCTTTCCGCATAGCCAGTTTGCCAATTACTGGGTGCATAACGCCATGCTTCTGGTGGAAGGCGAGAAAATGTCCAAGTCACTGGGCAATTTCCTGACTATCCGCGATGTGCTGGCACAGGTTCCGGCAGAGGCGCTGCGTCTGCTGCTGCTGGGCACGCATTACCGCTCCACCCTTAATTACACGCAGGCCGGGCTGAATGAAGCCCGCAAAACGCTGGACCGGTTCTACCGCGCGCTCTCCAGTGTGCCGGATGTGCCCGTAGCCCCCGTCCCGCAAAACGTGCTTGCCGCACTGGAAGAGGACCTGAATACCCCAAGGGCCATTGCCGAGTTGCACGTGCTGGCCAATCAGGCCATGGGCGGGGACCGTGAGGCCGCAGGAGCGCTCAGGGCTGGTGGGGCGTTGATGGGCCTGTTGCAGGCTGATCCGGCGCAATGGTTCCGTGGAGAATCCTCCGCCGAGGAAGATGCTGCAATTGAAAATCTTATAACGGAACGGCTGGCCGCCAGAAAAGCACGGAATTTTGCAAGGGCCGATGCCCTGCGCGACCAGTTGCAGGCACAGGGTATTGTGCTGGAAGATACAAAAGACGGCACAAGCTGGAGGCGCGCATGACCGGGCGGGACGGCGGGGCACCGCTGGAGCCTTTGGGCAACACACCTGTTGTTATTCTGGTAAGGCCGCAAATGGCCGAGAACATTGGCACCACGGCCCGCGCCATGGCCAATGGTGGCCTGTTCCACCTGCGTCTTGTCAGCCCCCGCGATGGCTGGCCACAGGACCGGGCATGGCGTACGGCCTCGGGCGCGGACAGGATTCTGGAAGCCGCAACGGTGCATGAGAGTGTGGATGACGCCATAGCCGATCTGCACCATGTGTACGCCACCTGCCCACGGCCCCGCCATATTGTAAAAACGGTCATGACCGCCCGTGGCGGTGCGGCGGAATTACGTGCGGCAACCCAGCGTGGGCTCAAGGTCGGGCTGATGTTCGGCCCCGAACGCGCCGGTCTGGATAATGAAGATATGGCGCGCGCGGATGCACTGATCCGCTACCCGCTTAACCCTGCCTTCATGTCGCTCAATCTGGCGCAGGCGGTCATGATCATGGCGTATGAATGGTGGATGGCGGCAGACGCAACACCCCCGCGCACACTCATGACCAACGAAACCCATGTGGCCACCAAAGGGGAGCTTGAGAACTTTGTGAGCCACCTTGTGCGTGAGCTGGATGGGTGCGGCTTTTTGCGAAACGCACAGAAACGCCCTGGCATGGTCCGCAACCTGCGTCACTTTTTTACCCGTGGGGAAGTTACGGAGCAGGAACTGCGCACCCTGCATGGTGTCGTGCGCGAACTGGCGCACCCCCGCCGCACGGAGGACTGACCACCCCGCAAGGGATGCACGGCCCCGCCCCGCAATCGCTCATACAGCGGGGCGGGGTTTACGGCTATGGCCTGCTGCTTGCAGGCCATAGCCGGAGTAGCGTGCAGGACGTTAGTCTGCGGCCAGCGCCATGTGCTGCTGTCTCATGGCGCGGGTGACGTGGTCTTCCACCGCAGCGGTAATCTTGTCGGCCTGTTTGGCAAAAATATGATCCGCTTCGGGGTAAACGCGGTAGTCTACTGTCACACCTTTCTGGGTGTTGAGCTTATCGACCAGCTTGTGGATGGCGGGCTCGGGAGCCATGTCATCCTTGCCACCGGCAATCATCAGCCCGCCACACGGGCAGGGGGCCAGAAAGCCGAAGTCATAATGGGCCGCAGGAGGGGCAATGCTGATCCAGCCGGTAATTTCTGGTCGGCGCATCAGCAGTTGCATGCCCACGAACGCACCGAATGAATACCCCGCAATCCACAGACCGCTGGCGTTGGGGTTGATCATCTGCATCCAGTCAAGGGCTGCTGCGGCATCGGAAATTTCGCCAATGCCCCCGTCAAACCGCCCTTGCGAGCGTCCAACCCCACGGGAATTGTAGCGCATGACAGAAAAGCCCATGTTCTCGAACGTGCGGTACAGGGCGTATGTAATCCGGTTGTTCATGGTGCCGCCGTGCAGCGGGTGGGGGTGCAGCACGAGGGCAAGCGGGGCGTTGGGCTCGTTTGAGTGGTGATAACGTCCTTCAAGACGTCCATCCGGGCCGGCAAACATAACCTCAGGCATGTAGGTTCCGCTTGATCTGGGAAGGGCGTCCGCGGGCATGACGCTTCCGGGTTTGATAATTGCCCCGGCGGGGAACGATGCCACGTTCCGGGCCGGAACATGCGGGCATACCAGAGGCCCGCAAGCTTTAATTCTCAGTCAGCCTGTCTCCTTTTTCCGTTTCTGGGGGAAAACGGAAAAAGGAGCGCATTACAGACACATGGTGTCCGTCCCACGACCAGAAAAGGGTGTGAGGCGCACTCTGGCGTTGACCTTGCGCAAAACGCAGGCATAATCGTGCGGGTTGTTGTCCGTGAATGCTGCGCATGCGGGAAAACCCGTTTCCAGCCTGCCGTTTCCGTTGTGCCCTGTGGTGCTGACCATGTGGCACTCTATAGCGGCTTGGGGGCCAGAATTTCCACATAAATCGTGACAATGGCCGTACTGCACGGCCTGCAAAAAGCGCAGTTCTGGTATGGTTACGGGTAGAAAAAAAGCATGAATGACAAAACAGACGATAGGGTAAGGGATTTTTCCAAACCTGTCTATCTGGATGCCAACGCGACCGAACCCCTGCGGCCTCTGGCGCGTGTGGCCATGCTGGAGGCGGCGGACCTTACGGGGAATCCGTCTTCCGTGCACCATGCAGGGCGGCAGGCGCGCGCCATGCTGGAGGAGGCGCGCAACACGGTGGCGCGTCGCCTTGGTGTGGCTCCGCTCAACTGCGTGTTTACCTCTGGTGGTACGGAGGCCAACGTGCTGGCCATGCACGGGCTTGGGCAGGGGCGGCGTTTTCTGGTCGGTCGCACCGAGCATGATGCGGTGCGCAAGGGTGTGCCCGATGGGGCGGACAGGGCATGGCTGGAGGTGGACAGCCACGGGCAGGTCTGTCTGGACCTGCTGGATGCGGCCCTGAGCGCTCCGGGAGCACCTGCTTTTGTCTGCCTCATGCTGGCCAATAACGAAACAGGCGTTCTCCACCCCATAGCCGAGGTGGCCCGCCTGTGCCGCCAGCATGGTGCGCATTTGCATGTGGATGCCGTGCAGGCGGCAGGCCGCATGGCTGTGAACGTGGAAGAACTGGGGGCCGATAGTCTGGCCTGTTCTGGCCATAAAATGGGTGGACCAAAAGGGGCAGGTGCTCTGCTGTTGCGCGGGCCTGCACCAAGGGCGCTGGCCCCGGTGTTTGAAGGTGGCGGGCAGGAGCAGGGACGCAGGGGTGGCACGCAGCCCCTGCCCGCCATAGCCGGGCTTGCCGCGGCCCTGTGCGACGCTCTGGACAATCCGCAGGACCTGCTTCCCCTGCGCAACCGGCTGGAGCAGGCGGCACAGGCCGTGGGGGCCGTGGTCTGTGGGGCAGGTGTTCCACGGCTGTGCAATACGGTGTCCCTTGCACTCCCCGGTCGCCGCGCGCAGGGCCAGCTTATGCGGCTGGACCTGGACGGGTTTTGCGTTTCCGCAGGCTCGGCCTGTTCGTCGGGCAAGGTGGCGTTCTCTCATGTGCTGGACGCCATGGGGCTGGGGGAGCTGGCAGGGCAGGCCATCCGTGTGTCCCTGCCATGGAATGTGCGGGAGGCGGATGTGGAGCGGTTTGTGCAAAGTTACGCACGCATGGCGGCCGGGGCGGGTCTGGCTCTGGCGCAATAGGGGGCCGGGTATGGCGGCATTGTATTTTGACCACGCGGCAACCACGCCATGCGACCCACGCGTGCAGGCTGTTCTGCTGCGCGCTCTGGCGGAGGAAAACGGCAACCCGCATAGCACCACCCATGCCAGCGGCATCCGTGCGGCCCGTATGGTGGAGCAGGCCCGCGCGCAGGTTGCGGCCCTACTGGGGGCGGATGAGCGCGAGATTGTTTTTACCTCGGGGGCGACCGAGTCCAATAACCTTGCCATAAAGGGGGCTGCGCGGCATCTGGCGGTACACGGGAGCCCGCGCCGCCGGGTCATAACCGTGGCGACCGAGCACAAATGCGTGCTGCAAAGCGTGGCAGACCTGGCGGGCGAAGGGTTTGAGCCGGTTATTCTGCCGGTTAACCCTCTTGGGCAGGTGGAGCCGGATGTGCTGGCCCGTGCTTTGGCGCAGGCTCCCACGGCTGTTGTGTCCATTGCCGCCGCCAATAACGAAACCGGAGTTCTGCAGGACCTCGCCACGCTGGGTGCGCTGGTCGCGCAGGCGGGGGCGCTGCTGCATACGGATCTGGCTCAGGCGGCAGGCAAGACTGCACTGGACCTGCATACCCTGCCTGTGGCTCTGGCCTCCATTTCCAGCCACAAGCTGTATGGGCCAAAGGGGGCGGGCGCACTGTTTGTACGCCGTCGCCCGCGTGTGCGCCTGACCCCCCTGTTCTCCGGTGGTGGGCAGGAGCGGGGGCTGCGCTCTGGCACCTTGCCGGGCTTTCTGCTGGCAGGGTTTGGGGAGGCCTGTCAGATTGCCCGAACGGATATGGCGCATGATGGCGCGCATCTGGCCGAAGTTCAGGCGGTTTTTCTGGCCCGTCTGGGGCCGCAGTTGCCCGGATGTGTGGTCAATGCGCAGGAAGCTGCGCGCCTGCCGGGCATTTTCAGCCTGCGTCTGCCGCCTGACCTGCGTGCGGCAGAGGTTCTGGCGGTCATGCCCGGGCTTGAAGTTTCCCTTGGTTCGGCGTGCTCTTCGGCCGAACTGGCCCCTTCCTACGTGCTGGAAGCCATGGGCCTGAGTTTTGAAGAAGCAGGAAGAAGCTTGCGTCTGTCTCCCGGACGTTTTACCTCCACCGCCGAAGCAGAACGCGCGGCGGACAGTCTGGCACAGGCTGCCCTGCAGGTGCGGGCCACACCACCCCGGCGGCCCATGCCCGCAGCCTAAGGCCCGGACCATACAGGCCGCCGCCGCCATGATATTTTTTGGCAGGATGAAAACCAATGCCCCAGATGACGTTTATTGAGCAGGACGGAACAGAACGCACGGTCGATGCCCCGGTCGGCCTGTCCGTGCTGGAGATTGCCCATAAGCACGATGTGGACCTTGAGGGCGCGTGCGAGGGCTCGCTGGCCTGCGCTACCTGCCATGTTGTGGTGGACCCAGCATGGGCGGACCGGCTGGATGCTCCCACCGACGATGAGGAAGATATGCTTGATCTTGCTTTCGGGCTGGAAAAAACCTCGCGCCTTGGCTGCCAGATTGTCATGACCGAAGCCCTTGATGGTCTGGTCGTGCGCCTGCCCGGCAAGGCCTGATACCCAGAAGGGAAGGATAGCCCGCCCATGCGTATTCTTGTCGCCATGTCCGGAGGGGTGGATAGTTCCGTGGTGGCTGCCCGTCTTTTGGAAGAAGGGCATGAGGTTGTGGGCGCGACCCTTCAGCTTTACGATTCCAGAGGGGCGGCTAAAAAAGGTGCATGCTGTGCGGGGCAGGACATCCGCGATGCCCGCGCCGTGGCCGACCGTCTGGGATTTCCGCATTATGTGATTGATGCGGAACGCCGGTTTCAGGACAGTGTGATCGAACGCTTTGCTGATGCCTATGCAGCGGGGGAAACTCCCGTACCCTGTGTTGCCTGCAATCAGGGCGTCAAATTTACCGACCTGCTGGGACTGGCGAAGGAAATCGGGGCCGAGGCCATGGCCACCGGCCATTATGTCCGCCGTGTGGAAGGCCCGCAGGGCGCGGAACTGCACCGCCCGGTAGATGAGGCGCGCGACCAGAGCTGGTTCCTGTTTGCCACCACGCGCGACCAGCTTGATTTTTTACGCTTCCCTCTGGGGGATATGCCCGACAAGGCCGCCGTGCGGCGCGAGGCCGAGCGGTACGGGCTGGTTGTGGCAGGCAAGCCCGACAGTCAGGATCTGTGTTTTGTCAGCGATGGTTCCTACGCGGATCTGGTGGAGCGCATGCACCCCGAAATGGCAGGCCCGGGCGAGATTGTGGACCAGTCCGGCCATGTTGTGGGCGCGCATGAGGGCGTGATGCGCTTTACCGTGGGCCAGAGCAAACGGCTGGGGAATGCTGCGCGTCTGCACGGCGAACGCCAGATGGTGGTGGGCGTGGAGCCGGGCCGCAAGCGTGTGATTATTGGTCCGCGCGCGCACGCTTTTGTCAGTTCCCTGTCCGTGCGCGATGTCAACTGGCTGCTTGACCCCCCGCCAGAAGGGATTGTCTGCAAGGTGCAGATGCGCGCGCGTGAAGAGCCGCGGGCGGCCCGTGTGATACCAGCCCCCGATGGCGCAACCGTGCTGCTGGACGAACCCGCCATGCCTGCCCCCGGTCAGGCCTGTGTGTTTTATAAGGGGAGTCGTATTCTGGGTGGTGGGTTTATCCGTCGGACGGAGCAGCAGGCCACGGCTTGAACAAAACAGGAGTGCATGCACATGGCGGAAGGTCGTCTGGTTATTGGTACGCAGCGTTATTCGTCCTGGTCCCTGCGCGGCTGGCTGTGTGTGCGCCTGGCAGGGCTGGACGTGGGGGTGGAGGTTGTGCCGCTGGCCGGTGCAGGGCAGACCACGGCCCTTAAAACCCTCTCGCCCAACGGATGCGTGCCGTATCTGGAACACAGGGGAGCCGTGGTATGGGACTCGCTCTCCATTGCTGAATACTGTGCCGAGCACCACATTTTTTTGTGGCCGGAGGACCGGGCCGCGCGGGCATGGGCCCGTTCGGTAGCGGCGGAAATGCACTCCGGCTTCAGGGCCGTGCGCTCTGCCCTGCCCATGAATCTGGGCCGCAACCGCCCGCTGGCCGCGCCTCTGGCTGAAGATGTGCATAAGGATATAGCACGTATCAACGCCATCTGGACCGAAGGGGCGGGTCGGGGCGGGCCGTTCCTGTGCGGGTCGGGCATGGGGAATGTAGATGCCATGTTTGCCCCTGTTGTCCGCCGTTTTCTGTCCTATGGCGTGTCAGGGCTTTCCGGCACGGCGCAGGCTTACATGCAGGCCGTGCGCCACCACCCGCTGATGGTGGAATGGTATGCCGCTGCTGCGCGTGAGCCGGTGGAGTGGCAACTGGATATGTACGAAACCCTGCCCTGAACACACCATGGCGGACAGCAGGGGGGCAGGCATGACCGTGCACGGTCCGCAGCAGGGGCACAGGCCGGGTGTTGTGGCCATAGCGTCCCCTCCACCCTTGCGGGTGCTGACTGTTCTGCCTCCGCGCGAAGGTTTTGCCCCCGATGAGGCCGGAGCCATAGCGCTGCTGGTGCACCGCATGGCGGGGGCAGGCGAAGTGGTGGCGGGCAGTCCCCCCGCAACCCGTCCGTATGATGATGTGTCTTTTGTGCCTGTGCCACCTGTTCTGTTCCCGTTCAGCAATACGGGGCGCTACCGGGCTGGCGTAGTGCGGCTGGTCCGCAGGCTGCGCCCCGATCTGGTGGAGGTGCATAACCGCCCGGAACTGGCGTGGGCCATAAGCCAGCGCTTTCCCCACCTGCCTCTGGTGCTGGTTCTGCACAATGACCCGCGTGGTATGCGCCTGATCAGAACTGCCCGTAAGCGTATGCTGCTGGCACGCAGGATGGCTGTTGTGGTGGTGTCAGAGTGGTTGCGGAACCGGTTTCTGGAGCAGGGGGTGCACGCCCATGTCGGCGTGCTGCCCAATGGGCTGGACCTTGCCACACTGCCTGCTTCTGCGCCGGTAAGGGAGAATCTTGTGCTGTTTGCAGGCCGCGTTGTGGCGGACAAGGGGGTGGATGCCTTTGTGCAGGCCTGTGCCATCCTGCTGCCTCGCCATCCCACATGGCAGGCGCGGATTATAGGGGCGGACAGGTTTGGCTGCATGTCCCCCCAAACGGAATTTCTGACCCGGATACAGGCTCAGGCTCAGGCCGCAGGGGTGCAGATGGCGGGCTACCAGCCACATGCGCAGGTTTTGCAGGCCATGAGCCATGCCGCTATTGTGGTCGTACCCAGTCGGTGGGCCGAACCCTTTGGCATGGCTGCCCTGGAGGCCATGGGCTGCGGGGCAGCCCTGGTTACATCGCGCAAAGGGGGGCTACCCGATGTTGCCGGGCAGACAGCACTTTATGCCAACCCCGATGACCTGCCCTCCGTGGTGGAGGCGCTTGAGCATCTGATGTCCGATACCGACCTGCGTATGCGCATGGGGCAGGCCGGACGGGCGCGGGCACAGATGTTTGACAGCGCAGTGCTCCGCATCAGACGCCATACCCTGCACGCCCGGCTTGTGCAGGTCTGGCCCGATACAGGGGCACTCGGGCAGCCTTAAGGTATGCGGGGTGCCGTGCGGTAGGGCTTTCAGCCCTGCCCGGTCGTGCGCCAGCCGCAGGCGTGCAGGGCTGGGCGCATGCCTGCACGTGGGGGGGCGGTTACGGTAACGCCGTTATCAATGGGCAGGAACAGGCTTCTGGCCAGCAGGTGCAGCCCGGCCGCATGGGGTTTGCCGTAAAGCGCGTCTCCCACAATAGGCCAGCCCATGGCGGCGCAATGGACGCGGGCCTGATGGGTGCGCCCGGTTTCCAGCTCCAGTTCCAGCCAGCTTGTCTGCCCGTCCCGGCCCAGAACCCGCCATGTGGTGGCCGCAGGAGCCCCCTTATCCGCCACCTGCACGGACCAGCCCGTTCTGGTGCTGGTTTTGAGCAGCGGCAGGTCCACGCGTCCGGTTGTGGCCTGCGGCCCGCCTTCCACCACAGCCCAGTAGGTCTTGCGCGCGGTTTTGCTGGCAAAGGCCTCCTGCATGGCCAGAAGGGGTTGTTTGCGCAGGGCTATGGCAAGACAGCCCGACGTGTCCGCATCCAGCCGGTGGGCAAGCCACGGGCCATCCTTGCGGCGGGAAAGCAGGGGAAACCAGTCCTCCACACATGCGCCGCCTCCGGGGCCGGTGTGTACGGGCAGGCCAGCAGGCTTGTCCAGAATAACCATATGGCTGCTCTGGTAGAGCAGGGGAGGCAGGGGAGGAGGCATACGGGGTTTAGTCTTCTTCGCGGTTGGAGCCTATCAGCACCTTGCGGCGGCCGACATTGTCCGCCCGGCTGATAATCCCTTCCTTTTCCATCTGTTCGATCAGCTTGGCCGCGCGGTTGTAGCCAATGGACAGGTGGCGCTGGATAAAGGAGGTCGATGCCTTGCCCTCACGCGTGACAATGCTTACGGCCTCGCTGTACATGTCGGCTTCGGCACTTTCGTTCCCGCCGGAACGGTTGCCTGCACTGGAGGAGGAGCCTTCCTCCATGGGTTCGGCCAGAACATCCTCATCATAAATGGGTTCCCCCTGTTCCTTGAGGAAGTTGACAACCTGCTCCACCTCGCTGTCGGCCACAAACGGACCGTGCACACGGGTAATGCGGCCCCCGCCCTGCATGAACAGCATATCCCCCTGCCCCAGAAGCTGCTCGGCCCCCTGTTCGCCCAGAATGGTGCGGCTGTCGAACTTGCTGATGACCTGAAACGAAATACGGGTGGGGAAGTTGGCCTTGATGGTGCCGGTGATCACATCCACCGAAGGGCGCTGCGTTGCCATGATGACATGAATACCCGCAGCGCGCGCCTTTTGGGCCAGACGCTGCACGCAGGCGTCAATTTCCTTGCCTGCGGTCATCATCAGATCGGCCATTTCATCAATAATGACCACAATATAAGGCATGGGGTCCAGAGCAACGGACTGTTCCTCAAACACCGGGTTGCCGGTTTCGGGGTCAAAGCCGGTCTGCACGCGGCGGACCACCACTTCCCCATCTGCCCGGGCTTCGGCCGCGCGGGCATTGTAGCCTGCAATGTTGCGTACCTGCAGGTGCGCCATGGTACGGTAGCGGCGGTCCATTTCACGCACCACCCATTTGAGCGCGTTAACCGCCTTGGGCGGCTCGGTCACAACCGGGGTGAGCAGGTGGGGGATCCCGTCGTAAATGGAGAGTTCAAGCACCTTGGGGTCGATCATGATCAGCCTGCATTCATCGGGCGAGTGCCGGTAGAGCAGGGAGAGGATCATGGCGTTCACGCCAACCGATTTGCCCGAGCCAGTGGTCCCCGCGACAAGCAGGTGGGGCATGCGCGCAAGGTCGGAGAACATGGGTTCGCCCGCAATATCCTTGCCAAGCGCCAGAGGGAGCTGGCCTGTATCCTCACGCCATGTGGGCTGGTTGAGCAGTTCGGACAGATAAACCGTCTCACGCGTCTGGTTGGGAACTTCAATCCCCATCACGTTGCGGCCCGGCACGGTGGCAATGCGCACGCTCAGCACGGACAGGGAGCGCGCTACATCGTCCGCCAGCCCGATAATGCGGGCCGAGCGGATACCCGGTGCGGGTTCCAGTTCATAGAGTGTTACCACGGGGCCAGCGCTCATGCCCACAATGCGGCCCTGCACGCCGTAATCGGCCAGAACCTGCTCCAGCATGCGGGCGGTGGCGTTGAGCAGCTCGGGCGAGGGGCCGGTATGGGCGTTGCCGGGGGCGGCGCGCAGCAGGCTCATGGGGGGGAGTTCCCATCCGCCTTTGCGGGTGGAGGGCGTGCGCTCGGGGGCGGCGTGCGTGCTCTCGGGCTGGCTGGCGCCAGAGAACAGGCGGCCGAGCAACCCGCTTTTGGCGGGTTTTTCCGGCGCGGGGTGCGGTGTTGTGGCGGTGGGCAGGGGAAAGGCAGGGTCGGCTTTTGTGGTGGGCAGCGGGGTTATGGCCGTTGCCCGTGCAGGGTTGCCCGGTAGTGTATCCAAAGCTGCGGGGGCAAAGCCATGCAGGGCAGGCTGGCCGTTATCCTGCGCGCCGTGCAGCACCAGTGCCGTGCCCGTGACGTGGGAGGGGGTGGCGCGGGGGGTGTGATAGGGGGCGTGCTCGTCCTCCTCATCATCAAACAGGGGGCCGGAGGGCAGGGTGCTGCCATAAAACGGGTCCGCCGCCGGTTGGGCCTGCGGGGCATAGGTGCCAGAACGTGTGCTGGTTGCCGGGGCGGCGGGGTGTGGTTTATGGCTGGCATAATAACGCACGAACCGCCTGCCCAGCCTGCCCGGCAGGCACACGACAAACGCAAATGCCCGCCAGATGGCATACCATTCATCACGCCGCAGGCCGGTGCCAAGGGCAAGCAGAAGCCCTGCAAGCAGCCCGCCCAGCAGCCAGATAACCATTCCCCCCGCAGGTCCTATGGCGGCCATGCCTGCGGCAATGGAGGTCTGGGCAATGGAGTGGCCGACACCCCCGCCAATACCGGCCTGCGTGGGCCATTCCATGGCGGGCAGGGTGGTAAACAGCAGCGGAATGGCGGCAAGCAGGGCGCCTGTTACGGGGAGCAGGCATAAAATGGCAGCCACCCGCATGCCAAAGACCATCCATGTTTCGTGTCCAAGCAGGCGGTGGCCCATGAAGCGCCACCCCCATGCAAGCAGAATCAGCACCGGCACTGCGGCCCCCAGCCCGATTCCCTGTAACAGCGTATCGGCTACAAACGCACCTGTTATGCCAAGCAGGTTGGTGGGGGGCTGGTTGGTGGCGGTGTTAAAGGATGGGTCGGTCGGATTATAGGTCAGCAGGGCTGCCAGCAGGGCACAGGCCAGAATGCAGAGCGCAATGCCGCCTCCTTCCTCCATGCGCAGGCGCAGGGTACTTTTGTGGAGAACGGAGGAGTTGGAGGTATTTAAAGGGCTTGTGCGCGCCAAGGGTGCCGGTCCTGACTCCAGAAGCCGCGGCTGCACCCTGCCATGGGCAGGAATCGGGCGCGCGGGTGGTTGTAAAGGGTGACTGCTTTCTTCTTAGCAGCCTCACCGCGTATTGCGAACCGCATCCTTTGCACAAGATTGCGGCCAGAGGCGGGCGATGTTCAACCCATGTCAAAGAAACATGTCCAGAGGCAGGAGCATGACTATCCGGCGTAACGGGCATGGGCGCATTGGGCGTGAGCGGCTTGTTCAGGGGTGGGAGATCGACGATATTAGGCCAGTATCAATACCCATCGTGCGGACCCGGCTGGCGCTGTTGCCTTTGCCGTGTGAATGGATGCAAGTAATTTGACCAGTGTTTGGCAGTCTATGCAGACCTCCCCCTTTCTGCGGCATATGCTGGCACCCTGCTCTGTTCTGCAACAACCCGGTTTTGAGCGGCCTGTCCGTGTTCAGTCCGATGGTGCCATTGCCTGTGCCGCCGAACGGGTTGAGCCCGCTCTGGCGTGGTTTTACGCCCGGTTTGCGCTGGAAATATCCGCCCTTGTGCGTGTCTGTTGCCCGGCTGCGCCTGTGGGAGCAGGCGCAGCGGCAGACATGGATGGACAGCGCATGGCGCGCATGCTGCTGGCTGCGGCAAGGGTTACGGCCTGTGCCTGGCAGACGGGGCCATTCTGCCCTCCCGGCAGGCCAGTACCCACGCCGTGTTCATGGGGGAATGTTCTGGCAGGTGCCACCATGCCCGATGCCGCCCGGCTGGCCCGGTGCATGACGGATCTGGCTTTTTTTGTAGACCCCGCCTTACGCCCGCGTGGGGTGGATGGGACCGCCCTGCATGCGTGGGCCTGCGCCACCTGGCCGCTTTTGCAACCTGTGGAATGGCTGGGTATGGCCGGAGGGGACGAACGGCTGGACCCCGATGGGCAAACTGGTCTTAACCAGTATGGGTGCCAGCTCATCCCCCGATATGGGGAGCTGGATTTTTCTTCCTCCACCGCGTCCACTCCCACACTGTCTGCGGCACGGGCCATGCATCAGGCGGCTACCCGGCTGATCTGCCTTGCAGTGGATGGGCAGGGGGCCGAGGCCGTTGTGGAAGAAACCAAGGCCTTTCTGGCGGGGTTTTACCACATGGATGGGGCACGGCGGGTTGTACTCGCCCCATCCGGGACCGACTGCGCTCTGGCCGCCACGGCGGTCATGGGGCTGCTGAATACACCGCTGACAACCATTCTGCCCGGCGCGGAAGAAAGCGGGAGCGGGGTGCCGCTGGCCACCTGCGGCCGCCATTTTGCCTACCGTACCGCGCGGGGGCAGGTAGTGCAGAAAGGTATGCCCATAGACGGGTTTATGCGGGACGCGGAACATGTTGCCCTGGACTTACGTGGCGGCAATGCGGAGCGCGTGCCAGATGACGACCTGTTTGCCGCCTGCCAGCAGCATATGGCCCGCGCGGTTGGTGCGGGGCGGCGCGTGCTGCTTTACATGCTGCATGTCTCCAAAACAGGGCAGCTTGTGTTGCCTGCCGCCAGAGTGCGCGCCTTGTGTGCGCTATATCCCGGACAGGTGGATGTGCTGGTGGATGCCTGTCAGGCCCGCCTGCGGCCAGAGCTGGTGCGGCAGTATGTGGCGTGGGGCTGGGCGGTTATGGTGACGGGGTCCAAGTTTTTTACCGGCCCACCTTTTAGTGGAGCGCTATTTCTGCCCGATAGCTGGCTGGCCCGCCTGCGTGGCGCCGGTTGCCTGCCTGCCGGTCTGGCGGCATATGCCTCGCAGGCCGAATGGCCGGACCAGTCTGCCTGTCGCATCCTGCCCGCAGGCCTGAACACGGGCCTGTTTGTGCGCTGGAGTGGCGCGCGGGCCGAGATGGAGGCATTTGCCGCCGTGCCGGATACACAGAAAGCAGAGCGGTTGCAGCAGTTCATGCAAGGGGCCGCGGCGGCCCTGCGTGCCTGCCCGTTTGTGCGCCTTCTGCCTTCGGTGGCGTTGCCCACCCAGCCGGAGGCAGAGGCATGGGACAGTTTGTCAGGCATTTTTGCCTTTACTGTGTACCAGAATGGCTGCGCGCTGGATTTCGCACAGACCAGACTGGTGTACGGCTGGCTGCTGGCTGATCTGACCCCCCACCTGCCTGTGGACCTGCGGAGGGAGGAGCGTGCTCTTGCGGCTCTGCCCTGCCATGTGGGGCAGCCGGTTGCCCTGATTACGGCGCAGGGTGTTGCGGCAGGTATGGGCGCGCTCCGTGTTTCGGCCTCTGCACGGCATATTTCTGGCACGGGGGGGGAATATGCGGCCGCACCCCCGGTGACGAAGGGCGCGTCCACGGCAGACCATCCCGTAGCGTGGATGCTGGCCAAGCTGGGCCTGATCCTGCGTTACTGGTCAGACCTTGCCCATGCACAGCCAGCGTGCCGCCCGCATGTGGCCCATGCCAGCCTGCCCGGTGGCGCGTGTATGCCCCGGCAGGTCCTTGCTCCGGTCAGGCAGGGCATTTCTGCTCTTGCGCTCGGACAAAGCTGATTCCACAACAGAGGCATGAGCAAACACATGAGTGCCGAAAAAGCTTCAGCTTCTTCTCAGGACCATTTTCTGGATGGGCCTGAACTTCCAACCGGTATTACCCGCTTCTGGCTGATCCGCCATGCTCTGGTGGAAGAAAACGCCCGTATGCGCATGTATGGCAGCATGGACGTACCGCTCTGCCCCGAGAGCCTGATTGCCCAGAAACCCATGTACCGCGCGCTGGCCCGGCGTCTGCCGCAGGATGCGCAGTGGTTTATAAGCCCGCTCTCGCGCACGCGGCGGACCGCACAGGCGATTGAGGAGGCAGGATACGGCCCCCGCCCGCTTACCGTGGAGCCGGACCTGATCGAGCAGAATCTGGGTGCCTGGCAAGGGCTGGAATACCATGCCCTGCCTGCGCACCTGACTCTGCCCCCCCACCCGTTCTGGCCTGTTGCCGCCACAGACTGCCCCCCGGAGGGGGAAAGTGTGATTGAGGTATGCAGCCGTGTTGGCCGCCTGCTGGACCGGCTGGCCAGAACGCATGCAGGGCGTAATATTGTGGCCGTGGCCCATGGCGGGGTTATTCGCGCGGCTCTGGCGCATGCGCTGCGCATACATGCCGAAACAGCACTGCATTTTTCGGTCCAGAACCTCTCCCTCACCATTCTGGAACGGCTGGATGCAGGCTGGCGGGTGGTTACGGTAAACGAGTTGCCGGGTATCTGAACCCCGCAGTTTCTGGCATTCAGGCAAAACAGGCGGCTGGCCGTGCGGGCAGCCGTTATTCCCAGATGGATATTTCCCAGACGGAGGGCTTTGGTCCATGTCTTTCTCTCCCTCACACGCCTGGGCGCTGGCCGCCACAGACCAGCTGTTTTTTGCCCAGAAGCAGGCCCGGCTTAACCGCGATGACGCCGAAAAGCTGACCCGTACGGCGCTGGACGGCATGGACGATGGCGAACTGTTCCTTGAGTACCGTGAGAGTGAATCCATAGCGCTGGATGACGGGGTTATCCGCTCGGCCTCCTTCAACACCAGTACGGGCTTTGGCCTGCGCGCGGTTCTGGGGGAAGAGACAGGCTTTGCCCATTCGGATGAGATGAGCCGTTCCTCCCTGCTGCGGGCAGCCGGTGCTGTGGGTGCGGTGCGCGCGGGCCGCTCGGGGGTTGTGGCGCCCCCTCCACGCCCCACCAACCAGCGGCTTTATACGGATGCCAACCCGCTGGGGGATACGGATTTTGCGGCCCGATCCGGCCTGCTTTCTAGCATCGACGCCTATGCTCGGGGCAAGGACCGGCGGGTGGTGCAGGTCATGGCCTCGCTTTCGGGCGAGTGGCAGGCGGTGCAGATCATCCGTGCGGATGGGACGCGTGTGGCCGACCTGCGGCCACTGGTGCGGCTGAATGTGTCGGTTGTGGTGGAACATGATGGCAAACGCGAGAGCGGGAGCCACGGCCTTGGCGGCCGTTATAAGATCAACCGTCTGCTGAACGGGGAAACATGGCAGGGCGCTGTAGACGAAGCTCTGCGCCAGGCGCTGGTCGCGCTGGAGGCACAGGCTGCCCCGGCAGGGGAAATGGAAGTGGTGCTGGGTGCCGGCTGGCCCGGTATTCTGCTGCACGAAGCCGTAGGCCATGGGCTGGAGGGGGACTTCAACCGCAAGGGAACATCCGTTTTTGCCGGGCGTATTGGCACGCGCGTGGCCTCACCCGGTGTGACGGTCATAGATGATGGCTCCATGCCTGACCGCCGTGGCAGCCTGACCATAGATGATGAAGGCACGCCCACAGGCCGCACGGTGCTGATTGAGGATGGTATTCTCAAAGGCTATTTGCAGGACCGGCTGAACGCACGGCTGATGGGGGTTGCCCCTACGGGCAATGGCCGCCGCCAGTCCTACGCGCATATGCCCCTGCCGCGCATGACCAACACCATTATGCTCGAAGGCAACGCCACCACGGAGGAGATGATCCGCTCGGTCAAGCGGGGGCTGTATGCCGTGCATTTTGGCGGCGGGCAGGTGGATATTACCTCGGGCAAGTTCGTGTTTGCCGCATCCGAAGCGTATCTGATCGAAAACGGGCGCATTACGGCCCCGGTCAAGGGCGCAACGCTGATTGGCAGCGGAGCAGAGGCCATGACCCAGGTCTCCATGATCGGGGGCAACCTGGAGCTGGACCCCGGTATTGGTACCTGCGGCAAGGCCGGGCAGGGCGTGCCTGTGGGCGTGGGGCAGCCCACCCTTAAAATGACCGGGTTGACCGTGGGCGGCACGGCGTAAGGGTACGCATCAAGTTGGTTATGGTCCTGTGGTGGGCTGTTCCTGTTGTACGCCCTCTCATGCTAGAGCGTGTGCCTTGGGTTCGGCCTGCCTGATGCGGGCCGAAGGATAGGGACAGGAAAATGGTCGAGAGCGGATTTCGGAGTTCTTTCATGCGCGAGGCCGCGGCACGCGGTTTCATTTTCCAGTGCACGGATGCGCAGGCGCTGGACGCACTTATGGAACGGGAGTCCATCTCGGCTTATATCGGCTTTGACCCCACGGCAGACAGTCTGCATGTGGGCGGGCTGATCCAGATTATGATGTTGCGGCTTTTGCAAAAGCATGGTCATCGCCCGGTCGCCCTTGTTGGCGGCGGCACCGCCCGTATTGGTGACCCTTCCTTCAGGGAGGAAGCGCGGCGGCTGATGACGGATGATATTATCCAGACCAACCTTGCCGGAATAGAAGGGTGCCTGCGCCAGTTTCTGGCTTTTGGTAAGAGCCCCTCGGACGCCCTGCTGGTCAACAATGCCGACTGGCTGGACAAGCTGGCCTATATTGACCTGCTGCGCGACGTGGGGGTGCATTTTTCCATCAACCGCATGCTGGCCTTCGACTCCGTCAAGAATCGTCTGGAACGTGAGCAGGGGCTGACTTTTCTGGAATTCAACTACTCGATTCTCCAGTCCTACGACTTCCGTGAACTCAGCCGCAAATACGGGCTTGTGCTGCAACTTGGCGGGTCCGACCAGTGGGGCAACATTATCTCGGGCGTGGAACTGGTGCGCAGGACGGACCAGAAATCCGTCATGGGGCTGACCACACCGTTGCTGACCACGTCTTCCGGGGCCAAAATGGGCAAAACGGCCAGCGGGGCTGTGTGGCTGTCCGAAAAACGTCTGCCGGTGTTTGATTACTGGCAGTTCTGGCGCAACACCGAAGATGCCGATGTCGGGCGCTTTTTGCGCCTGTTCACGGACCTGCCGCTCGAAGAATGTGCACGGCTTGAGAGCTTGCAGGGTGCGCAGATTAACGAAGCCAAAAAGGTGCTGGCGACCGAAGCGACGGCCCTGTGTCACGGGCGCGAGGCCGCTCTGGCCGCAGCCGAGGCCGCCCGTCAGACCTTTGAGGAAGGTGCGCTGACAGCAGCCGACCTGCCGGTGCATGAAGTGACCCAGCCTGACCTTGCGGAAGGTATCCCTGTTTTCCGTCTGCTGGTGGAGGCAGGGCTTGCCAAAACCAATGGCGAGGCCCGGCGTTTGGTACGGGGTGGAGGTGCGCGCCTCAACAATGCCGTGATAGCGGATGAAAATCGCCTGATTGGAGAGCAGGATAGCGTAGATGGCGCCATCAGGCTCTCTGCTGGCAAAAAACATCATGTGCTGGTGAAGGTCGGGTCCTGAAGACCGGGCCATCAGCAGGAAAGGCGGCGTTACGCAACGTCCTGCATGCGCTCATGCCGCAGACCGGATTTAGGTTTTGGCCTGTTTCGGATGTGTTTGCAAAAGGCTCCGCCACAATGCGGGGCCTTTTTTGTAAGGGGGTGCCTGAAAACCCTTAAGGGCAGGCACGCTTCTTTTTTTTCAGACCACATGGGACTCTGAAAAAAAATCAGAGGCCAAAGGCTATACCGTATGACAGGGGGATTTGCTGGTGCTGCTGGACAGGATTGAACTGTCGACCTCTCCCTTACCAAGGGAGTGCTCTACCACTGAGCTACAGCAGCACTGCTTGCGGGGTTCTAGCCTTTTGGGCGCACCACCGCAAGGGTGGGGAGAACAAAAAAAGACGAAAATTAATCGTCCCTATGCGTTTTTTCCATACGCTCGTGCTGTTCCTGCGCCTCGATGGACAGGGTGGCGATCGGGCGGGCTTCCAGACGCTTCAGGCCGATAGGCTCACCTGTATCTTCGCAGTAGCCGTAGCTGCCGTTTTCAACCCGCTGGAGAGCAAGGTTGATCTTGCCAATCAGCTTGCGGGCGCGGTCACGGGTGCGCAGTTCAAGTGCGCGGTCCGTTTCCACGCTTGCGCGGTCGGTAATATCGGCTTCATGAATGCCACCTTCAGAAAGGCTGGCCAGGGTATCCCCCGCTTCCTTCAAAAGGTCAGCGCGCCATTTGAGTAGTTTCTGCCGGAAGTATTCCGTCTGAAGAGGGTTCATGAACTCTTCTTCTTCTGCCGGGCGATAATCTGGCGGTAAGGTAATCATGTCAGTCGTCAGCCTTTGCAATGACAGGAAACCTGCCTTGAAAGAATGACGCGGCTTATAGCGGCATCATGCCCGTGCGCCAAGAATTTTATGCACAGATGCCGTAAGAAAAGCAGGAGAGGCGGTCAATAAGAGAAAAGAAAAACTGATATTCGGAAAAAGTAATAAATGGAAAATATCCGATTATTAAGATTTTAATAAAATCCGATGTGCGATCCCGTGCTCCCTTCACGCATAAAAAAAGGGGCCGTGCAAGCACGACCCCTCGCAGAGACTGTGGCGTGGGCTCAGAACGGGATTTCATCATCCAGATCACCGCCGCCCGAGGCATCCCATCCCCCAGAAGCTGCGCCACCGCCGCGCTGCGGGGCAGGCAGGCGGGAGGAGGCACCGCCGTTACCGTTACCGGTGTTGCCGTAATCCGAGCCCCCACCAGTGTTGTAGCCACCGTAGCTGCTGCCACTATTGCCGCCGCCAAAGCCGCCGCCACCTTCGCCTTCGTTGCCATTACGGCTGTCCAGCAGAACCAGCTCGCCACGGAAGCGGTCTACAATCACTTCGGTCGTGTAGCGTTCCTGCCCGCCCTGATCGGTCCATTTGCGGGTCTGCAACGCCCCTTCAAGGTAAACCTTGCGGCCTTTGCGCAGGAAGCGTTCGGCTACGTCGGCCAGCCGGTCGTTGAAAATGACAACACGGTGCCATTCGGTCCGCTCACGCTTTTCGCCCGAGGCGCGGTCGTTCCATGTGTCGCTGGTGGCGAGGGAGAAGGATACGATTTTCTGCCCGCTCTGGCTGGAGCGGACTTCCGGGTCTTTACCCAGATTGCCGACCAGAATGACTTTGTTAACGCTTCCAGCCATGTTTCTCTTCGCCTTCTGTAACCTGTGAGTTCGTTTTGTTCTGGTCTGTGTAGCGCAGCACGGGGGGCATGGTCTACCTATTGTGCGGGTGCTTTACACCCCGCTCCATGCCAGCCGCCAGATGGACAGGCGCGCGCCACCATGCTGGCGTTCTGCCAGCAGTTCGTGCGGGCAGGGGGGGGCTCCCTCGGTTTCATCCACAAAAGGCAGGGGTTCGTCACGCCCGGTTTCAATTACGGCAACGGCATCGTGTGCAATCCAGCCTCTGGCTTTCAGGGCTGCCAGTGCAGTGCCGGGCAGGTGTTTGTGGTAAGGAGGGTCCAGAAACAGCAGGGTTGCAGGTGTTGTGCGTGCCGCGGGTGGAACGGTGACATCACGCGGGTATACCGTGCAGCGCTCTTCCCACCCGCAGGCATGAATGTTGGCGCGCAGGGCGGCCAGAGCCTGACGATCGTTTTCAAAAAAAACAGCCCTTTCCCCCCCGCGTGACAGGGCTTCCAGCCCGAGAGCGCCCGTGCCCGCAAAGGCGTCCAGCACATGCGCGCCCTCCAGCAGGGCTGGTCCACCCCATGGGGCATGGGCAAGCACGTCAAACAAGGCCTGACGCACACGGTCCGCGGTGGGGCGTGTGGCGCCGCCGGGAGGTGCTGCCAGCACCCGGCCTTTGCGCGCCCCGGCAATAATACGCACCATCAGCGGGCCTTATGGCGGGCTGGTGTGGGCTGGTGGGTGGTTTTTTCCGGCGCTTTGGGCAACTGGTCGCGCAGGACACGGGGGGGAATTTCCTCCAGTTCGCCTTTTTGCAGCGTACCAAGGGGGAATGGCCCGTAGCTGGTGCGGATCAGGCGGCTGACATGCAGGTTAAGCCCGGTCATGACCTTGCGGATCTCGCGGTTCTTGCCTTCCTTGAGCGAAACGGTGAGCCACGCGTTATCCCCCTTGCGCGAGTCGAGGCTTGCAATGATGGGGCCGTAACGCACGCCCTCGAACGTGCAGCCATGGGCGAGGGAGGCCAGCCGTGCCTCGTCCACCACACCAAACACGCGCACACGGTAGCGGCGCAGCCAGCCGTTGGAGGGCAGTTCCAGCCTGCGGGCCAGTTCGCCATCATTGGTCAGCAGCAAAAGCCCTTCGCTGTTCAGGTCAAGCCGCCCGACGCTGATCACGCGGGGCATGCCCTCGGGCAGGGAGGAAAAAACGGTTGGCCGTCCTTCAGGGTCCTTGTGGGTTGTTACCAGCCCGTCTGGCTTGTGGTAGCGCCAGAGCCTTGTGCGCTCGGGGGCTGCAACCGGCTGGTTGTCCACCAGAACAATATCGCCATCGGTGACAAAGGTTGCCGGGTGCGTAACCGCCTGACTGTTCAGCCGCACACGCCCTTCCTCAATCATGCGCTCTGCATCGCGCCGGCTGGCCACCCCTGAACGTGCCAGCCATTTTGCAATGCGTTCTCCCCGCGCTTCCTGTGTCACGCCTGTTCTCCTGCTGCCTGTACGAAGGCCTTGAAAAGTGTTCTGTCTGCCGGGTCTATGCCAAATTCCGGGTGCCATTGCACCCCAAGGCAGAAACGGTGGTCCGGGTCTTCTATGCCTTCTACCACGCCATCTTCGGCAATGGCATTCACCCGGCCGCGTCCGGGGGTGCCAACAGCCTGATGGTGGGCGGAATTAACGGCAATGCGTTTGGCCCCGCCGGTTATGCGGGCCAGAAGGGTATCGGGCTGGATGTCCACGCCGTGGCTTGCCTCATCCCGCGGGGTGGGCTGCTCATGTGGCAGGGCGGTCGGGTATGTATCGGGAATATGCTGGATCAGCGTTGCGCCAAGGCTTACGGCAATCAACTGCATGCCTCCGCATATGCCAAGTACAGGGATGTTGCGCTGCAATGCGGCGGCCAGCAGGGCGTTTTCGGCCCGTGTGCGGCGGGGGCGCAGGGTTACGCTGGGGTGGCGTTCGGGTGCGCCATAAAGCAGGGGGTCAATATCAAACGCGCCACCGGTTATGAGCAACCCATCCAGCTTGGCCACATATTCCAGCCCCAGCTGCGGGAACAGGGGCAGGGCCACAGGCAGGCCACCTGCGGTAGCTACGGCGCTCAGATAATTCTCACGCAGGGCACACCACGCAAAGCGGGAGTAACGCTCCGCGCCGCCGTCTTCCAGATCAAGGGTAATGCCAATAACGGGGCGCTCTGCTGCCATAAGCCTGTGGTCCTGCACGAAAAGCCATCGGAAAACTGGAACTGCTTCGTGTCAGGTGCCACAGGTGCGTAAATTTTGCATCTTTTCCCGTCTGCTCCGTGCCGGGACAGATGCTTTGTGGCCGCTTTTAGCGGGTCAGAAACACCGGGATGCTGTATGGCATCATGTGACTGCTTACAATCGGTCTGGTGGCAGGGGTTGCGGATTCGCCGGGGAGCCTGTCTGCAAGGGCAAGGCCAAACCCCATTGCGGCCGCGGCCAGAATGAAAGACAGAGAATGCATGGTTCCAACCTTTTCCAGCCAAGAGTTTGAAAGACAGCCAGACCATAATCCGTACCACACGCAGAGCCATAGTTGCGTTGAGCAGGGATAATGGCGACTTTAAGGCAGCATGACAAAGTTATGGCAAGGTTTGCAAGAAGAATATGAAGGTGCCGCCTCAGACCAGCTCGGACATCGGGATAACCCGGCCATGAAAGACGCTGCAGGGGCGTGTGCTAGGCCTATCCTCCCCTCCGGCAGGGAGTCGGGTATGGAGCTGGCTTTGCAACAGGCCCGTATGGCCGCCACGCGGGGGGAGGTGCCGGTGGGCGCTGTGCTGCTGGATGCCCAGGGTATGGTACTGGCGCTGGCAGGCAACAGGGTGGAAGAACTGCAAGACCCCTCCGCCCATGCGGAAATGCTGGTCATGCGTACAGCCGTGCACCAGCGGCAGGGGCGCAGGCTGGCGGACTGCACTCTGGTTGTCTCTTTGGAGCCGTGCCCGATGTGTGCGGCGGCCATGGCGCATTTTCGCGTGGGGCGGCTGGTTTTTGGAGCGTATGACCCCAAGGGTGGGGCGGTGGAACATGGCCCTCGCCTGCCCTACCGGGCCGAGGCCCTGCACCGCCCGGACATCGTGGGCGGTGTGCGTGAGCGCGAGGCCGGGGAACTGCTGAAAAGCTTTTTTAGGACCCTGCGCGGCGAGGAGCGTTTGCCCCCTGCATAAAACCCTGCACGCCGGGCGGACTGAAGGCTTTTTTTTTTTCGGAAAGGAAACCATGTTAGCTTACAGGGCGTAAGGTGACGTAAGGTTTTGGCAGCCGTCTGGTGCAGGTGGCCGCCAGAGCAGGCCGTGGTCACCCGAAACGCGTCCTGCTTGGGTAAAACAAGGAACAGTCAAGATCGTGATGTCGGAAAAATCTGTGACAAACGTTTGCACGCGTGGCGGTCGCCGCAACTGGACCAAGGCTCTGCTGGCTGGCTGCATGCTGGTTTCCGTCTCCGGGCCGTGGGCTGGTGGTGTATCCTGGGCGGATACGTCCAGCATGATCAAGCCCAGCGGCCCCACCCAGCGGATTCCCGATTTTGTGGAGCTGGTCAAACAGGTCAAGCCGGCGGTGGTGTCCATTACCTCCATGATCCGCTCCGACGCGGTGGAAGGTGAAGGCGGTGGCATGGGTATGGGCGGGGGGCCTTTTCCGTTCCCCTTTCCGTTCCAGATGATGCCCCAGCCCTCCAAGCAGCTGATTGAGGCGCGCGGGTCGGGCTTTGTCATCTCGGCTGACGGGTATGTGGTGACAAACAACCATGTGGTCAAAGGGGCGACCAAGGTCACCGTCACACTGGATGACGGCACAACCCTGCCCGCCAAGGTGGTCGGCCGCGATGGCAAGACCGATCTTGCGTTGCTCAAGGTTACAACCACACAGAAGCTGCCCTTTATTGAACTCGGCGAATCCGATGACGTACAGCCGGGGGAATGGGTGATCGCCGTTGGCAACCCTTACGGTCTGGGGGGCACGGTTACGGCGGGTATTGTTTCCGCCCGTGGGCGTGACATCAACGAAGGCCCGTACGATAACTTCATTCAGGTGGATGCGCCCATTAACCGGGGCAACTCCGGTGGTCCGCTCTTTACGCAGGATGGCAAGGTGGTGGGGGTCAACACCGCCATTCTTTCTCCCTCCGGTGGGGGGTCGATTGGCATTGGCTTTGCCATTCCATCCGATACGGTGCGTAGCGTTGTGGACCAGCTGCGCAAGACCGGCCATGTGGTGCGTGGCTACCTTGGCGTGAACGCACAGGTTATTTCCCCCGTTATGGCCAGTGCGCTTAACCTGCCCGCCTCTGCCGTTGCGGGTGCGCCGCCCGCAGGTGCGCTGGTGGCCAGCGTAAGTCAGGACAGTCCGGCCGAAAAAGCGGGCCTCAGGGCCGAGGATGCGATTACCGACTTTAATGGCCAGAAGATTGCCACCCCGCATGATCTGGCTGTGCGTGTGGCGGCGGTAGCTCCGGGTACGCAGGTAACAATCGGCTTTGTGCGCGCAGGCAAGGCGCAGACGGTTACTGCAAAAATTGGTAATCTTGCCAGTGCTGCGGGGGATGCGGGCAAAACCGCAAGTGCCGCAGGCGGGCAGCATCTGGGCATAGCCCTTGCCCCGCTTAACCGTGATATGCGCCAGCAGCTCGGCCTGCCGCAGGATGTGCATGGCGTTGTGGTGAGTGATGTGGAGGCCGGGTCCCCGGCGGATCAGGCGGGTATTCGTCCGGGGGATGTCATTCAGTCTGTGGGTGGCCAGCAGGTGGATGCGCCCAAGGCGGCGGTGGGCCTGATCAAAACGGCCATGGCGGCCAAAAAACCGCTGCTACTGCGTGTTTTGCGGGATGGACAGTCCCTGTTCATTGCCATTTCGCCCGATGGGAGCACCGCAGGCCTGCCAGCGGATAACGGAGTCGGCAATGGAGATGATGACGATAACTGAGGAAAAAACATCCTGAGTTTTCAGTTAAAAAAGGTCGGCTCCTATGGAGTCGGCCTTTTTTACTGAATCCGTCTGGCGTGCGCTGCGTGGTCGGGCGGGCCGTTCAGTCCGTTTTCTGCCCGGAGGCAATGTTGAGCAGAGTCGCAACCGATAAAATATGGATGCGGTGGTTTTCCGCACTGGCAATCAGCAGGCTGCGGCGGAAGGCGCTGATGGTCCGGCTGACGGTTTCAATGGTCAGGCCCAGATAATCGGCAATATCCACCCGTGTCATGGGAACAGAGGCCATGTTTCCCGTCTCCTGCCGCCGGTTTGTGGTCTGGTGGAAGGCTTTCATCCGGTCGAGCAGGAAGGAGGCAACCTTCTCTCGTGCGGTTTTGCGGCCCAGAAGCAGCATCTGCTCCTGAGCTTCTGCCAGTTTGTCGGTGACCGCGGCTAACAGGCGGCGTTCGAATGTCGGGTAATCGCTCAGCAATGTTTCAAGCTGGGGGCGCAGGAAGCGGCATAGCCGCACGTTATCTACCGTTTCTGCCCCAAAGGAGTAGGTTTGCGCCGTACTCAGGCCTAAAAACTGCCCTGCATCGGCAAAGCCCGTAATCTGCCTGCGTCCATCGGGGAGGGATTTGAACAGTTTGACCGTGCCGTGCGTAACACTGAAAAACGCCAGTGCGGGTTCTCCCTCCTCAACAATTGTCGTGCCCGGCGGCAGTAATAACTGGCGGGAGGAATGGGCCAGTGCGGCAAGTCCTTCCTCATCCATACTGTTGCACAGACTCTTGTTCCGGATGTCACACACAAGGCAACGCATGACATCCATATCCGCTTTGGGTGCGTGAACGGCCCCGCCAGCGGGCACGAAGGCAGATGTCTGGGGAGAAGATGTCATGCGATAAATCCAGAAAACCGTTTAATATCAAACGGTTACGGTTTGTAATAACGGTTCGGGCCGTAAAAGGTCGCCCTGTAGCATTGAACTTTTGTTGACATAAATCAATCATGCCAAGGGATTATTTTAATTGCAGGCCAGAACTGCAAAAAAGTCGAAACCGGGGTCTGTGGTTAAAAAGACACAGGTTAGACTCATCTTTGAGCAGTATGCGCCAGACTTGATTTAAATCAAGGTTGCATTGGCGTGGGCGTGGTCTTTCCGGCTACAGAATTACAGTGCAGTGGAAGAGACAAAACACAATGGTCAAGTTCCGTTCCTTTCTGACAGCCACAGTGGCTGGTGTGGCGGCCCTGACGGGTGCTGCTCAGGCGCAGACAGCAGCCCCCAATGCCGCTTACGTCAATGCCCCGGTCGTGAACCGTATTCCGGACGCGCGCAAGCCCTCTGGCCACTGCGGTATTTTCCAGACCTGCGCCAGCACTAAAATCGGCCTGAGCCGTGGTGACTTCATGGTTCGTCTGTCCGGCGTTGGTGTTCTGCCGCAGGACCGTGATAGCAACGTCAAGCTGAACGGTCAGACCTTGAACGGTGTGCATACGTCCACGACCAATCAGGCCATGCCGGAACTGACGGTTGAATACTTCATCACCGACAACCTGTCTGTTGACCTGATTGCCACCAGCACCCGTCATGAAGTGGCGGCGCACGGTGCGGCTGTTGGCGGCACGCTGGACGTTGGTTCCGCCTGGGTTCTGCCCCCGACGGTCACGTTCGCCTGGCATTTCCGCCCCAACAAACGTTTCAACCCCTATGTAGGTGTTGGTGCGACTGCCATGTGGTTCCATAGCATGCATGGCGCTCTGCACGGCACGCAGCTGAACTCCGGCTTTACTGGTGGGCCCGCTGTTAACGTTGGTTTCGATTATCAGCTGGTTGGCAACTGGTTCTTCAATGCTGACGTCAAACAGATTTTTGTTCGTATGCATGCCTGGGAAAAAGGTGCGCCCATCGACGGTCTTGCTGGTCGGGCAGGGTCTCACATTACGGCCCACGAATCCCTGGACCCCACCGTGGTGTCCGCCGGTATTGCATACCGCTTCTGATCTCGGCTGATGAGCGCGGGCCCCGTCTCCGACCTGATTTCCCGCTACGGCGGGAATCTGCCGCGCTATACCAGTTACCCGACCGCTGCCAGCTTTTCGGACGCGGTCGGGGCTCAGGATGTGGAACGCTGGCTGCGTACGCTGCCAGCAGACCTGCCTGTTTCCCTTTATTTTCATGTTCCATTCTGTGATGAACTCTGCCGGTTCTGTGGGTGCAATACCTCGGTCATGCGGCATGAGGACGGGCGCGCGGCCTATGGCGACCTGCTGCGCGAGGAAATGCGCCGGGTTGTAGCCCTTACGGGTGAGCACCGCGTTGTGCATCATCTTCAGTTTGGCGGTGGTACGCCTACCACATTGCCACCGGCCTCGCTTCGGCAGCTTATGCGTGCCGTGCGTATGTTTTTCCGCTTTTCCGATGATGCCGAACTGGCGATGGAAATGGATCCCCGGCATGTGCCCGCAGGCTATCCCGCACTTCTGGGTGATCTGGGGTTCAACCGCATCAGCCTTGGTGTGCAGGACCTGGACGAAAAAGTGCAGGAAGCCTGCGGTCGCCACCAGTCCTTCGCGCAGACCCAGAGCTGTATCGAGCAGGTGCGCGCAGCGGGGGTCGCGGGCGTTAACATCGACCTGATTTATGGCCTGCCCTACCAGACGGTGGAGAGCGTGGGCGAGACGGCGCGCCAGATTGCCCTGCTCCGGCCCGACCGGCTGGCCGTGTTTGGCTATGCCCACATTCCGTGGAAGCAGAAGCGCCAGAAGCTTATTCCCGAAAGCGCGTTGCCGTCCTCTCTGGAGCGGCTGGCCCAGCGTGCGCAGATTGATGCGGTGTTGCAGGCGGCGGGCTATCAGGCCATCGGGCTGGACCATTACGCCCTGCCCGATGATGCTCTGGCCAAAGCCGCCAGTGCTGGCACCCTGCATCGCAATTTTCAGGGCTACACCACGGATTCCTGCCCGGTGCTGCTGGGTATGGGGGCTTCAGCCATTTCCATGACCCCTGTGGGGTTCGCCCAGAATATTCCTGCTGTTGCAACCTATGCCCGCGCTCTGGCCGATTCGACGGAACTGCCGGTCATGCGCGGGGTGGCCTGCACAGCGGAGGATCGCTGCCGTGGGGCCATTATCGAGCGTATTATGTGCGATCTGGCGGTAGACCTGCGTTCTAACCATATTCCCGATAATCCGGGAATGGGCGGGTTTGTGGAGGAACTGGCCAACCTGCATCTGTTCGAGCGTGATGGACTGGTCACCCGCTCTGACAGCCGCATCGAGGTGACGGAAAAAGGGCGTCCGTTCTTGCGTAATGTCGCGGCTGTTTTTGACACGCGACAGAAAGAACTGGCCGCTACAAATACAGGCAAAGCGCCAGCTCCCCGCTTTTCTGGTGCCTTGTAAGGCAGGTCGTTCAAATTGGCATTTCTGCCATGCAACTTGATCATCGGGTTGTTTTGGCGCATGGAGGAACTGCTTCTGAACCGCAGAGGCAATGCTGCAAAAAGCGCGGCATCTCTGGTTCTCCAGCATATCTCTGTTTTATCGGAAGGATCGGACAACATGCGTCCTGATGCTCCTTTGCCTGGTCAGACCGGGTCTTTTACCCTGCCGGACAGGTTGAGCCACACACCCGCGGCCACATACCCGTTTTCGCACTGGATGCTTGAAAACGTTCTGGAACCCCCTGCATGCGAAGCCCTTGTGGACTGGAACCCGGGGGAAAGCGCCGTTGCGGGCGATGTCGGCGGGCGGCGGGAAACGCGCAACGCCTTCCGAGTTTTTGTGGACCCGGCCGTACGCGCAAGGGATGCCCGGCTGGACCGTATGGCCCGGCTGCTGGACAGTGGTTCCATGCGCCAGACGTTTGAAAACGTATGTGGCAGCCCGCTGGATGAGGCTGCCCTCAGGCTGGAACTGTGTCTGGATACGGATGGATTCTGGCTTGAACCCCATACCGACATCGGGGCTAAAAAGCTGACCCTGCTTATCTCCCTTTCCACGGGGGAAGATGCGCAGCAATGGGGCACGGACCTGATGACGCCGCAGGGCGAATCTGTTGCACGCGCATCTGGCGTGTTCAATTCTGGGGTGCTGTTCATTCCGTCGGACAGGACATGGCATGGGTTTGTGCCGCGCCCGATCAGGGGCACGCGGCGGACTTTGATTGTCAATTTTGTCGATAAAAACTGGCGTGCCGTGCACGAACTGGCCTTTGGACCGCGCGTGGCCCGGTCCTGACCTTTCCTGTTTGGCGGAAAAGGCGCAAAACGGGCCGGGGTGCCCGCTTTTTGCAATTCTGTGACAAATCGGGTTTAGGAACGCTACAGAAATTTCAACGGGGATAAAACGGGAATGAGTGAACCTGTGCGTGAGTCGATGGAGTTCGATGTTGTCATTGTTGGCGGTGGCCCCGCCGGACTGGCTGCCGCCATTCGCCTGCGCCAGCTTTCTCCGCAAACCAGTGTCTGCCTGATTGAAAAAGGGAGCGAGATCGGGGCGCATATTGTATCTGGCGCCGTAATCGAGCCACGCGCTCTGGCCGAGCTGCTGCCTGACTGGCGCGAACGCGGTGCCCCGCTGGAGACACCTGTCACGGCGGAAGACATGTTCTACCTGACCGAAACGGGGAGTATTCGTGTTCCCATGCTCGACAAGGTCATGCCGCACATGGCCAATCACGGGAACTATATTGTCAGTCTGGGCGAGGTCTGCCGCTGGCTGGCCGTGCAGGCCGAGGAACTGGGGGTGGAAATCTACCCCGGTTTTGCGGGGGCCGAAGTGATGATCGAACACAACCGTGTGGTGGGTGTAGCCACGGGGGATATGGGTGTGGGGCGTGATGGCAAGCCCGGCCCCAACTACCAGCCCGGCATGGAACTGCGTGGGCGCTACACCCTGTTTGCAGAAGGCTGCCGTGGCTCCCTGACCAAGCAGGTCATGGCCCATTACGACCTGCGCAGGGATGTGGACCCGCAGACCTACGGCCTTGGCATTAAGGAAGTATGGGAAATCCCGGCCGAAAACCATCGCCCCGGTCTGGTACAGCACAGCTTTGGCTGGCCGCTGGATAATGGCACCTATGGTGGCGCGTGGCTGTACCATTTTGGCGAAAACCTTGTGTCCTATGGCTTTGTCATCGGGCTGGACTACGCCAACACATGGCTCTCCCCGTTTGAGGAAATGCAGCGCGTCAAGCTGCACCCTGCTTTCCGCCAGCATCTGGAAGGGGGGCGGCGTATTTCCTACGGTGCGCGCGCTCTGTCCGAGGGTGGTTTGCAGTCCATTCCGCGTCTGACCTTCCCCGGTGGGGCGTTGATCGGGGATTCGGCAGGGTTTTTGAATGTGCCCAAGATCAAAGGCACGCATACGTCCATGAAGTCGGGCATGCTGGCGGCGGAAGCCGTGGTGGACGCCATGAAGACCAACCGCGTGGAACCGGGTTCCTTTACGCAGAAGGTCCGGCAGTCATGGCTGTGGCAGGAGTTGCGCACCGCACGCAACATCCGCCCCGCCTTTGCGCGTTTTGGCGCTATGGGTGGGGCTGTGTACGCGGGGCTGGACGCCATGGTGCTGCGGGGGCGCGCACCATGGACGCTGCACTTCAGACATCAGGATAACGAAACACTGCGCGCAGCCGATCTGTGCGCAAAGCCGTTTTATCCCAAACCCGATGGCAAGCTGACGTTTGATCGCCTGTCTTCCGTCTTCCTGTCCGCCACCAATCACGAGGAAGATCAGCCGGTGCATCTGCGGCTTAAAAATCCGTCCTTGTGGAAAACGGTCAACTGGGATGTGTTCCACGCACCTGAAGCGCGTTATTGCCCGGCAGGTGTGTACGAAGTGGCGGATGAGCAGTCTGCGCCACATCTGCAAATCAATGCCCAGAACTGCGTACATTGCAAAACGTGTGACATTAAGGACCCCACCCAGAATATAGACTGGACCACGCCCGAAGGGGGTGGTGGGCCGAATTATCCGGCTGGTATGTGAATTTTGGTCAAAGTACGATAAAGAACCGTCCGAACCATCCTGCGTCTGCAAGCGAAAGAAGTCATGAAGATACTTGTACCTGTAAAGCGGGTTGTTGATTACAACATCAAACCGCGCGTCAAGGCGGATGGCAGCGGAGTAGAAACCGCTGGCGTCAAGATGTCCATGAATCCGTTTGACGAAATTGCGGTGGAAGAAGCCGTGCGCCTGCGGGAAAAAGGCGCTGCTTCGGAAGTCGTTGTTGTGTCCATTGGTGTGCAGCAGGCGCAGGATACCCTGCGTACCGCTATGGCCATGGGCGCTGACCGGGCCATTCTGGTGCTGACCGATGAAGGCCCCGAGCCTCTGGCTGTTGCCAAGGTGCTCAGGACACTGGTCGAAAAAGAAGGCCCCTCGCTGGTCGTGCTGGGCAAACAGGCCATTGATGATGACATGAACGCAACGGGCCAGATGCTGGCTGGTCTGCTGGGCTGGGGTCAGGGCACCTTTGCCAGCAAGGTTGATGTGGTTGATGGCCGCGTGCATGTCAGCCGTGAAATTGATGGCGGAACGGAGCAGGTTTCCCTTGCCCTGCCAGCCATTATCACGGCCGACCTGCGCCTGAACGAGCCGCGCTACGCCTCCTTGCCCAATATCATGAAAGCCAAGAAAAAGCCGCTGGAAACCATTCCCGCCGCCGATCTTGGTGTGGACATGGCCCCGCGCCTGACGGTTGTTTCCGTTGCTGAACCCGCAGAACGCAAGGCGGGGATCAAGGTTGGCTCCGCAACGGAGCTGGTGGAAAAACTGCGTAACGAAGCAAAGGTGATCTGAACATGACCGCTCTTGTTCTTCTGGATCATGAAGGCGGCCAGATCAGGAAGGCAGCCCTTTCTGCTGTAACTGCCGCGACCCATCTGGGTGATGTGCATGTGCTGGTAGCCGGTAATGCCGCTCTGGCGCAGGCTGCAAGCCAGATTGCAGGCGTGTCCAAGGTGCTGCATGCGGCGGATGCACGCTATGCGCATGAACTGGCCGAGCCTCTGGCTGCCCTGCTTGTCTCTCTTGCTGGCAGCTATGATCATATTGTGGCTGCCGCGGGTGCGACGGGTAAGAACGTGCTGCCCCGAGCCGCCGCCCTGCTGGACGTGCAGCCCATTCCCGATGTGGTGAGCATTGTGGATGCGCAAACCTTTGTGCGCCCGATTTATGCTGGCAATGCACTGGCCACCGTGCGTTCTGCCGATGCCAAAAAAGTGCTGACCGTGCGCAGCGCATCGTTTGACGCCGCTCCGGCCGAAGGTGGCAGCGCCCAGATTGAGACCGTGGCTGCGGTGGATAGCCCTGACGTGTCCTGGTTTGAGGCTGTTCAGCTTTCTGATTCCGCACGTCCTGATCTGGAATCGGCACGTGTTGTGGTGTCTGGCGGTCGTGGCATGGGCAGCGAGGAAAAATTCCACGCTCTGGACCCGCTGGCCGACGCACTGGGTGCTGCTGTTGGCGCCTCCCGCGCCGCGGTTGATTCCGGGTTTGTGCCCAATGAATTGCAGGTCGGCCAGACTGGCAAGATCGTGGCGCCGGAACTGTACATGGCGTTTGGTATTTCCGGCGCAATCCAGCATCTGGCAGGCATGAAGGATAGCCGCGTGATCGTGGCTGTGAACAAGGACCCCGAAGCTCCCATTTTCCAGGTGGCGGATTACGGCATTGTGGGCGACCTGTTCGAGGTTGTGCCGCAGTTGGTGGAAGAGCTTAAAAAGTAAGCATGTCCCCACAGTAATGTGTTTGAAAGGCCCGTATGCCCTTGTGGTGTACGGGCTTTTTTATGGGGTTATTCCGTGCCGTAAGCCGCCATGAACACCCTGACTGCGGCCTGGATCACCTTTTCTTCCTCTTCTGCACTGTTTTCGGGGTTCAGGTTAAAGCGGCGCAGATGGGCGATGCGTGTCTGGCAAAGTGCAAAAAACTGCTCGGCGGCAAAAACAGGGTCTTCTGTCTGCAAGGTGCCCAGTGCTTCCTGTTCCCGTATCCACTTGGCAAGTGTGGCAATGGCGACTCGGGGGCCGTTTTCCCAGAACACAGCCCCAAGATGGGGGAAGCGCGGCGCTTCGGAGACAATAATCCGGTAAAGCATCAGGCTGTCTGGCTGGGTAATCAGGCACACCATGGCGCGGGCTACGGCGGTCAGTGTTTCGCGTGCGGGCGAATTCTCCTGCACGGGCGCAAGGGCGACGGGCAGTTTTTCGCGGCAGCATTGCTCCACAAAGGCGGCAAACAGGTCGGCCTTGTTGGTAAAGTAGTTATACAGCGTTCCCTTGGATACAGCAGCCTGCCGTGCAATGGCGGACATGCTTGCACCCTCGTAGCCATGCTCGGCAAAAACCGCACTGGCTCCGGTTAGAATCTGTTGTCGTTTGGTCTCGGACTCTCCCGTGCAGGGGGAGCAGGAAGGCGCGGGGAGGGGAGATGATAGAACCATGGATCTTCGGGCTTTGGAGACTTGTGATTGACGCAGTAGCGAAAGACGATAGGGTATGACCTGACCGAACTGGTCGGTCAGCGTGGCGGTTATAACGCATATTAAAGCAGGCGCATAATTTCGACGAGGGTAAGCGGGTGGCAAGAAGGAATGCACGGCGGGCAGGCGCACTGGCAGCCGGTTTTATTCTGGCAGGTTGTGCCGTAGGGCCAGACTATAAAAAGCCCCAGACGTGGTCTCCCGCACAGTGGCAGCAGGCGGCAACGCAGGACCGGAGCAGTGCGCTCAGTGTGCCAACGGATCAGGCGCCAGACGTGCAGTGGTGGGCTGTTTTCCATGACCCGGAACTGACTTCACTTGAGCAGCGTCTGGCGGCGCAGAACCTGGATGTGTTGCGTGCATCCGAGCAACTGGCTGTGAGCCGTGGGCAGTTGCTGCTGGCGGGGGCTGAGCGTTTTCCCGACCTGGCCGCTAGCGGGTCATACAGCCGTGTGCAGCATAGCAGCAGACAGTTGCAGAGTATTGTAGAACGGATTGGTGAGCATTCGCCGGGGTTGATCCCCGATTCCTCTGCCGCCAGTGACGCGACCATCCCCCTGTTGAATAATTGGCAGGATGGTATGCAGGCCAGTTGGGAAGTGGATTTGTGGGGGCGTGTGCGCAGGCAGTATGAAGCCGCCAAGTCCTACACAAACGCCACCATGGAAGAACGCCGCGGGATTCTGATCGCCCGTCAGTCCGAACTGGCGTCTGATTACATGACGCTGCGCAGCCTGCAGGAGCAGTTGCGTATTACCATTGCCAATCGCGATGCCGCAGCCAAACTGCTGCAACTGAGCCAGTCGCGCTACAAGAGTGGTCTGGTGAGTGAACTGGACGTGGATAGCGCGCAGTCTGAACTCGAGCATACCAGTGCCCTGATCCCGCAGTTTGAGCAGCGTATTGCCATGCAGATCAACGCCATCAACCTGCTTATGGGCGTGCCTCCGGGGGGGCTGAACACCGAGCTGGTGCAAACAGCGGGCATCCCACTGGTGCCCCCAGCCGTGCCCATTGGCCTGCCATCGGAACTGGCGCACCGTCGCCCTGACATCCGCGAGGCAGAGGCCGAGCTGCATGCGGCCACGGCCGAGGTAGGGCAGGCCATGGCGGATTTTTACCCTAAAGTCACAATTGATGCAGGCTTTGGACTGCAGTCTTTCTCGTTCCGCGATATGGGGATGTGGAGTTCACGCATGTGGAATGTGGGGCCGTCCATCACGATTCCCATTTTTCAGGGCGGACGCCTGACCGGCCAGCTACAGATGAAAAAAGCCTCGCAGAAGGCCGCAGCCCTGCGGTATCGCAAAACAGTGCTCAACGCCTGGAGCGAGGTGGATAATGCGCTGACCGCATATCAGGCAGAGCAGAAGAAGAACCAGCGCCTGAGCAGTCAGGTAGCAGCAGACAAGCGCTCCATGGAGCTGGCGCAAAGCCAGTATAAGCATGGGTTGCAGAATTACCTGCAGGTGCTCGACGCACAGCGCAGGCTGTTGTCTTCCCAGACCAGTCTGGCGGATAGCACAGCGACCATCGCAGGTGATCTGGTGCGCCTGTATAACGCGCTGGGCGGGGGGTGGGAGACAACCTTCCCTGTCTCCAGGCCTAAACCGGCCTAACAGTCTGGACGTTCAGGATATTCTCAATCTTAGGGCCATATTTCATTTTGGATTGAGGGCAATTATTTTTAGGAATGGCGGTTTTCTGGGGTTTTTTGTTTAGGTTATGATTTTGTTTCATTTTTTTGTTTTCTGGAGTTGACGTGTAGGTGTTTGGGGGTATAGAAGCTGCTTCACCGAGACGAAGTGATCTTGGCGGGTTTAAGATTTTCTGCTAAGGTTTTTGGCTCTTTTGGTCTTTGACAAGA
>NZ_JARDYK010000006.1:0-137497 GCF_029069195.1 Acetobacter fabarum
CCAGCACAAGCAGCGTCGGCGACTATGCCATCACAGCCTCCAACGCCACCGGATCAGGGCTGGGTAACTACACCATCTCCTACTCTGCAGGTGCATACACCATCACGCCCGCAGCGCTGAGCATCACCGCCAATCACCAGACCGGTACCTATGGTCAGAGCCCCACACTGGGCACCTCCGCCTTTACGGCCACCGGACTGCTGAACAGCGATACCATCTCCGGGATAAGCCTCGCTACCAACGCCACCAGCACAAGCAGCGTCGGCGACTATGCCATCACAGCCTCCAACGCCACCGGATCAGGGCTGGGTAACTACACCATCTCCTACTCTGCAGGTGCATACACCATCACGCCCGCAGCGCTGAGCATCACCGCCAATCACCAGACCGGTACCTATGGTCAGAGCCCCACACTGGGCACCTCCGCCTTTACGGCCACCGGACTGCTGAACAGCGATACCATCTCCGGGATAAGCCTCGCTACCAACGCCACCAGCACAAGCAGCGTCGGCGACTATGCCATCACAGCCTCCAACGCCACCGGATCAGGGCTGGGTAACTACACCATCTCCTACTCTGCAGGTGCATACACCATCACGCCCGTCGCACTCACCATTACCGCGCTCAATCAGTCCGGGCCTTATAGGCAGGTTCCGGCTCTGGACAACACCGCCTTTACCACCAACGGGCTGCTGAATAGTGATGTCGTCTCCAGTGTGAGCCTCGCAACACCCGCCACCAGCGCAAGCAGCGTGGGCACCTACGACATTACCGCGAGCGATGCCACCGGCACGGGGCTGGGCAATTATACCATCACCTATCATGGCGGTCTCTACACCGTCCTCCACCCCCAGATGCCCTCCGGCGCACACCCTATTTTTTGGCCCTTAATCAGCATCCATAACGGAAACATTCCCATTTCTCCGCCGTTCTCCCCGCTTCCTGCCGCAGATGCAAGCGACACTGAAGACGCCGCCGGTATGCGCAACAGCAGTCTGGCGCTTCAGAATATCCCGGACAGTACCCTGCCCCTTGGCCAGTCCCATGACTACCGGATTGAATTTCCTTCCACCGTTTACAGCAACCGTTTGAAAGACACGTTCTGATGCGTCGCGTTCTTTTTACTGGCTGCGCGTTCGCCGCCGTCGTGTCCGCTCTTTCGCCTCGCATGGCCCATGCGCAGGCCTATAGCCGCCTTGCCCCGCGCCAGCCCGCAGCAAACCCGGCCCCCAACGATCTGAGCCTGCCGGGCAACGAGGCCCCACCCCTGCCGCAATCCAACGCCATTGTGCTGCCAGCCCTCAAGGGGCTGGTATTCATCCCCGATACAACCGCCCTGAAGGCAGCGGGCCTACCCGCAGGCACAAGCGGCCTTCACCATGCAGGCCTGCCCCTGCTTGATCAGGCATCCTTCGGGCGCGAGATGACGACCTATCTGGGCAAACCCCTGCGCATGACAGACCTGGATGCCATCGCGATAAAAATCAGCGCCCTTTACAAGACTGCAGGGCACCCGTTTGTGTATGTTTCCATTCCACCACAGAATATCAGCAGTGGTGTAGTGCAGATTGTCGTCACGGAATACCGGCTGGGTGCAGTCAAAACCTCTGGCAACCACTGGTTTTCCGATAAGCTGATCCGGCAGGAAAGCGGGCTCGTCCCCGGCCAGATCCTCAGCCTGTCAAACGTGCAGGCCGGGCTGGGCTGGCTGAACAGCAATCCGTTCCGTACGGTCGATGCCCTGTTCGCCCCCGGCAAAATGCAAGGAATAACAGACGTTACCTTGCAAACAAAGGACCGCCTGCCCCTGCATGTCTATGGCTCTTATGACAATGCGGGTGTACCTGCGCTTGGCGCTTCCGAATGGGCCGTGGGTGGCACATGGGGCAATGTAGCCGGGCTGGGGCAAATCCTGTCCTACCAGTTCACCCACAGTGTCAGTGACCGCTACAGCGGCCACGCCGTAAGCTGGACCGCCCCCCTGCCATGGCATGATCGCATTCAGGTCTTTGGCTCCTATGCATGGGAAAAGCCCAATATGCGCTCCAGCAACGCCTATCTGGGCGAGAACGGGCATAGTGGACAGGCCAGCATACGCTATATCCACGACCTGCCCGCCATCACCTTCGGCCCCCATACACGCCTGACCGAAGATGTACAGATCGGCTTTGACTTCAAAACGACCAACAACACCCTCGAATTCGGCGGACTGCGCGTATTCGACAGTCTGGCCGAGGTCGACCAGTTCCCCATTCTCTACAACGCCCTGCTGAACGACCCGTATGGGCAGACCACCTTCCAGAACCAGCTCGTACTCAGCCCCGGAGGCCTGAGCGGGGCCAACCGCAAAAGCAGCTTCCAGACGCTCGTCCCCGGTTCGAACGACCAGTATGTCTATGATACGATGAGCCTCAGCCGCACAACGTGGCTACCCGCAGGCCTGTCGTGGATTTTGCAGGCCACCGGCCAGCTTGCCAGCAGTAATCTGATGTACAACAACCAGCTTGGTCTTGGCGGCCTTTATACCGCGCGCGGCTATTATACCGATACCGCGTTGGGCAGCGAGGGCGTGAGTGTTACCAACGAAATCCGCTCACCGGCCTTCAGCCTCTCAAAGATCATCGCCCCCAGCCTGCCCATGCATGATACCGAGCAGGTCGGATTATTCTATGATTACGGTCATGTCTCTCAGGTAACGTCCATTGCCCAGTCCGTGAATGAGGCAGACCTGTCCAGCATCGGGCTGGACCTGCATAGTGCTGTGGACCGCTATGTCAGCCTCGTCTTCAATGCTGGCTGGCGCCTGCATGGGATCTCCGCCATCCGTGAGCAGAACGGTTTCGGCAATAAAGGTGGCTTTGGAACACTCTCACTGACTGTTGGCTATTGAGGGATGAATACAAAGCGCCATACCGTCACCAACCGTAATGGGGGGCCTCCGGGTTTCTTCTGCAGGTCAGGTCAGTAACTACACAGGAGCAGCAGCCCTTCCCGACAGTCTGCCAGAGACCCAATGGTTGCTGGCAGACCAGTATTTAGGTCTGGGGTTTCCGGCGTTTCAAACGCTATCCGATCGGGTTCTTTCATCTCGATATCGCCTAGCTCCAGACCGCTGAAGGCAGGTTTTACCTCTTTGTAGCTCTTGATCGGACGAGCAAATTTGTTGTCACAGAACTGGTCGGAAAAGACGGCCGGGGCGCGCCAGATGCGCTTCGGCATGATCTCGGGATCGCACACCGCCTGACAAAACCCAATCATCCCAGGACCAATGGGCAGGTCGAGCGGATGAGCCGGACGATCATGGAAGCAACCGTCAAACGCCTCCGTGGCGGCCTATCACTCAGCTACGCCTCCTGCTGATACGAACCCGTTGCCTGCCTAAATTCTATGAATCCGAAAAAAAATCTGCACGACCTTGATTCTCGCTCTTAAAAATTGCATCTAGACATGCCTGAAGTCAGAAGCCTATAAACACTTTCGGACTGACAAGCAGGCTGCAATGTGTTGAAATTTTTCACACAGTATTCAGTAAAGCTATATTAGAGGAAGGTAGTTACTTTGGAAAAGTACGATTTTTCCGTAGTAATGCCAACGTTCAACTCCGAAGCCACGGTTAAATCAGCGCTATCATCCGTCCGCCACCAATGTAATGCTCGCGTGCAGGTGATTGTTATTGATGGTGCGTCAAAAGATCATACCTGTGACATCGTTCGTGCGGCGGAACTGCCCGATCTGGTACTGGTGTCCGAACAGGACAACGGTATTTACGATGCGATCAACAAGGGTGTTGCTCTGGCACAGGGGCGGCTGATCGGTATTCTGGGGTCCGACGACACCTATACCGAAAATGCACTGCAAGCCGCGCTCAGCGCGCACCAGCAGTCCGGCACGGGAATTGTGGCGGGCCGTACCCGTATTGGTGGCACGCCCCGGGCAGATGAACCCTATGGCATCAATGCCCTGATCAGCGGTATCCCGTTTGGCCATAACGCCATGTTCGCCACACGGCAGACCTACGCGCTGGTGGGCGACTATGACACGCACTATAAAATCTGCGCCGATGCCGACTGGGTACACCGCGCCATACGCAAAGGGGTGGACTGCACCCTTGTGGACACTCCCTTTGTCGAGTTTGGTACGGGGGGAGAGTCGTCCGTTCAATCCGAACGCATCATGGACGAGACTTACGCCATCATCGCGTCGAATTTTCCGGGCCTGACCACGGACGAAGCCAAACGACTGCTCTACGCAGCCCGAAAATGGGCTCCTGCAACGTCCATTGCCGATATCGTGGCCCGACATGCCGGTAACACCGCCCTTCTCAGTTCCATTGCCGCGGCCCTGCCCGAGGCTTTTCCCGCACCCGCTACGCCCGGTCCGATCCAGGCTCTTCGTCGCTTCCTATGGTCTAGCTATACTGCATTGGGCCGAAAGATTCGGTTATGAAATTCTCATTCATCGTGCCGGCCTACAATTCGGCCGCCTTTCTCGAACGCTGCCTTGATTCCATAGTCACTCAGGATTTTGATGACTATGAAGTTGTTGTCATTGACGATGGCTCAACCGACAAGACGGGCGACATTGTCCTCCGTTATGGTCAGGACAATGCCCGCATCAGGCTCATCCGTATAGAAAATTCGGGGCAGGGAGCCGCGCGGAATGTTGGCATGGCCGCTGCGACAGGTGAATATTTCTGGTTTGTAGACAGTGATGACTGGCTGATGCCGGGTGCGGTTTACCGCGTGTCACGGATTATCGAAAAAACCAGCCCTGATGTTGTCCTCCTGAACTATCTCTACGCCCATGAGGACGGGCGGCTTGAACCGAACGCCAGCACACCCATGTCCCTGCTGAGCAGGACGGTAGAGCCAACATCTGACGTCAATATCTTTGCCGCCGTCTCGTGCTGGAACACGCCACCTTGGCGCCTGCTCGCCAAATCCGACATTCTCCGCGCCAATACAATACGCTTTGCCGAAGGCGTCTTTTACGAAGATCATCCTTTTGCCATTAAGCTCGCTCTGGCGACCAAAAAAATGTTTGTGGATGCGCCAGCCAGCTATGCCTATGTCCAGCGCCCGGGATCAACAACGCATAGCAACGATAAAAAAGCGCTCGATTTCCTTACCATTCGTAAAATGTGTCTGGATATATTCCGCGCCTACGACAAACTTCTGCCATTCGCACCGATAACTTCCACCTATATTGCGCCTATCAGTTTTTATCGGGCGCATGTACCTGATGACGTCAAGCAGCAGTTCATCAATGGTCTCAAGGGGGATTTCCGCGAAGATGAAATGATCGCGTTGCGATCCACCCACAACGCGGAACTGCTCGACTTTGCGATACACGCAAATCAGGGGCTTGTTCCCGCACACCAGACACTTGCACCTGTGACCCGTGCTGTGTCTTCCAGTCGGGTGCGCCGCCTGCTGACGGTGGACGGACGGGCGCGTGCCTCGGCAAAACTGCGCCGGATCACGGTGCAAAAAATACATGATATGGTCAAGCACGTTCGACATGTGGCCAAGACCAACGCAATTACTCAAACATTCACTTCGGGTGCTTGCTCTGCAAATCGCCTCCAAAGCGGAGTTGGTACACGCCTCGAACCACTGAATATTGATGTCCGCCTGAACGTGCAGCCCCGCCCTTACGTGCTGGTTGGTGATTACTCGCTGGTGGGGGGGAACTATGTGTTCGAACGTGGTCTGGGCCGCGTGACCATTGGCGACAAATGCTCCATCGGCCATGGAACAACCTTTATTGTCACGCAAGAGGATGGCATCAGCGTTGGCAATAACGTGATGATCTCTTGGGATGTGACTCTTATCGACTCAAACTCTCATACGCTTGATCCCGATTTGCGCAGCGACGATGCGTTCAACTGGCTGCTTGGCACGGTTTCTGGCCGCACCGGCTCTTACAAGGACTGGCTGCTGGTAGAATCAGCTCCCATCGTGATCGAGGATAAGGCCTGGATTGGTTTTGGGGCCTCGATCATGAAAGGTGTCACCATTGGAGAAGGGGCCATTGTCGCAGCAAAAGCCGTTGTGACGCGAGACGTGGCGCCATACACCATTGTGGGTGGCAATCCGGCCCGCTTCATTAGTTTTGTGCCAAGAGCACGCTGGAGCTGGGAAGATATCCTGCAGGCCGCACATGGCTGCCCGGACATGCAATACACCCTCAAAGAAGCCTACCTGCACAACAATTTTGAGCAGTCATTGCAGCATTACCGCGAAAGCGAGGAGTTCAGATATACCGCTCTCCTGCTGGGTGAATTTGTACCCACACCGACCACAATGATCGACGTGGGCGCTGGCAATGGCGTCTGTGCGGTGGCCTTCGCTCTCGAAGGGTTTACGGTCGCTGCGGTAGAACCGGAGACAGGGCGTGTAGGCGGTGTTGCCGGTATTGAAAAAATGATCACAACGGGCGAGGACATTGATCCGAGCGTTCGTGAGCGGATCCAGGTTTACAATATTTGCGGCGAGGATTTTCGCTCCGACGGCAGCACGTTCAAGGCCGCGATCTGCCGCCAGGTCACGCATCATTTTTCTGATCCGGTTGCCACGCTCAAAGCCATCTATGACGCACTGGCTCCGGGCGGGGTGATATTGCTCCTCCGGGAACATGTCGTTTACAATGAAGACGATTACGAGTTCTTTTTGGAGAACCATCCTTTTCATAAATTCTACAAAGGGGAGCACGCCTATCGCGCCGAGGAATATGTCGCGTTCCTCGAACAGGCTGGCTTTAAACTGGAGCGCATCCTCACGTTCAAGGACAGTCCCATCAACTACGAGCCGCACAAGGTTCATGTCGTAGCCAGCCTGAACGAAGAAGAGGTTGCAGGGCGGCCCTATACTTTTGTCGCCACCAAGCCGGGAAACCTCCCGTGACACGTATTCTTGTCGTGGGTGCTGGAGGCTTTATCGGGAGTCATCTCAGCACGTTTCTTGCTGCAGGGCATGAGGTTTTTACCTGCTCGCTGTCTGGGCAAGGCACGGCGCGTCATCGTGTCCTGAACCCAGACGCACCCGATTTTGTAGGCATCCTGTCGGAACTCCGCCCTGATGTCTGTATCAACTGTAGCGGCGCGGCCAATGTCTCCGCCTCATTTCTCTCACCACTGCGGGATTTTGATCTCAACGTAGCGCGCGTGGTGCAACTGCTGGACGCCATCCGCGCAAGCGGCGTGGACACCCGGTTCATGCACCTGTCCAGTGCGGCGGTCTATGGCAATCCAGCCGTACAGCCCGTTGCTGAAAGCGCTATTGTGGCTCCGCTTTCTCCCTATGGGCATCACAAGCGCCTCGCGGAGCTGGCCTGTGCGGAATATACGCGCCTTTTCAGCGTTCCAACACTGTCGCTCCGCATATTTTCAGCTTACGGGCCGCGCCTTCGCAAGCAGATATTTTGGGATATTTTCCAGAAATGGAAAGCAAATGGGCACGTGGAGCTGTTTGGCACCGGTGCTGAGTCCCGCGACTTCATTTTTATTGCTGATCTTTGCAGGGCAATCCAGTGCCTGCTCGAAGCAGGTACGTTCGATGGGCGTGGCGTTAATGTCGGGAGTGGCCGGGCCGTAACCATTCGTGACTCTGCCAGCCTATTGCTTGCCAACCTCAGCCCGACTGCCGAGGTACATTTTTCGGGAAATGAGCGTAAGGGCGATCCTGAGCAGTGGCGCGCAGACATTGCCCAGCTACGCTCCTGTGGCTTTGAACCGGAATACGATATTTCCGCTGGACTGAAGGAGACGGCTCAATGGCTAAAAGAGCAAGCATAGTTATTCCGTTTAACTATGATGAAAGCTGGACTGGCGGGAATTATTACATTCTGAACCTTGTCGCGTCATTCAACAGCCTGCCCTCCGACGTGCGCCCTGATGTCTGGATACTCAGTCACCAGAAAAGCTCGTTCGATTTTGTGGCCGAGGGGGCAAAGTACCCGCGCGTTAAATGGATTTCCTCATTATTGATGAAGCCCGTTGACGGAGGTCTTTTCCGCAAGCTCCGCTTTCTTACCCGCATGGTGCCCTCCCTGCTCAAACCGCAGCTGAATTACGACATCGTGTTCCCGTTTCCGGTGGACAGTGAGGATCGGAAGAGGTCGGTCTGCTGGATTCCCGATTTTCAGGAACGCGCCCTGCCCGAATTTTTCACACAAGAGGAACTGACCTACCGTCAGACCCAGCATCAGTTCTACATTGACCATTTCGATCATATCGTCTTCAGCAGCCATGCGGCCAAAAGCGATTTTGAGAAATACTACCCCGCCGCGACCAACAAGACCCATGTGGTGCAGTTTGCGGTCGCCAAAGTAGCGGAAGCGACTGATTACAAACAGGTGATCGCCAAATACGCGCTTGAAGAACCTTTTTTCTACTGCCCTAACCAGTTTTGGCTGCACAAGAACCACAAAACCGTCATTGAAGCGGTGGCGCTCCTGAAACAGCGCAACATCAAGGCCAATGTGGCGTTTTCGGGCAAGGAACTGGACCGGCGAGCGCCCGAGCATACCGAAACGCTCAAGGCGCTCAGCCGGGATCTTGGTCTGTCTGATCGGATCAGGTTTCTGGGGTTTATTCCCAAGCAGGATCAGGTCACTCTGCTGCGCTCCGCACGGGCTATTGTCCAGCCCTCCCTGTTTGAGGGATGGTCAACCGTGGTGGAAGATGCCAAAGCGGTTTCCCAGTTTATTGTGGCGTCTGACCTGCCGGTACATCGCGAGCAGTTAAGCCAGAACTACCGACTGTTTGATCCGCACTCCAGTGAGGAACTGGCTTCCGCTCTGGAGTGCCTTCTTGTTGACCGGCCCACAACGGTGAATATCGACTATGATCTGAACCGCCAGCATTTTGCCAGATCATTTCTTGATGTCGTGAATAGTGTGCGTAGTGGAAAAGAATAGCTTCGGTATGACAGGCCAACCTCTCAATCATCTTGTAGTACAGCCGCTCCGCGCCCTCAATCGCTATCGCCACCTCATTGCCGGACTGGTGCAGCGCGATATAAGCATGCGGTTCCGCCAGTCCACCTTGGACATGTTGTGGCTGGTGCTCCAGCCTCTGGCCCAGTTGCTTATTTATTCCTTTGTGTTTCAGGCAGTTCTGCGTGTCCGCTGGGGAGAGCCTCATGCTGGCGCGCTTGCCATACCTACCGGACTGATGCTGTTTGTGGGCCTTACAATCCATACCTTGCTGGCCGAAACACTCATCCGCGCACCCGCAGCAATTACCGGAAACGTATCATACGTTAAAAAAGTGGTGTTCCCTCTGGCAATTCTGCCCGTGGTCATCATCCTGAGTTCTCTGGTCTTCATGGCCGCAGCACTCGTGATCAGCATTCTCGCCTCACTCCTGCTGGTCGGCTATGTGGCCCCGACCACTCCGCTGATTGTCCTGCCATTACTTGCACTTACGGTCATGACGTTTGGCATCGGCTGGCTGGTCGCGGCCGTGGGCGTGTTCTTCCGTGACCTGAACCAGATCATGCCCTATATTACGACCATCTTGTTGTTCACCTCTCCCATCTGCTTTCCCAGAGACATGGTGCCCCAGCAATTTCAGGGATTGTTGACCATCAACCCGCTGACAATACCTGTGGAAATGACCCGGGACATGATGTTTGGCCGCCCCTTCGATCTGTCCGCACTGCTCCCTTACTCCGCCATTGCACTGCTGATTTTTTTCGTTGGCTACAGCATTTTCCAGAAATTGCGCCCGGGGTTTGCAGATGTCCTCTGAAATCGTTGTCCAGCTGGACGGTGTTTCCAAATCCTATGGCATTTATAAAAGCAGCGCTCACCGGTTGAAAACGCTCCTTTTTTCCTGCCGGAATTCCCAGACCTTTACCGCTCTTTCCAATGTCAGCATGAACATCCGAAAGGGTGAGTTTGTTGGCATTATTGGCCGGAATGGCAGCGGAAAATCAACCTTGTTGCAAATCATGGCGGGCATCCTGTCCCCAACATGTGGTTCGGTGTCTGTTGTCGGCCGCGTTGCCGCAATGCTTGAATTGGGAGCTGGATTCAACCCCGATTTTACGGGCAGGGAAAATGCCCGCCTCAATGCACAGATACTGGGCATGACGGCAGCCGAAATCGACGCGGCACTCCCCGAAATCGAGAGTTTTGCGGATATCGGAGAATTCTTCAACCGCCCTGTAATTACCTATTCGAGCGGCATGTTCGTGCGTCTTGCCTTTGCTGTTCAGGCTGCCGTCAATCCTGATATCCTGATTATTGACGAGGCTTTGGCTGTCGGGGACGTCTTCTTCCGCATCAAATGCTATGAACGGCTTAACCGGCTGCGCGAACAGGGGTGTACTGTCATTCTTGTAACCCATAGCGCCGAAGACATCATGCATTACTGCGACAGGGCTTTTCTGTTCGATCACGGCCATATTCTCTACGAAGGTGACCCGACGACGGCGGTCAATCACTACTACGCGCTCGGACAGGATGTTACGCACAAGCCGCAAGACGCGGCTTCCCAATCCGCGATCATGGGAGATGCAACCGCGCGTTCAGAACTGGCATTTACCTGGCCAGCCCACTTGCCAGACACAATAGCCGTAGAAAAACAACTGCTGGACGGTCACGTTACACTTCTGGGCAGTGGTATTTTTAATGAAACCGGAACCGGCACACACGTGTTTCATCAATATGACACCGTATTTATTCTGGCCGAATACCGTGTTGAAAAGGATATCGGAACACCTTGTGCGGGCATGGTGCTGCGAACTGACCGGAATATCGTGCTACATGGACGCCATACCGGCCAGTCCAATTCTCCCGTGCCTGCAAGCTTGCGCGCGGGAGATCGGATACGGGTCTGGCATAAAGTCAGACTTGATATCGGCGCAGGAGAATATGTGATTGACCTCGGGCTCTCAAGCTGGACACCGGACACGTATGCACAGCGCGAACGTCTCAGCATGAGCGAGCTTGAAAGCAGCGCCATGCGGCATTGCGTGGCCACTGCGGCGTGCCGTCTGTCTGTCGTGCCAAAGGCAGGGCGTAGCTTTTCCACCCAGCCATTTTACGGTCTGGCGGATCTGCCTTCGAGTTCACAGCTTGAACGCAGCACCGACAGTGATACCTCCACTCTGTGACAGAAGTTTTGGCGAGCTTCGGCCAACGTGTGCGCAAGCGGCTGGGTATTCGGCTCGGTCGGCTGTCTCAGTTTGCGCCCCAACCACTTGCACGCTACCAACAGGTCAGAGTGGGTCATACCGTACTCCCTGACCTGCCAGACTCTGGTTTACCGACCCCCAGTGTATCCGGACATGACTGGCCAAGCTTTATCATTGTCACACCATCGTACAATCAGGCGCAATTTATTGGCCGGACGATCGCCAGTGTCCTGAACCAGAATTACCCTCGGCTTGAGTATATTGTGCAAGACGGCCAGTCGAACGACGGAACCCAGGCAGTGCTGGATGGGTTGAGTGGGCAAGGCGTCACTGTGCGTATCGAGGCGGATGCCGGACAGGCGGACGCGATTAATCGGGGTTTTATGGGAACAGAGGGTGAGATCATGGCCTATCTGAACTCCGATGATCTTCTACTGCCTGGCACGCTTGAAATGGTCGCGCACTATTTTGACAACCACCCCGAAGTGGACGCTATCTATGGTGATCGCCTGATTATAGACGAGACGGATTCCGTCATCGGGCACTGGCGGCTCCCGTACCACGATGGCTGGGCGATGAGGACTGTCTATTATGTGCCGCAGGAGACACTGTTCTGGCGGCGGCGCGCATGGAAGAAAGTGGACGAATCCTTTAATTCCGACCTGCATTTCGCGATGGACTGGGACTTCCTGCTCCGGCTCCAGCAAAAAGGAATGCAAATCAGGCATGTACCCCGCTTCCTTGGTGCCTTTCGCGTTCACGCCGCTCAAAAAACCATTGCCAATATCGCGCATGGAAGGCAAGAAATGCAGTACCTTCGGCATCGACATTCATCGCTTTCTTGCCTATTTATTGCGCAATTTAGACACGTTTGGCTACTGGTTCGACATGTCTGGCAAGAGATGTCAGATCCGCTCTGAGCTGTTTTGCATATTGACAGGATACACATGAAAAAAGCACTCATTACCGGCGTAACAGGACAGGATGGTTCCTATCTTGCGGAGTTGCTGCTCTCGAAAGGGTATGAAGTGCACGGCCTGAAGCGCCGTACCTCCCTGTTCAATACAGATCGAATCGATCATCTCTATGAAGGCCCGGAGGTAAAAGGGCGCCGGTTTATTCTACACCATGGCGATCTGACGGATTCCAGCTCTCTGGTTCGCGTAATCGAGTCGGTCGCGCCGGACGAAATCTATAATCTCGCGGCGCAGAGCCATGTGGCAGTGTCTTTTGAAGAGCCGGAATATACCGCCAATTCGGATGCTCTGGGTACCCTGCGTATTCTTGAGGCCATTCGTAACCTGCGCCTGCAGGACAAGATACGCTTCTATCAGGCCTCCACGTCCGAACTCTATGGCCTCGTGCAGGAAAGCCCACAAAGCGAGCGTACCCCATTCTACCCACGCAGCCCCTATGGCGTGGCCAAACTCTACGCTTACTGGATTACCGTGAACTACCGGGAATCCTACGGCATGTACGCATGCAACGGCATTCTGTTCAACCATGAATCCCCCCGCCGTGGAGAAACATTCGTCACACGCAAAATCACACGCGCCTTGGCCCGTATCAAACTGGGTCTGCAGAGCGTTCTCTGTCTGGGCAACCTTGATGCCCTGAGAGACTGGGGACACGCCAAGGACTACGTGGAGATGCAGTGGCTCATGCTGCAGCAGGACAAGCCCGAAGACTTCGTTATCGCCACGGGCGTACAGTTTAGCGTGCGCCAGTTCGTGGAAATTGCCGCCCGTCATCTTGACCTCTTCATCCGCTGGGAAGGTCATGGGGTCGATGAGCGTGGTTATGACCAGAACGGTAATTGCATCGTCGCGGTTGACCCCCGCTACTTCCGGCCTGCCGAGGTAGAAACACTTCTGGGCAATCCGACCAAGGCACGTGAGCGGCTTGGCTGGACACCCAAAACCTCTTTCGAGGAACTGGTGGCCGAAATGGTCGCTGACGACCTGTCTTCTGCCACGCGCGACCAGCTGGTACGTAAAGCGGGTTACACGACCCATGACTATCATGAATAAACCCATGACAGATATTGCTGTTTCCAAATCTGCGAAAATTTTCGTTGCCGGACACCGTGGCATGGTCGGCTCGGCCATCCTGCGGCGGTTAAAGCAGGGAGGTTATACCAACCTGCTCACCCGGACCCATGCCGAACTTGACCTGATGAACCAGCAGGATGTACTGGCATTCATGCAGCAGGAAAAACCGCAGTATGTTTTTATGGCGGCCGCAAAAGTTGGTGGTATTCACGCCAACAATACCTACCGTGGAGAATTCATCTACAATAATCTGATGATCGAAGCGAACGTGATCGACAGTTGTTATCGGGCTGGCGTTGAACGTGCGTTCTTCCTGGGGTCAAGCTGCATTTACCCCCGCGATTGCCCACAGCCTATCCGTGAAGAATATCTGCTGACTGGCCCGCTCGAACACACCAATGAGCCCTATGCGATTGCCAAGATCGCAGGAATCAAGATGTGCGATGCTTATAACAGCCAGTATGGCACGCGCTTTGTTTCTCTCATGCCCACCAATCTCTACGGCCCCAACGACAACTACGATCTGACAACCAGCCATGTACTGCCCGCCCTCCTCCGCAAGACATTCGAGGCCATGCAGTCCGGTGCAGATGAAGTGGTCGTATGGGGAAGTGGCAATCCACGACGCGAATTCATGCATGTCGACGATCTGGCGGACGCCTGCGTATTTATGCTGGAGCAAAACGTCGAGGATCAGCTGTACAATGTGGGAAGCGGGTCAGATGTTACAATTCGCGAACTGGCTGAACTGATCTGCCGTCTTTTGTCCTTTTCCGGCACATTGCGCTTTGACAGTACCAAACCCGATGGAACCCCTCGCAAGCTTCTCGATGTGTCACGACTGGAGAAGCTTGGTTGGAAAGCTAGCATCTCTCTTGAAGCCGGCATTGCCAATGTGACAGCAAGTTTTGCTCATACTCCCCCGTGGCCAGAGTGAACTGCCCATTAGTTACTATTGTTGTGCCGTCCTTTAATCAGGGCTGTTATCTTGAAGCGGCACTGCAATCTATTTTTGAGCAGGATGTTCCTCTGGAGGTCTTCGTACTCGACGGAGGCTCCACGGACAACTCGGCTGCCATCATAGACCGTTGGCGCCCACGCCTTGCTTGGGCCAGATCGGCACCCGATGCGGGCCAGTCAGCCGCAATCAACGAAGGGATCTCTCTCGGCACGGCCAGTTACGTCTATTGGCTCAACAGTGATGATTTGCTGTTACCCGGCGGATTGCGAACCTTAATAGCCGCTCTTGATGCCCAGCCAGATGTACCAGTTGCTTATGGTAATGTATGGAACCTTGACCAAGTTTCGCAAAAACGTCGGCCAGTGTGGGTACAACCCTTCAGCGAACGCGCTCTTGCCCGCCGATGTATTATTTCCCAACCAGGAGCCCTGATCCGGCGCAGCGCCTGGGAGGCTGTCTCAGGTCTTGACGATAAATTAAAAATGGCAATGGATTACGATCTCTGGTGGAAACTTTATAAGCAGATTGGCCCTTTTACTTTCGTTAACGCATTTGTAGCCATCAATCGCGAACACAGTGATACTAAGACCAGCAGTTTTCGCTCAAGGCACTATCATGAAGCAATCAATGTAGTGAGACGTTACCATCATTCAGTCCCTTTGAAATGGTGGATTTATCAGCCTTATGCAGTATGGTGGAAAGCACTTAAGCGCAAAATGGAACGATCTAAAAATCATTAAGTTAAGTGGGAAGATCGAAACGTAATTGAGTGCAGGGAGTCCCTGTGACTTGATTGAGAGCGTATTGGATGATGATTTTGGTTTCTTTCTGAGGAGTGTCGCTCTGCCCCAGACACAGGAACAATCCCCACAGAGAACGATCCATATCCGCGCGTTGGGTTCAAAATCATCGTACACCAACATCAATCAGAGAGTCTTCAAGCCTCCCCGTCGGATCTACCTGTCGCCCTTCCATCGTAATTACAGAATAAGCATCATATAATGATGCTTATTCAACTGGAGACTATTCTTCAACAAGGTAGTCGATATTACAATATTGGCATTATTTTATGAGGGTTTATTTTGCGGGCCGAGAATGCCAATGGAAATGCTGGTCAAGTGCCTGAAACCACATAGCCGCCTGAATTTCCAGCCCTTTCTGATCCAAATGCGTTCCATCGTATCTATATCTCACAAGATCGATATCAGGGCCAGGAAAGACATTTTCAAACCCTTGAATAGATTGCTGCTCTTGACGCAACGCTTCATCAGCACTCCAGTTCACTGTTGTGTCTGTAGGAACAAATATAGGAGCAGTAACTCCGTTTTGCCTGAAAATTCCGATTACTGTCTTTACATCTGCTGCATATTGGCCTGACTGTCGTCCAATATCTGCCTGACCATGTTCCCAGATCACAAGGTCAGGTAAAAAACCTGCCTGCTTCATGTTGTGGAGTTGCGTGATAAGTAGTGAGTTAGCAGTACCGTGTATAAATTCTCCAACTGGAGTCCCACCGATTGCGGCCATGTTAATAACAACGTCTTTCGTGGTTGCACGTGCTATATATTCTGCCAACAAAAGAACGAAAGACTGCATCGTGTCAGATGCACCGTATAATGGTGCATTAGCTTTATAGCACAAAGCGCCCCATTGTTCATAAACATTACGTGGTATCGTTCTTTCCCAAGGAAAATTACCATTTGTATTTGCAATAAGAGACTGACCACTGGCAAATATTACAAAATGATTTCTATTTTTAATATAATTACAGTCTATCTGTTCCTTTCCGCTAATATTCACGCTGTCTATGTAGCGTTGAGGATGCATGACCACATCCTCAAGTGGTTGAATGGAAGGTTTAGCGTGTGCATTAGTACAGAATACCGCAAATGTTAGCGCGGCAACCAGTTTGCGAAGCATGTTTTTGCCCTTTGTTTCATCGGCAATTCGAAATAGAAATATACCGGAATGGCCGCTATGCATACAGAGCCAAGAATAATTACTGTTGTTAACGGACTCGTTAAATTAATATTCACACCCCAAGCATAAATCAACTGATATCTCGCAAATGTTATAATTGGCCAGTGTATAAGGTAAACGGCATAAGAACTGGACCCAAGAATAACTGCTACGCGGGTGAATATATTATTAGAATGTGGCCGACAATTCTCCGCTACCGCAAGAAGAATTACTGAAACAAACATAACCGGGATAGCGGCAAAGTCAACATTTTCGACTTTATCACCAAAGCTTATCATGTAGAGAAACACAGCAATGCAACAGATCGGCAAGATCAAAGGAAGCTTTTTTATCTGCTTGTTGATCGCTTCAAAGGTGTACCAAGCTAGAATGCCTAGGCTGATACCACCAAGACCACGAAGCATACCGCTATTTATATAACTTGTAGTTTCAGAAAAAACGCCAAGAGTTTTATATTGGTTAAACAAAATTGAGTATGAGATAATAGGGATAAAATATAAAAATACTTTTATGTTGTATTTATTTTTTGCAATAAGGTAGTAACACAAGGCTATATTCGTTATAAACTCCACCGATATTGACCAACTAGGCGCATTCCATGATGTATTTTCCGTAAGTCCAACATTCTGAAGTAGAAGAATATTTAAAATAAAAGTATATATACGACCATCTTTATATGACCAACCATTTTCCAGCAATTGCCCTCTAGTTGTAACCCAAAACAGAAGATTTATAAACACTAATAGCAATAATGTCGCAATATGAAGAGGATACAGTCTGGCAATTCTATCTGTTATGAACTTGGACACAAAGTCTCGATTTCCAGCAGAACGACATTTTGAACCTGTCAGAACGAATCCAGAAAGAATAAAGAAAAAATCTACTGCAAGATAGGCTTTGTGCGGTGTTCCATATCCATGCAAATGCCCTGATGCGACCATTAATGCCAGTATCCAGCGCATAAAGTCTAGCCATACAAAACGGTGCAATTTAATTTTCCCGAAATTCTGAATACTGTTTCAAAACAAATATTGATTTACTGTGTTGATGTTCGCAAATTCTTCTATACCCGGCTGTACACATCTTCCATCCGCACGATGTCATCTTCTCCCAGATAAGGACCGGACTGAACCTCGATGAGTGTCAGGGGAATGCGGCCCGGGTTTTCCAGCCGGTGGACAGAGCCAAGCGGCAGGTAAACGCTCTCGTTTTCCCGCACCATCATCTGTTCCTCATCGCGCGTGACGAGGGCCGTGCCACCCACCACAATCCAGTGTTCCGCACGGTGGAAATGTTTCTGCAAGGACAATTTGTGTCCCGGCTTCACGACAATGCGCTTAACCTGAAAACGATCGCCCTGAATAAGTCCTTCGTAAAATCCCCAGGGCCGGTAGCTACGGTTATGCGAGACCGCCTCGGGGCGTCCCGCTTCATTCAGGCGGTTGACGATCTTTTTGACATCCTGCGTCCTGTCCCGGTGAACAACCATCACCGCATCGCGCGTAACAACCACAACAAGATCCTCGACACCAACCACGGTAGTCAGCACGCCATCAGAGCGGACATAGCAATTCCGGCTCTTGTCCAGAAAGACATCGCCAACAGCCACGTTGTTATCATCGTCCTTGGCACTGATTTCCCACAGAGCGTCCCAGCTTCCAATATCAGACCAGCCGAAATCCCCTGGAACAACGGCAATACGATCAGTGTGCTCTATTAACGCGTAATCAACCGAGATATCCGGCGAACTGGAAAATGTATCCACATCCAACCGCTCAAAATCAATATCCTGCTTGCGGGCCTGAACGGCCTGCTTCACGCACTGATAGACCTCGGGCGCGTATTGTTCTGTTTCCGTCAGGAACGTCTTGGCCTGGGCAACGAACATACCCGAGTTCCACAAATACCGGCTATCCGCCACGAGTGCCCGGACATCCTGCTCCTGCGGTTTTTCAATAAATCTGGAAACATCGAAAACGCCGGGGATATCGCCAAGCGGCTGACCGCATTCAATATATCCATAACCGGTTTCGGCCCGGCGCGGCTTTATACCAAACGTGACGATCCGCCCTGCCTGTGCCGCAACCTCTGCCTTGGCCAGAGCATCCTGCAACGGCTTGTCGTCCGTTATGGCCGCATCTGCCGCCATGACCCACAACACGGCATCGGGTGTGGTTTCCGCAACCAGAAAAGCCGCCGCCGCAATGGCAGGTGCTGAGTTCCGGCCGACCGGCTCCAGAACAATGCGGGCATCAGAAATGCCGATTTCACGCAATTGTTCTGCAATAATAAAACGATGCTCCGCATTACAGATGACAATCGGAGAACCACATTGCGCCCTTTGGGCACGCAATGCTGTTTCCTGTAGCAAGGTATGCTGCGTCAGGAGTGGCCAGAACTGCTTGGGATAACTACTACGGGAAACCGGCCACAGTCGACTACCTGTCCCACCAGAAAGAATAACTGGAATGACGGATTTCTGTGACTGCAGAAAAACTTGAGTAGCAGTAGACATGTTATCCCTTCTGCGTGGCAGTATAGCTTGTGAATTAATGACGTTTTTGCGCTTTAGTGTCAATCACTCCCCAAAAATGCCTCCTGAGCCGCACCTGTTTTTTGCGCCCGTAATGCCTCTGCTTCATAAATACGGAATGTTTTCTCAATAAACTGTTGCTCATCGAACAGATCAAAGGCGCGGGCAGCACCCGCTTTGCCCAAGCGCTGGCGCAGGGCCGCATTCTCAAGCAGCAAAGCAAGCGCTTGGGCCAGCGGGGCAGCCTGCCCCGCCGCCACGGTCAGACTTTCCTGTTCGTGGCGGGCAACCCATGGCACGCCCGTAGGCACATCGGTATTCACCACCGGCAGGCCACAAGCCATAGCTTCTATCTGGGCAATACCGAAAGTTTCCGCCGAGCTGACTGAGGGCAGGACAAAAACTTGGGCGGCATGGAGCATGCACTTCAACGCGTCCCGCTCCAGTCGTCCCACCAAATGCACCCGATCCTGCAGGCCCAGTGTGGCAATCTGCTGTTGCAACTGTTTATCCAAGGGGCCTTCCCCCACAATTACACACTGGCCGTTCACAGAGGAGAATGCTTTGATAAGAATGTCGAATCCTTTGTAAGATACCAGACGCCCCGCGGTAACTACCAGATGTGGATACGTCCTGCGCAAGGAAGCAACCTTTTGTTCTTCCTCTGCATTGAGCTTGGGCCAGTAAGTTAAATCTGTACCGAAGGGTACGACCTCGCACTTATCCGCAAACGAGCGTAAAAAAGGCGACTGCGTAATCATGGATGCATTGGAAACAATAATACGGTCTGCGCGTCGTAAGGTCCGGCGCATCAGCGGAGCCACCAGATGCAATAACCGCTTCTGGCGAACAACATCCGAATGCCAGTGAACAATTAGGGCGCAGCGCCGTCGAAAATACAGAGCCGTCAAAATGTCCGCTAATGGAAAAGGGGTATGTAGTGCGACTACATCCACCATGCGGGAGCGAAGAAACAGACAGAGTGGGTAAAACGGAGCCAATGGTAGAGAACGTAGTGTCATCAGGGCGAGCGTGCGCGTAACAGGTACATTGTCAACTTTAAGGGTTCTGGGCGTACGCCACCGCCGCGTGGTCAGGATAGCGGATTGGCAGCGCTCCATCATTCTGACGGTCAGTGCATGGATCGCTGAAGGGACGCCCCCCTCCACATCAGGAAGATAAACTTTATACGCATGTAAAACACGTAAACGCTTCCTGACAGGAGGTGAGGCTGAATGCTTGGCCAAAATGCGTATCATGCACGATTTCCATGGAGGAGCATTAGGTGTCAATTCCCACAGCCCGTCATTAACCTAGAGTTGCAAATTCCCTGTAACCATAGATAATTTTTGGTAGTTCTATCAAATATAATCTGCTCTGTCGCGAAGATCATCGTCGTCCCGATTGTGTCAACGTTATCCTGTCAATATTGTCAAAATTTCTCTAACCCAATCAGAGATCGAATGCTACATTGATCCGCCCTAACGCTTTATCTCCAACTGATATGACCACTGACAATAGCATCGGCAACTTTACTATTTTCGGATCAACCGAATTTACGTTTTAACAGACTGTCGGACTGGGGTACCAGTTTTGACGATTTGCCGTGTATTGTCAGGATGGGCAGCTTCCCCCTATTCGGCCGATCCCAGCCGTATTGTCTACCTCCTGATCTGAAGTCATGGCTACCCGCGGGCGATGCTGCACATTACGCAGATACAGGAAGCACAGACCAAATCCCCATATCCTGTGAGCCCGTGCCAGTCCCACCAGAAGATCGGCAGTTTTGTCATCCCCTCCCCTACCCACTGGATGCCTGAGAACAATGCGTGAAATCCGTTACGGGTTACATAAACAATTCCTCTTAGAACCCGTCGACCGCGTTCGATTTGCACATGGTTGCGACAATTGCATCTATTCTTATAGAGCAGTCTGAATGGAACACATATTCGTGACAGCGGCACGGTTAATATCGCCCACTCTAAAAGAATGGTCTAAATTCGGCCAACATATCTATATTTATATGTATACAGATAGCCTTGCCATATCTTGGAACCTACCGAAGGACGTAAGTCATGAGCCCATATCGCACGGTTAATCCTGCTACAGGTCAAACAGAAAAAGTTTTTGACCTGCATGCCACGGATGACATGGTAAAAAAGCTCGAACACGCTCATCGTTTTTGGCAGCATGACTGGCGTCATCGCTCCATAGCAGAACGAAGTGTCCTGCTTAATAAAGCTGCGGATATTCTGCGTGCCAACAAGGACCACCATGCCCGCCTTATTTCCACAGAAATGGGCAAAGTTCTATCTGAAGCCATTTGGGAAATCGAGCTCTCGGCAGATATCCTTACCTATTACGCCAATATGGCAGAAACATTCCTGCAGCCACGGGAGTTGCCCGTTACGCAAGGCAAAGCTCAGGTTCTGAGCGAACCTCTGGGTGTAATTTACTGCGTTGAGCCATGGAACTTCCCATACTATCAACTGGCACGCGTTGCGGCTCCTAATCTTATGGCTGGCAATGTTGTGATGGTTAAGCACGCACCTGGAGTACCGCAGTGTGCGCTTGCTTTTGAAGCCCTGTTTCAGGCTGCTGGAATACCTGAAGGAGCGTATACGAATCTATTTATTACCAATGATCAGTCGGAAGCTTTAATTGGCCGTCCGGAAGTGCGTGGCGTAGCTCTTACCGGCAGCGAACGCGCAGGCAGTGCCGTGGCGGCGCAGGCTGGTCATAACCTCAAGAAAAGCACAATGGAGCTAGGAGGATCAGACGCTTTCATTGTGCTGGATGATGCTGATTTGGATGTGGTGGTACCTCGTGCAGCAGCAGCAAGAATGGGGAATAATGGACAGGTCTGCACCGCTGCCAAACGCATGATTGTGCATCATGCGTTGGTGAAGGACTTTACGTCCAGACTGAAGGCCGCCACCGAAGCCTTCGAATATGGTGACCCGTTGGAGCAAGGTGTGACACATGGCCCCATGAGCAGCGAAATAGCCATGAAACATGCGATATCACAGGTTGAAAAAGCCGTAGCCAATGGCGCAAAACTTGTTTGCGGTGGCAAGCAGATTGATCGGGACGGATTTTTCATGAGAGCTGCAATCCTGACCGATGTGAAAAAAGATAATCCGATTTATTATGAGGAAATTTTCGGGCCAGTTGCAGTCATTCATTCTGTAAATAATGATGAAGAGGCCATTGCACTTGCCAACGATTCACCTTACGGACTCGGCGGCTCCATTCATACACGTGATGAGCAACGCGGTTACCAGATGGCTTTAAAGATTGATACGGGTATGGTCTTTATTAATGACATAACAGGTACGGCGCCAGATCTGCCATTTGGTGGTATTAAAAATTCCGGTTTTGGTCGTGAACTTTCAGAATTCGGCATTGAGGAGTTTCTCAATCGTAAGCTGATCCACAAGCCCTGATCTATTTGTCCAGGATTTCTTTTTGCGCGCTGATACCCAACATAACGGGTATCAGCGAGACGACCACTCCATATCCCACCACACGTCATTGCAGACACCCACTCCTCCAATGAATATATTACCGCGTATATGGACCCCCTAGCTGATTTTGAAAGACATAACAGCCTGTTTTTTATGTTTTGTCTCAAAGACTCCTCACAGGAAGCCGCATCTCAACGGCGTACCCAGAGATCAGACACCGGAAAATTCCTCTATGGCTTCTGTCAACGGTTCTTCTAGCCTTCCATCAGAGCAAGTCGTCTGATTAACCCACAGGCGCCAGTTACAAAGCACTGATCACTTTAAGCCCCGCCAACACGGCGTTGGGAATGACAGAAGTCTCACCCGGTCGCATCATGTATTCAAACTCAGGGGTCACCACCAAACCCGGCACGATGGGAATACCATAATACGCCTCCAGAACAGCAGAATGGGTTTGAGGCGCATTCACATAAGCTCCCATGGACATGCCAGCCCACTGGCGTAATCGCTGCCCATAAGTTGTACGGGAACTGAGTTGATAGTAGGAATACATAACCCCGAACCGGTCAAACGGGCGCCCAGGAATAAGGCCCAGCAAAGAGGCTCCAAAGTAGAATTCATTAGAAAATGTAGAATTACTCGGAGTATTATGAACAAACCCGGCCAGTACATAGCCACCCGCCATCTGGTGCTGACCATGACTGCGATAAACCATCTGATCCGTCTCTATATAAAATGTATCCCTGGGTTTTTCCTTATGCTTTTGTACTGCCCCGGCAAACGCAGGTGGAATAACCCCAATCATATCAGCATAAGGGGACGTATCATGCCCATATCCAATTTTGTAATGGCCGGGCAGTTTACGCTCGCCAAAAAAGGGCTCCCAGGTCAGTTCCACTGGGGTCTAAAGACCTGTGTATGGCTCACTCCCCCAAGCCCAGCCTGTATTATCAACCGCTTTTGGCCCGATACGATACACACCTGTTCGTAAAATCAGATCTCGCGTTGGACGTATGCGGAATGTCCCACCCCATGATGTTTTAGGATACACGCTCCAGCCGGCGGGTTCACGAATGGCCATAGGCGCGGAACACATGGTCATGAACGTACAAAGTAACACTGATGTAGAATAGGTATGCGTGAGTGCAATACGCCCAATATTGATATTGATCCTGTTTTGCAGAAACGATTTTTCCACATACAGATCGGCCAGACGTGCCGCAGCAGGGCCATGAATACTCCAGACTTCGGTCAGCAGAACATTGCGCTCGCCAACATGGTCCCACCCGACCTGCCGCCCTTCCCGGTTCATAACAATGCCGTGCAGGAACCAGCCTTCCAGCGGTTTCCATGTTGTTAACCTGCCCAGATCAAACAGCATGGCAATACGCACTTCGTGTGTGTAGTCCATTCCTTTCGAAAGGCCACCGCTCATATTCCCCATGCCTTCCCCCTTATAGGTCATCTCAAAACTAAAACCATGCTTAGCCAGACGATCCCGCAGAGGCTTAAGAGAAGGCACAAGATTACCAAACGCCTGCTCGGAAACATAATATCCAGCGCTAATATCTCCTCTCCGCAAGGCATCTTCATTGTGGTTCAGTAATGAGGAAATACTTTCCGTCTTAAACAAAGCTTCCAGACGCTCTTCCGCAATAGGACGTTTATGTTTGATCGGCGGAGAGGCAAGGCTTCCCCCACTTGCCGCGGAACCCGCAGACAAAGGTGATTTTTGAATGTCTTGCGCTCTGACACCACAAGGGATGGCCACTCCCAGTAGCACAAACCCAAATACAACATAACACTTTGAAATAAAATGGAAAATATTGTACCGCAAGACAAAGGCTTTGCGGCTCTCATCCCGAAATGTGGACATGATTTTATCCAAAGCAGCAGGCATCCATTCCAATCTGTATTGGAATCGAGGCACACCATTCCTAAATTTAAAGAAATAAGGACGCGCTTACAGTTTGTTTACAACAGACAAGCGCATGATAGCTTTACTCTGCTTTTTCAGGTCCGGAGGAGCACGGAGCATCATTTTATCAGACATTTTTTCTTTTTCTTATTGGCTGTTTTCTTCAAGCTAAATCGGATTTTAAAAATTTTCAATTCACATTCTTGTCGCTTATTTGTAATAACAACAAGATATCACTCAATAATTCATTATTTTTATAATCGAAATATCATTTTCCGCGCACCCACTCCATGTCCTCTGCCAATTGCCTGTGCGCTGCACAAGCATATCCGCACTGTCCATAAGGCCGCCCGCGACATCCTGGGCTTTGATCAGATAGACACCAATCCGCATATCCTGCTGGCTATGGACAGGCCCTGACTTTGCCGTATTTCCTGACCATGCACCATCAGCACGCGTCCGGCCATTTGGGTCTGGTAGAGAAAACATCTTCTCATGGGCAGAAGCGCTTCTCCCGTTGTTTCATGAAATGTTTTGCCTAAAAACATTTCATGAAACCCACGCAAAAACCGTGTCAGATTTTACAGTATTGGATAAGCCTTCCCTTTACAGGGTACAATTTTGTCAGTGGAGTTTAATTCAGGCAACACCCACCATGACATCAGATGCCTTGATAACGGCATAAACAGACTCACCGTCCTTCAGGCCAAGTTCTGCCACGGCTTCGTTGGTTATGGCTGCCATAACAATGGCACCCCCGGCAATTTCGATACTAACATGAGACGTGGTCGCACCTTTTTCAATTTTACTGACTATGCCTTTGATCTGGTTGCGTGCGCTGATTTTCATTCTCTTTTCTCCAAATATTTTTACCGGACATCTATTTCCATTCGGATATAGATATAGTATTCAAGGGACTTTCCACTCCCTTTTCGTATCATGCCATTTCCCGAGCACAATGACATACAAAAATTTCTTGTTCACAAACAGAATATTTTTGGCATTTTTTACTGTGATCATGGATACAGGCTGTTGCTGGAATAATGTCATGAACTCACCGCACTATTATAACGGCACAAATGGTACGAACCTGACATTCTCCCCTCCCCGTCTTCGACTGGTCTGCTGCTGTGCCATACTGTGGCTTTTCCAGCCCATCATGGCACGGGCGGAACAGGCCCGCATTGCCATTGCCGCAAATTTTATTGGCCCGTCCAAAGTGCTGATCGCGGACTTCATGCACAAAACGGGAGACGTTATCATTCCCAGTTTTGGCTCAAGCGGCCAGTTCATGCTCCAGATTGAACAGGGCGCGGACTACGATGTTTTTTTATCAGCCGATGAAGCCAAACCTGCAAAACTGGTCAAGGATGGTTTTGGCGCTGATAAAAGTCAGTTCACCTACGCTATTGGAAAGCTGGTGCTCTGGAGCAATACCTCCGCCTACCCGGCGAGCGAAAACACGTTACGCGCCGCCCGTTACGGCCATCTGGCCCTTTGCAAGCCCGATATTGCCCCTTATGGCGCAGCGGCCATGGCCACACTCGTACAGTTGCACCTGGAGCAGTCTCTCCAACCCCGTATTGTCATGGGTATGGACATTGCCCAGGCTTACCAGTTCGTCCAGAGCGGCAATGCAGAACTGGGGTTTGTCGCGCTTTCTCAACTGTACAACCAGTCTTCGGGTACAGTATGGGTTGTACCATCCACCCTTTATCCCCCCATTCGCCAGAATGCGCTTTTACTCAAGCAGGGAGAGCAGAACCATGCCGCGCGCGCTTTTCTGGCTTACCTGCGAAGCAAACCCGCACAGGCCATTATTGCCACCTATGGATATGACATACCATGATGGGAGCAAACCCCCTGTTTGACCCCAACAGTATTTTTACAGCACTGCGTCTGAGTGTCACACTTGCCTGTGTTACAACAATCCTTGCGCTCGGCATTGGCGTTCCTCTGGCGTGGTGGCTGGCTAACTGCCGCAACTGGTGGCGCGATGTGTGTTCAAGCATCATCACACTTCCCCTGGTGTTGCCGCCAACGGTTCTGGGCTTTTATCTGCTCCTTGCCCTTGGGCCATCAGGGCTTGGCGCGCTGGCAGTCCACATAACCGGCAGACCAACCTTTGCATTCAGTTTTGCCGGTTTAACTGTTGGCTCAGTTATTGCCGCCCTGCCCTATATTGTACAATCCACGCAGGCCGCTTTTGAAACCACAGGCCGTAAGCCGCTTGAGATCGCCTATACACTGCGCACTCCGCCGCTCCGGGCGTTCCTGAGTGTTGCACTCCCTCTGGCAGCTCCGGGCATTATAGCCGGAGCAGTGATTGCCTTTGCCCATACAATTGGCGAATTCGGTCTGATATTGATGATTGGAGGAGATATACCCGGTCAGACGCGCCTTTTATCCATCATGCTCTTCGATAATGTGGAAACCGGAGACTGGGCCTCTGCCCATGCCATAGCGGGAGGCATGGTGGCATTTGCCTTTATGACCATCCTGATCCTGCGTCTGACACAAAAACGCCTGACCGCACGTCCCTGCTGATGGCCCTCCCTGTTTTACAATCAGGGCTGTCGGTCCATTTTAAAGGTCCAATCAATCAGCTTGCCATAAACGTCCGCTTCGATATTGCCACACCCGGCATAACAGGGATTAAAGGCCCATCAGGGTGTGGAAAAACCAGCCTGCTGCGCGCAATTGCGGGCCTGCATCATTTCCCACAAGGCTACTGCCGTCTGGCCAATGACATCTGGCAGGACAACACTGTTTTTCTGCCCCCTTGGAAACGCCCGATCGGCTACGTACCTCAAGATGGCGGGTTATTTTCCCACCTGAGCGTGAAAAAAAACCTGCTCTTCGGTATGCGCCTTATCCCCGACAGAGAACCATTTTTTACGGATATTGTCGCCGCCCTTCACCTCCGGCCCCTGCTTGAGCGCAATACACATGCCCTCTCTGGAGGGGAACGCCAGCGCATAGCCATAGGCCGCGCCTTGCTGACACAACCCAGACTGCTGCTCATGGACGAACCTCTGTCTGCTCTGGATCTGAATATGAAAACTGATATTCTCTTTTATTTAAAAGATTTTTTAGAAAAACGTAAAATATGCACGCTTTATGTTTCGCATGATGCGGAAGAACTGCATATGATTGCCACCCATATCCTTGACTGGCGATCAATCCAGAACACTCCATCGTGAAAAAACCACCTGATCGGCACATAGAATATCTTGCAGACAGAAGAGGAAAACCCTTCCATCCAGCCATACAAGACCGCATAGGATTACAGCCATACGGCATATGTGCTTGGTCTATCCGCTCGTTTGTGGAGGCTCCAACAAAGACAAACGGTCTTTATTAGTCTCGGATATTCTTTTAACCAACCAGTCTATAAATTTGTGAGAGGCATCTGTCGGGTCTTCTCCGCAATGGCATTGTTCGTACCATTGTGCTGCTTCCGACGCTTCCAACCCCTGCGCGGTCAGCCAATGCGTTATAAGGCTATGTCGCAACGAACGTCGGCTTGCATTCTGCCCGCCCCGCGTGGATATCCAGTGGTAAGCCAGCACGCCCAGATCACTCATCAGTTCTCTGGCATAGTTGCAAGAATGGGTTTTTACGCGGTAATCGGCATACCATTTTGTAAAATGTTCGGGGGACATGGGGGGAGAAATACCATACCCCTGACCATAACGGCAGCCCAGATGGTAGATGGCCTCGATCACATCCTCATCTTCCAGACCTTCCACGATAACCAGTTCATGAAAATCAATGCCCATATCCAGAATGGACTTAACCATACTGAATGTCTGGAGAGGCGCTGTACGGATATTTCGTAAAATTCCCTGATCAACCTTGATAATATCAAATGGCAGGGAGGAAAGACGGAGCAGGTTACTGTACCCTGACCCCAGATCGTCGATAGCAATCTTGACCCCCACCGCCTTGAATTTCTGGATCGCGACATCCTGTATGGCTGGGTCGACCATCTGCGTTTCCAGCAGTTCTAGCGTTAATTGCTCAGGACGGATGTTATAGCGCTGCAAAGCGCTCTCCACCCACAAGGGACCATCTTCATTCAACAGGTAAGTAGGCGGCATATTCACGGCAAGGTTGATGATTTGTCCGTCATTCTGCCACTGCTGCAACAGGCTCAGGCACTCCTCAAGCCCCATATGGAACAACCTGTCGAGTTCATTCTGCCCGAGCAGGGACAAAAAACTCCCAGGTTCAATAATGGCGCCATTTATATCCTGGATACGAACAAGTGCCTCAACCTCCAGTAACTTTCCCGTACGCAGGTTCACAATCGGCTGCACGTACATGCGTAGTCCATCACTGAACAACCTGTCCCTCAGGTGGCAGGACTGTTCTTCCGTCACCGCAGAGCCTCGGGGAAAGCAGCACCGCATCCACATCTGTTCCCACCGATGTTGCAGACTGCGGGCAAACTGCTGCATCCGCTGGGTTTCAAACTGGTTGGGGCATACCCCAAACAGGGTCAGCACAACCGCAACCTGCTCCTCTTCCACGGAAACAGGGATGCTGATGGACGAACATATGCCCTGAGCCTGCATCATATCGCGCCATGGAGCAGCATTGGGGTTTGTGAAATAAGAGGCGCAGCTCTGCCTCTGTCGTGTCCGCCACGCCAGACCGGTAACAGTGTTACCAAATACCGATTGTACGTTCACAACCGGCTGGCTGATACGCTCCTTCAGTTTTTGGGTCAGTCTGGCACCAGCTCTGCCCCCGCTATGCTCCACAACCAGTTCACCAGCCGGGTTCATCCGGAACAGCAGAACGGCCTGAATACCTGGCAGGCTACCCAAAGCCTCTACACCCTGTGCGCTCACATCCGGCCAGACACACCCGGCAGCAGGCAAACGGCTGGAAAGAAGGGAAAAATATTTTTCCTCAACCTTCTGCCCGGCTTCAAGCTGCGCGCCTTTATCATCTTGCAAGCGCATTTCGGTTGTCAGAAGAATATGGTACCTGTCATATGCGCGTAGCAGAGCGTTATCCAGACCATCAATCAGCAAACGCCTGTAAATACTATAGACTTCCCCCAACAGGGCTGGAGGAATGCCACAGAGCGTATGAGTGGTACCCAGCTTTTCTGCCTGTTGCAGAATATCCTGTCGTTGCGTTTCTGCCCCCAGCAAAAAATCCAGATGTGCTGCCTGCTGCCGCTTCAGATGCTCAAGCTGCTCTGGCGTCAGAACAGACAGAATGGCCTGCGCCTCGCTCATTTTTGCCAGACTGTCGTAAAAACATTCGATAAAATTCTGCTGTATCCGAACCAGAAATGTTTTGGCGCGTGTCAGCAGTTCCGCAGATTCTGGGCCATATGGGTCAAAGGTCGCCTGTTCCACGCCCTCCTGGGCGGGGAACTGCCGGGCATCGCCAGCCATGCACCACCAGTTCTGGCGGTTGATCCTGTTCTGTTTGAACAAACACATGGCCGCATCAGCGCGACGTAAAAGCGTGTCGGGGTCTTCACCATCGACCGGGTACACGGCCAGACCCAGAGTCATGCCAACCACAACAAACGCATTCTGCCCAATAGCGAAAGGTGTTTCTACAGCCTTATGCAGATTATCCAGAATTTTTGTTGTCTGGCTCACCTGTAACAGCGGGGCCAGATTGTCCAGCACAATCACAAACTCATCGCCACCCAGACGGGCGACGTAATCCGTATGCCGGACATGCTCTTGCAAACGTCGTCCAAAAGCCTGCAAAAGGCGATCCCCGCCCTCATGCCCATAACCGTCATTCACCTGCTTGAAATTGTCCAGATCCAGCACGCCCACTGCAACCGAACTGCCCTGCCGGGCCGCACGGGCCATGACCTGCGGCATGTATTCCTCCAGTGCCAGCCGGTTGGGCAGACCTGTTAACGGATCATGCCGCGCGCGCCTTGCATCCTCATTCTGGAGTTTTTCCAGTCTTTTCTGGCCATCCAGCTTGTCCAGTGCATGACCCAGCAGTTCCGACACTTTTTGGCACAAACCAATGCACTGCGCGTCGAACATATCCGTTCTGGCTGACACAAACGAAATAACCGCCCAGCATTTCCCACCCCGCCAGATCGGAACTGCCAGCACAGAGCGCCACTGATTGCGATACAGGAAATCGTACCACGGCGTGTTTTTCTGCTCTTCCAGTTCATCATTACTGTAAACCAGCGCCTGACTATCCCAAGCTTCCACAGCGACAGGGAACTGGAGTGAATGCTCATGGAAGCCGAACTTCAGGTTGGTGATCCCCTGCGTGCCTGCCCCCATGCAGGAGAGAACATGTAACGTGTCGGACTCATCCTTCCGACCAATCCAGACTGCCTGAAAAAGCGCATCAGATACCAGATCAGTACATGTTTTATCGCACATCTCGCTTTCGGTGGAAGCCTGCAACACGGCATCGGCCGTGTTGAGAAGCGCACGATAAAGTCTCTGCACTAAATCCAGATTTGTTGCATTCTCCATAAAGCAGACCATAACCTCCAAAAAACTGACAAATTACGTAAAAGATAAAAAACACAATGCAAAAGATATATTTGTAATTCGCAACAAAACTCAGAATAAAACGGATTCATAAAATAATAACATTATTATTCATATATGATATATTTAATTATTAAATACATTTTCGCACCAAATACCGCATTCTCCTGTGCAAACAGGCCGATCCCCGTGCGTTTTCAAATACAAAAAATCATTCTACGCTCACGTCCATGCCAGAGCAGCACGCTCCAGCATCCCACCCCTCAAACCCGATCAGACCTCTTGCAGCTCAGGCCTTGCAGACAACCAGAACATCAGACAACTGGTTCTTTTTCTTTCGGCATTTCCATAACCTTGATGCAACTGGCAAAAATTTTCCCGTTCAAAAAACTGTCACGCACAAAACGACGGGATACATCTGCAGGTTTGTGCTGACCATCAGACCTGTTTTTATTGTCATCCAGCATCACGGTGCCTGTTTTGGGATCAAAATACCCAAAATCGCATAAATGTGGATTTCTGATATCTGCCATAATATCGAACAGATGGCATTTATACTCCCCAATCCAGATTTCCGTTCCCTTACGGTTGGAAATATCAGGATAATTGAAGGTCAGCCCACGTGCATGGAAAAAGTCAAAAATACCCCCCATAAGGCACTGGGTTGCCTTGACCTCACGCGGGTTGAACTCAAAACCATAATAAAAATGCTTCTGATAACGGATTTCGTCTGTGGGCAGGTACTTCTGGCTAAACAGACCCATAAATTTCTGCAGGCCGTTGGGGTTCGCCTTTACCTTGACAGGATCCTCATGAAAGAGGGCTGTTCCACGGTAATTGAAGAACACGGGAACAATAATATGTTTTGGGTTTTCCCACATGGGAAATCTCCTAAAGACCTGACCACACAATAAATAATTCTAGCTTGTTACGATTCTGCCAGCTTTGACAAGCTGCCCGTGCTCATAACCCCCAACCAAAATCACCAACGCCCAATATCGCCCAGAGAGGCGGCAACATGCAAGCAACCTTACGACTACACAACCGACCCTGATAGCTTTACCCTAACACCAGAGCCGGACAAGGCATGGCATCATACGCCTCCAATTACCCTCTTATACTATTTTCGCATAGAGCATTCCGTCCCGCCAGTTCCTATAATTGGAGCGTAGCACAGGGCAGGCTTTATGGGCTTTATTGCACCTGGCTCCGGTCAACCGGTCAGATACAGCCTGCCGCACATACCAGGAACCCTGCAGAAGAACCGTGCGCATGGACGCATGGATTTCGTCAGACAGGACATCCAGCATACCATCCACCAAGCAGCATCACTATATGGTTGAAAAGCAGACCTGACAAAACGGACGAACGCGCTCTGGCAATACCCTGCATCCATCAGGAAACGCAGCCATGCAACAGAAAACCTTTCCATCCGCAACACTCTGACTGCATCAGAAAACAGAAACACCAAAAAGGACGCTCCCCCTGTTACATCATCTGGATACTCTGCTTCAGCATTACGGTTACGGTATCGTGACCCTGCTTGTCCTGATGGAGAGCATGGGTCTGCCTGTTCCGGCCGAAACCTGCATTATCACCGCATCGCTGTACTGCCTCAAAACCCACCATCTGGCCATTCAGGGTGTTGCTCTGGCAGCCATTGCAGGGGCCATCATCGGAGATAATTTTGGCTATCTGATCGGGCGACATTTTGGGCTTCCACTCCTGCAGAAGTATGGAAGCAAGATTGGTCTGACCTCCGAACGGCTTGTGCTTGGCCAGTATCTGTTTCGTCATCACGGCAGCACCATTGTCTTTCTGGGGCGGTTTGTTTCTGTCCTGCGCGTTTTTGTAGCTCTGCTGGCTGGAGCATGTAACATGCACTGGAAACGGTTCATGCTTTTTAATGCACTGGGCGGCACATGCTGGGCGGGAGGGTATACAATGGGCACCTATCTGCTGGGACGTAAAATATCGGAAGTTTCTGGCCCAACCGGCATAGCCATAGGGCTGCTGACCGTGGTCGGCCTGCTTGGCTCGGGTCTTTTTTTACGCAAGAACGAAAAACGTCTGACACAACTGGCACTTGTAGAAGCAAAGTGCGTCGAATCCCCGTCATGAAACATGACTATCCCCGCACAAAAAGACATCCCTGCCGTTGTGATGGTCCATGCCTGACGATGTTGCGAAACGGTTCCGTTTCGTTTATTTAGAAACTGACTGCAACTTCATCATCACGACAGCAAGGATTGACCGGCATGGGAGAAATACATCATGAACCAGCCCGCTGGCCAAGCACCTTACTACCGCTTGAATGGTAATCAATCCTGTGCCGTACACTCATCCACTGCATAATCCGGAGTATTCTGGCAACCACACTCCAAACTCCCCACATGCACGTATGACAGCAGCCTGTACGGCTCTGAAGCGCATTGGCTGCGATCTGAAAAAACCTGCAAAAAGTGTTGTGTTCCGCCAAGGTGAAAATGCCGATTTTATCTATTTCCTGCAATCCGGAGCAATCAGGCTGGATTGCCAGCTTGAAAATGGCCGTAGTCTGGTACTCGATTTTTTGTGGCCTGGCAGGTTTTTCGGCATTATGGAAGACGAGGTTTACGCTTGGTCGGCCATGACACTGGTGGACGTGCATCTCAAGCGCCTGCGCCGGAGTGCTGTACAAACCCTCGCCCGGAATTATCCGGATATAACAGATTTACTGCTCAAACAGAAAACTGCCGCCCTTATGGCAGCCAAAAACCATATTGTTCTTATGTCTCACCCAACCGCAACCAGCAAACTGATCGGTTTTTTACTCGCTTACAGCAAACGGCCAGAATATTTTGATCAAAGGACACAGGTGTTAACACTGGTCATGAGTCGCAAGGACATTGCCGATTATCTGGGCATGACATTTGAGACAACCAGCAGAATTTTCAAATATCTGGAAACCAGAGATTACATAAAAAAAATCAACCACCGACAGATACAGCTCAATATCCACATGCTGCGTGATCCATAACCCGCACGGACAATCTACCCGTTCCGCTACAGTCCAGCATAATATGCCAGTTCTTTCCGTCCATGGTTTTACAGAACATTCTGGTATTCTAAGCGATCTTGCATTCCAGGCGATATGGTGTGTTTCCTCCACACCACTCTGGCGGATAATCGTGCCGAAATCACACAGCCGTGCAGCATGGTCTGCAACTTCGGGCTCAGGTGAAAGAGCCGAGGGCAATTATTACAGCTATGGCTCCCCCAACACCAGATTTTCGTAAAAACCGGAAAATATTTTATAAAATATGATTTTTCCGAAAATATAGATATCTGATACTCCCCTCGCTGTATCTGACTGGGGATTAGTCCAGCCGCACGGGAGGTCGAATAAAAGTTTCAATCCTGTCCGCAAAAATGGAGGCTATCCCACGTAGTACTCCGTACAGTTCAACCTGATGCTTTCTGTAAAGCATAATATGGCCAATACGGGCAGAAAGCCCGCGCATAAATCCGCCCCCTAACACACGCCCACCCGGCAGAGCCGCCCAGCCATTATAATTGCCCAAGGCAACAATGGCCCCCTTGTTATGGAAAATACAGCAAGGAACCTCTTTGCCATACTCAATCCATGCGGGCAGGTGTCTGGCAAGATGAATAGCCTGCTGGCGGGCAACCTGTGCAGTTGCAGGTAAAGGATCGTCCGTAATAAAAGAACAGTCCCCCATTGCAAAAATCCGTTCATCATCCACCGAGCACAGGTTCGGTTTAACCTGTATCTGCCCCGCACGATTGAGCGAAAGCCCCCCATACGCACGGGTGACTTCCGGCGCTTTAACCCCAGCCGCCCAGACCCGCAGCATTGCAGGTATATGCGTGCCATCCTTGAGGATAAAACCATTCCGATCCGCCCCCGCCACTCTGGCTGACGTACGCACTGTAACCCCAATACGCTCCAGCTCCTGCTGCGCCGCCACCGAAACGGATTCAGGAAAAGCCGGTAGAATACGCACACCAGACTGCAGTAACGTAATACTGAGCTTGGGGGGTTCCTTGCCAAAAGCATGCAGACTGACCGGGTCCACAATTTCGAGCGATTTATGCAGTTCCGCCGCGAGCTGGGTACCAGTAGCACCCCCGCCAACAATGGCAATATCCAACCTGGATGTGCTGGCGAACGCCTTGAGCAATTCCATACGGAACTTCTCGTTAAAAGAGTTGGCTTCGACCAGATTATCAATAAACAGACAGTTTTCCTTGACCCCTGGCGTGCCAAAATCGTTCGCGCAACTGCCGACCGCCAGCACTATGGCATCGTATGTCAGTATTCGGCTTTCAAGCACGGGCGTACCATCTGACGCATGAAAGGGGCTCAGAGTGACCTGCCGTTTCTCCCGGTCCAGAGAGACGACCTCACCGGGCCAGAATTCAAAATGGTTGCTACTGGCCTGCGACATAAAACTGATCCGGTCATTCTCATTCATGACCGTCCCCGCCGCAAAACAATGTAACATCGGCTTCCACACATGGCAGAAGCTTTTATCCACCAGCGTAATACGGGCCTTACCCTGCCTGCCCAGCGTTTTACCCAGCCGCGTTGCAAGAGCCAGCCCGGCCACACCACCGCCAACAATAAGAATTTCAGACCTGGATGCCATCGGTTTTACCAATCTCTTAAAAAACACGCAGAATGGAAGAGCAGACCAAGAGGTTTCCCGTATGGGAAACACAGTAAGGTTATTTTAGTCTGGGAATTTTTTGGCTATTGGATAAAAAATTATCCGATTTTTGCAGTATATTTTGTAAAACCCGGTGGAATATAACTTCCACCGGGTCATGTGCATCAGAACGGTGCGTCAATATCAACAGTATTGATCAGCTTGTGATTAACAAACTCCTTAATCCCCAGCCCGATCAGTTCGCGGCCATAACCAGAGCGTGCAATACCCCCAAACGGGAGATCTGCCTTTGGCGCCAGCGGATGATTGATAAACACCATGCCTGTACGGATCCTGGCCGCAACACGCGCGCCACGCACCTCATCCCGCGTAAAGACCGAGCCACCAAGACCATAAAGGGAATCGTTGGCAATCCGCACAGCATCATCTTCATCTTTCGCACGGTAAAGCTGTGTGACAGGGCCAAAAAATTCCCAATGTCGGGCTTCATTGCTCTCATCCAGACCGGTCATGAGCAGCGGCTGGAAGAAGGCACCTTTACCCGGCACGGGAGCACCAATAACTTCTACCTTTGCACCATGACTCATAGCCCGCGTCACCTGATCGTGCAGGTCATCCTTGGCTCCTTGGGAAGAGAGTGGGGCCAGTGTGGTGGCAGGGTCCATGGGATCGCCCGCCCTGAGCTCGGCAACACCTTTTTTGTACAGTTCCAGAAAGCGGTCATACACTGCATCCGCCACAATCAGGCGTTTAGCAGACACGCATACCTGCCCCGCATTCCAATGGCGACCCAGCACAGCCCATTTGGCTGCTTTTTCCACATCGGCATCGTCCAGAACAATAAAGGCATCTGCCCCGCCAAGTTCCATGGTTGCCTTTTTAAGAGCTTTACCTGCCGTTCCCGCGATAATAACACCCGCACCTTCGGACCCGGTCAGGGCCACACCACAAACACGGGGGTCATTCAGGATCATCGCTGTATGAGGGCGCGCAGCATACAGGTTGCGGAACAACCCTTTGGGCAAACCGGCTTCTTCCATCAGGTTCTGGCAGGCCGCAGCACACTGCGGCAGGTTGGAAGCATGTTTGAGCAGCACGGCGTTCCCGGCGGAAAGCTGGGGCGCAATAATGCGAACAACCTGATAGAAGGGGAAATTCCAAGGCTCGATCGCCAACACAATACCCAGCGGCTCATGCACCAAAACCGCCTTGCCTTCCGAAGGATCGGCAACAGGCAGGGATTCAGGCTGGAGCAGTTTTTCGGCAAATTTTGCATAATATTCAAAAATTTCGGCGGAAAGAATGACTTCCTTTTTGGATTCTTCAAGCAGCTTGCCCATTTCCAGCGTGCCAAGCAGGGCATACTTATCCACATCCCGGCGCAAAATAGCGGCGGCAGCGGTCATGACCCGTGCACGTTCGGCAAAGGACGTTTCACGCCAGCTTTCATAAGCGGCGTGGGCCTGTGCCAGTGCTGTCTGCACCTCCGCATCCGTTGCATCGGGGAACGTGGCTAGAACTTCGCCCGTATAGGGGTTTGTTGACGCGTAAGCCATTTTTTCCTCACAAAAATTAAAAGTCGCCAAAGCAGAAGTGTGCACCTTCTACCCCGCACCCCGATGCCTGCGCGCGCATGACGTCAGAAACGGTTATAAATAGACCAGTCTATTTAATTGTTGGCGCATGAAAAGCAGCCTGACACGACCCGCTTCTTGCGCCCACAACTCGTAACAACAGTGCACGACTACAACTCCACACAAACAGCAACCCACCAAAACCGAAGCTTGCTGGTTCGTGCTCCTCATATTGTCTATATATTTATGAATATAGATATGGTCAACGAATAAAGTAGACCGGTCGCTTCATATCCGCTCTGCACGCTACGCACATGCCTGTAACAAAAGCATTTTAAAATAGACCAAATCTGGTCGGTTTACGCTCCTCCCTTACCTGATCAGGGCAGAAGTAACCGCTGGGATGCCTGCCATGTTTTTTCAAATGGCTGGGAGCGGTGCGTAATCTTGACCATCAGGGTCGCGCCAAGCCAGAGCTGGTATAAAGCACCCGCCAATGCCTGAGCTTCCATACCGCTCTGCACCGAGCCTTCCCTCTGCCCTTCCGCAATGGTGCGGGCAATGCGGTCTATGGCTTTGGCTGTACCAGTATCCAGAATTCTGCGCATGCGCTCGGACAGGTCAGATACTTCAGCCGCCAGTTTAACAATAAGGCATTTATCGCCTGTTTTTCCGTCCACATGCGTTTCCTGCCAGAAGCGGAAATACGCAAACAACTGGTCCGCCGCGTTGCCTACATCGGGTGAGAACAGAGTGTCCATTTTTTGCAGATAATCATCCATGTAAATCCGCAACAGCTCTTCGCCAAAAGCTTCCTTCGAATCAAAATAATGGTAAAATGATCCTTTGGGAATACTTGCAACTTCCAGTATCTGTGAAATACCAACAGCAGAAAACCCGCGCTCTCCAATAATAGAGCGCGCGGCCTCTACAATACGCCTTTTGGCTGCATTATGCTTTTCTACAACACTCATGCGTATTAAATAGAGTATCCACAGTGCTCAGTCAATACAACCAGACCGATTGGTCTATAAAATTCCGCTTTATTCTGCCGAATTCTTTACACCATTCATACGGTAAGGAACTTCTCCACTTTCACATACGGCACGTCCCTTCACATTGCTGCCCCCGCGCTTACTTGCTGTGCAAAATACTCAAAATCTGTTCCAATTCCGGCATGACCAGTGCACAGACATCCACCGCATCCCCGATCAGGAAAGTTCTTTCGGTCGTTCTGTTCAACCTGCTTGTCTATATTGTTATAGGCATGCCCAATGCGGTCCTGACAATTTTTGTACATACAACATTGGGCTACAGCACAACTCTGGCCGGGCTAACCTTTGCCTTGCAATATCTGGCGACCTTTGCCGCCCGCTCCTCCGCCGGGCGCCTGGTGGACAGAATAGGTCCCAAACCTGTCGTTATTGGCGGATTACTGAGTTGTGTCTGTTCCGGCCTGCTGTTGGGGTGGGCCGGACTACTGTATAATACTCCGTCTGCCTCCCTTGGTATTGTGCTGATCAGCCGCCTTTTTCTGGGTTGGGCAGAAAGTTGGACAGCAACGGGAGTCATCATATGGAACATCCACCGCGTCGGGGCTGAAAATACAGCACTGGCCATATCATGGAACGGCATCTGCTCTTACGGGGGCATTGCTCTGGGAGCTCCGGCTGGTGCCGCACTGGCTCTTCTGCCCACACCGTATGGGGGACTTGTCTCGGTCGGCGCTCTTTCCGCTGCATTACCGCTGTTCGGGCTTGCCCTTATTGGCTTTTACCGTGGTGCCCAACCTCATCCCTCGACAGAAATACCCATTGCCTTCAGCAACGCATTACGTCTGGTGCTGTGGCATGGTGCGGCCCTTGCCGCAGGTTCCATTGGGTTTGCTGCCATCTCGTCTTTTCTGGCTTTGTATTATGCCGCACAGCACTGGAATGGAGCAGCTAACGCACTTGCTGTTTTTGGCATGGTGTTTGTATGCATCCGGTTTTTCTTGGCGGCACAGATTAAACGACGCGGGGGTGTATGTGTCGCCATTGCTTCCCTACTGGTCGAAGCCACAGGGCTTGCTGTCATTGGGGTTTTTCCATCCCATACCAGCGCATTACTGGGGGCGGCTTTAACAGGAGCAGGTTTTTCTCTCCTGTTCCCCGCATTGGGGGTTTTAGCAGTTAACAAGGCTGGCCCTCATAACCGCGGCGCTGCATTAAGCGCTTATTCCGTCTTTCTGGACCTGGCCATTGCGTGTTCGGGCTTTACACTTGGCCCTATTATCGAACTTGAAGGCTATCCTGCCATGTTCCTGACCAGTGCCAGTTGCTGCCTGATCGGGGTCGTGATCTGTTCCCTGTTGGCACGTACACCAGACCACACCTGAAAACTTTGGCTCACGCACAAAAAAAAGCCGCCCCGAGAGGCGGCTTCAGACAGCATTTCTGCTAATCTGGTCTTAAACTGCCTTGAGATTGACAGCAGACTTTTTGCCGTTACGGCCAGCTTCGATTTCGTAAGAAATCTGCTGCCCTTCGCTAAGCGAAGCCATGCCTGCACGTTCGAGAGCAGTAATGTGAACGAACACGTCCTGCGCACCATCCTCAGGCTGGATAAAACCGAAACCCTTGGTCGAATTAAACCATTTTACGGTGCCTGTTGTCATAACTAGGCTCCTTTTTAACGTCGTGGTCGCGCACAGAACACGTGCGCAATCGTAACTTCTAACAGGACAGTGCTGGTACAACGCGCACCAACCGACCTTATAAGAGCATCCACTTTTCTCTTTTCTCATACCCTTCACCCGAAGGCAAGTTATAATTTTTAAAATGGTCAAATTTTTATTTTCTGCCGTAAATAAAATTGCTCACATTATTGAATTTTTATCGTGACATTCATTTACAAATTATTCCGATTTATTTTTCCATATGCTCCATTTTATAATTTTCTAAATATCAATGTACTCCGCCCTCACACTGGATGAAGGCTGCGGGTTACGTTATGGAACGCTCTGTTCCACACACAATGCCAAGGCCTGTTTGCATGCCCCTCTTCCCCTCGCAACAAAACCAGATAACGGGTTCTGATGGTGTTGTCTGGAAAGACTTTCCTCAGGCTGCTCTTCTTAATCTTGTGACAACCGAAATCGTGCGCAACTTCCCGCGTCCATTGCAAGATGATAACCGGCATGTACATGCTCCCACCCTGTTTGCCGCCTTGGGAAGTGTCTGTGGATTTGCCACCCAGACCAGCCTGCTTGCGCTCATACAGTCAGGATTACGGTCTGAGCAGGATATGGTGGCCCACACACTTGCCAATGGGCGGACCTTCCTGTTTGGCGAGCAGCTTAACCAGCTTTTGATGGAAGGTGACGCCAGTGTGCACAGTCCCGGACTCTGGCCCTGTCTAAGCAGCGCCGCACGACACCATGGCTGCTCCGCACAGGATCTGCCGGATCTGAGCGTCCAGTTTGCAAGCGTTGCCAGCCGACTTGGCACAGCAGACGAAGGTATACCAGATGTTGATGCCCGTTTTCGCCCCCTGATTGCCACGGACAACCTGCGCGAGGCCATGTGGGCTTACATAGAGCCCATTTTCCAGCAGGATTACCCCGATCAACCTGGCCCCTATGGCCCGCTCCCCAGACAATTCTGGGGCTCCGCCATGGCAGTGGCCACTGCCATGCTGTTCAATACCATGTTCAAGATCATGAACGTTCGCACCGCCCTGACGATTATCCTGCAATCTGCCATTTTTGGTTCGAAAATCATCGAGACCTGAAGCATCAGCCCCCAAAAACCGGTCAATACGGTCAACGCGCGAGTTGACCGTCCTTGTCTGCCTTACGGGTTTCACGGCGGGCAAAGCGCTCCTTCAAGGCCATCCGTTCATAACGGATTTTCTGACGCACCCAGTTCAGAATACCAGAAGACATCAACACAATAATACCCACAAATGTCCAGACATCCAGCGGCTGGCGGAATACAAGGTAGCTCAGGGCCACACCCCATACCATCTGGCTATACTGCGGCAACGCAACACGATTGGCTGGCGCTCGGGCTGTCGCCATCATCATCATCAACTGCCCCAAGGCCGCAAGAAACCCATAGCCGAACAGATAAATCCACGCAGTCATGGTTGCAGGCCATTGGGCATGCAACCCCATCAGCAACCCGTTGCCAACCAGAGGACCAATCAGGCTTGAACCGAACAGGGACAGGCGCGTACGCTCCTGATCCGCCAGACGATAGGCAATAACACTACCCGCATTGGCAAAAGCCGCTACCAGCGCGCACAGATGCCCCCAGTGCAACGCCCTGAACCCAGGACGCAGGACAATAAGAACCCCGACAAACCCCAACACCACCGCCAGCCACGCCCAGAATGTTACTTTTTCCCTGAGCAGCAGCACCGATAGAACTGTCACGAACAGCGGCATAAGAAACATAAGCGAAAAAGCTTCAGGCATGGGAAGCAGCATAAAAGCTTCCACACTTGCAGCTGTCGCTGCGAACACACACCCCGCACGCAGCAACCACATGCCCCATTTCTGCGGTCTGACGATATCCAGATAGGACTCACCGGGCTTGCGGATAAAGGGCAGAATAAGGAAACCAAAAAGTCCGCCAGAAAAAGCCACCTCAAATGGGTCAAGCTGGCCAGCCAGTAATTTGGAAAATGCGTCACTCACCGAAAAAGACGCATAAGCGCCAAAAGCCAGAACCATACCGGAAAAAAGAGTCTTGGTGTCCATTGAAGCCGCTATATCTGTGAGAAAAATCCTGTACTCAGAACAATATTTGATAGCAATAAGAGCCCGCCGACACAAAGTAAAACGGTAATTTTTGCGCTGTATTTCTGGTATCAGTTTTTTCAATCAATCTCAGATTACGCAACAAGCAAATTCAGACAGATAGAAGGCTGTCCCTCTCAGGACAGATGAGCATCTGGTGCATCATCCTCAAGATCCTTCACTAAAAACCACCATTTTTCACGCATTTTTTTATTCTGTTTTGCATGATACATGGCCTTGTCGGCCCGTTGGAGCAAATATTCGGCGTCCATACCATCCTGCGGGTAAAAAGCCACTCCCAGAGTCATACCGACTGTTGCTGTATCCCCCACCGTAACCGGAAAAGGTGTTTCAATCGCAGCATGCAGCGCGGCCAACACAACTTCCACCTGCTCAACCGCCTGTGTGCTTGTCAGTCCTTCAAACACCACAACAAACTCGTCGCCTCCCAACCGGGCAACGTAATCCGTCTGGCGTAGTCGGGATTGCAGGCTTTGACCCAGTTGTTGCAAAAGCCTGTCTCCAGCTTCGTGCCCATATGTGTCATTCACCAGTTTAAAACCATCCAGATCAATCATACCAACGGCAACGCTGGTGGCCTGGCGCTGTGCACGGGCAAGAGCTTGCGGCAGGTACTCCGTAAGCGCCAGACGGTTGGGCAGGCCGGTCAGCACATCATGTCGGGCACGGGCTGCCTCCTGTTCCTGCAAACATTCAATACGCTGCTTAACATCGAGCTTATCCAAAGCATGCCCTAAAAGGCTGGCAACCCGTTTACATAAGGCAATGCTTGACGCATCAAACACCTGCACCTGAGGGGAGACAAAGGTTATGATCGCCCATATCTGACCATCACGCCAGATAGGGGTAGACAAAACCGCACGCCAGTTATTGGCATGTATAAACTCAAAACATGGGCTATTAGCCTGTTCGGCCAGTTCATCGTTACTGTAAGCAAGGTCTTTTTCCTGCCAGGCGCGCATGATCACAAGCGGCTGAGGCAAAGAACAATATCCATCCAGACAGTTATTGATCTTCTCTATACCTTCGGTACCCTCCCCTGCATGGGATAAAACCTCCAGTTGCCCTGCCTCGCTCACACGACCAATCCAGACCGCATGGAACAGCGTATCGCGCACCAGATCCAGACAGGCACGACTACATATCTCTTTTTCATTCGTGGCAAGCAGCACGGCGTCTGCGGCATTTACCAGCGCGTGGTACAAACGTCTTGCCACATCCCTGCTGGTCACGTCTTCTAACGTCCAGACAGAAATATCATTCTGTAAATCAGACAGTTTTACGCCTGAAAAATCGGCGATCAGCATCTGACCATCGGAACGGGCAAGGCGCACTCCGGTTATCCGTACCGTGCGATTTTGTGCGAGTTGCTCATAACATTCGGTTATACGGTCGAACTCGCTTTTGTCTGCATAGATAATTTGGGTTGATTGACCAACAAGAGCATCCGGCTCCAAACCAAGCATATGGGTGGCATATGAGTTGGTCATCTGAACAACCCTGTCTTTTACAAGTAAAATCCCAACAAGGGAATTATCCAGCAAGGCCGTTTTTAACTGCTGGCTATAAATTCTATCCAATCCCATGGAAATATTAATACAGACTTCCTTGAGCAAAATCTGGAGCTGGTCATCAAAAATATCTGATTTTTCATGATAAACGCTAAAAACAGCCCAGACCTTGCCATCCCTGTAAATCGGTAACGCAGTATTGGAACGTAATCCCAACTTGAGCGCACGTTCCTTCCAGGGTGCAAGAATAGCATTATCTGAAAAAGATACATTAAAAAGCGGCAAACCTGTACGCCAGACCTGCCCAATAGTGCCTCGCCCTTCAGGCAGGTCTCCGCGCGCGGAGATCGCAATATTATTCAGATATGCCCGAACACCACTTATTGCGAGCATCTGAAACCACTGCGCTTCATCCGGCCGGGTGATCAGGGCGATTTTAAAATGGGTATAACGTATGGCCATATCACAGATTTCCTGCAAAAGACCTGCTTCATCATTTGCCTGACTGGCACATTGACTGGCCTGCGCCATAAACATGTTAAAATCGCTCAGCCTGCGTAAATGCGTCATCCGCTCACGATCACGCCGACGAATGAGAAACTCACCAACAAGAACCAGCAAGACAAGCAGCAGAGCTTCCGCACTCCAGCGCGCAGGGGCCTGCTGGCTATAGGCGTGCCACACGCGCGAGGAAGACACCTGTGTTTGCACCACAAACGGATAACCAGGCACAGGGGCCAGCACGACCATTTCTGGCTTGACAGACAACAGGGGGGGGACCTGTGCCTGCATATGCAACACATGTGTCAGGGATTGCCCGCTCCGGGTGTCGATAACCGTAAAATCCCAGTTCCGGTAATCTGGTGGCAGCTCCTGCGTATCCAGAAATCTGCTCAACCGGTAAGGAGATCCTAAAAAATATCCTGTATTCCCACTATCCTTCTCGCGCACCCGCATAGGCAGCACGACTGTCCCCAGATTTTCCAAATAATGCACAGGTCCCAGAAAATGATGGGGCATTTTGGGAACAGGCAAAAAATCCCGAAAAGATTCATCCAGAGTTTTTTTCTGGCCCGAGGTAGACCATTGTATGCTCTCACCATCGGCCCCAAACACGCTGAATGTCGAATAAGTCGGACGTGAAAGCAGGTAATGTCGAAGCGATAGCTCAACCTGGGGAGAAAGAGGAGGATCAAGCTTGTTATTTGAGCCGCGCAGCGTTGCCAGAGCCATGTCCAGTTCAGTAAACCGGGTATCCAGCCGCTCCATAATCAGGTTGGCATAAGTCTGGCTATCCCGGCGCGCGGCGTCATTAATTATTGCAATGGCGTGCTGATACTCGTCAAATTCAACGGCTGTACCACAGAGGGCCACAACCAGAACCGGAAGGCCGTAACCCACCACCACACCTGCCGGTTTTTTTATGGCTTTGAACGCCTGATAAACAGCAGCAAAGAAGAATGAAAATGGACTCACGCGCACGACCATAATGCTGGATACGACAACAGGCTCACAGCCAATATATACGATGGCTTATCAGAAATTCTATATTTTTGAAGTAATAAATACAAGTATTTTCAAGATTCTTTATAACAACCAATGACCAGACAAACTCGCAAAAAGTCAAACCAAATATACATTAAGATTTCTGGTCGCAGGCATGTGTTGCATTGAGTCTACGCAAAATCCAGATATGCTCAAATCCGGGTACTTTCCCTTTTATACCTCCGGTTACAATCTGGCGATCAATGCTCGCAATATTATAAACCTGCCCATAATACCGCTCGACATCATACGCCATGACAGCGTAAGGCGGACCGGACAAACGTGACTGATCATATTCAACACAAATCAAAAATTGCTGTGATGAACGGGAGATTTCTATAATATGCTGCGTATATTGTATGCGCACATCTTCAGGCAAAGCCACCAGGGCAGCCCGGTCATAAACCGCGTCAACCGGACCGAGCAGGGAGTGTGTCAGCAGAAAAATATCTGCTACAAAAATTTTTATGCATGGCCCTTCAAACACCATAATTTCTGGCGAGAGGGAAAATACAACGGGCTCAATACCCAATTCAGAAAAAAGCTGTTCAACAGCCAAGTGGCTCAGTTCCACACCAACGACTTTGTATCCTTTCTCCATGAGCCAATGAATATCAAGCGTTTTCCCACACAACGGCACAAAAACCCGTCCCCCCGGAGCCAGACCAAGAATGGAAAAATACTGCATAAGAGCACGATGTGGGCACGGAGTATGAAACCCGATCTCGTTGTGACGCCACTTTGCAAGCCAGAACTCTGTATTCATGAACAACCCTGCCTCCGCCAGAACAAATCGTCACTCACTGTGAGTGTGGTGCCAGCAAAATGGCGGCCGCACCTAACAAACACAGACCCGCACCAAGACAATCCCACCGATCTGGTTGCGCACCTTCTGCAAGCCACATCCACAACACCGCAACCAGAATATAGATACCCCCATACGCAGCATAAGCACGCCCTGCCACGGATGTGTCGATCAAGGTTAAAAGATACGCAAACAAAAGCAGGCAACAACACCCTGGCACAAGCCAGACAGGCGTTTTTCCCAGACGCAGCCACCCCCAGAATGCAAAACACCCACCGATTTCGGCCATTGCGGCAGCCAAAAAAATTAAACCTGTTTTCATGCCTTCTTGTCGCAAACACTCATCTGACGACCACTCACGCCCACACAAAATAAAACCGGATAACGGGTTGTTCTGCATATCACGTCCTGGAGCAAAAACCTGACATTAAAATTCAGCCATTAAAGGCTATTCGGAACATCTCTTACTCCTGCACCTTCACCCCCGGAATCTTGTGGCAAAAACCAATATGATCCCCCAAACAGGCATGGGAAATTACCCTTTAACAGACTGTAAAATTAGATTTTTTTTACCAAATATTAAAAAATGTATGGACACCCCACCACTGTAACGCCAATGTGACAATGATGATATGAGAATCACGATAAGCTTGACGACAAGGTTTTCCCCCAACGTGAGCCTACAAATATTAAAATATTTTTTGATACCTTGAAATAGACATAAAAATATTACGCATATCATTGCAGAGGAATATATTTAGAATGAGTTTATATGCTTCTGACATTATTTTTGAAAATAATTTCAAACCACAAATTACACATCTTTTTTATCTCGTTTTTCTTTTTATGACATATCAGTTATTGAAAAATGATTTTACATCGCCCCCGGCCTCCAAGAAAATTTATTTGACTCTACCATTGCCCCTATATCCAAATTTTAAAAGACACCCCATAATTAATCATGCCTTCCCCATTCCGGCTCTTTTATCTGGCATGAGTGTCATGGGGTCGACACCACTCTGGTTTAGCCTTCTGCTTAAAGATTGAGTCCATGCCAGAACCTGCAAACCCGTTCACACTCTCAGACTACGCCGATACATTTTACGCAACCATACTCGAGCAGGCGACTGATGGTGTCGTCATCATTGATGACCGGAACAGAATTGTTTTTTTCAATACCGCAGCAGAGTATTTGTGGGGATGCTCGGCCTCTGATGTTTTGGGGAACGATGTTGACCAGCTTGTTCCAATGGAACATCGCAAGCACCATGACGACTATATTGAACATCATCGTCAGACGGGGATTCACCGCGTTGTCAACACCTCGCGCGAGGTTACGTTTGTACGGAGCAACGGAGATTATGTTGCCGCGGAACTCTCGCTGTCCACAGCTCTGATCGGAGCAGATAACAGACGTTATTATATGGCTTTTATCAAAGGTGTGACCGAAGAGGTCCACCGCCGAAAACTACTGGAACTACACGGGCAGGTTTTTGCGGCCCTGACAGACTGCACAACCATCCATGACGTTGCGGATATGCTATGCAGCAAGGTGGAACAGCTTGTTCCCAACAGCATCGCCGCGCTCCTGCACATTACCGCACAGGGTGGGCTTTCCATCCTTTCGGGAAAAAGTCTGCCCAGCAGCAAGATCAACAAGCTGGACAATCTGATTCTGACCGCCTCTGATATCCGGGATCTGCGCGCAAACCCGCACCATGCCTGCGCCCTGATCTGGACCCAAAAACAGGGACAGAACCAGCACAGCGAACTGCATGACTGCTGGGCATCGGCCGTATGCAACAGCATGGGTGAACTGATCGGTATTTTTGCACTTTTTTCACGCAACAAGGAAAAAATTACCGACTGGCCGCAAAAAATCGTCACCGGATGTATTCCATCCTGCGCATCCATTATTGAGCATGAAAAAACTCTTCATAAAATCAATAATTTCAACAATATTGATTCTCTGACCGGGCTTTTGAACAGAACAGCCCTGACCACCCGCCTGAGGCAGATGTTAGCCCAGCCCGAGCAGGCTCCTTTTGCCATTCTGATGCTTGACGTTGATCTTTTGCAAGATGTCAATAACGTCATGGGTTACAATAGTGGTGACATCCTGCTCCAGACCATTGCCCGCCGCATTGCCGCTTTTTGCCGGGGGCAAAATCTGGTCGCGCGATTGGGTGGAGATGATTTTGTAGTTGTCATACCCGATGCAGATCGCAACAAGGCCTGCAAACTGGCCCATGACCTGAATTGCATATCCCGCGAACCCATAGAGGTAAAAGGCCGCGATCTGGTTGCCTCTCTGAGTATCGGCATCAGCCTCCACCCCGATGATGGCACGGAAATAGAGGAAATACTGGGCGCGTCAGAAATTGCCATGCGCCAGACCAAAAAACAGGCGCGGGGAGGGTTCCGGTTTTTTGGCAAAGTTGGCAACAGCAATGTGCGCGAGCGTCTTATTATTGGCTCCGCCCTGCGCGAAGCGCTGCAAAAAACACAGCTTCATCTGGTTTATCAGCCCCAGATCTGCGCATTGACAGGCACCCTGTGCGGGGTTGAGGCACTCAGTCGCTGGCAGCACCCCACACTTGGCTTTATTCCGCCCTCCACCTTTATTCCCATCGCCGAGGAAACCGGGCAGATCGAAGCCATAGGTCTATGGTCACTGGAAAAATCCTGCCAACAGGTCATAGAATGGGAAGAGAACGACGTTTATGTTCCCATTGTCAGCGTGAATATGTCTGCCGTTCATTTTTGCAGCATGGACCTGCCAAACCAGATTCTGTCCGTGTTGCACAAGTACAATCTGGCTCCACAACGCCTGACCATAGAAATTACCGAAAGTGTGGCCATGCGACAGGACCCCGAGACAGCCGCCAACCTGACGGCCATCCGCGACATTGGCGTTGGCCTGTCCATGGATGATTTTGGCACCGGATTTTCGTCCCTGTCGCGGCTTGCGCAACTCCCCCTGACAGAAATCAAGATAGACCGGAGTTTTATTGAGAATTTTGAAAACAACATCAGTTCTCTTGTTGTTGCAGAAGCAGCAATCAACATTGGCAAGCGTCTTGGCATCAAGGTTGTCACCGAAGGTGTTGAGCACGAAGCGCAGGAGACCAAACTGCAGCAACTGGGCTGTGATATTCTGCAAGGCTATTTTTACAGCAAACCTCTGCCCGCAAAGGACATATCTCTCTGGCTGGACACATTTCCCGCCAGGCGGGCAGTCTCCTCTGTAACCTGAGCCTGCCTGTTCTCTGGCAGAGGGGCAGAACCGGCCATTCTGGCGCGCCCCCCATGCATCCTGATGTTATGATACTTGCCAGATACCGAACGTTCAGACACTTTGCCCGCCATGATCAGCCATTTGACCACCCCCATACCCCAAAACGCACAGCCGGTCTTATGTGAGGCCGAGCTGGTGGCGGTTCTGGTCAGCATAAGCCACAATACGCCACACATTCTGACGCTGGAGCATGGGAACTCCTTCCCGTCCGGTCCGCTTATGGTGGAGCATCGTTCCTTGCAAAAAGGGATGCGCAACTGGGTTGAACATCAGACCGGTCTCAAACTTGGCCATACGGAACAGCTTTATACCTTTGCCGACCCGCCACATGGGCACGGCCACCAGATGGTGCAGATTTCCTATATGGCATTCATCCGCCAGAACTCCGCACATAGTCTGGCCGAACGCTCCATTTACGACTACTTCCCATGGGAAGACCGACGGGATGCAGCATCCTGTCCACTACTGCATGTCATCGCCACGCGCCTCAAGCAGTGGGCGGCGGATAACGCACAGCGCTGGCAAAGATGTGCCACGGTCTTTGGCCTTGATAACCATGCATGGAACGATGAACTCAGTCTCCCACGGTATGAGTTACTGTGGGAGGCTGGACTTGTGCCCGAATCCTCATGGCAGAATGGCCCCCATCTGCCAGGTCTGAGCATGCACCGCGACTACCGGCGTATTCTGGCCACGGCCCTCTCTCGCATGCGGGCAAAAATCCGCTACACGCCAGCAGTGTTCGACCTTCTGCCCCGACAGTTTACTCTGCTGCAACTTCAGCAGGCCATGGAGGCTCTGGCAGGGCGCGCCATGCACAAGCAGAATTTCCGGCGACTTGTGCAACAACAAAAACTGGTCAGCCGCACTGCGGAATACGATTTTCCGCCTCAAGGCCGACCAGCCCAGCTTTATCAATTCTCGCCCGAAACAGCCGAACACTGCTATCTGGCGGGGACCAAACTTCCTTTACCTGCCATCTCCTGAAAAAGTGTTGGGTTCGACCCTTGCAATTCTTGAATGCTATATATACTCAATAAGAGCATATATAGCACGGGAAACGGAACACAACCATGTCTGCCTCTCTCATGCCCAACAGGGATGAATTATACCGTCCTGTTGCCCACATTATGCTGCGGGACCAATGGGAAACCCATTATGCGACAGACATTGAAGCCATTCTGCGCCTGAAGCAGGAAAAAAATGCCGTCATTCTGGCTCATAATTATCAGACGCCAGAAATTTTCCATTGCGTGGCGGATATCCGAGGCGACAGTCTGGCTCTGGCCCGTGCCGCGCAAACGGTGGATGCCTCCACCATGGTTATGGCGGGCGTGCATTTTATGGCCGAAACCGCAAAACTGCTGAACCCGGAAAAAACAGTTCTTATCCCCGATTCTGCGGCAGGATGTTCACTGGCCGAAGGCATTACCGCGGACAACGTCAGAGCACTCAAAAAGCACTATCCCGGTGTACCCGTTGTGACCTACGTCAACAGCACAGCCGATGTAAAAGCGGAGAGCGATGTCTGCTGCACATCGGGCAATGCCCGCCGCATTGTGGAAAGTCTGGGTGTCCCCCGCGTGATTATGATCCCCGACGAGTTTCTGGCCCGCAACATAGAAGCCGAAACCGGCATAGAAATGCTGACATGGCCAGCCCATTGCGAGGTGCATGAACGCTTTACCCCCCAAGAAATCCGCCAGTACCGGCGTCTGCACCCTGGTGTGAGCGTCATTGCCCACCCCGAATGCCCACCAGAGGTGGTGGCAGAGGCCGACCACGCAGGTTCCACCGCGCAGATGATCAGCTTTATCGACCAGACAAAACCACAAAAAGTTCTGCTGGTTACAGAATGTTCCATGAGCGACAATCTGGCGGCACTCTACCCGCAAACGCAGTTTGTGCGCCCGTGCAACCTGTGCCCGCACATGAAGCGGATTACCCTGTCCAACATCCGTCAGGCATTGGAAAGCATGCAGACGGCAGTCACCATCCCTGAACATCTGCAACGTCCCGCCCGCATGGCGGTTGAGCGGATGCTGGCAATTTAAGCTCTCATACCGGAGTCTGGGATGACCACAAACCTGCATCTTCCCTCTCTTTTGTGGGAACCCATCGTGCGCACCGCACTCATGGAAGATCTGGGAATTGGGGGAGATGCTACCACACAGGCCCTGGCCCAGCCGGGGCAGCAGTTGCATGCCGTCTTCCGTAGCCGACAGGATGGTGTTCTGTGCGGGCTGGAAGGGGCCCGTCAGGCTTTTGCCATACTGGACCCAAGCATACGCTTCAACCAGATCAAACAAGACGGCAACCAGATTGCACAAGGTGATGTTCTGGCCACCGTGGAAGGCAACGCCACTGCCCTGCTGGCAGGGGAGCGCACGGCACTGAATCTGCTGTCGCATCTGAGCGGCATCGCCACGCATACGCACCACATTGTGCAGGCCGTGGCAGGCACCAAAGCCCGGGTAGCCTGCACCCGCAAAACCCTGCCAGGGTTAAGGAGCCTGCAAAAATACGCGGTTCGCGCCGGGGGGGGCAGCAGCCACAGGCTCCGGCTGGATGACGCCATTCTGATCAAGGACAACCATATTGCCCTTTGCGGTGGCAACATACAAAAAACCCTGCTCTCCGCCCGTGCGTACGCAGGACACCTGATGAAGGTGGAACTGGAAGTCGATACTCTCGCACAGCTTGAAGAAGCCCTGTCCGGCTCCGGGGCTGACGTCTATCTGCTGGATAACATGTCCGTACCCCAGCTCGAACAGGCCGTACGCATGATTAACGGACGCGCACTGGCCGAAGCCTCTGGCGGTATTACGCTCAAGACCGCCCGCTCCATTGCCCGAACCGGGGTAGATGTACTCTCACTCGGCTGGCTGACCCATAGTGTGCAGGCCCTCGATATTGGTCTGGACATTGTGCATGACTGAGCACCGGCTCCTGCCCTTCCGGCGACCACAAAACCCGGAAAACCACATTTTGCGGACATGAATACCCACAGAGCACCCAGACAACGGGCTTTCCGCTTGAGATACGAGTGCCATCCTCCTAATATGCCGAACGTAGAAGCACTGGTATTTTGCCAGCCCGCCATGCAATGCTCAAAGGTGCCTGTTAATGGAGTGGTCCGAAGAAATAATCGCCCAGCTTAAGGACCTCTGGGCGGAAGGTCTTTCAACCGCGGAAATCGGCAGGCGTCTTTCCATTACCAAAAACGCAGTGGTCGGCAAGGCGCACAGGCTGGGCCTGCCACCCCGTCCATCCCCCATCCGGCGGAACGGAAGTAAACCCAAGGTGGCGGCCGACAAAGCCGAGCAGCTTACGCCTACGCCGCTGGCAACAGAAACCCCTGCAAGCCGTGCTGCCGCTCCTTCTCCATCGCCGGTCGTGCATGCCGCGCAGCCCATTGCCACAACCGCGCCAGCCCCCGTTGTGGAACAATCCCCAGCACCTGCAACGGCAGCCGAGCCGGGGGGGGTGGATGATAAAGCCGCCAGAAAAGAAAAAGCCGCACCTGTTGCGCGCACCAGCGTCAAACCCAAAACACTGCTACGCAGCATTTCGGACCCAGAACCACAAAAGCGCCGCGGCCCATCCTGCTGCTGGCCTATTGGCGACCCTGGCACACCGGGTTTTCATTTTTGTGGAGCAACGCCCATTCCGGGCAAACCGTATTGCGAGGAACACGCGCAAATCGCCTACGTGCGTCTGCGTGACCGCCGCGATAGTGTCGCCTGACCAACTACCAAACCATGGTGCCTGATGGTGGCCCAAACGCCACCATCAGGCTAACTGGCAGATAATCAGCCTTCAATCGCCTTGACCGGTTCAGCCGCGCTGTCAGCCGTTTTGGCTGTGGCGCTGCCTTCGGCCAGCATTTCAAGCTGCCCTGTAATCTGGCCACCATCTTCCACTTTCAGGCGATGACAGGCAGCCTTCCCCAGCAGGCGGCCGCTGCCACGGACGGTCAGGCTACCGCGCGCGGTCAAAGACCCATCCACCGTACCGGCGATTTCCGCATTTTCCACTTCCACACCACCGCGGAACAGGCCACCTGGCATAACAACCAGTTCCTTGGCCGTGATCATGCTGGATTCAACCGTACCTTCAACCACCAGACGCTCTGCATCCTGCACCGTGCCCTGCACACTAATGCCACGCCCGACAACCAGAGTACGCTGCTCCGGCCCATCCTTTTTAGGCTGAATCTGCGTGGGCAGGCCACGAGCAGCGGCAACTCCAGGCATGGGCGGAATGCCAGCACCCGCGGGAAGAGAAGAACCAGACGGAAAAGGTGCACGACCCATAGGTGAAGTTTCCTTTGAATGATCAGAATGCGATACGGGAGCCCCAGCCACAGAACTACCCTGAGCAGCGGCATTGGACGGAAGAACAGTGCCAGATGCCTCTGCCGGACGCGCAGAACCCTGCTGCACGGTAGAGGGTGCCTGTGTGTTTGGCTGACTATCTTCAGGCTTACGTCTTTTGAACAAGAAAATCCCCCCGCCTTTCTGGCCGCCTGTGTTCAGGCAGCGGTCCACGTTAACAAGCTGCTCCAATACCGATCCGCCTTCCTTCACAGCACTTTCATGCAGGAAGCCGTCCGGTAAGCAGCGCATGTTGCTTAAGCCTTACTGTTGCCCTTTTTGTGGCAGCGCGCTAGCCAAACAACCACACAGATCATTTTTTCAGGAAAAATTTTTATCGCCATGACCGGTCAGGACACACAATACGACATTCTCGGTATTGGGAACGCCATCACCGATATTCTCGCCCGCACGGATGCGGCCTTCCTGCAGGGTCAGGGACTCACGCCTGGCAGCATGACGCTGATCAACGTGGACCGGGCCAACGCGCTGGAAGCCGCTCTGACCCCCGAACAGGTCATGGGTGGTGGCTCTGCGGCCAATACCTGCGTTGTTGCAGCACAGTTTGGCGCGCGTGTTGCCTACCTTGGCAAGGTCTCGCGCGATGATGCGGGGTTAAAATTCACGCAGGATCTGCTCAATAACGGGGTGCAGTTCCCGTCCGCTCCGCTGAATACCCAGGTATTTGACAACCTGCCCACAGCACGATGCGTGGTCATGGTCACACCCGATGGGCAGCGCACCATGGCAACCTACCTGGGAGCCTGTACCTGCTTTACCCCTGAGGACGTGCTGCCGGACATGATTGCCGCATCCAGCATTATCTATCTGGAAGGTTATCTGTTTGATCCTCCGCATGCGCAGGAGGCTTTCCGCCGGGCCGCAGCGCTGGCCCATAAGAACGGCCGTCAGGTTGCTCTTTCCCTCTCCGACCCATTCTGCGTTGGCCGCCACCGTGCAGCATTCCTTGATCTGGTCAAGAACCATGTCGATATCCTGTTCGCCAACGAAGACGAAATCTGTGCATTGTACGAAACAGAAAACTTTGACACAGCCGCCCGCCGCACCGCGCAGGACACAACCTTTGCCGCTCTGACACGCTCAGGCCTTGGCAGTATTATTGTGCATGATGGCCAACTGACACCCGTAGCCCCGGTTCCAACGCAGGTTGTGGATACAACGGGTGCAGGTGACGCCTACGCCGCAGGCTTTCTGGCGGGGCTGACATCCGGCCGCAGTCTGCCCGAATGTGGCCGCCTTGCATCGGTTGCCGCGTCTGAAATCATCTCGCACTACGGTGCGCGCCCGCTTTCCAACCTATGGGAAGAAATGGGCTTCTAAAGTTCTAAAGCAGGCACTCCATCCGGTGGAAGCGCGTCACTCCGTCAGGGAGCCAGCGTTTTCACCGGGCACGCTGATCACCCGCCCACCCTTGACCTGAAGCGCCACACGTCCTTCACACAGGGCCTGCGCGACATCCCCAAACACTCTGCCCCGCCAGCCCGATAGCAATGCAGGGGCTTGTGCCGGGTCCAGTGCCAAGGCTTCCAGCTCATCCATGGATGCGACCAGACGCGGCGCCACATCGTGCTCCTCGCAACAGGCAGTCAACAGAACCTTGAGCAGAGCCACCAAAGATGCAGGTGCCCTTGCGTTATCCTTACCCTTGCCCCGAGCAGGGCGTGGCAGTTCCGACTCCGGCAAAGCCTGCGCCTGCCGGATCGCTTCCAGCAGCACCATGCCCGTGCGACCTTCGGCCAGCCCACGGGATACACCGCGCACGCGGGCAAGCGCATCCACCGTGCCCGGCGTTGTTGCCGCTATTTCCAGCAGGCTTTCATCCTTCAGCAAACGCTGACGGGGCACATTCACACGCTGGGCCTCGCGCTCCCGCAGGGCTGCAACCGCACGCAGTACACCCAGCATACGCCGGTTGCCTGTGCGCGCCTTAAGCCGTTCCCACTGCTTTTCCGGATCAGGGCGAAATGTTGCCGGGTCTTCCAACTCCGCCATTTCGGCAGCAACCCAGCTTAACCGCTTATCCTGCTCAAGCTTACGTACCAGCTTTTCATAAACCAGTCGCAACCATGTCACATCACCCGCAGCATAATCCAACTGGGCTTCAGAGAGCGGGCGGGCGGACCAGTCGGTAAACCGATGGCTTTTGTCAATCATATGACCGGTCAGGGAGCCCACCAGACTGTCATACCCGACCTGATCGCCAAAACCGGCCACCATGGCGGCGACCTGCGTATCGAACACAGGCGTTGGCAGGGCATCGAACTCATGCAGGAAAATTTCCAGATCCTGACGCGCGGCATGGAACACTTTTAGCACCGAGGCATCAGCCATCAGCTCTGCCAGAGGGGTCAGGTCAATGCCTTCGGCCAGCGCATCAATCAGCACAACAGCCTGCCCGCTGCCCACCTGCACCAGACACAATTCCGGCCAGTACGTACGTTCACGCATGAACTCTGTATCAACCGTTACAAAGCGCTCGGCATGAAACGGTTTAAGAGCTTCCGCCAAGTCCTGAGTGGAGGACACAAGCTGGGGCTGGGGAAAGACGGGAGTGGGTAATTTGGCCATGTTCCTTCCATACACCAGCCAACCGGAAAGAGACAGCCAGAACCCATATACCCCATACGAAACTTGACGAACACGCCGACAAGCCGGACACCGAAGCAAACCCTAACTGCATGGAGAAAACAATGAACACAGCAGATGATGGTCGCCACGCGCTTACCCAGCTTGGCCGCCAGATTGCCCCCCCCAACAGCCCGGAAGAAGCCGTGCTGGAGCGTGTACCGGCCCCCAACCCGGACAAGCGTTATATGGTTCGGTTTACCGCGCCGGAATTTACATCCCTATGCCCCATTACCGGACAGCCGGATTTTGCACACATCGTGCTTGATTATGTGCCGGATCAGTGGATTGTGGAGAGCAAATCCCTCAAGCTGTTCCTTACCAGTTTTCGCAATCATGGTGCTTTTCACGAAGCGTGCTCTGTGCAGATCGCAAGCACTCTGGTTGACCTGCTCAACCCGATCTGGTTGCGCATTGGTGCCTACTGGTATCCGCGTGGCGGTATTCCCATTGATGTTTTCTGGCAGACGGGAGACGCCCCCGCAGGCGTATGGATTCCTGCCCAGGATGTGCCTTCCTACAGAGGGCGCGGCTGAATCCGGGCACAAAAAAAGCCACCGGAAAGGTGGCTTTTTTAAATCTGGCTGAACAAAAACCCTAGCTGGTGCTACCTGCCTCAATTTCTGCCCGTACAGCCTGTATCTGGTCCTGCAACACAACAAGGCGTGACATATCCGTCTTATCAGCCTTGTCCCATGCTTCAGACAGGGCTTCAAGCTGCGCCGTTGCCATATCAATGGAAATATCGCTTACCGGGACAGCCTTGTCGGCCAGAACCGTGCATCGTGCGGGGGTGATGTCGGCAAAACCTCCCCCCACAAAATAACGATCGGTCACCTTGTCCCCTTCGTAAAGGGCAACAACGCCACCACGCAGAAGAAGCATCATGGGCGAACGTTCCGGCATGGCGGCAATATCACCCTCCATGCCTGGAATTACGGCCATATCTACCTCACGCGACACCAGAACCTTTTCAGGGCTGATTATCTCAATCTGGATTGGCATGACTGGTGCTCCCTCCAGAAGCCGGCTGTCAGGCCGACTCCCTCAGTTTTTCTGCCTTGGCAACAGCTTCTTCGATCGTCCCGACCATATAGAAGGCCGCTTCTGGCAGATCGTCATATTCACCAGCACAGATCGCCTTGAAGGAACGAACCGTATCGGTCACGGATACCAGCTTGCCGGGAGCGCCGGTAAACACTTCCGCCACATGGAACGGCTGGGACAGGAAGCGCTGAATACGGCGAGCACGTGCCACAATCAGCTTATCGTCTTCAGACAGTTCATCCATACCCAGAATAGCAATGATATCCTGCAAGGATTTATAGGTCTGGAGAATACGCTGTACTTCCCCTGCCACTGCGTAATGTTCTTCACCCACAATCTGCGGGTCCAGCGCGCGGGATGTGGAATCCAGCGGATCCACAGCCGGATAGATACCCATTTCCGCGATGGAACGGTTCAGAACGGTCGTGGCGTCCAGATGGGCAAAAGTTGCCGCCGGAGCAGGGTCGGTCAGGTCGTCAGCAGGGACATACACGGCCTGAACAGACGTAATGGAGCCCTTTTTGGTGGACGTAATACGTTCCTGCAGGGCACCCATTTCCGTTGCCAGTGTCGGCTGGTAGCCCACGGCGGAAGGAATACGGCCCAGCAGTGCAGACACTTCCGAACCCGCCTGCGTAAAGCGGAAGATGTTGTCCACGAAAAACAGCACGTCCTGATTTTCTTCATCACGGAAATATTCCGCCATGGTCAGACCAGTCAGCGCCACGCGGGCACGGGCACCCGGCGGTTCGTTCATCTGACCGAACACCAGCGCCACTTTGGAACCTTCGGTAGAACCGTTTTCGCCCAGCTTGATTACGCCTGCGTCCTGCATTTCGTAATACAGGTCGTTCCCTTCACGGGTACGTTCACCAACACCGGCAAATACGGACACACCACCGTGCGCCTTGGCGATGTTGTTGATCAGTTCCTGAATAATAACGGTCTTGCCAACACCTGCGCCACCGAACAGGCCGATCTTGCCACCCTTGAGGTAAGGGCAGAGCAGATCAACAACCTTGATGCCGGTCATCAGGATTTCGGATGCAGCAGCCTGCTCGTCAAAAGCAGGGGCATCACGGTGGATCGGCGCGCGGCGTGCGGTCTGAACAGGGCCCTGTTCGTCAATCGGCTCACCAATTACGTTCAGGATACGGCCAAGGGTTTCAGGACCAACAGGCACGGAAATCTGTGCACCGGTATCAAGCACTTCCGTACCACGGACCAGACCATCGGTCGTGTCCATGGCGATGCAGCGCACTTCATGTTCGCCGATTTCCTGGGCCACTTCGAGCACCAGAACCTGATCGCCCAGCTTGACATGCAGCGCGTTCAGAATTTTAGGCAGTTCACCTTCGAACTGCACGTCAACAACCGGTCCCTTAATGGTGGTAATGCGGCCAACAGCATTGGTCTTCGTGGCCGCAGGGGCCTGGGTCTGGGTTGTGGTATCCGACATGGGTCAGCTCCTGCGGGGCATACGATCGGGCTCAGACAGCCTGTGCGCCCGAAATGATTTCGATCAGTTCGTTAGTAATATTGGTCTGGCGGGTCCGGTTATAGACCTGTGTCAGACTATCGATAGTGCGGCCTGCATTACGCGTGGCGTTATCCATGGCCGTCATACGGGCACCGTTTTCGCCCGCAACCGTTTCCAGCAGCGATGCATAAATCTGGACCTGCAGATTACGCGGCAGCAGCATGGCCAGCAGCGTTGCTTCATCAGGTTCAAACTCATACTGTGCCACATCGTTAGAGGCTTCAAGCGTACCGTCTGCCTCTTCCACGACCATGGGAACCAGTTGCTGGCATGTCGGCACCTGTGTCATCGCATTGCGAAACTTGTTGAACACAAGTGTACAGACATCAATCTCGCCTGCTTCAAGCAGGGTATTGATCTTGTCACCCAGATCACTGGCAACAGAAAAAGGAATTTCCTTGGCACTGGTCCCGATCACATGATCAACGATCAGATCCGCATGGTCGCGCATGAAAAAATTCAGTGCGCGACGACCGACCGGAAGCAGGCGTACCGTTTTGCCTTCGGACTGAAGGTGACGGATGCTCTGCACCGTAAGGCGGTGCACGTTGGCGTTAAAACCACCGCACAGACCACGGTCACTGGTCATGGGCACAAGGAGATGAACCTTGTCCTGCCCGGTACCGGCCAGAAGAAGAGGCGCTCCGTCCTCCCCCTTGGTTGCACCGGCCAGCTCACCCAGCATACGGCGCATGGCGGCCGCATAAGGACGAGCAGCTTCTGCGCTGGCTTGCGCCCGCCGCAGCTTGGCCGCTGCCACCATCTTCATGGCGCTCGTGATCTTCCGTGTCGATTTGATACTTCCGATCCGGGCGCGTAGTTCCTTAAGGGAAGCCATGAGTGCTTCTGCTCCCTCAGCCGGCGAAGTTGCGGTTGAAGGCGGTCAGATATTCGGTCAGCCGCGCCTCAAGGTCCTTGGAAATGGCCTTTTCCTTGCCCAGCGTATCCAGAATGTCTTTGCCCGCGCTCCGCACATCGCTCAGCACAGCGCGTTCCCAAGCCACAACCTTACTGGCCGCAATGCCATCAAGGAAACCCCGTGTGCCAGCGAACAGCAGAACAACCTGTTCTTCAACCGAGAGAGGCGAAGCCTGTGGCTGCTTCAGCAGTTCCACCAGACGGGCACCGCGAGCAAGCATCTTCTGCGTTGCCGGGTCCAGATCGGATGCGAACTGGGAGAAGGCTGCCATTTCGCGGTACTGGGCGAGCTCGAGCTTGATCTTGCCAGCAACCTGCTTCATGGCCTTGATCTGCGCTGCGGACCCAACGCGGGAGACGGAACCGCCCACATTTACGGCAGGGCGGATACCCTTGTAGAACAGATCGGTCTCAAGGAAGATCTGCCCGTCCGTAATGGAGATCACGTTGGTCGGGATGTAAGCTGCCACGTCACCAGCCTGCGTTTCAATAACGGGCAGAGCCGTCAGAGAACCTGCACCATTGGCATCGGACATTTTAGCAGCCCGCTCAAGCAGGCGGGAGTGCAGGTAGAATACGTCACCCGGATAAGCTTCACGGCCCGGCGGACGACGCAGCAGCAGGGACATCTGGCGGTAAGCCACAGCCTGCTTGGTCAGATCGTCATAGCAGATCAGGGCGTGCATGCCATTGTCGCGGAAGTATTCACCCATGGCGCAAGCAGCGTATGGTGCAAGATACTGCAGCGGAGCCGGATCGGATGCGGTGGCAGCGACGACGATGGAATACTTCATCGCGCCTTTTTCTTCCAGCAGACGCACAAGCTGTGCAACTGTGGAGCGCTTCTGACCAACGGCCACGTAAATGCAGTAAAGGGACGTCTTGTCGTCACCCTGCTCATTCACGCCCTTCTGGGCCAGAATGGTATCGGTCAGGATGGTGGTTTTACCAGTCTGACGGTCACCAATCACCAGTTCACGCTGGCCGCGGCCAATCGGCACCAGAGCGTCAATCGCCTTGATCCCGGTCTGCATCGGCTCGCTCACGGACTGGCGCGGCATAATGCCAGGAGCCTTAACTTCCGCACGACGCAGTTCAACGTCGGTCAGTGGCCCCTTGTCGTCGATCGGGTTACCCAGACCGTCCACAACGCGGCCCAGCAGGCCTTTACCAACTGGCACGCTGACAACCATACCCGAACGGGTGACACTGTCCCCTTCACGGATATTGGTGTCATCACCAAAAATAACGATACCGACGTTGTCGCTTTCCAGGTTCAGGGCCATGCCCTTCTGACCAGCGGACGGAAAGTCCACCAGCTCACCCGACATGACATTCTGCAGGCCAAATACGCGGGCAATACCATCCCCAACGGACAGGACCGTGCCGGTTTCGACCACATCAGATTCCTTGTCGAACGAGGCAATCTGCTGCTTGAGGATATCCGAAATCTCTGCGGGACGGATTTCCATCACGCGGCTCCCTTCATGGCGTAATGCAAACGAAACAGGCGGGTTTTGAGGCTGGCATCGTACAGCTTTGCCCCGACGCGGACGACAAGACCACCGAGCAGGGCGCTGTCAACACGCTCGCGAATATTGATACGGGAATAACCGGCTTCAGCCAGACGAACCTGAAGCTGGGCCCGTTGTTCAGCCGTAAGTGGCACGGCGCTGCTGACCTCGGCCACGACCTCGCCACGGCGGGCCACGGCCAACGCATCCAGCGATGCAAGAATGCGGCGCAGGACCGGCAGGCGGCGGTTATCAGCCACGACACCCACAAAATTACGAACAATCGGGCCGAATCCCTGAGCCTCAAGCACGGCCAGAACAGCCTTGCGAGACACCAGAACATCCAGACGCCTGTCTTCCAGAACAGTGCGCAGGGGCGCACTCTCATCAATCAGGCGCGCAAGTGCGCTACCTTCATCAAGCACGGTGTCCAGCTGCTGCTGTTCGGCAGCCAGATCATAAAGCGCAATCGCGTAACGGCCTTCAAGACCGTTGGCCGCAAAAGCAACTGCTTGTGCTGTCGTTACGCCCGAGGCCACCACTCTTTGGTTCTTTCCTTCTGTGCGCGCCGGCATTCCACACTGACAACGATGCAACCCAGACCATCAGGCGATGAATCCAGATTTTGCTGCACCTGTTGGCGCGGCCTCTAGCATGACCACAACAGGCACGCAACTAGCTGAACAACCCTATTTTATTCCACCAGCCCCTGGCCGCGCATTCTGGCTGGCCAGCACACCATGCCAAAAGCTTTTAAACACTGGGAATATACCACAGCGGCAACAAAAAGCCGCATCCGGAGCGCCCAGTTTAAGGTCGCGCAAGGCCACCGCACTCACGAAACGGTGAGGCTGAACAGATTTGATTGTAGGGGAAATCTTTGGAGCGGACAGAGGGAATCGAACCCTCCTCGGTAGCTTGGAAGGCTACAGCATTACCACTATGCTATGCCCGCACGCCAAAGGTGTGGCTTTTATAATCCATCCCCCATCTGCACCGCAAGCCCCCAGTCATTTTTTTACGCCCAAAACTTCTCTGGCACGACAATAATCCACAACAGGCACTTGACTTTAGAGCCACAACATATTTTGTTCCGCCTCCTGTGATGCCCGCAAGATTGTGGCTGGTCAGACGAACGGGTTTCCGTTATAGGTCTTTTCCAGCCGTGGCGGACACGCTGCAGGGGTGTAGCTCAATTGGCTAGAGTGCCGGTCTCCAAAACCGGAGGTTGTGGGTTCGAGACCCTCCACCCCTGCCAGATTTTCTCGTGGTGTACGGAAGGTTCCGCTTTTCACCTGTAAAACGCGGCTTTATCGTACAATCTGAGTGGTGTTGATTTAAGGCTGCCCCCTTGGCAATAGCGCGGGGCAGAACAAGGAGAGTGTGCTTCGTGTCGTTCAGTCCCGGTAAGTTCCTGCATGATGTGCGTACCGAGGCGGAACGGGTCACATGGCCCACCCGCCGCGCAACGTTTGTCACCACCGGCGCCGTATTGGCCATGGCAGGTATGGCATCTATCTTCTTCTTCGTCGTTGACCAGTTGATCGGTCTCGGCGTGCGTCAACTTTTCGGGCTGGGAGGCTGAGGAAACGGCATGGCCAAGCGTTGGTATGTGGTCCACGTCTATTCGGGCTTCGAAAAGAAAATCGCGCAGCACATCCGCGAAGATGCGGCACAGAAGGGGCTGAGCGACCATATTGACGAGATTCTTGTCCCGTCCGAGGAAGTGATTGAAGTCCGCCGTGGCCAGAAGGTGAATGCGGAACGCAAGTTCTTCCCCGGTTACGTGCTGGTCAAGATGGAAATGACCGACGAGTCATGGCATCTGGTCAAGGACACTCCCAAGGTTACGGGTTTTCTGGGCACCAAAAACCGTCCCACCCCCATTTCTGCGGCAGAAGCCGAACGGATTATCCGGCAGACAGAGGAAGGCGTGCAGCATCCCCGCTCCGCCGTGACCTTTGAAGTGGGCGAACAGATTCGTGTGGCTGATGGCCCCTTCACCTCCTTCAATGGTGTCATTGAAGAAGTGGATGAAGAAAAAGGCCGTCTGAAAGTCAGCGTTTCGATCTTTGGCCGATCCACTCCCGTGGATCTGGAGTTCAATCAGGTCGAAAAGCTGTAATTTTCCAGCCTATCCAAACATGACTTTAATTAAAGGCGGCCTCCGGGCCGCCTTTTTTATTGCCGATGCGCATCGTCCATCTGCCTTGCAAACACAACAAACCCTTTCAGGCGTTTGGAACACCTGGGCATGTTCCGGGTTGTACCTTTGTCTGTTAGCCTGGCGTGATTTTTGTTTTGCCAAGGAGTGACCATGCCTTCCGCCCCGACTCTTAGAGGAACAGCTCTTCTCAACAATGCACTGCTGAACAAGGGCACGGCATTTACGGAGACAGAGCGGCGGGAATACGGACTGGAAGGACTTTTACCCACACAGGTGGAAACACTGGACCGGCAGGTTGAGCGAATCCACAGGCATCTGGAAGCCAAACCCAGCAATCTGGAACGCTATATCTACCTGAGCGGTCTGCGCGACCAGAACCAGACCCTGTTCTACCGGGTGCTCATGTCCAACCCCGCGCAGTTTGTACCTATTGTGTATGCGCCTACTCTGGCGGCTGTCTGCCAGCAGTTCAGTCACATCTACCGCCGTCCACGCGGCATGTACATCAGTCTGGACATGCGCGGCCGAATCCGTGACGTGCTACGCAACTGGCCCACGGATAATGTGCGCTTCCTGTGCGTTACCACAGGGGGGCGTATTCTGGGTCTGGGCGACATTGGCGTGAACGGCATGGGTATTCCCATTGGCAAGCTAGACCTTTACACGGCCTGCGGTGCGGTCCCCCCAGAGGTACTCCTGCCGGTGCAGCTTGATATTGGCACCACCAACAGTGCTCTACGCGCAGATCCGCTCTACCTTGGCCTGCGCAGGGAGCCTCCTCCGCAAGAAGAGCTGGACGGGTTTGTGGAAGAATTCATGAGCGCAGTTAAGGATATTTTCCCCAATTGCTGCCTGCATTTTGAGGACTGGAAAGGCACGGACGCGCTGCATTATCTGGACAAATACCGCAGTACGGCCCTGTGCTATAATGACGATATTCAGGGCACTGCGGCCGTTACGCTGGCAGGTCTGATTACTGCGCTCAAAATCAAGAACGAAGCACTGGCGCAACAGCGCTTTCTGTTCCTTGGTGCGGGTTCCTCCGGGCTGGGCACGGCGGATATGCTGGTTTCCGCCTTAAAACAGGAAGGCATAAGCGAGCAGGACGCCATTGAGCGCATAACACTCATGGATGTGAATGGTCTGCTCGAAACCTCACGCACGGACCCGAGCGCGCAGCAGAAACGCTATGCCAAACCCATGCCCCCCTCGCGTGATCTGCTGGCTACAATCAAGGCTATCAAACCTACCGTGCTTATTGGTGTTTCAACCTGCGGGGGCGCCTTTACGCAGGACGTCGTGGAGACCATGAGCACCTTGAACGAACGCCCCATTATTTTCCCGCTCTCCCTGCCCCAGAAAAATGCGGAGTGCACGGCCGAGCAGGCTTATGAATGGTCTCAGGGACGGGCCCTTTTTGCAGCCGGTCTGCAATTCCCCAAAGTAGAGATGAACGGACGGACCTTCTACCCCGGCCAGGCCAACAATTTCTACATTTTCCCGGCTCTGGGACTGGCTGTATATGCCACATGCCCCAAATACATTACCGATGACATGGTGATCGAAACCGCCCGCGCACTGGCAGATCAGGTGGACCCCGCAGCGCGCGAACGGGGTCGCCTGTTCCCACCCCAGAGCGATATTCTGGAGGTATCGGTAACATCTGCCGCCCGTATTGCCGAATTTATTTTTGATCAGGGCACTGCCACGGTGGAACGCCCGAAGGACATTCGGGCCTGGATTGAAGGTCTGACCTACAGCCCTCACTACGCGGACTGATTTTTTTCGATTCGGCTGGAGGTATTCTGTCAGGCGTCCATCGGGGGAGCGGGATCAAACCCGAAAACCCGGCCATAAAACGCCAGTTCCATGGTCCATGCCTGACGGATGGTTGCTTCCTGACGGAAACCGTGTCCCTCACCGGGGAATTCATGCAAGGTGCAGGGGGTACCTGCCGTACGCAGGGCCGCCGCCATGGCATGGGCCTGAGACGGCGGCACCACTTTATCCTCCATCCCCTGCAACAGCAGCACCGGCGCCCTTATCCGGCTGGCCACAGAAAGAGGCGAGCGCGCTACATAGACAGCCTCAGATTCCGGCCAAGGGCCAACAAGACCGTCAAGGTAGCGTGCCTCAAACTTGTGCGTCTCCTGCGCCAGTGCACGCAGATCGGTCACACCATACAGGCTGACCCCCGCCGCAAACAGGTCGGATGCCGCCAGCGCCAGAAGCACGGTCATCCCCCCGGCACTGGAGCCACGAATAGCGATTCGTTTGGGGTCAACACGGCCTGTGGCCACCATATGGCGGCAGGCCGCTATACAGTCCGCTACATCCACAACACCCCACTGGCCCTGCAACCGATTACGCCAGAACCGCCCGAAGCCTGTGGAACCGCCATAGTTGACATCCAGCACGGCAAAACCACGGGATGTCCACCATTGCACCTTAAAGGAAAAACCATCCTGCGCACGGGCGGTTGGGCCTCCATGCACCAGCACGATCATCGGAGGTTTTTCATTCTGTGGCACGCAGGCATGGCTACTGGCTGGGGGATAGAAAAAAGCGTGCCCCTGCGGGCCCGGTGGCCCATCCACCGTAAAACGCACCGATTCAGGGCGAGAAATATCCGCCACTGGCAAATCCAGCATGGCAGAACGACGGAGTACCTGCCGCACACCCTGTTCGGCAGTACCCACAACCACGGCGGGCAGGGCATCAACAGGCGCCTGCACCCATGCAAACTGCCCATCCGCCAACATAACGGGGCATTGGTCTGGTCGTCCTGCAAAAAGATGGGTCTGATCATTGGCCGTGCGCACAAAACACTGGCCTTCTCCATCACGCACACTCAGAGCCACACATCCACCATCGGCCAAAGGCTGGTAACTGCTTTGACCGAACACCCATGCGGGCTGACCAATCTCCCCTTCTGGCATGGCATACGCCACCAGATGCGGGGCGGGCTGATGCACCACCTCCCATACCCGCCAGAGTTCGGCACGGTCAGAAATCACAAGCAGGCGGCCATCTGCTGTCCAGCGCGGCTCTACCAGCGACTCGCCTCCTGCCTGTCCGGCCAGAACCCGCACGCCCTCAAGTGCCGCAATGGTGCCATCAGCCCCACGCACCACACGCCCCATACACAGGCGCGTGGAGTCCCATGGCATGTTCGGATGGTCCCATTCAATCCATGCCAGCAACGCGCCATCGGGCGAGAGGGTGGGAGACATGTAAAAATCCGCACCACATTGCAGCACCAGCCCAACCGGGCCAGCCGCCCCACCAAGGGCAACCAGGGCACCCTGTGGTTCACCGTCCACACGGTGGTCCTCACGCACGGCAACAACCGTGGAACTGGCGGGATCAAACCGCAGATCGGCAAAGCGTACGCCCTCTGCCCCGGCCAGCAGACGGGGCGACACCTCTCCCTGCACCAGCAGCCAGACCTGCGCCGTACGCCTGTCCACATACGCAACACCACAAGAAGCAAGCGCGTAAGCGCCCCCACCATATTCATGCACGCGGGTGCCAACATCGGCCTGCGCGGGCAGCACCTCAGCTACGCCATCCGGTTCTGCCCAGCGCATCAGAACGGTTCGCCCTCCCTCTGCCGGGCGGCGCTCCAGCCAGAACACAGCCTGTCCGGCGCTGCGTACCTCTGAGAAGGTCAGGCTTTTACCAGCCACCAGAGTAGCCGTTACGGGGGAAGGCCAGCTACCGCAGCGCATGGGCTGGGGTACTTGAGCATGAGCACTGTTCTGTTCCATCATACTCCGGGTTTATCATGCAAAACGCCCTGAACGGAAAGGCATGTGCCGCTTTGCATTCCATGCTAGGCAGGACATATACGGACCTGCGTTTTTTTCCTGTGGGCTTGACATGACAGGAGCGACTCTGCTCCTCCCCACTCCTGACGATGTTATCTCTGAATTGGATTGTCTGTCCTGTTACACGCTCTGGAATCCATCTTTTCGCTTGATTACCTGACAACCCTGTTCACCCGGTACGGTTATGGGGTGGTTGGTGTGGTTGTCATGCTGGAGAGCATGGGCCTGCCCCTTCCTGCGGAAAGCCTGCTGATTACCGGGGCAATTTTTTGCGCGACCACCCACAAGCTCCAGATCGAAGGCATTATTGTTGCCGGGGTTACAGGGGCGATCATGGGGGACAATCTGGGCTACCTGCTTGGCCACTACCTGGGTCTTGGTCTTTTACGCAAGCACGGCCCGCGCTTTGGACTGACCCCCGAACGCCTGCTGCTGGGGCGCTATGTTTTTCTCAAGCATGGCGGGCCGGTTATTTTCTTTGGTCGCTTTGTAGCCATCCTGCGGATGTTTGTCGCCATACTGGCCGGAGCGAACCGTATGCCCTGGCATACGTTCCTGTTCTATAATGCGCTTGGTGGCGTGTTCTGGGCTGGGGGGTACACAACGTGCGCCTATCTGCTGGGGAGCGAGATTGCCAAACTCTCCGGCTGGCTGGCCGTAGGTTTTGGGGCCGCAACTCTGGTGGTCATTGGCGTGTTGTTCATGTTCATCAAGCACAATGAAAAACGTCTGACGGAGGAAGCCATGACAGCAGCAGAGCAGGATGAGCAGCTCAAAGCTCCCCCGCCATGATGGGCCGCAATCCCTGGCGGGTTAACAGCGCACAGCCCGACCTCCATGGGCGCATAGCCCTTGTAACCGGCGCAAACAGCGGTCTGGGGTTTGAGACCGCACTTGCTCTTGCCCACCGTGGGGCAAAACTTATTCTACCGATCCGCAACCCCGAAAAAGGGCAGAATGCACTGAGCCGCCTGCACGCGGACTGCCCCCGGGCGGATGTGACCTTGCTCCCTCTCAATCTGGGGTCCCTCCGCTCCGTGGCGGAATGTGCGCGTGCGGTTGGTGCGCTGACAGACCGGATTGATATCCAGATCAACAACGCAGGGGTCATGGCTCCCTCACGACGTATGGAAACCGAGGACGGATTCGAACTTCAGTTCGGTGTGAACCATCTGGGCCATTTTGCCCTGAGCGCCCATCTGCGCCCCCTACTGAAAGCAGCAGAGGGTGGAGGTGTGCTCGTAACCGTAGCCAGCCTTGCTGCGAGTAAAAACACCATACACTTCAACGACCTGCAATTCCGCCACAGATACAGCCCGTTCGGGGCGTACCAGCAGAGCAAGCTCGCCAACCTGCTTTTCGCGCAGGAACTGTCACGCAGGGCGGGGGAACAAGGCTGGAATATTCATTCCCGCGCCGCCCATCCGGGGTGGGCAGCTACCTCCATTGTGGCCAACGGGCAGGCAGCCACCCTGCCCAGACCTCTGGGGCTGATCGAACAGACCCTTGGCACGGCTATCCTGCGCATTATGGGTCAGTCCGCCGCCAAAGGGGCTGAACCCCTGCTCTACGCAGCCCTTGCCCCCCAGGCGCGGGATGGAGATTACTACGGTCCTCAGGGAGTGGGCGAACGCCGTGGTCCACCCGGCCCGGCCATTGTGCCCCCAACAGCACGCAAGACCAGCCTGGCCGCACGCCTGTGGGATGTTTCGGAACGGCTGACCAACACGGCCTGGTAAAAACCAGACCGCTTACCCGTGCGTGGAGCGGCGCGCACGGCTCTGCTGGCGCAGAACACGTTCGATCCAGTCATTCAGTTTACGGGTTGTGTCTTCCGCCTCTTCCCGGTCCGGGTAAATGGTGGGGAAGCGCAGCGCCAGCCAGCGCCATGCCACCAGCCGTTTGTGGCGTTTTTCGGCCCGCTCCAGTTCTTCACGCCCGGCCCGTTCCGCGGCAGGCAGCGGGCCTGTGCCCGGTGGCAGCACACGACGGCCAGCGGCATGATCCGCCGCCCATCCCACCAGACGCCTGATCCCGTTATCGCGGTCATCCACCGGGCACATGGCGTAGGACCAGCGGGTGGTCAGGTCCAACCCTTCCACCCCTTCCAGTGCCGAGGCAATGGCAAATGCCTGCTCCATATCCGACAGGCGATAATTGGGGTCATCCTTCCGCAGAACCGCCCTGTGAATGCGTGAGAGCACGCCATACAGACTTTGCGAGCCTATTTCGGATGCAACGGCTTTTACAATATCCGCATCAGGCTGCACGTAAGGGCGCAGGTCATCTGGCAGTTCTGCATCAGCATCAAGCTGGCGACGCACAAAACTCGGGCTGCCCGCACCGGCCAGAACGGCCACAACGCCTGTCTCGTGCTTGCCAAAACGGCCAGCACGCCCCCCGATCTGTTTGACCTCCTGCACGGTCAGGTCCCGTGTCTGGCGGCCATCGTATTTTTTAAGCGCAGCAAACACCACCCGCTTGATGGACAGGTTAAGCCCCATGCCAATGGCATCCGTTGCCACCAGAATATCAGCCTGGCCATTGTTAAAGCGCTGCGCCTCGGCCCGGCGGACTTCCGGGCTGAGTGCTCCATACACCACAGCCACACGCTTGCCGTGCTGCATAAGGGCTGCCCGCAGGTCCAGCACCTCCCTGCGGGAAAACGCAATCAACGCATCCCCGGCACCAAGGTCGGCCAGACGCACAGGCTGGCTGGCAGCCTTGAGCGGGCTTTTGCGCTCAAGCGAGATTTCGTCCAGCGGGTCACCACACAGTTCGGCAATCCGGCGCACCATGGGAATACAGTCCGGAGCCCCCAGCACATACAGATGCCGCGCAGGTGCCCCCATAATGGCTGCGGTCCATGCAGCACCCCGGTCTGTATCAAACAGCATCTGGGCTTCATCAATGATGGCCACATCAACGGGGCTGTAAAAGGGACACATTTCCACTGTTGCGGCCAGATGCCTGCTTCCGGGGACTTCAATACGTTCCTCCCCTGTGGACAGGGAGGCCTCAACACCGCGCGCGGCCAGCGCTTCGCGGAACTCATGCGCCAGCAGACGCAGGGGAGCAAGCGCCAGCCCGCTCTCTGCCTGTGCCAGCGCATTGAGAGCGGTGTAGGACTTGCCGCTGTTGGTTGGCCCTGTGACCAGCGTAATCTGGCGGTTGAGTGCGCGCGCCGTACGGAAATGGGCTGCATATTTGTCCAGCGCCGCCACGCGGGCGATCACGGCATTGGCCACCTTGCGCCCCATATCCGGGGCGTGCCTGGCCTTGCCCGGACCTGTTGCGGGGCCACGTTCATCCTGGCGCCACTCAGACAGGCTGGTACGCAAAGCCACAAGCGCTGCAGGGTCGAACTCCCACCGCTCCCGCCCACCGGGTTCTTGCACCTTACGCGCAACGGGCAGCCGATTCTCGGCAATCCAGCGCAGGGCTTCACGGTGGGAGCAATGAAGGAGTCGCGGCACCTCATTGAACGGCACAAGGCTGCTTTCCCATGCCTTGAGCTGCTCTTCCTCCTGCGCACGTTTGCTCTGGGCGGTTTTTTCAATCCGGCTGACCGCCCGCTGGCGCTGTGCTTCTTCCTTACGGGCAGTTTCCAGAAACGGGTCGCCTTCGGGCAGGTCAAAGGCAATGGCCACGGCCATAAGCAAAAGATCGGTCTGGGCGGGGGAGGGCACACGCCCTATATCCACCAGATCCGCCTGAATGGCGGCAAACGCCGCATGAGGCGATGCTCCATACCCCCGCAGGCGTGCCAGACTGACTGGCGCCAACGCGTGTTCAAGCGCCTGATCATCAGCTGCCGGGTCCGTAATCCCTCCGACTGCCTCTTCTATTTCCTCCCGCGTAATCCATATCCGGCCACTACGGCGCGTAAGGTCCAACAGGCGGGAAATCCATTTTTTACGCCGCACCTGACACAGCGCAGCCCGATAGACCTCAACCGGAACCTCGCGCGCTCCAGGTTCAAGCGCGCGGGCAATGCGGCGCAGAACCTCTGTTTCTTCCTTGGGTTCCAGCTGGAGGCCCGTATGGGCCACGGCACGGACAAGCGCTTCACGCGCGGGGGAGGCGGGGCTATCTGACGTCATGCCCTACTCTTGCGTCATCCCGGGCGGCGGAACAATGGGCCTAACCCAATACTTCATGGAAAAATCAAACATTGCCCCCCGCAATGGGACGAGCAGCACAATATACGCTTGATATGGCCGCCACCTTGTGCCCATTGTGCCCGCCACTGGCGGTTTGTGGCTTCCAAGCGAGGCTGTTCCTGCCCTGCTGTGTGATGCAGGAACACGTCTTGTGACGAATTTGCACTGGCGTCCCACGCGCCTGCCCCTTAAAAACGCCGCCAAAGCACCAGGGTTGCCTTTTGCCTGTTGAAGCACTGCCCCCTTTGGGTAAAAGCGCGCCATCTATCTGATCTGCTATAAGCGGAGTACAAAGCGGTCCATGTCTGAAACCATTCTTGATAACGACGTTCTCCCCCGGATGTCTGCCTCTGAAGTGCCGAGCAGCCTGCTGCCGGTAGAAGGGCAGGACGGTGTGTGGCACCTTGCTCCCCCTACCAAGGAGTACGGTCACCTCTACCCGGCCAAGGTGCTGACCGTGCATCACTGGACCGACCGCCTGTTCACCTTCACCACCACGCGTGACCCCGGCCTGCGGTTTGAGAACGGCCAGTTCGCCATGATCGGGATTGAAGTGGACGGCAAGCCCCTGCTGCGCGCCTACTCCATTGCCTCCCCCAATTATGCGGACGAAATGGAGTTCCTCTCCATTGCCGTGCCTGATGGCCCACTGACCTCACGCCTGCGCCACGTCAAGGTAGGCGACACGGTTCTGATCGGCCGCAAGCCCACCGGCACCCTGTTGCTGGACAACCTGCGCCCCGGACGGAACCTGTATTTCCTGTCCACCGGCACGGGTCTGGCCCCCTTCATGAGCCTGATCAAGGACCCGGAATGCTATGAGCGTTACGACCATGTGATCCTGAGCCACACCGTACGCATTTCAGGCGAGCTGGCCTATGCCAACCACATCCGCCACGAATTGCCCCGGCACGAGTTCCTTGGTGAAGACATCAGCGGCAAGCTGCTTTACTACCCCGCCGTCACGCGTGAAGACTTTGCCGTAACCGACCGCATTACCAAGCTGATCGAAAGCGGCAAGATCTTTACGGATCTGAACATCCCCGCCCTCGACCCCGAGCATGACCGCGTCATGATCTGCGGTTCGCCCGAAATGCTGGCCGATACGGAAGCCCTGCTTCAGGCCCGCGGGTTTGATGAAGGCAACATGTCCACCCCCGGTGCTTACGTGGTGGAAAAAGCGTTTGCCGAACGGTAACGGTAGTCCCACCTTACTGTAAAAGACCCTCAACCCAGCACCCAAGGAGCCCTGCCCGATGACGTATGACTTTGATCTTCTGGTCATAGGAGCAGGCTCCGGCGGTGTTCGGTGCGCCCGCATTGCCGCCAGCCACGGTGCGCGTGTTGGCGTGGTGGAAAGCCGCCACTGGGGAGGCACATGCGTCAATCTTGGCTGTGTGCCCAAAAAGCTGATGGTCATGGCCAGCGATTATGCCGACATGGTGGAAGACAGCCATGGCTTTGGCTGGTCCACCGCACCGGGCACCCATAGCTGGCCCACCCTGATTGCCGCCAAAGACCGCGAAATTACACGCCTGAACGGCATTTACGTCTCTATGCTGGAAAAAGCGGGCATTACCCTCTTGACCGGCCATGCCGAGTTTGTGGATGGGCATACCCTGCGTATAACCCCCTCCCCGCTGGCCCCTACGGAACAGCCCCGGACCATGACCGCTGAGCGGATTGTCATTGCCACCGGCTCCACCCCCACCAAGCTGGATATTCCCGGAGCCGAACTGGCCATTACTTCGGACGAAGCCTTTGCCCTGCCGCAGCGCCCGGAGCGTGTGGTCATGATCGGTAGTGGATATATCGGCATTGAATTTGCCGGTATTTTTGCGGGCCTTGGCTCTCAGGTAGACCTTGTTTACCGCCGTGACCTGCCCCTGCGTGGCTTTGACGGAGACATGCGCACCGCACTGGCCGATGCCATAGACGCCCGTGGCATTACCCAGCACCGCCACGCCCACCCCACCAGCATTACCCAAAACGGCGCAGAACTGGTTCTGACACTGGATAACGGGCAGACGCTGAGTGCTGACTGCATCTTCATGGCCACAGGCCGCCGCCCCAAAATTGATGCGCTGGGGCTTGGCAGAACATCCATTACCACCGCAGGTAACGGCCGCATTCAGGTGGACAGCAATAGCGAGACGGCACATCCGGGCATTTACGCCATTGGAGACGTCACCGACCGCATCAACCTCACCCCGGTTGCCATTGCGGAAGGGCATAATCTGGCCGACCGCCTGTTTGGTCAGGCCCCCGCGCGCCAGTGGTGCTATGCAACCACTCCCAAGGCTGTGTTTTTCTCCCCCCCTCTCGCCACGGTTGGCTTGACGGAGGAAGAAGCCACGCAAAACGGAGCGGTGGATATTTACCTGACCCGCTTTAACCCCATGCGCTACACACTGGCTGGCCGCGTGCGCAGAACGGTCATGAAACTGGTTGTAGACCAGCAGAGCCAGAAGGTGGTTGGCGTGCATATTCTGGGTGACGAAGCGCCGGAAATGCTACAGGCCGTAGCCATTGCCGTAACTGCCGGACTGACCAAGGCCGATTTTGACCGCACCATTGGTATTCACCCCACCTCAGCCGAAGAGCTGGTGACCATGCGCACCCTCACACGCACCACCCCGAAAGCTGACAAGTAAGGACAAGCTCCATGGCTGCATCCGCACAGAACACTCCGCACAAGGCGCATGATCTGGCGCTCCAGAACGGCTCTGTTGTCCTGCCTGATGGCACGGTGGAGACAACGGTTTATGTGCGCAATGGCCAGATTAGCGCCATTGGCGGCACCGCTGATGCCGCACGGGTTATTGATTGTAGCGGCCTGACCATTCTACCCGGTGTGATCGACACACAGGTTCATTTCCGTGAACCCGGAGCAGTCGAAAACGAAGACCTCGAAACAGGTAGCCGGTCCGCCGTGCTTGGCGGGGTTACTGGCGTTTTTGAAATGCCGAACACCAGACCCACCACCTCTACGCCCGAGGCCGTGGCCGACAAACTGGCCCGCGCCAAAGACCGGATGTGGTGCGAGCACGCATTTTATGTTGGTGCGACATCCGACAACGCCGACCAATGCGGAGAGCTGGAAAAACTGCCCGGCACTGCGGGGATCAAGGTGTTCATGGGGTCTTCCACAGGTAACCTGCTGGTTTCCGATGACGCCATGCTCGAACGCGTCCTGCGCTCGGGTCAGCGCCGGGTTGCCATTCATGCCGAAGATGAAGCCCGGCTGATCGAGCGCATGGGAGAACGCATGGAAGGTGACCCCTCCTCCCACCCCATCTGGCGGGATGATGAGACCGCATTGCGTGCGACCGCCCGCGTGCTGCATCTGGCCCGCAAAACCGGGCGGCGTGTGCATATCCTGCACATTACAACCCCTGCGGAACTGGAACTGATCGCCCAGCACCGTGACATCGCCACCTGTGAGCTTACCCCCCAGCATCTGACGCTGGCGGCAGAGGAAGCCTACCCACGTCTGGGCACGTTTGCCCAGATGAACCCCCCCATCCGCTCAGCCGCACACCGCGACGGGCTGTGGCACTGGGTCACACAGGGCATGCCCGATGTTATTGGCTCAGACCATGCGCCCCACAGTCTGGCGAACAAGAGCAAGCCTTACCCGGCCTCCCCCTCTGGCATGCCGGGAGTGCAGACGCTGCTCCCCCTCATGCTCAACCATGTAGCCCACCACCGCCTGACCCTGCGTCGTCTGGTGGACCTGACATCCGCCGGCCCCCAGCGCCTGTTTGGTCTGGTTCGCAAAGGCCGGATCGCGGTTGGGTATGATGCGGACTTTACCATTGTGGACCTGAAAGCCCGCTGGACCATAAAGCAGGACTGGCTGGCCTCACGCTGTGGATGGTCCCCTTTTACGGGCGAAACACTGACCGGCAAACCCATTGGCACCATTATTCGTGGTCAGCAGGTCATGTGGGATGGCACACTGGCGGACAAAGCGATCGGCAGGCCTTTCCGCTTTGATGCCACAGACAAATAGATCAATCAGAACCACTCTCTGCCAAACAGAGCCAATACAGATCAGCCAGACATCAAACCAGATAAGCGGTCAAAAGGCCGCTTATCTTCAAATCCGCTCCCATCTTCCCCCACATTTAGGGAAAATCACGCCAGCCTGATTACTGGGCAAGGCGCAGCGCTGAAATCTCTCCGGCAATACGGGAAAAAGCCGCCTGCATATCCGCAGCACTTGGTGATTCAAAATAATGATGACTATCCGTCACACACGCCTTCATTGTGTTAATTGCGGCATCATCCACCGATGATCCCTGATGGGTATAAAGAATCACGTAAATATCTATACCCACAGCCTTCATATTAGAGCAGACCTGCAAAACCAGATTATCCAGTATCGGCCGGACAACGTCCTGGAACCCGTTATAATATCCGTTTACAGTTGCCAGCTTGTTATCCAGCAAACGCCCGAATGCCGTTTCGTCACTATTCCACCATCCCGCCCAGACATTAGCATTATAATCAGGATATCCCATAAAACAGGGACACATTTGATTGGTGCCATCGGTCATCAGCACCAGAATCTTCTTTGTACTGGACTGCCCATAATCATACGGCATATCGGGTAAGGACTGGGACCACAGTCTTTTCCACTTGGGACTTATGGTAAACCAACCCGTCTGCAATGCATTCTGGATCAGTGTTCCACCACGCTGCAACATGGGCATAAGGCTGATTTCTGTTTCAACAGTCGCCTTGGACGCAGTCTCAGGCAACAATGCCAACGGAGGACACCCTAAATTTGGGCCAACCTCATCCGCCGAAACATTCGGAGGACCAGATGCAGACAATGTAATTGGTGCCGTTTCCGTAATACCCGGCCCGCCGGAGATACTCCAGTCATTATCACCCTGAAGGTAACCACAGCCGAACCATGAACAAGAATAAGGCGTTTTCTGGTAAGTGCTCGGCCAGAAAAAAGGCTGGAACCGATAGCTGGAAACGGGCGGGTTTTCACTCATATCTGCCGTGCCGTCACTTGCATAACGCGCAAATACACACCCACCCCAGCCATTCTGGCCATATCTCAGAGTGGAAATATTGGCGGAGCTATCCAGCCAGCCTTTATGCACGCTCCCGATATTGACTTCACCACCAAACGGTACAACTGAAACCCACGTTGTTGTCGTTGTCGTACTGTCCCCATAGACCGTCTCAACCAGATTGGTAGCGCCTGTTTGAAGAGCTGCAATACCATCCGGCCCCAGTGAATTTGTATTATCCAGCACAAGTGCAACCTCAAGCCCGCCTCCGGCGGCAACAACCTGAGCCCGAGCTGTTACGGGAATCTGATTCCAGCCAAAAATTTTTGCAAACACCATGGGAACATTTGCTGTGGCCGAGATGTTCAGCGTAGACGCATTGATAAACGTAATTTTTGGCCCAGGAGTTTGCGATCCTACAGGACCAAGCCCATTGGTAATATGATTGACAGCAAAGTTCTGCCAGAAAACCAGAGTAGCATCCGCGTTACGGGAGGAAGATTTGACTTCCCTCCCTGCAGTAAGCGCAGCCGCATCAATGGCGGTCTGCAGCCTTACGCGTGTCAGATAGGTGCGGGAAAAATCAATACCCATGGCAACAGATGCAACCATGGCAAACATGGCGATCCCAACAACCAGCCCCACAGCTCCCTTTCTATCCATCATGTGCATTCTTTCGCTGTTGCCGTCGTATCAAGCCTGCCAACGCCAATATTGGTGCCAAAAAAACGGGCCGGCAAAACAGACTGGCTACTAAGCACTGGAGTGTCCCGATTGGTTATAAGCGCCGAAGCAAATTGCCATAATCCAGGCCGGGCAAAAGCTTCCACCACAACAAATGTCTGAACGGCATTCATGGAAACACCAGATATCGCATATTGCGAAAGGCTTGCTGACGTAATCCCACTATTAAACACACTGGAACCAATCCGCCTCTGCCAGTAAATAGAGAGCTTATTATTCTGATCCGGGCCTATTGCCGTAATGACAACGGCACCATTGGTCGGGCCGGTAATGTCCAGGGGAGCGGCAATCTGTGCCGCATCAGCAAAAAAAACATTCAGGTCATACGGGTCTGCAATATGCTGGCACTGGGCAATAATCTGCCCCACCTGCGTTGTAACCGAATGCAGACGCATCCAGTTCCTGAATTCAAAAATCAGATCTGTCGCGCCAAACAGCAGCAAAAGAACAACCGGGGCAACAAGCGCGAGTTCCAGCGCGGCAGAGCCCTTGCGATCAGCAGCTAATCGTGCCTGAGAACGGTTCATTTTTAACCAACGATGATACTGTATGTTTCATACTCGAAGAGTGCATAATCCACCTTCCAAAAAAAGTAAGGTAGGGCTGGGTGTAAACAAATGTATAAATCATTGTATCCCCTCCAGCACCACCAAATCCACTTCCACCGGAAGGCACAACCGTCGCATTATTTGCGGCTGATGTTATTTGCAGATTTTCAGCTTTTAAAAGTATGGGAGCACGTAACGTAACAAGAAAAACAATAGCTTGAGCACGACATGTCGGAGAAGCCTTCACATTTGGCACAATCGACTGCCCTGTCGATGCAAAACGTATCGCTTCGTCCACGCCATTCCGTAGCGCGGCCTCCGTTTCCAACTGCCAGCCAATCTCTATCGTTCCCACCACAACCATTATCAAAAACAGAAACGCCAGTGCAAACTCGATTGCGGTTGCACCACGACGATCATTGCGCAACATAAGGACGCGTCCTGAATTTGGAAAAAGACGCCATGACAATGTTCGCTTGCGCTCTTGGCATATCCTGCATCAGCGTATTCCGGGCATTATTCCTGTACCCCGCCAGATATTGTGCCAGAGCAAAGTTGGCGCGCACTCTGCTAGACGTCATATCCGGCGCAGCAGCAATAGGTTCGAGAATTTCCAGAGCCTGAGCATACTGCCCACTTAACACATAAGACAAACCCAGATTGCTCTGGGCAGAAACTTTCATAGGATCAAGCCCCATGGCTGTCCGGTAGGCCGCCTGCGCAGGTACATATTGGCCCTGCAGGTCATACGAAACACCCAGATCAACCCATGCCTGCACATCACGCGGGTAACGCTTGACCATATCCAGCAACAGGACCGTGGCCTGTGGTGGATCGACCCTCAATTTAATTTTGGCTAGACCTTTGGTCGCCTCCAAAGAATGGGGCTGGTGCTGGAGAGCTTTCTCAAAAAAAATGGCCGCCGCCTGATTACGACCCATACTGGCATTAACCTTACCCAGTTCGATCAAGGCTTTAGGGTCGTCTGGATGTTCGTTCAGATAATGCTTCAGCACTTCCAGAGCGGCCTGAGGGGCGCCGTCTCGCAATTCTGCATCCGCCTTGACAACTTCATCAGTCATCGCCGACTGGGTTCCGCAGCCTGCAAGCAACGGAAACAGAAAGAACAGCAGAACATTCATGTGTCTGATACGGTACATATCTATTGTACTCTTTTCTTCCCGTAATTATTTATAAAACGTTTCCATAACCTGCAGGAAGGCTGGTCCAGCAGCAATAATGAACACGATTGGCAGAAAAAATATGATCATAGGCAGCGTCAGCAATACCGGCAACTGAGCGGCGCGGGCCTCATACTCAATCATACGATTTTTACGAATTTCGACAGAAAGAGCGCGCAACGCAAGAGTCACCGACGACCCAACCTGAATTGTTTGGCTTAAGGAATTAGCAATGCGGCGCATATCCAGCAACCCCGTACGACTCGCCATCAAATGAAAAACTTCCCGACGATCAGTAATCATATTCATCTCCTGAGCCGTCACTTGAAACTCAAAAGCCGTGCTAGGATTGACATTCTTCATTTCCAGCGCAACGCGATTAATGGCCGCTTCGATCGCCAGGCCTGCATCTGCGCAGATTACCAACATGTCCAGAGCATCAGGAAGTCCTTTTTCTACCGCTTTAAGATAACTTTTCCTCCACTGCCGGATCAGAATGTCTGGCAGCAATAATCCAAAAATAGCTCCCGCAACAGGCGCGACAATATGCAACATCGGTCTGGAAAACAAATCATAGGAAAAAAACCAGGCGACAAAACCACCAACCGGTAACAGAATCAGCTTACATCCAACAAAAACTTCCAGATAGTGACTTCCTATATAAGAACTGGCACGCAGACTTTCGGTAAATGCCTGAATACTTTTTTGATCTATCATTCCACTTTTTAAAACAATTTGGCCTATTTTTTGAAATATGACTGAAAATCTTCCCCCTTTTTGCTCTTCAACAAAATTCGGGTCCAGTTCGTTCACACTGGCAAGAATACCTCTCAAACGCTTGGCGCGCCTGTCATCACTCCGTGTTTTGACAACCAGAATGAGGACCGAGGCACAAAACACCCCAAACAGACAGAAAAAAATGATGATGTTTAAATAATGCATTTCTACAGTTCAAGAACTTTAATAATAATTACCCTCATGGTTACCATACCCACAACAAACAGGAGCATAGCAGATGCCAGCAGGTAATGACCAGACTGCGTTAAAAATAGCTGGTTAATATAATCTGGATTAACAATTTCCAACAGAATGGCAATACAAAAAGGAATTGCAGCCAATACATAAGAACTCATTTTGGCTTCGCTGGATAGTGCGAGCCCCCGCTTGTAAATAGCGATCTGCTGCCTGATGGTATCAGCCAGAGAAGACAGCACATCAGCCAGTGCCCCCCCGGTAGAGGACTGAATACTGATTACCGTAGCCAGAAACCGATATTCCTGAACATCAACCCGATCCGCCACAGCCTGCAAAACATCACCCAGACTGCGCCCCACAGCAACCTCGCTCGCAATCACTTTAAACTCCCTGCACGTCGGCTCGTCACTTTCCTCACTGACCACAATCATGCAGCGCGAAAGAGGTACGCCAACCCGTAACGAGCGGACCATCATACCAATTGCATCGGGAAATTGTGTATATAATTTTTTTTTGTATCTATTCCGCAGAAAATTACAAATAAATCTGATCGTGGCAACCCATATAAAGAAATTAATAACAATACTCCACAACCCCATAATAGAAAAAAGATAATAAAGTGTTATGGTTGGCAATATAGAAGAAAATAAATATATCTTAAGCAACCCCACATCGCTATGCGCATAATGTTGCGGGTTGTACTTTGAGGCCCAGATCAAAAATTTCTTAATAAACCCGGATTCAACTATATATACAGCCCACTCTACCGGCGTACGTTGACGCGGCTCGATATTATGCAAAAGATAAGAACTTATTTCTTTATGGATACGCTTGTTTCGATGATCTTTAGCTAAGCTTGATTGATAAAGAAAATACGCGAGAACATTAATGCCTACAAAAAATAAAAACCCAGCAACCAGAAAAAAACTGGTCATAAGGACACGCTTTCAAAAGCGGAATTCCAAACACCATCCATCTGATTATAAACAAGTTTTTCATAAAAACTGGGACGGATACGTGAAATTTCATAGCTTGTCAGCAGCTTGCCTTCTGCATCCTCACCATCAAACTTCATCCTGAAAATATCATTCAGAACAACAACATCCCCTTCAACACCAGATATATCGGTAACCTGAGTAATCCGGCGACCACCATCCCTGTGACGTCCGACCTGAATAATCATATCGACCGCGCCAACAATCTGGTTACGGATAGCAGAAATAGGCAAACCGAAATTGCCCATCTGCACCATACTTTCAATACGTGTCACGCCATCTCGCGTTGTATTCGCGTGGACCGTGGACATACTGCCATCATGGCCGGTGTTCATGGCCTGAAGCATATCAAACGCTTCCGGGCCACGGACCTCCCCAATAATGATACGGTCAGGGCGCATACGCAGAGCATTCCGCACAAGATCACGCTGCGTGACCTCTCCCTTACCTTCCAACGACATGGGGCGCGTTTCCATGCGCACAACGTGCGGCTGCTGAAGCTGAAGTTCTGCGGCATCTTCAACAGTAATCACACGCTCACCAAAATCGATAAAATGTGAGAGTGCATTCAGCAACGTGGTTTTACCAGAACCTGTACCGCCAGAAATCACAATATTCAAACGAATCCGTGCTGCAATTTCAAGAATTTTGGCGACGGCAGGAGTACAGCTGCCATTATTAACCAATTGCTGAAAACTAATTTTATGGCGGGAAAATTTACGAATGGACAGATAGGGTCCATCCAGTGCCAGAGGCGGAAAAACAATATTAACACGCGATCCATCTTTAAGACGCGCATCAACCATCGGGCTTGATTCATCAACACGCCGTCCGACATCAGAGGCGATACGCTGGCAAACAGATGCCAGATGACGCGCATCTCTGAAACGGATATTAGACGGAAGTGTTTTACCAGCCCGTTCAACAAAAATACTATTGGGCCCGTTGACCATAATATCGGCAATACTATCGTCATCAAGCAATGGCTGAATAGGGCCCAGGCCCTTCATATCATGAACAAGTTCGGTTGCTATAAGCCGCTGCTCACGCAGATTGAGCTGTATCCGTTGCTCCGTAGCAACCTGATCAACCACCTGCTCTACCTGTGCAAGCAGATCGTCAGCCGATAGAGATAAGACTATTGTTGGATCAAGTCGGTTTAAACACAATGGACGCAAAATGAGTGACTGATCGGACAGAGTTGGACTCTCAATCTCTGCGGCAGGCCCGGGGTCTTGCGAAGCAGTTGTGCCAGCAGCAGGCGCACTAAAATCGTCTTGCACATTCTGCATGCGGCGCAGACGATCAACAATTTCACTTTGCTTGCTAGAGCTCATTTCTTAAACCGTGCTCCCAAAGCTTTTATTTTTTCTTTGAGTTGTGTGAACAGCCCTCCCTTGGAAAGGGAGGAACTCAACGTAACGGCAAGTGCACCATGCGCCAGTTGCTCAATAAGCTGACGGTACACTTTGTTTTTTGTAATGACCAGCTTGCCGTCAATTTCAGCATTCCCGCAATCCGCTGGAAGATAGGGAATCAGTATATCCGGTGCTGTACCAAGGCTTTGTGTAATTTCATCCAACGACAGGGACCCGGGCCGCCCTACATTGTTAACAACAATAAACGGCTTGCTCACAGGAGAAACACGCGGCAGGCTGGCCATGACTCTCAATGCATCACGCACGGAGATAATACTGGGATCCATGATCAATATATACTGCTGCGCCTGCCCCAGAACACGCATATACACATCATCATCCGACCACTTTACTTCTGTCAGGACAAAACGAAACCGAGGCCGCACAAGCTCCATCAACCGGGTAACAGCATTACTCCCGATTTTGGGCAATGTGTTCAAATCCCCCATGCTCGACAGAACCTGCAAACGCTCCCCGACCGCCTGCATGCTACGCTCAAGCAGCAACTCGTCCATTCGGTCAGGTGTTTCCAGAGCAGACCGAAAACCGCCGTTCGTGGTAATATCCAACAATGTTGCCATTTTGCCCGCACGCAGGTCAAAATCAATCAGCAACGAATACCTGCGGGCTTCTTCTGCCAGAAAGTAAGCCAGATTTGTGGTGAGAGTCGTAGCCCCCACACCATCACGTACCCCGATGCAGGCGACCAGACTGGCCCCTTCCATCAGGCGATGCGTGTCACGCCCGTGAAGAATAATCGGACCGAAAATACGCAAAATCAGGTTGCGGCTGAACGGACGATACAGGTATTCCGCCGCCCCGAACACATGCGTCACGCTGCGGTAGAAATCCGCATCGGTCCGGTCACCCAACACCATGATGGTCACATCAGGTGGCAATAATTCCGTAACTGTACGCAAAACGCCTAATGCGTCACTTTCTCCACCGACATCAATAATCAGATAAGATGGGAATTCATGTTTGCCCAGATAGGAGATCGCAAACGCCCCAGATCCACGCAAAACCTGTACTGTACCTGACCGAAGTTCTTTAAAGCATTCAGTTAACTGTGCTTCTGTGTCTGCATCCTGCACAAAAGCAAGAACGCTTCCCAACTTTACGTTATCGGTATCACCGGGCTGTTCTTGAAGCTGTTCTGGGGTAAGTGCCACCTGTTATTGCCCTCCCCCACCACTGCCACCGCCGCTGGCAGCTGCTGCCGTCCCGCCTCCGGAACCCGTCTGGCCTTCACCGTTCATATACAACTCAGCCAAACCACTTCGACCAAGACTTTTGACACGGTCCTCCCGCCAGCGTTCGACTGCAGCCACAGCTGTCTGCCCATCAGACGGCGGCAGTGGACGACCGCTCTGCAAATCTTTCTTATTATCAGCCTGCGCGGCTATATTGGCGTCATAAACCCCCAGCGTCCGCCAGTGATAGGACTGGTTTAGGGGATCCATAACCGAACAATCCGCCAAACTCATCAAACAAATAACCGCAATGCCTGATACGATTTTATATGACATAAGGTGCTACTCCACCATAAAACCAGCATCGCCAGTTTCCAGACGCTGCCAGGGACGTCTGCGAGAAACATCGGTGCCGCTTTGACGCATCATAAAAATACGCTCCATGTCATTTGGCGGAGTCCATCCTTCATCTGGCGTATGCAGTTCTTTTTCGCTGTTCACCGGCTTGACCAGATACGGCGTGGCAATAATAACCAATTCGCTCTCATCTTTCTGGAAGCTTGAGGATTTGAACAACGCCCCCAGTACAGGAATATCCCCCAGCCACGGCAGGCCCTGACCCGTAATTTTTGTACTATCCGACATAAGGCCTGCCAGAACAAAGCTTTGCCCACTTGCCATTTCTACAGTCGTGTCCGCACGCCTGACAGTAATAGCCGGAATCTGAACAGAAGAATTCCCAGCCGACAACGTCACTGCCCCATTAGAAGAGAGTGCACTCACCTCGGGCCTCACATGCAAGCTGATACGGCCATCTCCGAGCACCGTGGGAACAAAAGCCAAAGAAATACCATATTGCTTAAAGCTGACGTTAGTCGTGTTATTGTAACTGGAGACAGGAACAGGATATTCCCCGCCAACCACAAAATTGGCAGGTTGACCACTAATCGTGGTCAGGTTTGGCTCGGCAAGACTATGGACCAGACCATCTCTGGCCAGCATATCCACAACCGTTTCCAGTGTGACTGATTGGCTACCGGCTTTAAAACGCGAGAGAAACCCAATACTGCTTTTGGTAGTGGCCAATGTTTCCAAAGGGCTTGAGGTCGCAAGACCAATTACTGCCGATGTTCCCAACGCGTTCACGTTCTGCCACTCAACCCCGAGTTCACGCACCAATGAACGATCCATCTCGACAATACGGATCTTGAGGTTCACCTGAATGGAGCCGTGTATTTTAGAGTAATCAGATACAAAACCTTCTTTACCGACCAGTCCACGAGCCCGGTCACTAAAACGCCAGGCTTTTTCAGGGTTGTCAGAATCCCCATCAATATTCAGTCCGTCCGGTGTGGCTGTTGCCCGTAGCATCGGCACAATTTTACCAGACGAGTTGTCTAACGTGTTGGCGGGATAGGTAGAGGGTTCAACACGCACCGCATAATGGTCAATGGCCTGTCCATTAGCATCTACAGCAACAATATTTGTGCGACCTGCTGCCAGCCCAAACACAAACACGCTGTGCGAGCTAGCCGGACGTATTTCCGCCACTTTAGGATCAGCAGAAAACACATTTTCTGCCGACCCGGACAGTTCAACCAACTTGCCATTTCCGACTTCAATCGTCAGAACGGAAAGAGATGATGCCTGACTGACATGGCGCTTTGCTGGAATCAACCTATGGTGTCTTCTCGGGTGCGTTTTGTATTTTCGCGCTGATGCCTCCATTGAAGGACACACGCCAAACAATATGATGCCACTCAGCACAACCCTTACTGTTCTTTTAAAAGTGGACATCTTGAGCGCCTGAAATTCCATTATAGACATGCATAACTTTTACGCCGCCCTTCAGCCGCTGACTATCAGACGCAGAGACAGAGTATTCCCAGACCGGGGGCGTGGCAAGATCGTCATGCGGGCCACCAAGCGATTGAACTGTCAGCACTATTTGACCAAGCTGCTGGGCCGTTCCCAGAACACCTGACTGTTCGGGCGTAACCTCCAGCGTTACTGTTCGCACATCCATACCAGCCTGCTCGGCAACATTTTTACCCCCACGAGGAGATAAGGAACCACCCACGGCGACAACCCGAATACCTGAAAGCACAATTTTGGATACAAGGTGCGAAACATTCCCTCCTGCACCGTCTCCAACCCGCTCGGTCATCACCACATCGACTCTGTCACCAGGCTCGATAAGGCCAGACACACCAGAAGCCAGATTCACACCAATGCTCAGTGCGCGCATTCCAGGCTTAAGAACCGCCGCCAGAAAACCATGATCTCCGACTCGAAGAAATGATTGCTCAACAATCCCACTACCCGCGGGCAGATCTACCCGAAGCAGCGCCCCCTCAAGAGCCTGCCGGTTTTCTGGAGTATCCTCCAGACTGCCTGGAGGAACATAATCATCAGGGATGGAAGAGGTAACTAAATCCGCCTCCCGGAGAAAATCACCCGCATGCATGGCGTTCCGAACCGTGAGCAGTTTTTTTGTATGAACAACAACTTCCTGTTGCACAGCCTTCTGCGGCGCGGGCGCGGGTGACATCATAACTTTCCCGAGCACAAAAAGACCAATCAACCCGATCACACCAATGAACAACATCGCAATCCGCGTGATCATTCCTTACCGCCTACCACTCACCCCTCAGGGTCGTCATAATAAAGCCAACCGCAATAGCCACAGCATATGGCAGGGGCATACCCCGCCTAATCCGCCATGCCTCCACGCGGAGAACGCGTATTTTCGTTGTCCTCTTTGATATGATTGGCAATCGATTCCGACCAAAGAGATACAGCATGGCCAGAACACCACCAGCCAAACCAACATTCAAAAGAAAAAGAAGCTGCTCATACGGCATAAAAAACAATGAGGTTGCAGCAATCAGCTTAACGTCTCCGCCCCCGATAACTCCGATGCTCCACAAGAAAAAAAGCAGGAGATAAATCAGAACACCACAGGCAAGGGAAACCCAATGGATTGCCGTACCATTCAAAATCGCAAGAACCAGAAGACCCAGACTGACCCAGTCGGGTATCTCCCGCACTCGCACATCAACCCACATTGCGTGGCAAAGCAGGGCATAAGCGGCCATGATAACAAACCACGACACCACTATAAGCCCCACACCTCACCAAACACAGAGCTGCTCGTGCTTCGAAACCTAAACAGCCTCAATAAGTATAGAAGCACAAGTTTCTCTTTTACAATTACGATGAAATCGTAGTCGCCACTGAATTGAACAGTGCATTCAAATTGCTCCCGACCGCACGGGCGCCCACAATGATCGCGACAGCGATAAGAGCAGCAATCAGACCATATTCGATTGCCGTAACACCACGCTTATCTTTAACGGCAAAGAATTGAGCAACAATAGCGGCATATTCATTTACGCGCAACATACACACTCTCCTTAACTAATAAACCCAATAGGAAATCTGCCTTATGGCCAGATAACACACCTGAACGCCTATATAAAGCATCCCACCATGCATAGTAATTGCTTTAAATCAAAAAATCAAAAAACTTTTACACATAATCTACTCCGGTGTTGTAATTTCTTCTAAAACCTTTTAAGTTATCAGCACATAGCCTCATATTCTTTAGAGTTCATACATAAATGTTCACAAAGAGTCTTTTAAAAAAAATAATAAATTATGTTTATTTTGAATTAAGATTTATGAATTTTCTCAATAAAGATCGATGCGATGCTTATCTGAGGATTTATGTTTTCGTTTTTTTTGCTATCTTCTCTATCGCATATTTTATGGGCAGGAAAAATCTACAGGCTGATTTTAAAATCGGCGGCGATTTTATCCTATTCTGGGCAGCCTCTTCGCAAATACTTCACGGACATTTTTCTGATATTTATAATACAGCCGCTCATGAAGCCGCCATGCAACACGGACAATTTTTAGATCATTCTTATAAATTACCCTTCCTTTACCCACCTCCTATGCTTTTTTTTACTTGGCCAATTGCTTTTTTTACATATTCATTCTCTTATACGCTCTGGGCATTAAGCGCACCAATCATAACAGCTAAAACTCTGAACCTTTTATGCAAAAACTGGTCAATTACAGCCTTTGCTTTTTTCTCCCCTCAATTCATTGTCTCTCTTTTAACCGGGCAGAATGGTCTTCTGATTGCTCTTATTCTCGCGATAGGTCTTTTTTATCTCACGAAAAAACCTTTTCTATCGGGTCTCATCCTAGGGCTACTTGTCATTAAACCTCACGTCGTTTTTCTAGTCCCTCTTTGTTTGATTTTTTCGAGAAAATGGCGAATTGTCGCAGGTATAGTTACATCCGCCTCCTTCCTGATCATTGCTTCCTATTGCGTATTCGGGTTTGAAACCTGGAAGCGTTTTTTTGAATATTCTCATGTTATGCAAAACAGTATTTTGCATAATGTTTATTTGTGTCAGCTTTTTATTACAATTTTTGGCTTCCTGAGTGTACATGGTCTCTCATTTATTATGGCTTTCTGGATACAGATAATATTTTCGCTCCTTATCATAGCCTGCGTTCTGTACAACACATTTAAAAGTAAAAATATTTATAATAATATTGTTCTATCCTTGTCAGCATCTCCTTTATGCACACCATATCTTTTATATTATGATCTGACATATATGCTGATACCAGCAATATGGATTATCAATACCACTTCCCGGACAGGATTTTTCTCATGGGAAAAACCCTTCCTGATTATTTTATATTTTTCACCTCTTTATACATTAACCTTAACCTGGCATTATCATTTCCCTGCTGAGCCCATTGTTGCCACCCTTTTCTTTTGTCTTATTTTACGTCGTCACCGTTACCTTAAAAAAACCCGCGAAATGCATAGTAAAAACAATGACATTTAATAAAATGAAAAATTCTCCGATTCAGGAATATGTGGAAAAAATTATTATCATAATCCCATATATTTATTTCATACACCACAATTACTCATCAATATTTATTAGCGTAAATATTATATCAATATTATATTTATTTGAAATGATTCTGGAGCTTTTTTTTACATTATTCAGAACGCCAGGGAAAATGAGCCATAACACAACAGACTGGATATTAGCTATTCTGGGAACTTACGCAGCCCAGATTGTCTCTACTCATGCTAGTGACACTCATCTTGCTTCTGTGACCTTCTGCTTTATTCTGTCTTTTATAGGAATTCTTGTCAGTTTTTCTGCCAAAATCTGCTTGGGAAGAAGCTTTGCGATTGTTGCAGCCGTACGGGTTGTCAAAACTTATGGACCATACCGTATTATCCGACATCCCATGTATGCTGGCTATATGTTAACCAGTTTGGGGTTTCTGCTTTATAATTTTAGCCTTTGGAATATTTGTACAATATTTTGCGCGTGGTCTGTACAAATTCTGCGTATTCAGGCGGAAGAAAAAATTCTTTTTACAGATCCAGAATGGTCTCTTTGGTCAAAACAGGTCCGCTGGAAGCTTTTGCCTTTTGTTTACTGACACCGCAACCCATTAAACAAATAATCCAATTATTATCTTCACTTATTGAAAAAATTTTCAACAATCCCGTTATGAAATCATTAGAATTAAAATATTGTTTGTTTTACAACTTATGGAATTACAAAGATATATGTTGATTTTATTTTTTTACGAAATTAATATTCATAAAATTATTTTGTTGTATTTGTTTTTATTTAATATTGCCAATGTATTATCATAATTGAGAAATATACTGATTTGACCTTTTGAATCTTGCAGATACCCTGTATTTACTACCAAGCTTTCCGGCCAAAAATATTCATATTCAGAAATAAGACATTAGGTAAATACAGGAAACGTCATGGCACAAGATGAAAAAATTATCGTTATCGGTGCTGGACCCGCTGGGCTAACTCTTGCCTACGAACTCCTGAAAGCTGGCCGAAAAAATGTTACTGTTTACGAATGTGACAAACAGGTTGGCGGGATATCAAAAACCATCAGGCATCATGGTAATCGCATAGATATCGGTGGGCATCGTTTTTTCTCCAAGTCCGACTGGGTCATGTCCTGGTGGGAGAGCTTTCTGCCAGTTGCGGCAACGAACGAACAGAATGTTACCTTACAGTATCAGGGTAAAGAGCGAGAATACCTTGTAAAGCCTCACCCCCAGTCCTCTGAGTCTGATGACGTCATGCTGGTCCGCTCGCGCTTGTCACGCATCTATTATAATAAAACGTTTTTCGACTATCCGCTCAAACTCACACCAAAAAATCTGGCCAGGCTTGGATGGCGTAAAACCCTTGTATTCGGGCTGAGTTATCTCTGGACCCGTTTGCATAAAATTACACCTGAACTGACATTGGAAGATTTTTTCATAAATCGGTTTGGTCGCAAACTGTACCAACAGTTTTTTAAAGATTATACTGAAAAGGTCTGGGGAGTTCCGTGCTCTAGCATTAGTGCAGAATGGGGCGCTCAGCGGGTTAAAAGTCTGTCTATTTCCAGCGCCATTCTGCATGCCTGCAAAAAAGCTCTGGGACTGCAAAAAGAATCTAGCGTCCAGACTTCCCTCATAGAGCAATTCATCTATCCCAAATACGGCCCAGGCCAGATGTGGGAAACTGTTGCGCGGCATATTACAGATATGGGGGGGACCATTCTTCTCAATCATCATGTCAATAAGATCGTTTTTGATAATAATCGTGTTGTGTCCATCACTGTCACAGATCAGGATGGCGGGCAGGAATGTCAGAGGTGCGATGTTCTGGTATCGACCATGCCAATCAAAGATCTTGTTGCTGCCAGCGGAAATTACTTTTCTCCGTCTGTACGGCAGATTGCACAAAACCTTCAATACAGAGATTTTATTACTGTTGGACTGCTTTACAATTCTTCGGATATAAAACGTCAGTTAAAAGACAACTGGATTTATATTCAGGAGCCGGGTGTCAACGTCGGGCGTGTGCAGATTTTTAATAACTGGAGTCCCTATCTGGTAGCCAACCCGGAAACCACATGGCTGGGACTCGAGTTTTTCTGCTCTGAAGGGAACGATCTCTGGTCTCTCAGCGAGCAGGACATGATAAAACTCGCCTGCTTTGAAATGCAGAAAATCGGTCTTGTTTCAACACTTGACGCTCTAGACAGTGTTGTAGTGCATGTACCCAAAGCCTACCCTGGTTATTTTGGCGAATCCTACAAGAATTTTCCTACACTCCGTGATTCGCTGGACACCGTGGAAAATCTCTATCTGATCGGGCGGAATGGCATGCACTGTTACAATAATCAGGACCATTCCATGTTAACTGCCAAGGAAGCTGCCGACCAGATCAGCTCTGGTCAGCAAGATAAAAGCAAGCTCTGGAAGATTAATGTTGATGATGATTATCAGGAAGAAAAAGCAAACTAGGGCTCTTTTTACAGTAGGTTAAAATTATAACACTGCCGCCTTGCAACCACCTTATGGAAAGCTGGAATGCTTGAACGGGTAACGGTCAACCATCATGCGCAACGGGGCAAATTCCTTGTTGGAAAATGTTTCCGTGCGCACCCATGACCCATCGGGTGATTCCACAAAAACCGTAGCATTCCAATCGGCTGCACTAATCCCGGTCCACAATGTAAGGGTCAGAACGTCCTTGTCCTGAGCATCCTTGAGCAGCAGGTGCGAATCCCCCGAAGACGGTGGGGTACGGCTCAACGGCCCCCAGCCGGATTTATGCCCGGCAAGCCATTTATTCAGATCCGCCACTTCATCCTTATCCAGCGGACGCTGGTGGTGCATTGGCCCCACATCAATAATACCACTGACAACCTGCGGAAATGAAACAGGTTTGAAGTTAGGAATAGCAAAGGTCCAGATTGCAACCGATGTACTAACCGTCAAAACCAGAAAACCAATAATAAACGCTGTTTCTTTCCGCATGATATGTCTTTCTTAACCTCTGACTGCGGCAATCACGCGCGCTACGTCTTGGTTTGTCAGTTCCGGGTGAATGGGCAGGGCCAGAATACGCTGCGCCAGATCTTCGGAAACAGGAAGGACCGTCCCGTCATGATGGTCACGATAGGCAGGCTGTTTATGCAATGGCAGAGGGTAATAAATGGCCGAAGGTACCCCCTTGCCCTGTAGACGCGCCTGCAGGGCGTTCCGCTCGGCGGTGTCTGCCAGCAATATGGCGTAAATAGCCCATGCGCTACGGCTATCGGCCACACGCACTGGCACCTGCACACAGCCCGCAAGCCCTGCATCATACTGTGTAGCTATGGCGTCGCGCCGGTCCAGCTCATCTTGAAAGCTCTCAAGCTTGGCCAGCAGAACGGCCGCCTGTAAAGTATCGAGCCGACCATTCATGCCCGTGCGCAGAACCTCATACCGACTTGCCCCTTCACCATGTGTGCGTAAGGAGCGGTACAGCGCTGCGCGCTCGGGGTCGTCCGTCAGAATGGCTCCGCCATCTCCGTATCCCCCCAGGGGTTTGGAAGGGAAAAAAGACAGGGTGGTTGCCGTGGCTTCGCACCCCAGCGGTTTACCCGCCAGTTCCGCCCCGAAGGACTGGGCACAATCTGCCATAAGGAACAGTTCTTCCTGTGCTGCGATGGTCCGCAGTTCCGGCCACGGGGCGGGCTGACCAAACAGGTCCACCCCCACAATGGCACGCGGCCGCAGCTTGCCCGCAGCCCGCACGGCCTGAATCCGGCGTTGCAGATGCGCAGGATCAATCTGGAATGTTTTGGGGTCCACATCCACAAAAACAGGAGTTGCCCCCAGCAGCAAAGGCACCTCCGCCGTGGCGGTGTAGGTAAAGGCGGGCAGAAAGACAGCATCCCCCCGGCCTATGCCTTCGGCCATCATGACAATCTGGAGCGCATCCGTACCGGAAGACACACCCACGCACTCCCGTGCGCCCGCCCATGCCGCCAGACGGCCTTCGAGCTCTGCAACCTCCGGCCCCATGACAAAACGGCAATGGGCCAACACAGCATCCAGACGCTGGCGCAACACAGGCTCCATCCGCTTCTGCTGGGCTGCAAGGTCAAGAAACGCAATGGGCTGATTGTCTGAACTGCTCATGGTGCCATCTGCTCCGTGCCATCGGCCTCTATCTGCCCGTCTTGTACAGCACCCGGCGGGTTTGCACCAGCCGGAGTCGGAGCCGGAGCCGGAGCCAGCGCTCGCACATCCCCATTAGGGTTGTGGTCAAACTCGGGCACCAGCCGACGCAGAGCCTGCAAGGCCGCGCATACGTCTCCGTGCCGGGCATAAGCGGTAATCTGGTCCACGGCGTTGCGTACTTCATCCATTTCGACCACGCGCGGCGTTGCCATGAGCAGGCCGGGGGCTGCGGTCGGCACCGAGGTCTCACGCCCATGGAACAGTTCCTCGTACAGTTTTTCCCCCGCACGCAGACCAGTAAAATGAATGGCGATATCCTCATCGGGCTTAAGGCCAGCCAGACGGATCATCTGCCGGGCCAGATCCACAATTTTAACCGGCTCCCCCATATCCAGCACAAAAATACCACCCTGACGGAGCAGGGCCTCCATCTCCGTCCCTGTTGCACAGGACATACCTCGCACACATGCCTGCAGAACAAGCCCAACGGCTTCGGGCACGGTCATAAAATAACGCCGCATTTCCGGGTGGGTTACGGTCAGCGGGCCGCCCCGCTCCAACTGACGCTGGAAGAGAGGAACAACAGAACCGGTGGACCCCAACACATTACCAAACCGCACCGTAATGCAGCGCATGGCCTCCGGCCGCCCCGATGCACGGGCCTGCACATCCAGCGCCTGACAGTACATTTCTGCCGCACGCTTGGTAGCACCCATCAGATTGAAAGGGTTAACCGCCTTGTCGGTGGAAATCACGATCATGGCCGCAGCCCCGTGCCGGGCTGCGGCATCAGCCACAACGCGCGTGCCGTGCAGATTGGTCAGAACCCCTTCCTCCGGATTGGCCTCCACAATCGGAACATGCTTGAGCGCTGCGGCATGGAACACCAGATCGGGCTTGTACTGGGCCATGATGGCGTTAACCCGCTCCTCGTCCCGCACATCGGCCACAACGACCTTGCGCATAATGTCTGGAGCACATTCAGCCAGTTCAACATCCATCCTCCACAATGCGAACTCACCATGATCCAGCAACACAAGGCAGGCAGGAGCGTGCCGCGCAATCTGGCGCGCCAGTTCGGAGCCAATGGTGCCCCCAGCCCCTGTGACCAGAACTGAACGCTGGTTGATCAGACGGTCCAGACCAACCTGATCCAGTGGCACCTGCGGGCGGTTCAGCAGATCCTGCGGCTGCACAGGCTGCAAACGCACATGCTCTGCCGGGGTCATGTCCATCATGGCTGGCGTTCTCAGCACGGCCAGACCGTATTCTGCCGCCACATCCAGCATCTGGCTTAACGCACGGCCCCTACAGTCAGGGTCCAGCACCACCAGTGCTTCTGGCAGTTGCCCCGCTGTGTCCATCTGCGCCAGAACACGGGCAAGTTCATCCAGACACCCCAGAATTGGCACGTTGCGAATCCGGTGGCCCGTTTGTGGCCGGTCCGCCCCCACCAGCCCGACAATGCGGACATTCATGTGCTTGCCGTGTTCCGCCAGTTGAATAAACAGGTCCGCTGCCATATCCGAACCAACCAGCAGAACGCTCTGCCCATCTGGCCGCGATCCGCCCGCTCTATGCGCCAGGCGGTGGAACACCCGCACCCCGCCGAGCAAAACCAGCAGCACCAGCGCGTCTATAAAGGGGAACGCAACAGTAGGCAGGGACAGCCCCGCCCACACCACCCCGGTAGAAAGCAGCAGGGCGCTGCTGAATGACGCCCCGGCAAGCCCCAGCAGGTCCGGCATGCCCGAAAAGCGCCAGTATTGTTGCGACAGCCTGAAAGGAAGCCCCCCTACGACCAGAGAGACACCCCCCATAAGAGCGAACCATAGCGGATGAGGCTGGCTCCCATATGGCGCAGCCAACCAGCAGGCGAACAGTGCTGCCAACGCTGCCAGCCCGCCATCAAGCAGGATATTAAGGACAATCCTGTTCAGCGGCCAAAATTTTGCATAATGATGCTGGAACTGAGAGCGTTGCGATATCATGATCATACGCTTATAGCCCAGTGCCTGACATCCTAGAAGCAGCCTAAACTGGACAACCCTCTCTTTCATGTCTTTTTTTTCTTCCATTCTGGCTTTTTCATGCCTGCCCTGCGCTGCCTTTCTGTGTGCGGCCATTGTGCGGTGCATGATCAGGCTGGCCGTCATGGACCATCCCGACCACCGCAGCGCCCACACCATCCCCACCCCCAAAGGCGGCGGAATCGGGATTATGGTGGCATTCGGGCTGTTTTTCCCTGTGCTGCAAGGCATGACGGGCCAGTCTGTTCTCTCTTTCCCATGCCTTATGGCGGCGGGTGCTCTGGTGCTGCTGTGCGGTGTCTCGTGGCTGGATGACCTTTACCAGTGGCACCCCATCCTTAAATTTGCTGCACAGACCATTGCCGCCTGCCTGATTGTAGCGGGCGGCGTTCATCTGAACTGGCCAACACCGCTAGCTGGTGCGGTCCTGTCTGTTCTGTGGCTGATTTTTGTCTGCAATGCCGTCAACTTCATGGATGGGTTAAACGGGCTTATTACGGGATGTATGGCCTGCGCGGCCCTGTGCGTGGCCCTTGTTGCCCCCTTTTTTGGCGTGCTGGCACTGCAATGGCCCGCGTTGCTCTTGTGCGCCTGCCTGATGGGCTTTCTGCCCTTCAACTTTCCCCATGCCCGGATTTTTCTGGGGGATGTCGGCAGTCAGGGCTGCGGTCTGCTGGCCGGGACTGCCACCCTGTATATCGCCAGCCATACAACCCTGCCACACGGATGGGTGCTCGGCCCTGCCCTGCTATTTCCCCTGCTTTACGATGTACTGTTCACACTGATCCGTCGCCTTTACATGCGGCAGACACTTGTGCAGGCCCATCGCGGGCATCTTTACCAGATTATCTACCGTAGCGCCGTAGCAGTGCCTGCGGTTTCCCTATTGGAATGGGGCATGACCCTGTGGGGTGGTGCCGTAGCCTACCTTGTAGCCCCTACGGCAGGAGTCTGGAGCGGTATGGCTGGGGCAACCCTGCTTGTGTTGCCCCAACTGACATGGACCCTTTTTGGTGTGCTGCGCGCACGCCAGCACGCAATTGGCCGCTGGTAGGCCACACACCCCGGCAGGCAGCTATTTGAGCGTGAGCGTCAGCCCCTGAGCAGAACCGGCGAGCCGCGCCCCCTGCGAGATGGTCTCGATCTTGATCCGAACGCCATTCCTGTTTTCCAGAACAGCTCCCCCCAGCCCCTGACCCAGCGTGGCCTCACCATGGGCGGCGGCATAGGTGCCGCTAAAATCCTTCAGGCGGTGCAGGTTATAAACCGTTCCTGTTCCCTCGATCTTGGAAAAACCGACAGCGGCTATGGTTCCACCGGTAATGGAAAAAGCATGCGTTTTGCCGCCATAGGTCAACTTTCCCTCACCCCAGGTATAGCCCAGCCCTATATCGGCCGATTTGGCGGTCAGGGTAATTTTGGCCGTGGGTGCACCCATGGCGTCAGCGGCATATGCGGCAGGTACGCCTGCAACAGACACAGCCAGAGTGGCAGCAGCAGCAACACAAGAAAAGAAACGCATGGAACAACTCCCTTTGCAGGCGTGTCCAGAAGACTGTTTGCAACCTGACAGTTGCAAACATCTGACACGGATCAGGGACAACAACGCTTTCCATGCAAAAAAGTTGCCGATTACAGCCCCGTGCCCATTCTGGAATGGTGCGAGGCCTGCAACGCGGCAACCTTTTGCGTAAATGTATAAACGTAAAGGCGGCTGATCAGGCTACAGCAACACGACGCAGGCGGCGCACCGTTGCCACTTTTTCTTCCTGCTGGGTGTTCTGGGTCGCATCATGCACGGCTGCGCCCATAATGGAGCGAATTTCCTTCAGGTAGGAAGCCCCTTTAGGGGTACGCTGCACCAGCACGGAGCGGCGGTCCAGCGGGTCTACCTTGCGGCGCGCCAGATCCAGTTCGGTCAAACGGTCCAGTGCCCGGGTAATGGCTGGCTTGGACACGTTCAGGCTTGCCGCCAGACCGCGCACCGTATGCCCGCTCTCATCCAGATAGCAGGTCAGGAACACAGCGAGCTGACGGGCAGACAGGTCCGGCCCTTCTCCACGCACCAGTGCAACAATGGTATCCCGCAGGGTCTTGACCAGATCCTCTGCCTTTTCCGCGGCCTGTGCCATGACGTTCAACTTCCTTTTGTGCCGGGAACCAGGGCCTTGGCCCGCCCGGTAGTGTTTTTCCGGCCCATATGCAAACCGGAATGAATCTGATGGGCTTTATATAGACACCGAAACGATTTTTTAAAGCACTGTCACAAAAAAATATTACGCCAGAGTGGTTTGTAAAAACCCTAACTTTTTTCCATCCGATTCGTTCCACAAAGAGAACGTATTACACGGAAAAGTGCGCGAATCCCTGGGGTATCTCCCCCTTCTGGCCGTCCGGGTCTGCTGGAATCATTCCATGCATAACTATCGATATGCACCCAGCGCTGGTCTGGTTTTACAAAATGTTCCAAAAACAGGGCCGCTGTAACTGCTCCTGCCATGGGGCGGGAGGCAATATTGTTCAGGTCCGCCACCGTACTTTTAAGCCAGCCTGCATAGCCCTGCCAGAGCGGCAGACGCCACAGGGGGTCCGCCTCGTGTTCCGCCGCTTCCGCGAACAGTATGGCCGTAGCGTCATTATTGCAGAACAGGGCAGGCAGGTCCGGCCCCAATGCCACACGGGCAGCACCTGTAAGGGTCGCCACGTCCACCAGCAGGTCAGGCTCGCTCTCGCCCGCCTCATGCAGCAGGTCACTCAGCACCAGCCGCCCTTCGGCATCGGTATTACCAATTTCCACCGTCAGGCCCGAACGGCTCCGAATAACATCCAGCGGACGCATGGCATGGCCGGACACACTGTTTTCCACACATCCCAGCCGCAGTTCCAGCCGCACGGGCAAATCCTGCGCCATAACCAGATAAGCCAACGCCAGCACGGTAGCAGCCCCACCCATATCCTTTTTCATACGCAGCATGCCGCTGGAGGGTTTGATGTCATACCCCCCGCTATCAAAGCACACGCCCTTGCCAACAAGGGAGATCAGCGGCGCATCCTTACCTGCATGTGTACCGTGCCAGCGCGCCACGACCACTCTGGGCGCACGCTGCGAGCCATTGCCAACATGCGCCAGCAGCGGATAAGCCTCGTCCAGCACTGCCCCCTTGATCACCTCCACCTCAGCTCCCAGCGGGCGAAGCGCGGCCTTGGCCTCACGCGCCAGTTCAGACGGCCCAAGCAGATTGGCGGGGGTATTGATCAGGTCACGCGCAAAGCAGATGGCGCGCGCCATCTGTGCAGCCAGACCCTTGCGCTCAGCCGCCGTAACCACAAGCCGGGGGTGTTCTCCCTGCTCGTCGGTTTTCAGGCTGTAGCAGTAAGCGCCCAGACAAAAACCCAGAATAACATCATCCCGCACCACATCCTCTGGCACCTGCACGGTCCAGTCCCCTGCGGGTAGGTCCTGAGCAAGCCGACCAAATACAAACGGGTCACGCGGCGTGGTATTTTTTTCGGACAGACCAAACAGCGCCTGCACCTTGCCCCCGGGGCCAGGCACCAGCACAAGCTGCCCCGCCCGCGCGACAAAGCCGCAGCTCTGGGCAAAGCGGACCGCAGGTTCGCCTGCCAATGCCACCCATGTCTCTCGCTCACAGGCCCGCACGGCATAAACTGTGCAGAGTGTCTTCCGTCTGCGCGCAACGCACAGGCAGTCCAGATCATGAACAGGCATGGCATTCCTCCTTTTACCCACACCCTGCGCCTCCCTTTTCCATCATGCAACGGGGAGATTACACGCATTGCCGACTTGCTTTTCGGGACCGGGCAGCGGACCATGCATGATATGAAGGTTCCCTCCCGCCTGATAGCTCCTGCCCTGCACCCGGCCCAATATGCCGATCGGGCTCCGGTTCGCGCCATTCTGGGCCCGACCAACACCGGCAAAACGCATCTGGCACTAGAGCGGATGCTGGCACACCCGTCCGGTGTGATCGGTTTCCCCCTCAGACTTCTGGCGCGTGAGAACTACGATCGCATGGTGCGGCTTAAAGGGGTCCGCTCGGTCGCGCTGATAACGGGGGAGGAAAAAATCATTCCCTCGCAGGCCCGCTGGTTCTCCTGCACGGTTGAGGCCATGCCCATGAACCATCCGGTAGATTTTGTGGCGGTGGACGAAATCCAGCTTTGCGCCGACCCCGAACGCGGTCATATTTTTACCGACCGTCTGCTCAACGCCCGTGGCCGGTCCGAGACCCTGTTCCTTGGGGCTGATACCATTGCCCCGCTCATGCGCAGCCTGATCCGCGACATCAGCATTGAAACCCGCCCGCGCCTGTCCAGCCTGAGCCATACTGGCCACACCCGCCTGTCGCGCCTGCCACCACGCACGGCCATTGTCGCTTTTTCCATGGCCGAAGTATACGCCATTGCCGAACTGATCCGGCGCAAAAGGGGCGGGTGTGCGGTGGTCATGGGCCAGCTCTCCCCCCGCACCCGCAATGCGCAGGTAGTACTGTACCAGAACCGCGAGGTGGATTATCTGGTTGCCACCGATGCCATTGGCATGGGGCTGAACATGAATATCGACCATATTGCCTTTGCGGGCCTGTCCAAATTTGACGGGCAGCGCCACCGCATGCTGGCAGCAGCGGAAATTGCCCAGATTGCCGGCCGCGCTGGTCGTGGCACGCGGGATGGCACGTTTGGCACCACCGGAGAGTGCCCTCCCCTGCCAGACGCCATGGCCGAGGCAGTTGAAACCCATAAATTTGAGCCGCTTCCCTTTTTGTGGTGGCGTAGCAGCAAGCTCGACTTTGCCTCTCCGCAGGCGTTGTACGCCAGTCTGTGCCAGAAGACCCCACACCCCAACCTGCGCCCTGCCGAGCCCGCAGCCGACATGCAGACGCTCAGCGCGCTCATGCAGACCCCTGCCGTGCGCACATTGGCCACAACCGCTGCGCGTACCCGCCTGTTGTGGGAAATCTGCCAGATACCGGATTTTCGCAAACTGGGGCTGGACAGCCATATCCGCCTGTGCGGCCAGCTTTTTAGTATTCTGGCCAAAGACGGGCCGTTACCTTCCACCTGGCTCAAAGGGCGGCTCACCAGTCTGGAACATGCAGGCGGCGAAATAGAAGACCTGATGCACCGCCTGATGGGCATTCGTACATGGTCCTATGTTGCGGCACACCCCGACTGGGTGGAAAACGCCCAGCATTGGCAACGCCACACCCGCATGCTCGAAGACACACTCTCCGATGCCCTGCATGAACGGCTGGCCAGCCGATTTGTGGACAAGCGCGCCGCCAGTCTGGCCCGCAGGCTGGAAGAGGCAGATGGAGCCCCCCTGCTCTGCGCCATTAACAAGGCAGGGGAAGTACGCGTGGAAGGGCATGACGTAGGGCATATGCACGGCTTTGCCTTTGTGCCCGACCCCGATGCCGCCCGCTCGGATCAGCCTCTTCTGCTCAAAGCCGCACGGCGTGCGGCCCGGAGCGAGATCCCCCGGCTTGTTGCCCGTTTTCTGCAGGCCCCTGAGAGCGAGATCACGCTGGATAACCAAACTGGCCACATCCTATGGCGTGAGGAGCAGATCGCCCATTTACGCAAAGGCCCTTCGGTCCTGCACCCGGTGATCCATATTGAAGATACGGAGTTTCTGGAATCCGCTCATAAGGCCAGAATACGCGAGCGGCTGACGCAATTTATAACCACCGTTCTTACACAGACCCTCAGCCCGCTCTTTCGCGCGGAACAGGCCGTGGCAGCCTACCCCCTGCTTCGCGGTATTGTGCATGCGGTTATGGAAAATGGAGGCGTTGCCACCCTGTCCACCCCTCCCGTTCTTCCTCCGCCGGAAGCCTTGCTGCTCCAGCGGCTGGCCATACGGCTCCACGGCACGCTGGCGTTCTGCGCGCCGTTGCTCAAACCTCACGCCATGACGCTACGCAGCCTGCTGCTACACCTCTATACAGGTCAGTCTGTCACACAGCCTTTGCCCGGCGATGCGGTTTCCGTGCGCCTGAACGCACCGTTACCACCTGCTACGCAGGAACTGCTGACCAGCCTTGGCTGGCTGCTCAGCCACAACACGCTGGTTCGACTCGATATTGCAGCCAGTCTCGTCCATGACATGCGCACCTTGTGCGCCCGCTCCCCCAAACCTTTGCCGCCCGCCATGGCATCCCGCCTGGGAATCAGCAAAAAAGACCTGCCTTCTGTGCTCAAGGGGTTGGGAATTCGCCTGCAGCCCCCCGCCCCCTTACCCCCGCGTTACGCCGGGCCGCCCGCTCCTTTTATGGTTTTACCAACACGCTGCGCAGAAAAAAGAAAACCGCACTCCCGCCGCTCCCGACACGGCACACACCTACAAACTGCCCAAAATAACAGTCCTTTTGCCATTCTGCGCACATTACGGAGCCAAATGTAGGAGCAGCCCTGCGGGCATTGAAGCGCTCCCTTTTGTCCAAGCGGGTTGCCATAGTGCAAAAAGCCCATCATATCTGCGCCATCCTTGGTGGCACGACCGGCTGGTTGGCCATCTGACCCCATGCGGCGAGCCCACTCGACCGCCAGATAATTTCGGAGATGGCAATGACCTACGTGGTCACTGAAAACTGCATCCGCTGCAAATTCATGGACTGTGTGGAAGTCTGCCCCGTTGACTGCTTCTACGCCGGTGAAAATTTTCTGGTTATCAACCCGGACGAATGCATTGACTGCGGCGTATGCGAACCAGAATGCCCGGCCGAAGCCATTTTCCCCGATAGCGACGACCGGTCAGCAGCATGGGCAGAAATCAACACAAAGTATGCCAGCCAGTGGCCCAACATTACGCGCAAGGGCACCCCACCGGCTGATGCGCAGGACTGGAAAGACAAGCCCAACAAGGCAGAGCTGCTCTCCCCCGAACCGCACAAAGACTGAAACCCCACCAGATTCAAGGGGTTTGACTCAACAAAAAAGGCACCGGATTTTCCGGTGCCTTTTTTGTTGACCGCAGTTTTTGCTAGCCGCAGCACCACCTGCACACAGAGACCGACTGGCAACAGGACCAATAAAAAACCCCGGAGCCTAAGCCCCGGGGTTTTTTATTGCTGACCGCCACCCCGGCCTGAGCCAGAGCAGCGAAGCGACATGATATCAGCGAGACATCATGTTCATGGACGTATTCGCCATGACAAAGACCGTGCCGACAATAAGGATGGACACGAAAGCGATGGTGAAAACAAACGCAATGTTGTTCCAACGCTTTTCAGAGTCACCACCCATGTGCAGGAAGTAGTGCAGGTGCACCAGAACCTGAACAAGTGCCAGAACAGAAAGCACTGCCAGCGTGCCGGTTGGCGCAAGGCTGTGGCTCATGACCACACCAAACGACAGAACCGTCAGAATCACGGCAAGAACAAAGCCGATAAGGTACGAAGATACGCTACCGTGGCTCTCGCCCGAGGAGGATGTGTTCGGATTGCTCATCAGATCATGCTCGCCAGATAGACATAGGTGAAAACACAGATCCAGACGATATCCAGGAAGTGCCAGAACAGGCTCAGGCAGGTGAGCTTGTTCATCATGCGTTCCGGAATTTCAGTTGTCCCCATCAGCTGAACCATCAGGGTAACAATCCAGATCAGACCACACGTCACGTGCAGACCGTGGGTGGAGACCAGCGTAAAGAACGCAGACAGGAACGCACTGCGGTCAGGGCCAGCACCATCCGCGATCATGTGCGCAAATTCACGCACTTCCAGACCAACGAACCCAAGACCCAGCAGGAATGTGACGCCAAGCCACATGATAACCGAGCTGATCTGGGTCTTATGGGCAGCAATCATGCCAAACCCATAAGTAATGGAGGAGAGAAGCAGGAGGGCTGTTTCCAGCCCGAGCCCACCAAACTCAAACAGTTCGTGCGGGGTTGGCCCACCATTGAACTGGTTACGCAGAACTGCAAACGTGGCAAACAGGGAGCCAAAGATAATGCAGTCCGTCATCAGATAGACCCAGAACCCGAACACCACCGTATTTTCGTGGTGATGTTCGTCGTGGCCTGCGGTCGGAACAGTTGTGTTCTGTGCCATTATTCTGCTGCCTGTGCCATCAGTTTACGGGTGTGCTCGTTTTCGATCCGGGCAACCTCTTCGGCAGGGATATAGTAGTCAATATCCTTGTTAGCGCTGCGTGCAATGATCGTTGCGATCACACCCACAAGGCCAATGGCTGCCAGCCACCAGATGTACCACACGGCGGCAAAACCGAAGATCAGGGCAAAAGCACCAGCCGAAATACCAGCTGCCGTGTTTTTCGGCATATGGATTGCTTCGTACTGAGCGCCAGCCTGACGGGTATCAATGCCGTTTTCCTTGTCGTGCATATAAGCATCAAGCGAGCTGACATGCGGAACAATGGCGTAGTTATACACCGGCGGAGGAGAGGACGTGGACCATTCCAGCGTACGGCCGTTCCAGGGATCGCCCGTGAAGTCACGGTTTTCAGGCTTGTTGCAGTCGCGGATGGAGACAAAAATCTGCATCAGCTGGCAAACAACACCGAACAGGATGAGCACTGCGCCAACTTCAGCGATCAGCATCCAGGGATGCCAGGCCGGGTTGTCATAGTGGTTTATACGGCGGGTCATGCCTTCAAAGCCGAGCACATACAGCGGCATAAAGGCAAAGAAGAAGCCCACGAGCCAGAACCAGAAAGCACGGATGCCCCAGGCTTCGTTCATTTTGAAGCCAAGAACCTTCGGTGCCCAGAAGTTCATGCCGCAGACGTAACCGAAGTACACACCACCGATAATCACGTTATGGAAGTGAGCAATCAGGAACAGACTGTTGTGCAGCACAAAGTCGGAACCGGGGATAGCCAGCATAACACCGGTCATACCACCGATGGTGAACACCACCATGAAGCCAACAGCCCAATACATGCAGGCATGGTACTGGATGCGACCCTTATACATGGTGAACAGCCAGTTGAAGAGCTTAACACCGGTCGGGATGGAGATGATCATGGTTGCAATGCCGAAGAAGGCATTTACGTCCGGACCAGCACCCATGGTGAAGAAGTGATGCACCCACACGAGGAAGGACAGCACCATGATGGAGCAGGTTGCATAAACCATGGTCTTGTAACCGAAGAGCGGCTTGCCAGAGAAGGCAGGCACAACTTCGGAGAACACACCAAAGGCTGGCAGAACAAGAATGTAAACTTCCGGATGGCCCCAAGCCCAGATCAGGTTCAGGTACAGCATCTGGTTGCCGCCACCATCATTGGTGAAGAAGTGCATACCGAAGTAACGGTCCAGACCCAGAAGGGCGACAGCGACCGTCAGCACGGGGAAGGTTGCCATGATCAGAATGGAAGAGCAGAAAGCCGTCCATGTGAACACGGGCATCTTCAGCCAGGTCATGCCTGGAGCGCGCATCTTAACAATGGTGACAAAAAAGTTCACACCGGTCAGCAGCGTGCCAACACCAGAGATCTGGATTGCCCAGATATAGTAGTCAACGCCCACGCCCGGGCTGAACTGCATTTCGGACAGCGGGGGATAAGCCAGCCAGCCGCACTGTGAGAACTCACCAATGAACAGGGAAATGTTCACCAGTATGAACGCAACAGCCGTCATCCAGAAGCTCAGGTTGTTCAGGAACGGGTAAGCCACGTCACGTGCGCCAATCTGCAGCGGCACAATGAAGTTGAACAGACCGGTCATGAACGCCATGGCCAGGAAGAAGATCATGATCGTCCCGTGCGCGGAGAAGATCTGGTCATAGTGATGCGGAGGCAGATAACCGGGGTTACCCGCGTAAGCCAGCGCAAGCTGGGTACGCATCATGATGGCGTCCGCAAAACCGCGGGCCAGAGCAACCAGCGCCAGTACAATGTACATGACAGCCAGACGCTTGTGATCGACAGTGGTAAACCACTCTTTCCAGAGGTAGCCCCATTTGCCGTAATAGGTAATCAGTCCCAGTACCGCGACACCGACAATGAGAACGCCGATGAACGTACCTACTAGGATCGGCACATCCAACGGGATGGCCGAAAGCGATAGTCTCCCTAGCATAGATCCTATTCCTTCATATTCATGTCGGACATCGCGGACTGCTGCACCTGAATCATTTTGCCAGTGCTTTTGTCCATGACCATGCCGTTGTTGTATTTGGCAACGATCGTGTTGAACATGCCGGGTTCAACATGCGCGAAATATTCGACAGGGTTCGCTTCGCTCGGTGCAGCCAGTTTAGGATAGGTCTGGCTATCCAGCTGTTCGGAAGATGCACGCACCTTTTCGACCCAGGCGTTGAATTCGTCATTGCTCATCGCCAGAGCATGGAAGCGCATGTCCGAGAAACCACGTCCACTGTAGTTGGCGGATTCACCCATGTAATCGCCCGGCTCGCTTGCCAGCAGATGAAGCTGGGTCTGCATGCCTGCCATTGCATAAATCATGGAACCAAGACGCGGGATGAAGAACGAGTTCATCACAGAATCAGAGGTGATGTCGAAATCAACAGGCGTGTTGACCGGCATAGCCAGCTGATTAACCACTGCAATTCCCTGTTCGGGGTAAATGAACAGCCATTTCCAATCCTGCGCCACAACCTGAACATGCAGCGGCTTGGTATTGGCTTCTGCCTCAAGCCGCTTGTAGGGGTCCAGAGAATGGCAGGTCTGGTAGGTAATCACTGCCAGAAACAGAATAATCAGAGCTGGAATGCCCCAGATCACCACTTCAATCTTGTTGGAATGGCTCCATTTCGGCAGATATTCGGCACTCGTGTTGGACTGGCGGTACTGCCAGGCAAACCAGAGTGTCAGAATAATGGTCGGAACCACTACGATCAGCATTGCGATCACAGAGGTGGTAATAAGAGATTTAACCCCCTCTCCCACCGGGCCTTTCGGGTCCAGAACGTCTAGTTCGCACCCGGCAAGCAGCAACGCTGACGATAGGCCGCCCAATCGCGCCGTTCTCGCCAGTAACTTGTTTTTCATCGCACGCCTCTTGGTTCTGACATCAACTTAGCCTCACAAAGACTTTTGTCCTGCTGCCACAGAAGCCTGACAACAGCAAGAAAAACCGCGTTCCGGCATAAAGAGCCCTTTCTGCTCCGCACCAGCCACACATTCTGGTTATCCAAGATGAATACCCCGAATATGTTGCTTAAGGCGCAGCCCTCCATGCTCAACGGAAACGCATTACGCCTACTTTATTCCTTACGCGGGGATTCTCAAACGTCAGAAAAGTTCCATCTGCCTTTCGTCACAATCAGTTAGCCGCTGTGAGCATGGCTTTTGCCTATTTTTGAGGCGGCTGAATGATCCAAACAGAACATCACGCAATGTTTCTGTATATTTCAATAAATTCAATAATGGCAAAATTTAGTCTGAAATTTCATATTGTTAGAGACCGCACAAAACCTCACTTCCCTGTTACAACTTAAAGAATTGAAATCAGGACCATTTTTGCACCCATTCTTGATTTTCATGCCATCATTCGAACCAAGCATAACTGCCCATACAAAAAACCCGGCCATGACGGGCCGGGTTTTGCTTTTGGCAGAACCAAGAAAGCTGTCTTGGAACGTCAGTCGCTGGAATTGCGAACACCCATGAACTGCAACAGGAACTGAAAGAGATTGATGAAGTTCAGGTATAGGCTCAACGCATCATAAACGCTGCGCTTGGCGGTCATTTCCGGGCCTTCATACGCAGCAAACTGCGGGTAGGTAACCCGAATCCGCTGGGCATCAAAGGCGCTGAACGCCGTGAAGATAAACACACCCGCAATACTGTAGAGGTAATACACCGTCGGGCTTTTGAGGAAGAGGTTGACCAGACCGGCGATCATCAGACCGAACAGCCCCATCACCAGGAACGACCCGAACTGCATCAGGTTCGCCTTGGTCACGTAACCCCAGAGGGATGTCGCACCGAACATGCAGGCCGTTACCAGAAACACACGGACAATGGAGGTCCCGGTATAGACAACGAATACGCTGGCCAGACTGGCGCCCATGGCGGCGCAGAACGCCCAGAACAGCGCCTGCGCACCCTGAAGAGACAGGCGGTTTATCCCGAAGGACATGACCAGAACAAACGCCAGCGGAGACAGCATTGCCAGATCACCCAGCAAAGTGGGGCGCGGCAATGGACCCGCAGCAGTCTGGAAGACCTGAAAAAACAGGCTGCTCAGACCGGTGTTGGCAATGACGTAAGCCACAATCCCGGTCAGCAGAAGGCCAGATGCCATCCAGTTATAAACACGCAGCATGTAGCTGCGCAGCCCAGCGTCCAGACTGGCCTGATCGTTCCAGCCTGACGCTGATGCGGGGGAACGGTAGTCGCGACTAAACGACATGGTTTTCTACACTCCTTATCCAGACAAGCTGGCTTTGCTTTATACTTGTGGCTGCCCTGTCTTTCCGTCAAGGGTATGACACATCATATAATATAAGGCCTGCCGACAATCCGTCCGGTTCGTAGCCTGCTTCCTCCTGCCCCCAGCCACAAGGCCCGGATATGCACCTTATCGCCGGTCTTCCGCTCCCAATGGAGATGCGTCTTTTCCTCCGCGGTTTTCAGGACTTCCTGCCATCCCGGGACTGGAAGCCCATGCCATTGCTCTACCTGCCTCTTGTGGCCTTTGGACGCATGCAGCCCCAGGTCTGGGAGGAACTGGACCAGACACTGTACACTCTCCATCTACCTGCCCCGGCCGGGCTGCGACATACGGGTTTTGATGTGAGTCTGAAACAGAACCGAATCATGCTGGAAGCCACGGTAGAAGCCTCTGTTATAGATCACCTTTCCGTGAAAATCAGAAACCACGCGCGACTGGCTGGCGTCCCCTCGACGCGCTCCCTCCTCCCCTCAGGCATCGCTCTGGCAGACATAACCGATGTAGACCCCGATGTGTGCAGTTTATGGCTTGCAACCCACCGTCATCTCTTTGCCCGGACGGAAGAAGTTTGCGAATTCACCGTGTTCAAGACTGGAAAAAACCGCGAAAACCCCTTTTTGGAAGTGATGGCGGAATACCAGTTTGCAGAGGGGTTCACCCCCCCCTCCAACTTGTTATAACATTGTTTTTCCATCGTTCCGTTCCCGCCCCGGCACACACTGGAACCGATCTTTCGCGCCCCTGATCTCTACACGGAACGAATACGTGGGGATGCAGCTATTCTCTCGGCGTGATTGACATACAGCGCCCGCCTTGGCTGATGTGTGAGAAACCGGATTTCCGGCTCTATTTTTCCTCATCTTGATACACAGTCGAGGACATGAACGCATGACCCGCCCCGCCTCCGCCAAGAGACGTTCGCTGCTAGGAATTCTCGCGGCTGGAACAATCTGTGCCGCTGCCCTACCTTACGCAGCAGCTCCTGCCCGTGCCGACAGTCAGAGTGACACGGGACAAGCCATCATCCATGCCGATGAGCACCCCGAAAACTGGCTGTCCTATGGACGCACCTACTCTGAACAGCGCTACAGCCCGCTGGATCAGATCAACCGCTCCAATGTGGGTAACCTCAAGCTGGCCTGGTACTTCAATCTGGACAGCAACCGCGGTCAGGAAGGCACGCCTCTGATTGTGGACGGCATCATGTATGCCACGACCAACTGGTCCAAAATGAAAGCCCTTGATGCGGCAACCGGCAAGCTGCTGTGGGAATACGACCCCAAGGTGCCCGGCATTGTTGCCGACAAGGGCTGCTGTGACACGGTTAACCGTGGCGCGGGCTACTGGAATGGCAAGGTCTATTTTGGCACGTTCGATGGCCGCCTGATTGCGCTGGACGCCAAAACCGGCAAAAAGGTATGGGAAATCAACACCATTCCTGCCGATGCCTCTCTGGGCAAGCAGCGCTCCTATACGGTTGACGGCGCTGTCCGTATTGCCAAGGGTCTTGTGCTCATCGGCAACGGTGGCGCGGAATTTGGTGCGCGTGGCTTTGTCTCCGCTTTTGATGCGGAAACCGGCAAGCTGAAATGGCGCTTCTACACGGTTCCGAACAACAAGAACGAACCCGACCATGCTGCGTCGGATCACGTTCTGATGACCAAAGCCTACCGGACATGGGGCCCCAACGGGGCATGGGTCCGTCAGGGCGGTGGTGGTACCGTATGGGACTCCATTGTGTATGACCCCGTGTCCGATCTGGTCTATCTGGGCGTTGGTAACGGCTCCCCCTGGAACTACAAATACCGCTCCGAAGGGGTAGGCACCAACCTGTTCCTGGGCAGCATTGTGGCGGTCAAGCCCGAAACGGGCGAATATGTCTGGCACTTCCAGGCCACAACCATGGACCAGTGGGACTACACCTCTGTTCAGCAGGTCATGACCCTTGATGTGCCGATCAATGGTGAAATGCGCCACGTTGTTGTGCAGGCCCCCAAGAACGGTTTCTTCTACATGCTGGACGCCAAGACGGGTGAATTCCTGGCTGGCAATAACTACACGTACGAAAACTGGGCCAGTGGCCTGGACCCGCTGACCGGCCGCCCGATCTACAAGCCTGAAGGCCTGTGGACCCTGAATGGCAACTTCTGGTACGGTATTCCCGGCCCGCTGGGTGCCCATAACTTCATGGCTATGGCGTACAGCCCCAAGACTCACCTGATCTACCTGCCTGCGCACCAGATTCCGTTTGGCTATCAGAATCAGGTGGGCGGTTTCAAACCCCACCCGGATTCGTGGAACCTCGGTCTGGACATGACCAAGACCGGTCTGCCAGACTCGCCCGAAGCCCGCTCCGCTTACCTGAAAGACCTCAAGGGCGAACTGCTCGCATGGGATCCTGTCAAAATGGAAACCGTGTGGAAGATCGACCACAAAGGCCCATGGAACGGTGGTGTTCTGGCAACTGGCGGCGACCTGCTCTTCCAGGGTCTGGCCAACGGTGAATTCCACGCCTACGACGCGACCAACGGTGCCGACCTTTACAAGTTTGACGCACAGAGCGGCATTATTGCTCCGCCCGTGACCTACAGCGTAAACGGCAAGCAGTATGTTGCGGTTGAAGTGGGCTGGGGCGGCATCTACCCGATCTCCATGGGTGCCATGGGCCGGACGTCGGGCTGGACCGTCAACCACTCCTACGTGGCCGTGTTCTCGCTCGATGGCAAAGCCCAGCTGCCCGCCATGAACGAACTGGGCTTCCTCCCTGTCAAACCACCTGCAGAATATGATACCAAGGAAGCCGCCAAAGGCTACTTCCAGTATCAGACCTACTGCCAGACCTGCCACGGCGACAACGGTGAAGGCTCGGGTGTGCTCCCTGACCTGCGTTGGTCCGGTGCCATCCGCCACGATGATGCGTTCTACAACGTAGTGGGCCGTGGTGCGCTGACCGCTTACGGCATGGACCGTTTTGACACGAGCATGAAGCCTGAAGAAATCGAATCCATTCGTCAGTACCTCATCAAGAGGGCGAACGAGACCTACCAGCGCGAAGCGGATGCCCGCAAGAACGCTCAGGGAGTTCCTCAGACCCCTGTCGTGGGCATTACGCCCCAATAAGCGGCAGTCATGACGTCATTCGGTACACAAGCGATACAGTGGTAAAAATGATGATGAACAGACTCAAGGCCGCTCTTGGAGCGGTCACTGTCGGGCTTCTGGCAGGAACCTCCCTGGCACACGCGCAGGGAGCGGATGAAGACCTGATCAAAAAGGGCGAATATGTCGCCCGTCTTGGTGACTGCGTGGCTTGCCACACGGCACTGAATGGTCAGAAATTTGCAGGCGGGCTGGCGATCAAAACCCCCATCGGCATGATCTATTCGACCAACATCACGCCTGACCCCACCTACGGGATTGGCACCTACACATTGCAGGAATTTGATGAAGCCGTGCGCCACGGCATCCGCAAGGATGGCAGCACGCTTTATCCGGCCATGCCTTATCCGGCCTTCTCCCGCATGACGCAGGACGATGTAAAGTCGCTCTACGCCTACTTCATGCACGGTGTGCAGCCTGTTGCCCAGAAAAACCGTGAGGCAGGCATCAGCTGGCCGCTGTCCATGCGCTGGCCGCTGGCCATCTGGCGTTCCATGTTCGCACCAGCCCCCAAGGACTTTACGCCTGCTCCGGGCACGGATGCGGATATCGCCCGTGGCGAGTATCTGGTAACGGGTGCGGGACATTGCGGCATGTGCCATACGCCGCGTGGCTTTGCCATGCAGGAGAAGGCTCTGGATGCTTCCGGTGGTCCGGACTTCCTGGGCGGTGGCGCTCCGATCGACAACTGGATTGCGCCGACACTGCGCAACGACCCGGTTGTAGGTCTGGGTCGCTGGTCTGAAGAGGACATCTTCCAGTTCCTCAAGTCCGGCCGTACCGACCACGCCGCAGTCTTTGGCGGCATGGCCGACGTGGTTGGCTGGAGCACCCAGTACTTCACGGATTCCGACCTGCACGCCATTGCAAAATACCTGAAGGCCCTGCCACCGGTTCCGCCGTCACGGGGGGATTACACGTACGATCCGTCCACGGCGCAGGCTCTGGATTCTGGCAACACGGCCAACAACCCGGGTGCCCGGGTTTATGTTGAACAGTGCGCGGCGTGCCATCGTAACGATGGTGGTGGTGTTGCACGGATGTTCCCGCCGCTGGCTGGCAACCCGGTTGTTGTTGGGGATGACCCGACCTCCATTGCCCATATTGTTATGGCCGGTGGTGTTCTGCCGCCCACCAACTGGGCACCTTCCGCCGTTGCCATGCCGGACTACAAGAGCGTTCTGTCCGACCAGCAGATGGCGGATGTGGTCAACTTTGTCCGCTCCGCCTGGGGCAACAAGGCTCCGGCCAACGTAACGGCAGCTGACGTTCAGAAACTCCGTCTGGACCATGCTCCGATCCCGACCACCGGATGGGCTGATCCCACGTCCGCCACGGCAACCTGGGGTCTGTTCATGCCACAGCCTTACGGCGCTGGCTGGACCTTTGCCCCACAGACCCATACCGGGGTGGACGCAGAACAGTAAGGTTTACCGACCTTTCCCTCTGCGGCTCACGTCATGGGCCAGACTACAAAAAGCACCGCAGTGGCAACACTGCGGTGCTTTTTTATGGCTTGAAGCCATACTGCTCCTCCACCCCCGGAACCGTGCTCCCATAATCATGGAGAAATACAGGAAGGAGATATTCCAGCCCTTTTTTCCAGATTTCCCGACCCTACATACAAAGATGCCTCACCCGCTCCAGTGCAGATGAAACACCCGTGCAACCACCCAAAACCAGCAGGAACCCAGATTCTGGTGCACACAGAAGAGGACCATAAGTTACAGGCCCTGCTCCAGCAGGTGCGGGCCTGCTCGGCCTGCGCCCATGCGCTGCCACTTGGACCACATCCGGTAATCCATATCTCGCCCCGCGCACGGTTACTGATTGCGGGGCAGGCTCCGGGCACCCGAGTCCATGAGACGGGTATTCCCTTTAACGATGCCTCGGGCGATCGCCTGCGGGCATGGCTGGGCATGGACCGCACTCTTTTTTACGATACGGAAAAAATAGCCATTGTACCCATGGGGCTATGCTACCCCGGCGTACTGCCAAAAGGGGGAGACCGCCCCCCAAGGCCGGAATGCGCACCGTTGTGGCGGAAACGTCTTCTGGAACATCTGCCCAATATCCGGCTCACCCTGCTGGTAGGTGCCTATGCGCAGAATTACGTGCTGGGCAAAGGCGGGGTGTTTGAACGGGTTACCCGGTTTGAACAGTTCTTGCCGACCTATTTCCCCCTGCCCCATCCTTCATGGCGCACAGGGGCGTGGGAACGGCGTACGCCCGCATTCGGGGCAACCGTCCTTCCTGCCCTGCGCCACGAGGTCGCCCGCGCGTTGCAGGACTAGACACAGGTTTTTCAGGTGATCAGGAGCAGACGGATGTCATTGACATTGGTCAGCGTTGGCCCGGTCATGACCAGATCACCCACTGCCTTGAAAAAACTGTAGCTGTCATGATGATGCAGGAATGGGTCGGGCAGGCAGCCTGCCTGCGCTGCACGGGCGAGTGTGTCTGGCGCAAAAATGGCACCGGCGGCATCTTCCGTGCCATCTATGCCATCACTATCGCCTGCCAGTCCCCAGATACCACTCTCCCCACCCAGAAAATGCGCGCAGGAGAGCAGGAATTCCGTGTTCCGTCCGCCTTTGCCAGCCCCTTCCCCCGCGCGGATGGTCACTGTTGTCTCCCCCCCGCTTAACAGCACGGCAGGCGGACAAACAGGCAGACCATGCGCATGAACAGAACGCGCCATGCCACCCAGCAGAATACCGGCCACCTGACTTTCCCCCTCCAGAGCATCGCCCAGAACAAGAGGCGTCACCCCCTGCTGCCGTGCAACGTCCGCTGCAGCCATAAGCGCCCTAAGCGGGGTTGCAATCAGCGCCACACGGTTACGCGGGTCCGCCACAGGTTTGTGGTCCTGCTGGTCCACCACAGCCTGTTCGAGCACCCCACGCACGGCGGGGGACAGGTCCAGCCCATACCGTTCCACAATCCGCAGCGCATCCGCCACCGTGCCCGATGATGGTACGGTTGGCCCACTGGCAATGACCGATGGATCATCCCCCGGCACGTCACTGATCACCAGTGTCAGCACCTGTGCAGGGTAGGCAGCCTGCGCCAGCTGCCCACCCTTGATGGCGGACAGGTACCGCCGCACGGTATTCATTTCCGTAATGGTCGCACCGGAATGCAGCAGTTGCCGCCCAACAAGGCGTTTATCTTCAAGCGTCAGCCCCGGCGCGGGCAGGGCCAGAAGGGACGACCCCCCGCCCGATACAAGGGCGATCACCAGATCATCCGGCCCAAGCCCCGCAACGGCATGCATAATGGCGCGGGCAGCTGCCTCACTCCGCGCATCGGGCACGGGGTGGGAGGCTTCCAGAATACGCACATGGCGGGTGGGGGCAGCATGCCCATCACGCGTGACCACCACACCTTCAAGCGGCACATCAGGCCAGGCGGCTTCCAGAGCCGCAGCCATTGCAGCCGAGGCCTTGCCCGCTCCAACCACAACGCAACGTCTTCGGGGTTTGGGGGGCAGGTGTTCGGCCAGCACCACAAACGGATCGGCACTGGCTACAGCGGCATCAAACATGGTGCGCAGCAAAGCTCTGGCCCGCACGGTATCCCATGCAACTCCTGCATCTGGCATGATGTTTCTCCCTTATGCCCGCTCCCCCCGTAACTGGTCCACATTGCGTCAGATAAACGCTCTGTCCAGATAAGGGGAGGATGCGTCAAAAAACGCCTGATTCTCTTTAAGTTCCGCTGCAATCACATGCAGGCTGGCCAGCACACGTAACATTTCCTCGCGCACGGACAGGTTGGTTTCGGCCTGTTCCATGCGCGAGAGGTATTCCACCGCCAGACTGGCCGCCCGCGCTGTACGCCCATACTGCCCACCATACCGGCCCGAAAACTGCTGCATGCGGTTCATCATTGCCTGTGTGGCGTGCCGTGCGTCATCTGGCAGAATATTACGTGCCAGAATAACCCGCAGGCGCAGGAGGTTGAGTTCTATGGTCATACCCGACAGCACACCACTCACATACTGGTCCCGCACGTAGGTGTTTCCGTCATCTGTTGTCATGGATGCCAGTCTGACAAAGCCATCCACCCCCCGGCCGATCACTTCGGTCATGGGAGGGGGGGCGCGGTTCTGGGCCAGCCTGCGCAGACGGCGCAGAATACTCACGCGCAGATCCCACCGCAGACCATCCGGATCAAACGGCAGGAAAAGACGGTACATCCACATGGCAAAAACCATGGCCAGAAACAGCGGCAGGGCGGTGTTGAAAAACAGGATTTCATCCATCCGGCCCTGATTCATCGGACCGATGAGAATGGGCAGGAACAGGTTATACGCAACCGCTGCCAGTACGAGCGGGGTCCAGGCAAAGGCAAGCCCCCCCACCAGCATGGGCACGGCCAGACAAAGGGCCAGTGTTTCGTAAATTGTTGGCTGAGCTATAACCCACAGGTCGAGCAGCCCGCTCATGCCCACAACAAAAACCGTGCCATGCAAAAACGCCTGCGTGGCCAGTGCGGGCTGCTCCAGCGTGGAAAACAGGGCGCAGACAATGGAGACAAACATCATGAAGGTCAGCCCGTCGGTCCAGCCCGTGGCAACCCAGATCACCCCCGAAGCAAAAATGGTCACCGATGCACGCAAACTGTTGGTAAAGGCCATGCGCCAGTCCCGGTAGCTGCGCATGGGGTATCGAAAATGGTCATGCGGCTTCGGGTTGCGGCTCATCTCGAACTGTTCGATAGCCTGTTGCAATTCGTCCAGAATGGCACCCAGCTTGTGGAGCAGCTGCCCCTCGCGCGAGAGGCTGCTCTCCTGTGCCGCGTCAATGGGCGGGTTGGTGGCCGCGATCATTTCCTGCTCAAGGCAGGTGGCGGCAAGCTGGGTGCAGGTCGCACGCAGGGCGGTCAGGTCCCGCAGGACCGGGGCCACGGGCGACTCATCAGACAGGCGTTGGGGAATGGTCTTTAAAAAACCGGCCACCTGCCCCGCAACCTGTAAATATTCCCTGCCCTGACTTTCGGGCATGGAGAGCAGGGCACCAAGGTCCAGCCCGCGCGACATCAGCACCGCTATGGCGGCAAGGGCTGCCCGGGCATGGTCACCCTCATGCTGGTGCTCGCCCATTTCCACTTCCGCAAACTCGACCTGATCACTCAGACCCACAATGGTCGTAAACACAGCGGGAGAATTGGCAACCGCGCGGCGGTCCCCCCCCAGCAGGCGCACAAGAGCTGGTACCGCACCATCAAGAGCCTGTACAAAATTGGTGGCGAGCCTGTTTCTGGCCCGCAGGCCAAGCTGGTACTGAAACAGGGAGGATATGGTGGTTTCCACCACAATACCCAGTGTAATATACGTGGCGCGCGCCATGGCGATATGAAAAATCTGATCCGGAGCGGCAGCCCCATCAAGTCCGATAATGGCATAGGTAAAACCCGAGGCCCGCATGCCATGAATACGGTAATTGGTCATGCTGGCAGGGCCGGGCAGCAGGGTGCCCACAAAACAGAACCCGCCAATGCCCACCGCAAGCCAGAAAATATAGAGCAGTGGTGACTGCGGCATACTGCCGACAAGGATAAAGGCGCAGAGTGTGCCCACCACCATGCCAAACATATGCCACCGCGCCTTGGCAATGGATTTGCCGCGCGTGCCCTGTGCCACCATCCACACGGTCAGGGCTGCCCATTGCGGGCTCCCCAACTCCCACCACAAGGCAATGCCAAGGGCTATGAGGGATGACAAGGTGGTACGAAGTGCATACCCGAAAGACAGCAGGTTAGGGGCAAACAGCCAGCGCAGCCTGCTCAGGTCCCGAGGAGGGCCACCCCCTTCAAGCGCCTGCCGGACAATGGTTTTGAATGCCTGACAGAACTGGCCAAATGAAAACGCCGCAGCCTTCATGCCGCGTTCTGCCGGTCAGGACTGATCAGAAAGACTGCCATCTGCCTCTTCTTACCCCAAAGAAGCCCAAAAGCGTATTCACACCTCGTATGCCCTGTCCTGCACCCAGCGTTACGCACAGGACATGGCCTACGAAAAACGTTGTCCGCTTTCAGTCTTCGTAGGACAGCAGGCTTGTGACAGTCGTATCCAGCCTGCCGCGTCCGCCAAGGCCTGTCAGTTCAACCAGCACGGAAGCACCAACGACCTCGGCTCCGGCCTTGCGCAACAGGTCAATGGAAGCCGCCAGCGTACCACCGGTTGCCAGCAGGTCATCCATCACCACAACGCGCTGGCCGGGCCTGACTGCATCGGCCTGGATTTCAAGCGTGTCGGAGCCATATTCCAGCTCGTAGGTATGCGAGATCGTCTTACCCGGCAGCTTGCCACTTTTACGCAGCATGAGCATGCCACAGCCGATACGGTCGGCAATCGGCGCAGCGGTCAGAAACCCGCGTGATTCCACAGCGGCCAGCAGGTCCGGCTGCAAGGGTGCAATCTGGCGGGTCAGGCGACCCATGGCAATCTGCCAGGCATCGGGGTTCCGCATCAGGGTTGAAATATCGTAGAATAAAATACCCGGCTTGGGAAAATCGGGAATGTGACGGATGTAATCCTTAAGGTCGATATCCTGACGTCCCGTCATGGTATTTGACAATCCTTCATCCATGCGCCCAACGCTGTGGAAGCGCGTTTCCATCCTGCCTTGATTCCCATAGGTCAAGCACCGCTGGCGAACAGTTCTGAGGCAACCGGCCCCGCTCTATCCCGCACAGGAGCGTTCGGCAAGGAAATATCCGGCTGGTCAGACCCCCGCGCGCGCGCCCAGAGCTGCGGTTACGGCCTCCATCAACCCATCGCGGCGGAAAGGTTTGGCCAACAGGCGCACATTGGGCACACTCCCCTCCGGCGGGGGGGAATCGGCTGTCAGATCGCCCGACATGTACACCACGGCCAGAGCAGGGTAGCGCTCCACCAGCACGCGGGAGAGCGTAACCCCGTCAAGCGGGCCGGGGAGCTGGATATCGGTCACCAGCAGGTCAAGCGTACCTTCCACTCCGGCTGCCGTGTCGAACGCCTGTTCTCCATCCCCCGCCTCAAGCACCTTGTGGCCTGCCATGCCAAGAATGGTCACAACAATATCACGAATGGCGGCATCATCCTCCACCACAAGCACCTGCAGGCTGCGTGCCTGCGCCTGCGGGGCCGGGGCGGGTCTGGCCAGAGCGGGCATGACCTCGACAGCCACACCCTCCGTACCCGCACTGGCCGCTATGGCGCGCGGCAGCCACAACGAAACCTCGGTCCCGCTACCATGCCCCGTTGCCACCACAACCCGGCCATTGACCTGCTGGGAAAAAGCCAGAACCATGGCCATGCCAAGGCCCGTACCGGCCCCTTCGCGCTTGGTGGTAAAAAACGGCTCGAACAGACGGTCCATGACCTCCCGCGTCATGCCAAAGCCACTATCCGCCACATCCAGCCTGACCCAGTCCCCCGCAGGCAGGGGGGAGAATTCGGAGACAACACGGATACTGCGGCCTTCCTCCACCGGAAGGCCCATCAGGTCGGCATTGACCGAGAACGTGACATTCCGCGCCGTAATGCGCAGCCGCCCTCCAGAGGGCATGGCGTCACGCGCATTGATCGCCAGATTGAGCACAGCACTTTCCAGTTGGGCGGGGTCGGCACGTACAGGCCACACATCGGCCACAACACCACACTCCACCACAATGCGCGGGCCGATCACACGCCCAAGCAAACCACCCAGAAAGGCGAACAGGTCCGACAGCTGCAACGAATCCGGCGCTCCACGCTGCCTGCGCATGAAGGAGAGAAGCTGCCCGGTCAGCGCTTCAGAACGATGACCGGCATGTGTTGCCGCAGACAGGTATTCCTGCCGCTGTTCAACCTGATCGGGCTGGTCATATTCCGCCGCGAGTTCCAGATTGCCCAGAATAACCGTGAGCAGGTTTTTAAAGTCATGGGCAATCCCGGCGGTCAACTGGCCCAGAGCGCGCAGTTTCTGCGCCTCGCCCAGAGCGCGCTCACTGCGCAGGCGCATGGTAATATCGGCTGCGGTCAGCACAAACCCGCGCCGCTCGGCCGCACCATCGGGAGCAAAAAACAGCGTGCGACACAGTTCCAGGTCCGCGCCATTGCCACCTTTACATTCCACCACAACCGGCGGTGCCAGCTCCCCTTTGGACAGGCTGCTCTCAATATGTTCAAACGGTTCCAGCAGGGGCACACCGTCCACCACCAGCATACCGCTCAGGGCGTTGTAGGACAGGCCGGTGCGCAAAAAATCCTTGCCCAGCCCAAGCACTGTCGCCAGTTGCTCGTTCCAGTGCCATAGCCGCCCATCCGCGCCAAACACCGCAACACCAAGGCTCAGGCTGTCCAGTGTGGCGCGCAGCCGCAACGCCAGATCACGCGAGGAAGCCTCGGCCCTTGCCGCGGCAAGGGAGGAACGGTCCAGCACCCAGCCTGCCGAGATCATGCTGAGCACGCCGGTCAGAATACCCAGAAGTGCCAGCCTGCGCTGCCAGCTTGTATTGCGCAGCATATTGGCGACCCGGTCCGCCTGATCCAGCGTACTGGCGCGGCTGAGTACAGACAGGTTCTGGTCCAGTGCGGCCAGCAGGGTCGCTCCGCCCTGTGGCATGGCCTCGGCCAATCTGGGCCATGTACTAATGGTCTGGAGCTGTTTTTCAACCACCCCCAGCACTTCCTTGCGCCCGCTCCCTTCACGCAGCTGCACGGAGCGGAAGTCACCAAACCCCGCGCGGGCATCGGAGAGCTGGGTAATGGCTTGCAGGTAACATTCGCCATCGGCGGGGTTGTGCTCGGCCTCAAAGGCATAATGGCATATGCGGGCATTGCTGGTGGCATGGTGCACGCCGCGTAAATAGCTGCCCGCAGCCGTACTCTGGCGGTCCAGATTGCCATGCCGGGCCATGTCGTTCCCGAGTTCTATGCCAATGCCACCAAAGGTCACAATCAGCACACCAGCCCCGATAAGAGCCAGAATATGAGCCCGTCTTGCTGGATGCCGTAGCATGTCAGGCATGCTCCCCATTCTATGTGTCCTGCCATTCCCGTGGGCATGACAGCTTGATCTTAACCGGGCAAGGCATGGCTGCCCATGCGAGATCAGGCAGTATCATGCAAAGCAGGACGGAACGTATGCGTAAACAGCATCATAAGCGCACCAAAGCACATACAGCCAGCCATTGGTAACGAAGATATAGCGGCAAACTGGCCAACCACCACCCCGGCCAATGCGCCAAGCACGTATTGCAACGTGCCCGCAAGGGCGGATGCCGCCCCCGCCTGAGCCGGGTGGTCGGCCAGAGCCATCATCATCGCATTGGGGAAAATAACGCCCGTTGGCGCAAGTGCGAGCACCATGGTACCAATCACCAGCCAGACCTCATACGGCTTATACGCCACAGGCGCGTACCAGCCCCCCCAGATGCTGGCCCCCACCATAAGCACTGCCCCCAGAACCGACAGGACCACCGCCCCATGCAAAAGACGGGCCGGGTCCACCCGTCCGACCAGCAGGCCATTCAGCTGTGACGCCCCGATCATGAACACGGACATGACCCCGAACAGCATGGAAAAATGTAATGGCGAAAAATGGAACAGCTGCACAAAAACAAACGGCGCAGCAGTAAGGTAACTGAAAGTCATAAAGGTCGAGAACGCCGTGATCATGGCGTAAATGCCATAGCCCCTGTCTCCCAGCAGGCCCACGTAGCGGGTGAGCAGCGTCATGGCGGAAAGGCTCTGGCGCTTCTGGGGAACCAGTGTTTCAGGCAGAACCCACAGCACAAGCCCCACACACACCAGCCCGTACACCGCCGATGCCCAGAAAATAATCCGCCACGACACAAACTCCACCACCAGACCACCCAGCATAGGGGCCAGAATGGGCACCACCCCCATGACCATGATCAGGCGGGACATCATGCGCGCCCCTGCCGCCCGGTCGGACACCACATCACGCACACACGCGGTTGGCACCACCAGACTAGCCGACGCCCCGATGGAGGCCACAAACCGGGCGGCGGAAAACAGCGTGATATCCGGCGCAAACGCACAGACAGCAGACGCCACCGCATACAGCACGTTCCCCACCAGCATGGGCATGCGTCGGCCATACCTGTCCGCCAGCGGTCCTACGCTCAACTGTCCGATGGCAAGCCCTACAAACCAGATGGCCAGCGTAAACTGCACATTACCCGCACTGGTATGAAAACTCTGCTCCATGGCCGGGAAGGCGGGCAGATAAATATCGGTGGAAATGGGGCCGACAGCAGTCAAAAATCCAAGCAGAAGAGACAGCCAGCCCGGCACACCCTGTGCAAAAACCGGCCCGGACGCACCCTGCGCCGTGTGGGTGCGGGGCGGAGGCGTCATATCCGACCCTCCGGATGTGTCTTCTGCAATAAGTGCCGCAAAACATTCATCCCATAATGGAAAAACCAGTGGGGAACGGGGCTGGACCCACAACAGGCAGGCCCCAGCGGCCTGCCCGCACACAACGCTCCCGGCCTAGCCCTGCGCACTGGCCCGGGCAATACGGGCATGCCGCCACAGCCACAGCCCCAGCACGGCAGAAAAGGCAAACAGCGCCACCCCCGCACCATACTGCCAGACAGCACCCACCTGCACGCCAGCCCCAAGCAGCACCGCAACAGCATTCTGTGGCAGTGCCCCCAGCAGGGTTGCTGCAAAAAACGGCCACACAGCCATACCGGACACACCTCCGAGCAGGTTGAGCAGCAGGGCCGACCCAACAGGCAGCAGGCGCAATGTCAGAATACTCAGGAAGGGCTTATGGGTTAAAAACGCATCCAGCTTTTCAAACCGTGGTCCAAGACGGGCCTGCGCCCATGAACGACCACCCCAGCGAGCCCATAAAAAACCGGCCACACACCCTAATGTAGAAGCTATGGTGATCATGGCAAGCCCTTCGGCCACCCCGTAGGTCAGCCCGGCGGCAAAACCGGCAACCTGCCGGGGTAGCCCAAAAGCACACCAGACCGATGCCCCCGCGACAAACACCAGTCGCCCACCAAGGCCCGCGCGCAGCATATCCGTGCTGCCCAGCATCTGCTCCAGAACGGGCACATGCCGCAATCCTATCGCTCCTGCCACCAGAATAAGCAGCATTAGCAAAGGTTTGAACACAACCCTGACGGGCTGCTCCGGTACAGGAGAGGCTGGTTCCATCCCTTGGGCGCTAGCATCTTCTTGCCGCAGCCCGCAAGCTGGCTGTAAACCCTAGCCATCAAGTTTAACCCCAGCGCAAAAGAGTGCCATGCCCATCACGCCCCAGCGCCAGCAAGACATGACGCCTGCTCACCGCCGCCTGATTTCTGGCTGGCTGTTCCTCCTGTGTTTCATGTTGCTGGGTATGATCGCCATTGGCGGCGTCACCCGCCTGACCGGTTCTGGCCTGTCCATTATGGACTGGCAGCCCGTAAGCGGCATCATCCCGCCCCTGTCCCACGCAGAATGGGAGCGGCTGTTTGCGCTGTACCAGACCATTCCGCAGTACCATCTCCAGCATGAAGGATTCGGGCTGGAAGGATTCCAGAAAATATTCTGGGCCGAATGGAGCCACCGCTTCTGGGGCCGCCTTATGGGTCTGGTGTTGCTGGCACCACTGGCATGGTTTGTTATCCGGGGCATGATCACCCGCCGCCTTGCCGTGCGCCTGTTCGTGTTTTTCATTCTTGGGGCACTTCAGGGAGCCATTGGCTGGTTTATGGTTGCTTCGGGCTTCAGGGCCAACAGCACGGCGGTTGAACCGGTGCGACTCGTGCTGCACCTGAGTGCCGCCCTGCTGCTGTATGGGGCCATTCTGTGGACTGCGTTTTCCATCCGCTGGCCCCAGCCCGAGCCCACGGCCTTTACGCCCGGCGTCAAACTTACCCGGCGTCTGGCGTGCCTTGGCGTTGTGCTGCTGTGCATCACCATTCTTGCTGGCGGCTTTACGGCGGGCACCCATGCGGGCTTTCTGTTCAATACTTTTCCGCTCATGGACGGGCACCTTATTCCAGCGGACTATGCCCAGCTTTCCCCACTGTGGATGAACTGGGTCGTCAACAAAGCTGCCATCCAGTTTGACCACCGCCTGCTGGCCACCCTGACCGCGCTGAGCATTGGCGCCGTGCTGCTGGCCGGGCTGCGGCGGGGTGCGGGCCTTGGTCCACGGGCGCAAAACGGCGTTATTCTGCTCGGCTGGGCCGTGCTCGTGCAGTACGCGCTGGGGGTCACTACCTTACTGCTGGTGGTGCCTGTCTGGGCCGGAGCCGTGCACCAGACCTTTGCCGCCGTGCTGCTGGGGGTCATGCTGTATGTGTTGCACACCCTGCGCCGTGGCAGACCGCTGGGCTAAAGCCGAGCCAAGCCGAATGAATTCCTACGCCGGTCATTTTCCTGTTGCGCTGACAAAACAGGACGGTATTCTACCGGGCATGATCTCCGACCGGTTCATGTCCGATTCCCACAAGACCCGCGTAACAGCGGCACAGGGCGGCGTGGCTTTTCGTCTGGACCTTCTCCTTCGACTTATCAGCCCCTGAGCGATCCGGGCAGCCCTGTGCTGCCGCGCCCAGGGGATTTTGCGAGTGAGAGCGCCTGTGTCCGGCACAGGCAAACATAAGGCGTAGCAAGCCTTTGGCAGCGCCAGACCAAAGTCAATTCAGGAACATTTTTCATGTCTGCTGATCAGTCCAGCTTTAATCACCCATCCTTTGGCCACATGACAGCCGGGCGTGTCATTATTTTTGACACCACCCTGCGCGACGGCGAACAGTCCCCCGGTTTTTCCATGAATCTGGCCGAAAAGCTGCGCATGGCCGAAGCTCTGGCAACACTGGGTGTAGACGTGATCGAGGCGGGTTTTCCCGTTGCCTCCAAGGGTGACTTTGAATCCGTGAACGAAATTGCCCGCCACACCAAAGGCGCAGTTATCTGTGCACTGGCACGCAGCGGAGGCCTCAAGGACATTGCCGCCGCGGGCGAAGCGCTGGCCCCGGCAGAGCGCAGGCGTATCCACAATTTTATTTCCACCTCCCCGCTGCACATGAAATACAAGCTGCGCATGGAGCCGGAAACCGTTCTGGACCTGATTACCACCGGCAACACAGCCGCACGTAACCTGACGGATGACGTGGAGTGGTCCGCCGAGGACGGCTCGCGCACCGATCCGGATTTTCTGTGCCGCTGCGTGGAAGCCGCGATCAGGGCAGGTGCCACCACCATCAACATCCCCGATACGGTCGGATACGCCACCCCCGAAGACATGGAAAAAATCTTTTCCATGCTGCGCGAGCGTGTGCCGGGTGCGGATCAGGTCATTTTTTCCGCCCATAACCATAACGATCTGGGTCTGGGCGTTGCCAATACGCTGGCCTCCCTGCGCGGTGGGGCACGGCAGGTGGAATGCACCATTAACGGTATTGGCGAACGCGCAGGCAACGCTGCACTGGAAGAAATTGTGATGGCGCTGCGCACACGCCATGACCAGTACCCTTACACCACCAATATCCAGACCACCGACCTGCTCAAGGTCTCTCGCATGCTGGCTACCATCACCAGCTTTGACGTACAGCCCAACAAGGCCATTGTAGGCCGCAACGCCTTTGCGCACGAAAGTGGCATTCACCAGGACGGGGTGCTGAAAAACGCCGCGACCTATGAAATCATGACCCCCGAAAGCGTGGGCTGGAGCCGGTCTTCGCTGGTCATGGGCAAACATTCGGGCCGTGCCGCCTTCCGCGATAAACTCAAGGCGCTGGGTTATGTGGACATGGACGACACCCGCCTGAACGAAGCGTTCTCCCGCTTCAAGGATCTGGCTGACCGCAAGAAAGTCGTTTACGACGATGACATTGTCGCACTGGTTGATGATGAAGCCCGTGACCACGACCATGTCCGCTTTGCGGCCCTGAGCCTGACATCCACCTCGGGCAAACCCTCCGAAGTGGACCTGACCATTCAGGTCGATGGCAGGGATGTACAGACCAGCGCCACAGGCAACGGGCCGGTGGACGCCGCCTTTAACGCGTTGCGTCTGGGCTTCCCGCATGAGGCCCGTCTGGCGCTGTTCAGCGTTGGCGCAGTAACGGAAGGCACGGATGCACAGGCCCGCACCACGGTCCGGCTGGAAGAAGATGGCAAGCTGGTTGATGGCCAGGGCGCGGATGCGGATACCGTTGTCTCCGCCGTGCGCGCCTATGTACACGCCCTGAACAAGCTGCTGGTCAAGCGTGCGCGCACCGCGCCCGAAGCCCTGACCGCCTGAAGCAGGCTCCCATTGGGGGCCTGCGCCCCCAAATAACGAGGCAGATACCCTGCCGCATAAGAAAATTATGCGGAAGTTTATAAACTGAGGGCTTGTCTGCCTCGCTATGCCCCGTTAATCCGTGCAGATATATTGACCAAAGCGACCGTTGGGGTCCCTTTTGTTTGGCTGCCCCTTCCGCACAGTCGCATAGTGCCGCCTCAACCAGGAGTCCTGGATGTTCTCTCGTCTGCTCGGTCTTATGTCTGCGGACATGGCCATTGATCTCGGTACTGCCAATACCCTTGTGTATGTCAAAGGGCGTGGCATTGTACTGAACGAACCCTCGGTCGTGGCGATTGCAGACATCCGTGGCAAAAAGCAGCTTCTGGCCGTAGGGGAGGAAGCCAAGCAGATGGTCGGGCGCACGCCGGGCAATATTGCCGCCATCCGCCCCATGCGCGACGGTGTGATTGCCGACTTTGATGTTGCGGAAGAAATGATCAAACATTTCATTCGCAAGGTACATAACCGCCGGGCTTTCGCCAGCCCGCAGATTATTGTGTGCGTACCCTCCGGCTCCACGGCCGTTGAACGCCGCGCCATTCAGGAAAGTGCGGAAAGTGCCGGTGCGCGCCGGGTCTTCCTGATCGAGGAGCCCATGGCCGCCGCCATTGGTGCGGGTCTGCCCGTTACCGAACCTTCTGGCAGCATGATTGTGGATATTGGCGGTGGCACCACAGAAGTGGCCGTTATATCCCTTGGTGGCATCGTTTATGCCCGCTCGGTGCGTGTGGGCGGAGACAAAATGGACGAAGCCATTATCTCCTACATCCGCCGGGCCTATAACCTGCTGATCGGTGAAAGCTCGGCAGAGCGGATTAAAATCAACCTTGGCGCGGCCCTCCCCCCCGATGACCCCGAGGACAGCGGCCCCTGGCTGGACGTAAAGGGCCGGGACCTGATCAACGGCGTCCCGCGTGAGGTTCAGGTCTCTCAGGCTCAGATTGCCGAAAGCCTGATGGAACCGATCAGCCAGATTGTGGATGCGGTCAAAACCGCGCTGGAAAACACCCCGCCCGAACTGGCGGCTGATATTGTGGACAAGGGCATTGTCCTGACCGGTGGCGGCGCATTGCTGTACCGCATGGCCGATGTGCTGCGCCTGGCAACCGGTCTGCCAGTGACCGTGGCTGAAGATGCCCTCTCCTGCGTGGCGCTGGGTACAGGCCGCGCACTGGAAGAAATGAAGCGTCTGCGCAACGTGCTGACCACCATGTACTAACGCCCCGGTTCAGCCACCCCGGCCACTGTGCGGTGCGTGGCTGAATCTGGTTCTTTATGCCGTCAGATAGTAAGGGCATCCGGTTTTCCATGGTCCCGGTTTCCATTCAGGTAAGACAGGCATTGAGCAAACTGGTTCTGCCAGTTCTGCTGCTCATGTCTGTCGGGATCATTATTGCCGGGCAGGCCGACCGCCCTTTGGCAGACAAGGCACGCATGCGCGTGGCCGATGTGCTGGCCCCCCTGTGGGGCCTGCTCTCACGCACACAGACCGACAGCGAACGTTTTGTGCACGGGATACAGGAGGCACGCAATCTGGCGGAAGAAAACCACCGCCTGAGTGCTGAAAACGCCAATCTGCGACGGTGGTACGAAGTTGCGGTCTCTCTGGCGCGGGAGAATGATGCCCTCAAAACCGAACTGCACTGGGTACCCGAACCTACACCTGCGTTTGTAACAGGCCGGGTGGTGGCCGATAGCGGGGGGATTTACGCCCGCGCTGTACTGCTGGTCGCAGGCACCACCAGCGGCGTGCAGGTGGGCAACATAGCACTGGCCTCCAGCGGACTGGCCGGGCGGGTGACGGAAGTCGGCGCACATGCCGCGCGCATCCTGCTGATTACCGACATTGCCAGCCGCCTGCCGGTAGAGCTGGAATCCAGCCACGCCGCAGCCATTATGGTAGGGGACAATTCCCCCCTGCCCCGCCTGCTCTATTACTCGCAGGATACCCGCCCCATAGAAGGCGAGCGGGTTGTGACCTCCGACCAGGCCGGGGCTTTTCCCTCCGGTATTCCCATTGGCAGTGTGCATTACCTGCACCCCGGCCAGCCCGTGGTGCAGCCCTTTGCCCGGCTGGACAGACTGACCATGCTGCGCGTGTTTGACTTCGGGCAGTCCGAGATAGAACCCCCCGAAGCCCCCGGCCATGTACCTCTGACCCGCCCACACCGCGCCCTTACACTGCCGTTTAAAACCCTGCTTGGTCCGGGGCAGGAGGGATAACGGCATGTCTGACCCCCGCCAGCCCCGCTGGGAACATGATACCGAAACCCAGCTGACATCCCGCCAGCGACTCGACCGTACGGCGCGGCATCTCCTGCCGTCAGTTTTTACGGCGCTGGTCATTATTTTTTTCTCGGCCCCCGTTACCGTTCCCGGAGCGGCGGAATTGCTCCCGGCCATTGTTATCAACACGATTTTTTTCTGGTCCGTGTGGCGGCCCTCTGGCATGCCTTCGCTGGCCGTGTTCCTGCTTGGACTTTTTATGGACCTTGTGGGGTTTACACCGCTGGGGGTGAGCGCCTTTATCCTATTGCTGGTGCATGGCATTGGCAGTTATGCCCGTTTTGGTCTCATGCGGATGAACTTTTTAGTGGTCTGGTGCCTGTTTGGACTGGTAGGAGCAGCTGCAGCGGCATTGCAGTGGGCGCTGGCCTGCCTGTTCCGGCTCCATCTGCTGGACCCCGCACCCGCTTTTTTTGAAGCCTTGCTCTGCATAGGGGTCTATCCGTTGCTTTCCGCAACTTTCTCGTGGTTCCTGCATATTCTGGACGAGAAGGACACGCCATGACCACATGGGAGGTGTTCCCATGTGGCTAAAGCGGCGTAAACGCGATAACCGCCGCTTGATGCCGATCCGGGATCAGAAAGACCCGGCGCGCGGCGTATTTACCCGCCGCGCCCTGCTGTGCATGGCGGTACAGGCCGGTGCCATGGGCGAGCTGGCGCGCCGCCTGTACCATATCCAGATCAATGATGGTGACCACTATGCCCGCATGGCGGCCAACAACCGTGTAAGCAAGCGCCTGCTTGCCCCCCCACGTGGCCGCATTGTGGACCGCTACGGCATTGCTCTGGCCAACAACAAGGAAAACTGGCGCGCGCTCCTGATGCCGGAGGAGACAACCGATGTAACCGGCACCATAGAGCGTTTTTCCACCCTGATCCCGCTTGATGAACGTGACCGCAACCGCATAGCGCGTGAAATGCGCCACCAGCGCCGGTTTGTACCCGTGATGCTGCGGGACTTCCTCTCCTGGGATGAAATGGCGCGAATCGAGCTCAATGCGCCCTCTCTGCCCGGTGTGCTGATTGATGTGGGCACACGCCGCGTATACCCCGAAGGGGAACTGCTGGCCCATATTATCGGCTATGTCGCCCCCCCTAACGAGAGCGATGTGGCGCATTCCACCCTGCTGGCCCTGCCGGGCATGCGGGTTGGACGCGCGGGCATAGAACAGAATCAGGACGAAAAACTGCGCGGCACCGCAGGTTCGGTAGAAATGGAGGTCAACGCCGTTGGCCGCGTGATTTCCGAACTGAACCGCGAGGAAGGCGTACCGGGGGAAGAAATTTCCCTGACCATAGACCGCGGACTGCAACAAAGGGTGCTCAATCACATAGGAGACCAGACCGCCTCCGCCGTGGTGCTGGACTGCCATAATGGCGAGGTTCTGGCCATGGTCAGCACGCCCTCGTTCGATCCATCCCTGTTTGATAGTGGTGTCAGCCACGCTCAGTGGATTGAATGGACCAACAACCAGCATACTCCCCTGATCAACAAGGCTGTGGCAGGCGTTTACCCGCCGGGCTCCACCTTCAAACCCGCCGTGGCCATGGCTGCACTGGAGTCAGGGCTGATCTCCGCCACCGACCGGGTTTTCTGCCCCGGCCATCTGGATGTAGGGGGCACACGCTTCCACTGCTGGTCCCGCTGGGGACATGGGTCGGTTGACCTGCATCTGGCGCTCAAATACTCCTGTGACGTCTATTTTTACGAAATTGCCCGCCGGATCGGCATGGACCGTATTGCCGAGACCGCGCACCGCATGGGCCTTGGCGTACCGCTGGATATTGAACTCCCCCATACCCGCACGGGGCTGATCCCCACCCCGGCATGGCGGCAGGCCCACCACCACCACTGGAATGGGGGGGATACCATTGTCAGCGGAATCGGGCAGGGATTCATACAGGTTACCCCCCTGCAACTGGCCACCTACACGGCCCGCATGGCAACCGGGCGGGCGGTACAGCCCCACCTTATGCGCGCCATTAACGGCGAGATGAGCCCGATGGCCAACCCCGAGCACTGGCCCAGCCTGAACATGCCTGAAAAATATCTGGAAGCCCTGCGGGCAGGCATGTTTGCCGTAGTGAACGAACCCCATGGCACGGCCCCCAAAGCGCAGCTGGACCTGCCCGGTATGACCATGGCGGGCAAAACCGGCTCGGCTCAGGTACGCCACGTCTCCCGCGCATTGCGTGAGAGCGGGCACTTCAACTCCGCCAATCTGCCGTGGGAATACCGGCCACACGCGCTGTTCATCTGCTTTGCCCCGTATGACGCGCCCCGCTACGCCGTATCGGTCGTGATCGAGCACGGCAACGCAGGAGCGGACGCCGCCGCACCGCTGGCGCGCAACATCATGCGCGACACGCTCCTGCGTGACCCCTCCAACCACACCACACCCCCACCAGAAAGCGTGGCCGCTGTGGATGACAGTTTTGAATAACCCCATCCGATTCCACAAACGCCTGTTGCGGGCTGAACCCAGCTTCCGCCTGATGGCCAAGCTGTGGCGGATAAGCTGGCTTTATGTTCTGCTGATCTGCGCACTGGCTGGTGTTGGCTACGTCACTCTGTATTCCGCCGCAGGTGGTGTGCCTTACCCGTTTGCGGCCCCGCAGGCCGCACGTTTTGCCGTTGGCCTTGTGCTGATGGTCACCATTGCCATGCTCCCCCCCCACCTGCTTATGCGCGCATCGTGGGGGATGTACGCACTCTCGCTTGTGCTGCTCGTCGCGGTCCTGCACATGGGCCATGTTGGCAAGGGAGCCGAGCGCTGGCTCATGATCGGAGGACTTCAGGTACAGCCTTCCGAATTTGCCAAGATCGCCCTTGTGACCGTACTGGCCACATGGTTTTCGCGCATGGACTATGCCCGCATGGGTAACCCGCTCTGGCTTATTCCTCCCGCTTTTATGGTGCTGGTGCCTGTTGGACTTGTGCTCAAGGAACCCAATCTGGGCACAGCGGTTATTATCGGGGGTATTGGCGCATCCCTGTTTTTTACGGCGGGCATGCGGCTGTGGCAGATTATCCTGCTTATTCTGCCACTTCCCTCCCTTGTGCAGTTTGCCTACGGGCACCTGCATGATTACCAGAAAGCGCGCATTACCACCTTCCTCCACCCCGAAAACGACCCGCTCGGGGCTGGCTACAACATTATCCAGTCCAAGATCGCTCTTGGGTCTGGCGGCATGTGGGGGCAGGGCTACCTGCACGGCTCTCAGGGACAGCTGAACTTTCTGCCCGAAAAGCAGACTGACTTCATTTTCACCATGATTGCCGAAGAATGGGGCTTTATCGGTGCTTCCGCCGTGATTGCCCTGCTAATGCTGCTGATTATGGGCGGCATGATCATGGCCATACGCTGCCGCAACCGTTTTGGCCGGTTGATTGCACTTGGCATCAGCATGAATTTTTTCTTTTACTGTCTGGTCAACCTTTCCATGGTCATGGGAGCGATTCCGGTCGGGGGAGTGCCCCTGCCGCTGGTCTCCTACGGGGGATCGGCCATGCTGAATGTTATGCTGGGGTTCGGGCTTCTCCTTTCAACATGGGTCCATAGGGACACACGGCTGGACGAAAGCAACAGCCGCATAGCCTGACACCCGCAATAAAGCTTGTGTTTCTGGTTTGATCTGCTCTTGACTTGGTGGGGTTGCACTTTTAGCTTGCACGTTAAAGGTAACACTTAGTACTGTTTTCTCACCTTCATTTGTCCACTCCGTTTTCTCCACAACACGGCCTGCGGCTCAAGCTCCCATCAGGGTAGGAAATGGCATGTTTTCCATCTCCTGCACTGCCTGACCAAGCCTGAAATGTGCGGAAAACCTTTCAACACACAGGGCCACACCAAAGTGACAACACACACTTTTTCTCTTCGTCCGGTCCTGCTTTGCACGGTTGCCCTGCTTGCGCTGGAAGGCTGCAAACGCCAGCAGAGCGCACCGCAGGCGCCACATCAGGCCGTGGGTGTTGTAACCATGCAACCCCAGCCCATAAGTGTGCATACCAGCCTGCCAGGCCGCACGGATGCGTTTGAAATTGCTCAGGTTCGCCCACAGGTAACAGGCGTTGTGCTCAAACGCCTGTTTGTTGAAGGTTCGGACGTGGTGGCTGGCCAGCAGCTCTACCAGATTGACCCCGCCCGCTACAAAGCCGTGTACGACACCGCCCGCGGGCAACTGGCTCAGGCCATGGCGCTTGATGCCACAGCCAAGGCCAAGGTTCGCCGCTACAAGAAGCTGGTGCGTGAGCACGCCGTAAGCCAGCAGGATTATGATGACGCCGTAGCCGCAGAAAAGCAGGCTCAGGGGCAGATACAGAGCGCTCAGGGGCAGGTGGAAAGCGCTCAGGTCAACCTTGGTTACACCAAGATGTATGCCCCGATCTCCGGGCGGATCGGCCGTACACTGATTACGGTGGGTGCACTTGTTACAGCCGAGCAGACCTCCAACACGGCCATTATTACCCGGCTGGACCCCATTTATGTGGACGTCAACCTCCCCGCCATTACCCTTTTGCGCCTCAAGCGTGAACTGGCAGAAGGCCGCATCAAACGTCAGGCCAATGGCGAAGTCCCCGTGATTCTGACGCTGGAAGACGGCTCCGCCTACGAATTCAAAGGCCACATGGCGCTGGCCGAAGTTAACGTGGATACAACGACCTCCACCGTTATTGTACGTGCGATCATGCCCAACCCGCAAAAGCTGCTGCTGCCGGGCATGTATGTCCACGCTCAGCTTGACGAGGGGATTGACCCCAACGCCCTGCTGGTTCCCCAGGAAGCCGTCAGCCATAACACCCACGGCGACCCGCAGGTTTGGATTGTGCAGCCCGACAACACAGTAGCCCTGCGCCAGATCCAGATCGGCATGGCCATCGGCACCGACTGGCTGGTGACAGATGGGCTCAAGGCTGGTGAGCGCGTGGTGGTCAGCGGCATGCAAAAAATAACCCCCGGAGCGAAGGTCTCGGTGCTAGGTAGCAAACCCAAGACCGACACAACTCCCGGCTCTGCGGCACAGCCTGCACAAAAAGGGCAGTAAATCCATGTCGCTTTCGCGGTTCTTTATCAACCGACCCATTTTTGCGTGGGTGATCAGCCTGATCATCATGCTGTTTGGCGGTCTTTCCATCCTGCGGCTGCCTATTGCCCAGTATCCCAGTATCGCCCCGCCCCAGATCGCCATTACCGTAACCTACCCCGGCGCCTCCGCCGATACGGTAAACGATACGGTCGTGCGCCCCATACTCCAGCAGATGTTCGGGCTGGATCATCTGGAATATATCTCTGCCCAGTCCTACGCTTCGGGACAGATGGAAATTGACCTGACCTTTGAGCAGGGCACAAACCCCGACATTGCTCAGGTGCAGGTGCAGAACAAGCTCCAGCTTGCCCAGCCCAAACTACCACAGGAAGTGACCGCTCAGGGACTGAGCATCACCAAGGCCGTCAAGAACTTCATGCTGGTGCTGGCCTTTATTTCCACCAACAACTCCATGACCGGCTCGGACATTGCCGATTATGTGGCCTCCAATATTTCTGACCCGCTCAGCCGCGTAACCGGCGTTGGTGACCACACACTCTTCGGCTCCGAATACGCCATGCGCATCTGGCTGGACCCCAACAAGCTGTTCAACTACAGCCTGACCGTGCGGGATGTTGAAACTGCTATCCAGAACCAGAACATTCAGGTTTCGTCTGGTGAACTCGGTGGCCTGCCTGCACGTAAGGACATCCGTCTGGATGCCACGATCATTGGCCCGACCCGCCTGACATCGGCTGGCGAGTTTGAGAAGATTTTGCTCAGGGTCCAGCCCGATGGCTCGCAGGTCCGCATCAAGGACGTGGCACGGGTGGAACTGGGACCGCAGACCTATAACACCGCCTCTTACTACAACAACCACCCGGCATCAGGCATGGCGCTCAAGCTGGCCCCTGGCGCCAACCAGATTTCGACCGAAGCGGCAGTCCGTGCCAAAATTGATGATCTGGAAAAATTCTTCCCACCCGGGCTGAAAACCGTTTACCCGCTGGATACGGAGCCCTTCATCACCCTCTCCATCGAAGAGGTGATCATTACCCTGCTTGAAGCCATCGGGCTGGTCTTTCTGGTCATGCTGGTGTTTTTGCAGAACTTCCGCGCAACACTTATTCCCACCATCGCCGTGCCGGTCGTGCTGCTGGGTACGTTTGGTCTGCTCAACATTTTTGGCTTTTCCATCAACACGCTCACCATGCTGGCCATGGTGCTGGCCGTGGGCCTGCTGGTAGATGACGCCATTGTGGTGGTGGAAAACGTGGAACGTGTGATGTCGGAGAAAAAACTCTCCCCCATCGAGGCAGCCCGTGTTTCCATGGACGAAATTTCAGGCGCGCTGATCGGCATTGTGCTGGTGCTGACCGCCGTGTTTTTGCCCATGGCGGCTTTTTCCGGCTCGGTCGGAGTTATTTACCGGCAGTTTTCCATTACCATTGTCTCCGCCATGTGGCTGTCCGTTCTTGTAGCCATGGTGCTTACGCCCGCTTTGTGCGCCACCATGCTCAAACCCGGCGCCCATGTTAAAACAACCGGCCCTGCTGGCTGGTTCAACCGCAACTTTGAACGCCTGACCAATGGTTACCTCAGGGGTGTGCGCAGGCTTATTTCCTCAACAGCGCTGTCCATTACCTGTTTCCTGCTGATTAGCGCACTGGCGGGCTATCTGTTTACCCGCCTGCCCAGCGGCTTTTTGCCCGATGAGGATCAGGGGCTTATTTTTGGGCAGGTCACCCTGCCTCCCAATACGCCCATGGAGCAGACCACAAAGCTCAATCACGAAATTACGGACTATATCCTGAAGTCCGAGAACGGACTTGTGGAATCTGTTTACGCCATCAGCGGGTTTAACTTTGCAGGGGAGGGCCAGAACTCAGGCGCATTCTTTATCCGCCTGACAGACTGGAAAAAGCGCCCTCTTGCAAGCCAGACATCAGCCGCCATCGCACGGCGGATCATGATGCATTACTGGTTTGACCCACGCGCCCAGATTTTTGCCATCAACCCACCAGCCGTGCTGGAACTGGGCAACGCCACAGGGTTTGACCTTGAACTGGAAGACCGTGGACACCTCGGGCACCAAAAACTGCTGGCTGCGCGTAATATGGTACTCGGTCTGGCCAGCAAAGATCATCGCCTGCTGGCCGTGCGCCCCAATGGCATGGAAGACGCATCGCAATATCACCTGGATATTGACCGCGAAAAAGCCAATGCGCTGGGCATTACGATTAATGACATCAACACAACAATCGAAGGCGCTCTGGGGTCGATCTACATTAACCAGTTCACCCGCAATGACCGTGTAAAGCAGGTTTATATTCAAGGCGACATGGATTCACGCATGCTGCCGCAGGACCTGAACAAATGGTACATCCGCACCAACACCAACACGCTGGCCCCGCTGGATGCCTTTATTCACGGGTACTGGCTGACCGGCCCGCAAAAGGTTGAGGATTACAACGGCTTTAACGCCTTTGAAATTCTGGGCCAGCCCGCACCCGGTTACAGTTCTGGTGATTCCCTTGCCGCTATCAAGGATATTCTGAAAAAGCTGCCCGAAGGCATAGGCTACGACTGGACCGGCCTCTCGTTTGAGGAAATTTCCTCCGGCTCCTCCACCGGACCACTCTATGCACTCGCCAGTCTGGTTATTCTGTTGTGCCTTGCCGCACTTTACGAAAGCTGGGCCATTCCCTTTGCGGTCATGCTGGTTATCCCTCTGGGGATTCTGGGCTCCATTGCCGCCACCTTGTGGCGGGACATGAACAACGACGTGTATTTTCAGGTCGGGCTGCTCACCACCGTTGGTCTGGCTGTTAAAAACGCCATTCTTATTGTGGAGTTTGCCAAAGCCGCCTTTGAACGGGGAGAACCTCTGGAAGACGCAGTTATTACCGCATCACGCGAACGGCTGCGCCCCATTCTCATGACCTCAATCGCTTTCGTTGTGGGGGTGTTCCCCCTCGCGCTTGCTTCGGGGGCAGGCTCCGCATCCCGCGAGGCCATTGGCACCGCAGTAGTCGGGGGCATGGCCACCGCAACACTTCTGGCCGTCTACTTTGTGCCTGTCTTTTTTGTTCTGGTGCTGCGTGCCTTTCATGTCAAACGCATCAGCGAACGCGAACAGGCCACACCACCCGCCCAGACTGCAACAGGGAACGAATAAGATATGGCTCCTCAGTCCTTTTTCCGTCGCTCCCTGCGGCTCCGCGCTGTTGTTATGGCCGTTGCAGCAACGCAGGCACTCTCCGCGTGTACCATGATCCCCAAATACACGCGCCCCACACCTCCGCTGGCTACAACATGGCCCGACTATGCCAAAACCGGGGACAAGCTGTTGCCAGAAGTGGCAGCAGATGTTGGTTGGCGTGAGTTCTTTATAGACCCACGGCTGCAAGCCTTGATCACCATTGCCCTGCGCGAAAACCGGGACCTGCGCACATCTGCCGCCAATATCGCCACGGCACAGGGCGAGTATGACGTGCAGCACGCAGGCCTGTTCCCCACCATTTCCGCCACGGGTGGGCCTATGTATCAGGCACCATCCGATGCGGCGGGGCTTAGCTTTGCACCTGGGCTGGATACCAACAAAACCGGCAGTGGCATGGCCCGCGATCCCTTCCGGTACTATTCCGGCGGGATTGGTTTTTCCTCCTACGAGATTGATCTGTTCGGACGCATCCGCTCCTTGACCAAGGAGGCCGCCGAACGTGCCCTGTCCCAGCAGGAAAACATGCGTGGCATGGTTATCAGCGTCGTCTCGCAGGTTGCCATGGCCTATATTACCTGGCTGGGCGACCGGGATACGCAAGCGCTGGCGGCAAGCACACTGGTCAGCCAGCAGAACAGCCTGAAGCTGACACAGGATAAATACGCCCACGGAGAAGAAAACCTGCTGACCGTACGGCAGTTGGAAACACAGGTGCAGCAAAGTGCCACCCTGCTGACCGATACCCGCCGCAAGGTGGAACAGGACGAAAACCTGATAGCCCTGCTTATTGGCGCGCCCATTCCACAAAACCTGCCCGCACCCCTGCCTTTGGGCAAACAGTCCATTCTGGCTGACCTGCCTGCTGGCCTGCCATCAGACCTGCTGACCCGCAGACCCGATATCGCAGCGGCAGAGCATGACCTTCTGGCGTCTCAGGCCAGTATCGGGGCAGCACGCGCCGCTTTCTTCCCCCGTCTGACGCTCACGGCAACAGACGGCGTTTCCAGCTTGCAGTTCCACAAGCTGTTTACGGCAGCAGCAACCACATGGGGTTTGAACCCCAGCCTCCAGATTCCCCTTTGGACATGGGGTATGAACAGCGGTAACCTCAAGGTAGCCAAGGCAACCCGTAACGGTAAAATTGCCGCCTACGAAAAAACGGTGCAAAGCGCATTCCGCGAAGTGGCCGATGCACTTGCCGCCCGCAAAGCCTATCTGGACGAAAAAAAGCAGATGGATAACCTGGTCTTCGCTTCAGGTGATGCTTACCGTCTGGCAAAACTGCGTTATGAAACCGGAACAGATTCCTACCTGACCACACTGGATTCACAGCGCTACTATCTACAGGCCCAACAATCCCAGATTACGGTTGCTGTTGCAAAATACCAGAACCTTGTCACCATTTACCGCGCAATGGGCGGTGGCTGGCAGGAGACCTCCTCCCGCTCCCACACAGTACCGCAGCCTGCTCCACAGACAGGCTCCCCCAAGGCCGGATAAGCCAAACCTGATCAAATAAAAAAGGCCGCTCTGGAGCGGCCTTTTTTATAAACCCTACCCTGCTTACATTTAATGTCTGGCAGTTGCCTGCCCCAGCCGAAGCACCCAGAGCTGAGCAATGTCATAAGCGCCTTTATCCCCGGCAACACTCCTGAGAACCTGTACGGCCTCCGCTTTGTTACCTGCCTGCATCTGGGCCAGACCAAGATGCAGGCAGGCAATATCGGGGTCTGCGACCCCTTTGGTAATGGCCTGCTGCATAAGCGCCAGCCCCTTGGCCGCCTGCCCGAACAGGACGTAATTATACCCCACATTCAGCAGTTCATTCCCCGATGTCTGGGCCAGAGCGGTTTTTTCATCCGCTTCGAGAGACTGCTTTTTGACCGCAACGGTTTTTTCCACCATTGCCTTCAGACGTGCCTGTCTGGGCGCTTCTGGCCCCTGCCCCAGCACGCCCTGCTGGTATCCCTGATTCATCAGGTCCAGTGCAAGCTGGGGCATACGGTGCTGCATGGCGATTTCTGTCATTTCCATAAAATCGCGTGCAGTGGAAATATCCCCTGCCGCCAGACGAATACGATACACATCAAGCTGCAAGGATGCCGGAATTTTTGTATTCACGACCAGTTCATGCAGCAAGAGCGCCCAGTATTCCTTTTTGGGGTAATAGGTCGCCAGCAGAACATAAGCATGCGTTGCCGTGGTGGAATCCTTAAGGGCAGTTGCACTCGCCGCCAGCATCTGCAACTGCGATTCCACTGGTTTTTGCCCGGCCCTGAGCGTTCTGGACACAATCGGCGTTAGAACGCTGAGTGTGTGGGCATAGTCTTTTTGCAGATAATAAGATTGTGCAAGCAATGTTTCCATTGCCGGGTTCGGGCCAGCTTCCTTAAGATAACGTTGGATGGCCACAGCTGCCCCGGGGTAGTCCTTGGCATTATACGCCATGCTCCCTTCAGACATCAGCATCTGGTTTTTCAGAATACGCGGTGTGCGGGAGGAGGCGATCAGTTTTTCATACGCGGCGGTCGCCTGAGCCACATTACCCGCCTGCGAGGCCACAGCAGCCCGCATTTGCGCAATGGTGTAATCCTCATACGCACTTTTACCCGCGACTGCGTCTGCCTTGTTCACAGCGTCCATGGCCTTGGCATAATTATGCGCAGCAAGAGCGCTCTGGGCCTGCTGCAATGCCACGCCCACAGGCTGGCCTAGTGTATCCGCCGCCTGCACTGCCGGAATGGCAAGAGAGAAAACAGCCGCAGAGCACAGAAGGCCCCGCACAAAACGCATGGTCATGATCTTCTTCATTTCCTTACTGATCGACGAACTGTTCCTGCCCGACGATACCCATCTGGGTGACCCCCAGCCTCTGGGCATCGGCCATGACATGGACAACAGTCCTGTAATCAGCCA